>CAVUXJ010000005.1:0-352500 GCA_963745495.1 uncultured Acidobacteriota bacterium
TTGCTGCCGGCTACCTTCGACTTCAGTTGCGTATTGCTAAGGACTGGCTGACGATTCTGGACCGGCGCGTCGGCGACCGGATCACGCTCTACGGCCTCAACTACCGCGGCATCGACTTGGAGCTGGAGATCGTCGGCGTGTTTCCCGCCCGGCCGCTACGACAAGTCGGCGCCATGAACCGCGACTATCTCAACGGCGAGCTCGACAAATGGCCCCGCGAGCACAGCGGCCAGCAGCATCCGATGGCGGAGAAGCGTCTGAACCTGGTCTGGCTGCGCGTGCCCGACACGACCGCCTACTCGCAGGTGGCCGACCAGATCGAGACGTTCGCCCGTTCTATTCCAGTCCGTCCGTCAAGTGCGAGACGGCCTCGTCGGGCATCGCCATCTTTCTCGATGCCTATCGCGACTTGATCTGGGGCATGCGGTGGCTGCTGGCGCCGGCGTGCCTGGTCTCGCTGTCGCTGGTCATCGCCAATGCCATCAGCATCAGCGTCCGCGAGCGGCGGATGGAACTGGCCGTGATGAAGGTGCTCGGCTTTCGGCCCGCGCAGATTCTGTTGCTCGTGCTGGGCGAGTCGCTGCTGCTGGGCGTCACTGGCGGGCTTCGTCGGCTGCCGCGGCTGACCTGGTACGGCGTCAACACATGTTCGGCGGCATGCCGTTTCCGATCGCGTTCTTCCCGCGGTTCTGATTCGACGATGCGCTCTGGTGGGGCCCGCGGTCGGCGGCCTTGCGGCTCTCCTCGGCAGCGCTTCCCCGCCTGGACCGCTTGCACGCGTGAAGGTGACGGAAGTCTTTTCGAAGGTGGCTTGAGCCAAGCATCTTTCAGACTCTGACTCTCTTCGCGCGCGATCGAGTCCACGCCGCCCTTTGCCGCTCGTCGCTCTTGGAGCCTTGCTGCCGCTGGCGGCTGGCGTCGTGCTCGTCCTTGCTGCTGGCGCTGCTCGGCAAGGTGCCGGTGCGCTACAACCTGCGCAATCTGCAGGTCCGCTGGCGGACGACGCTGCATGACCGGCGCTGGCCTTCACGCTGGTGATTGCGCTGCTGACGGTGATGCTGGCGTTCGTCAACGGCATGTACAAGCTGACGCAGGGCAGCGGCCAGCCGGGCAACGTGATCGTGCTGTCCGAAGGCTCGACCGACGAGGCGTTCAGCAACCTGCGGCTTCGCCGACGCCGGCGATATCGAGTTGCAGCCGGGCGTCCTGCGCGACGAAGCACGAACCGGCCGCTCGCCAGCCGCGAGACCTATGTCGTCGTAACCAGCCGGTGCAGATCCGCCAGCCGGGCCGTCCCAGCGGCCGCTTCACGCAGGTCCGCGGCGTCGATGACGCGGCGATTTCGGGCCGCGTGCACGGCCTGGCGCTGTATGACGGGCGGCGAGTGGTTCAGCCGCGAGGGGGTGCGTCGCGCGATCGGCGACGGCCAGGAGGCGATTCAGGCGGTGCTCGGCGAGGGGATCGCCCGCGAGCTGGGCCGCGATCGCCAGCCGGAGGAACTGGCGACGGCCAAAAACCGCGAGCGACTCGAGGTCGGCGAGACGTTTCCGCTCGGCGGCCGCACGTGGATCGTCGTCGGCGTGATTCGCTCGTCCGGCTCGACGTTCGATTCGGAGATCTGGGCCAAGCGCGATCATCGTCGGCAAGCATGTTCGGCAAGCCGAACTACACGTCGCTCGTCCTCCGCACGGCCGATGCCGCGGAGGCGCACGAAGCTGAAGAACTTCTTCAACAACGACTACGAGAAGGCGGCGGTGCAGGCGTATACGCGAGACCGAGTACTTCGACAACCTGTCGCGAGACGAACAAGCAGTTTCTGATCTCGATCATCTTCGTGACGATCGATCATGTCGATCGGCGGCATCTTCGGCGTGATGAACACGATGTTCGCCGCGGTCAGCCAGCGGAGCAAGGACATCGGCGTCCTGCGCATCCTCGGCTTCTCGCGGCTGGCACGTGCAGGCGTCGTTCCTGCTCGAATCGCTGGTGCTCGCCCTCGTCGGCGGCGCGCTCGGCTGTGCCCTCGGCTCGCTCGTCCACGGCTGGAAAGCCGCCAGCGTCGTCGGCAGCGGGCAAGGCGGCGGCAAGTTCGTGGTGCTGGAAATGGTCGTCAGCGGCGACATCATCGCCGTCGGCCTTGCCCTCTCCCTCGCGATGGGCCTCTCTCGGCGGTCTCTTCCCTCGATCTGCGCTGCATGTCGTCCGGCCGCTGGAGTCGCTGCGGTAAGGTCATGAGCGGAACACTAGTCCCGCGCAGCTCAGCTAATGGTGACGGTTGCGTTCGCGTGCATCTTTGGCTATGGCGTCGTGACGTTCTCAGAGACGCGTGCGCACGACGATTCGCTACAATCCCCGCATGGACGTCGCCTGCATCGCCCAGCCGCTCGAATCGCACCTGGCCCGCTTCGGGCTGACCAGCTTTCGGCCCGGCCAGCGCGACGTGATCGAGGCGGTGCTCGCCGGCCAGCGATTGCCTGTGCATCATGCCGACCGGCGGCGGCAAGAGCCTCTGCTACCAGCTGCCGGCGGTCGCCCGCGAAGGGCTGACGCTGGTCGTCTCGCCGCTGATCGCCCTGATGAAGGACCAGGTCGATGCGCTGCAGGCGCTGGGCATCGCCGCCACGTTCATCAACAGCTCGCTCACCGCGGCCGAAGCAGCGGCCCGGATGGACGCGATGGCCGCGGGCAGTTCGACCTCGTCTACATCGCCCCCGAACGGCTCCGCAGCTCGCGGTTCCTGGAAAAGCTGCGGGCGGCGAAGCTGCAGCTGCTGGCGGTCGACGAGGCCCACTGCATCAGCGAATGGGGGCACGACTTCCGCCCCGACTACGCCCGGCTCGGCCGCGTTCCGGCAGCGGCTGGGCAACCCGCCGACGATCGCCCTCACCGCCACCGCCACGCCGCAGGTCCGCGGCGACATCGCCAAGCAGCTGCAGCTCCGCGAGCCGCAGACGTTCATCACCGGCTTTGCCCGGCCGAACCTGCGCTTCGAGGTCCAGCAACGCCTACAGCGACCTCGACAAGGACGCAGACGCTGCTCGACTTCCTCGGCGAGACGCCCGGCGCGGGCATCATCTATGCCGCCACGCGGAAGCGGTGCGAGGAGCTGGTCGAAACGCTCCGCGGCAAGCTGCAGGCCGCAAGGTCGGCCTCTATCACGCCGGCCTGGAGCCGGACGACCGCCGCCGCGTCCAGGACGACTTCATGAGCGGCCAGCACGCCGATGATCGTCGCCACCAACGCCTTCGGCATGGGGATCGACAAGGCCGACGTGCGGTTCGTCGTGCACTACAACATGCCCGGCACCCTCGAGGCCTACTACCAGGAAGCCGGCCGCGCCGGCCGCGACGGCCTGCCGTCGCGGTGCCTGCTGCTCTACACGCCAGCGCGACCGCAGCATCCAGGAGTTCTTCATCGAGAACGCGTATCCCGCCGCCGGAGATCGTCGCAGGAGGTCTACGACTTCCTCCGCGAGCATCGACGACGATCCGATCGAGCTGACGCAGCAGGAGATCAAGGAGCGGCTGGGCCTGCAAGATCCGCAGCGAAGGGGTCAGCGCCTGCGAGAAGCTGCTGGAGAAGGCTGCGGGGCGCTGGAGCGGCTCGATTCGCGGCAGAACATGGCGGCCGTGCGGATCGACAGCGACCTGCCGACGCTCGTCGATCTGCTGCCGCAGGAAGCCAAGGTGCAGCGGCGCGTGCTGCGGGCCGTCGAGAAGCTGGTCGGCGAGCTGCGCGGCGAGCGGGTCTTCGTCAGCCCGCGGCAGATTGCCAGCGATGCCGAGCTGGAGCTGCTCGGCAGTCGAACCGGCGCTCGCGGAGCTGTCCAAGCTGAAGTCGTTCGACTACGTGCCGCCGTTCCGCGGCCGGGCCGTCCACATGCTCGAGCGCGAGAAGCCGTTCGACGCAGCTGGAGATCGACTTCGTCGAGCAAGAGCGGCGCGAAGGCGGCCGAGTACGACAAGCTCGACCGGATGATCGACTACGCCACCAGCCGCCGCTGCCGGCAGCTGGAGATTCTCGACTACTTCGGCGACCCGTCGAAGAGAAGTGCGGCCTGTGCGACAACTGCGGCGGCGTAGGCCGAGCGTCGGCGGGAAGCAGCGGCGGGGCGAGCCCGAATCCGCCGCAGGTGATCGAGGCGGTGCGGATCGTCTCTCCGGCGTGGCCCGGATGGCCAGGGGCGGTTCGGCAAGCGGCTCTGGCCAAGATGCTGATCGGCTCGGAGTCGCGCCAAGGTGACCAAGGTCGGCCTGACGCGGCTCAGCACGTTTGGCCTGCTCAAGCAGTTGACCGAGGAGGAGGTGATCGAGCTGATCGACGCGCTTCTTGGCTGCGGCTTTTGCAACAGGTGGAGCTGGATCGCTTCGGCCGGTGGTGCAGCTCACGCCGCGCGGCGAGCAGGTGATGAGGGGCAGATGCCGCTGCCGGACGTCTTGCCGTTGGCGAGGGACAGCTGGTTGAAGCTCGGGGCATCGCTGAAGCCAGCAGCCTGTCAAACCAGCCGCGAGGCGACGGCGAGCCCGAGTCGATCCGTTCGCCGATGCCGATGCTGACGCCGATGCGGATTGGGCCAAACGGATTGCCGACAGGCGCCTGCATGACACGACGACGCCCTCCCGATCCGTACACCCGCCTGCCAATCACGTCCCCGCCGCACTACTGGACGTGGCGCGTCTTCCTCCGGGTTTTCCCGCGGACGAATGCCGGCAGATTCGCGGCCTCGACGCCGATCACGATCTACGACCACGTCCTGCGGGCCGGACGCGAGGGCCGGCCGGTCGATGCCGCCTGGCTGCTCTCGCCCGAGCAGATCGCGACGCTCGAAGGAGTCGGTGGCAAGGCTCGCCGGAGCAGACTCCGTCCGGTGCTCGCCGCGTACCTGCCGGCATCAAGTTCCGCGACGTGCAGCTGTATTTGCTCAGCCGGGGTATGTTCGGCTTAGCCGCCACCAGGGCTCGGCTGCCCGTCCCCGCCGCGGAGATAGAATGGAGTATTCGCAGCTCGACCCCGACCGCCGAAGGAAACCGATGGAGAAGGACAACCAGGACGACAACCGAGCGGCGGAAAAGGGCCTTCGCGGGCTGCCGGACCGGGGCTGTTGGTTCCGCTGGTGATCATGGCCGTCGTGGGTGGTCTGTGGAGTGTCGGCCCCGTCCCGCTCGACGATCGACATTACGTACAGCTTTTTCCTGGAACAGCTCGGGCCAACAACGTCGCAGGTGGACCTGTACGGAACATGCCATCGGCCGCTCAAAGACCCGCCATTTGCCGGCGATGCCAGCCGTCGGTGATGCAGGCGAGCGCAAGCCCGGGGACAAGCCCGGAAGGCGAGCGCTCGAAACGGAGCGGGCCAAGGAGCACTTCATGGTCACAACTTCCCGCCGGGTCGAAAGAGCAATCCCGCAGTTGAGCGAGGCCCTGGCAGCCGAGCGGCGCGAGTACGACTACGCCGTGCAGATCGACCCCACGCTGATGGTCTCGCCATGCGGTGACCACGGAATCGATTGGCCTGTTTGTGCTTTTCTGGATCTGGCTCCGCCGCCAGCAGATCCAAATGATGGGGGGCGGCATTCTGTCGGGCTTCAGCAAGAGTCCCGCCAAGCGGTACGAAGGCATCGCGGCAAGCCGGTGACGTTCGACGACGTGGCCGGCCTGGAAGGCGTCAAGCACGACCTGCAGGAGATCGTCGAGTTTCTGCAAGAACCCGAAGAAGTTCCAGCGGCTGGGCGGCCGCGTGCCCAAGGGCGTGCTGCTGATGGGGCCGCCGGGCACCGGCAAGACGCTGCTGGCCCGGGCCGTGGCCGGCGAGGCGGGCGTGCCGTTCTTTTCGATCAACGGCTCGGAGTTCATCCAGATGTTCGTCGGCGTCGGCGCCAGCCGCGTGCGCGACATGTTCCAGACGGCCAAGGAAGCCGCGCCCTGCATCCTGTTCATCGACGAGATCGACGCCGTCGGCCGGCAGCGCGGCGCCGGCCTGGGCGGCGGGCACGACGAGCGCGAGCAGACGCTCAACCAGATCCTGAGCGAGATGGACGGCTTCAGCCCAGACCGAATCGGTGATCGTGCTGGCCGCCACCAATCGGCCCGACGTGCTCGACCCGGCCCTGCTGCGGCCCGGCCGCTTCGATCGGCACATCACGGTCGATCGGCCGACGCACAAGGGCCGCGTCGAGATCTTCAAGGTCCACATCGCGCGACGTGCCGCTGGCCGACGACGTCGATCTGGAACGGCTGGCCGCCGGCACGTCGGCCTGACCGGGGCCGACATCCGCAACCTGGTCAACGAAGCCGCCCTGTGGGCCGCCCGGCAACGACAAGACGCAAGTCGACATGGACGACTTCGAGTACGCCCGCGACAAGGTGCTGATGGGCCCCAAGCGCGAGGAAGTGCTGACCGGCAAGGAAAAGGAGATGACCGCCTATCACGAGGCGGGCCACGCGCTGCTGGCCTGGATCGCTGCCGGGCGCCGATCGCGTGCACAAGGTGACGATCATTCCCCGCGGCCGGGCGCTGGGCGTCACGCAACTGCTGCCCGAGGAAGACCGCCTGAACATCGGCGGAGCCGGAGCTGCACGACCGGCTGGCGTTCCTGCTGGGCGGCCGGGCGGCCGAGAAGCTGATCTTCGACGAGTACAGCGCCGGGGCCGAGAACGACCTGAAGCAGGCCACGCAGCCTGGCCCGCCGCATGGTCACGCACTGGGGCATGAGCGAGCGGCTCGGCCCGGTCAGCTACAAGCTGGCCGAGGAACATCCGTTCCTGGGCCGCGAGATTCACGAGCAGCGGCAGTTCAGCGAAGCGACGATGGAAATGATCGACGAAGAGGTGGCCCGCATTCTGCACGAGGCGTCCGATCGGGCATCCAGCCTGCTCGCGGCCCAGCGCGGGCGACTCGACAAACTGACGCAGGCCTTGCTCAACAAGGAAGAAATGAACGAGCAGGAGATCGCCCAGATTCTGGGGCCGTCGATCCACGCCAAGTCGAACGGCCACGCCGGCCCCAAGTCCGCGGATTTGGAACCGGTCAAGGGAGCGGAGCCTGCCTGATCCTCTTGCATCCTGCCACCGGCCTTGATTTGCAGCCGCGCCAGTCCCACAATGCGAAGGTTGACCGGCTCAAGCCCTGGCAGCATTCGGGCGCAGGCCGCAACCACTTATCCAGCAACGACTTACGCCGCCCATTCGCCAAGCGACTGGCCCTATGATCTTTGAACACATCGAGAAGCTGAAAAAGCAGTACACCGACAAGTACGTCGTGGTGGATGAGGGCCGGCCGGAGCTCAAGCGATTTCGCGGCCTGACCGGCACCGTGAAGACCGTCAACATGAGCGGGCGGGCCCTCGTCGAATTCGACGGGTATAGCAACATCGGCTGGTACGACATCGACCCGGTGTTCCTCAAGGTCGTGGATGCGCCCCCGCCCAAGCCGGTGGAGGCGAAGAAGGAAAAAGCAGCGGCGCCCAAGGCCGAGAAGGCCGCTCCGGCTGCTGCACCCGCCAAGGATGCAGTGGCCAAGGCTGCGCCTGCCAAGCCGGCGCCTGCCAAGCCGGCGGCCGCGGCCCGCGCCTGCTGCGGGCGGCAAGTCGGTCGCCGACATCATCGCCGCGGCCAAAGGTGGCAAAGCCGCGGCGCCTGCCGCGAAAGCAGAGGCCGCGACATCTTCTGTGGCACCAGCGGCTGCGAAGTCGCAAAGCGTCGCGGACATTCTGGCCGCGGCTCGTACCAAACCGGGCGGCTGCCGCGCCGGCCGCCAAGGCCGAGGTAGCAGCCCCGAAACCCGCCGCAGCCCCAGCCGCTCCGGCCGCCAAAGTCGATCCCTCCAAGATGAGCGTGGCCGACATTGTCGCGGCCGCGAAAGGCAAAAAAGCACCAGCAGCGCCGGCGGCAGCACCAGCCGCAGCACCTGCCGCAAAGGCGGCTCCGGCCAAGGCGGCGCCTGCGCCAAAGCCCGCTCCAAAGGTCCAAGAACCGCCGCCCGCTGCCGAAGAACCTGAAGCGGACGCGCCGACGCCAGCTCCAGCGGCAGACGCGGGCGGGAAGAAATCAAAGAAGGATGCCATCACAACGGTCGCCGAACAAATTGCCTATTGCCGTAAGGTCGATGCGAAGTAGCGCGGATTACAAACTCGTCCTGCGCGTCACGGAAGGTGAATCATGAGCTCGTCTAGCCAATTCGGTCCCAGTGCCCCGCCTCCAAAAAGCTCCGGCGGCCGATCGGTCCTGATCATCATCCTGATCGTCATGGGCGTGCTCCTGCTCTCGTGCGCCGGCATCTGCGGAGGCGTCGTCTTCCTGACGCGCAGCGCGGCGGAGGCCGGCATGGCCTACGTCGAACTGTTGCCGACGATGGACCGCGGCAATCGAGCGCCGCTCATGAATGATCAGCAGGTGATCGACAAATTGGGCGAGCCAGTCGAGCTTTCGACCATTCCCGCCCGCACCGGCAAGGGCGAGCTGAAGCCGGGCGAACGAGGATTTCGAGTTCTCGCTCAAGGGCTCGAAAACGACCGGCCAACGTCAAGGCCTCGGCGACCAAGGACCTCGGCACCTGGAAGGTCACTGCCATCACGGTACAGACGGCCGACGGCAGCGACATTCAACGTGCCGCCGCCTGCCGCATCCGGACCCGACGTCCAGTTCGATATGCCGGACGTGCCGGTAGAGACGAAGTAGCTTCTCTCGCCCAACACCCTGCCCACTGGTCAGGGCTTCGTGCCCACCAGCACGCTGCTGTGGACCAGCGTCGGAATCGGCTCGCCGGGTGTCAGGCCGGCGCGCCGTGAGCCAGGCCTTGTATTCGGCGCCGCTGTAGTTGCGGCCTTCGGTCATCACCATCAGGGCGACCGAGAACAGGGCCGGATAGAGCGGGCCGGAGTGATCGTCGTGCAAAAAGGCGTCGTGAATCAGCAGCCGGCCGCCGCGCGGGCAGGCGCCGCGGCAGCCTTGCTCGACCAGCCGCTGGCACTCGGGCACGTCCCAGTCGTGCAGGACGTTCGAGAGCAGCACCACGTCGCAGCCGGCGGCAGCGGATCGGCGAACATGTCGCCGGCGACGCACTGCAGCCGCTCGGCGACGCCGTATTGCTCGGCAAATTCGGCCGCGACCTTCAGCACGGCGGGCCGGTCGAAGACGATCGCTCGCAGCTGCGGATAGCGCTGCAAAAAGGCAATCGCATACAGGCCCGTGCCGCCGCCGATGTCGAGCAGGCAACTTGGCCTGCGACAGATCGACCTTCTCGGCCAGCACCGGCGCGATGTTCTTCGCCCGGCCGGCGAGCATCAGCGTGAAGTGCCGGGCCGAGGCGTCCTCCTCCATCGCCGATTCGAGGCCGTCCTTGAAGATGAACACCGCCCGCGTCGTCGTCCTTCGCCACGCCCGCCAGCGTGTTCTTCCGCATGTGCTCGACGAGCGTCAGCACGCCCGGCGACTCGGCCGCCAGGCGAATGTAGTCGCTGACGTCCAGCGGCTGGCCGGGCGCAAGATGCTCGCGGGCGAGCGGCGTCGTGCTGCACGCGGCCCTCGCGCTCCTCGACCAGACCTGCATCGCCTTCAGGCCCGTCAGCAGGACCGTGAACTGCCGCTCGCCGAGGCCCATCGCTCGCTGCAGCTCGGCCGGCGCGACCGGTCCCGCCGCCAGCTCGTCAAATACGCCAAAATGCGCGACAGCCGGCCGTGAGCAGCTCCATGGCATAGTTGCCGCGGAAGATCTCGAAGATCGGCGCGGGATCGAGCGTGCGGCGCTAGCAACTGCAAGCCTGGTCATTTCAGTGTTCCGCTTTCTGCCGCCGCTCGGCTTTCGCCTTCGCCCGCAGGTTGAGAATTTCGACGAGCAGCGCAAAGGCCATCGCGAAGTAGATGTAGCCCTTCTCGATGTGCGTGCCGATGCCTTCGGCCACGAGCATCACGCCGATCAGCAGCAGGAAGCTGAGGGCCAGCATTTTCACGGTCGGGTGCCGTTCGACGAAGCGCGAGATCGGTGCCGGCGAAGACCATCATCACGCCGACGGCGAGGATGACCGCCGTGATCATCACCCAGATCGACTTCGGCCATGCCGACGGCGGTGATGACCGAGTCGAGCGAGAAGATGATGTCGAGGATCGCGATCTGCGTGATGACGCTGCCGAAACGGTGACGCTGGCCGGCTGCGTGCTCGTCGTGCTCGCCCTTCGATCTTGTCGTGGATTTCGACGCACGCTGCTGCGGATGAGAAACAGGCCGCCGACGAGCAGGATCAAGTCGCGCACGGAAATGTGGTTGATGTGCTCGATGTGCCTGCCAGCCACTCGCGGCAACAGCCCAGGAGCGCTGACGAGCGAAAAGATCGGCGTGCGTCGAGCTGCATCACCCAGGAGATGGTCAGCAGCAGCAGAATTCGCGTGCCCATCGCCGCCAACAGGCCGATCTGCCGGGCCGAGCTTGCTGCTGCTCGGCGGCAGCCGGCTGCTGACGACCGAGATGAAGACGATGTTGTCGATGCCCAGGACGATTTCCATCGCCGTCAGGGCGATCAGGGCGATGAGCGTCGTGCCAGACGAGGTGTGTCCATGCGGATGTCCATGTAGCGTGACGCCTCTGGTCGGCGTGCAACGTCTACGTCGTGTAGTCCGCGTTGAACCGCACGTATTCGACGTTCAGGTCGCTGGTCCAGAAGCGGATCGCTGGCGTTGCCTTCGCGGAAGCGTGAGCACGACGCTCGTCTCGCGGTTGCGCCTTGATCGCCGCGGAGACCGTCTTGGCGTCGAAGGCGACCGGCGCCCCGCGCTCGTAGAGCAAGTGGCCGTTGACCGACAGATCGACGCCGGCCGGATCGAACGGCGACGCCGGCATAGCCGGCGGCCGAGACGATGCGGCCCCAGTTGGGATCGCCGCCGGCGATGGCCGTCTTGACCAGGGCGCTATTGGCGATCGTCTGGGCGATCCGGCGGGCGTCGTCGCGCGTCTGCGCAGCCGCGAACGTCGATGCGTGATCAGGTGCGAGGCCCCTTCGCCGTCGTCGGGAATCTGCTTGGCCAGCTCGATGCACAGCTCGTTCAGCGCCGCTTGAAACGTGGCCAGGTCGCCGCCGGCCAGCGGCTGCTCGCCGGCCGCGCCGCTGGCCAGGAGCAGCACCGTGTCGTTGGTGCTCATGTGCCCTTCGACGCTGATGCAGTTGAAGCTGTCGTCGACGGCGGCCTTCAGCGCCGCTTGGGCGATCTGCGGGCGTCAGCGCGGCGTCGGTCAGTGACGACGCACGAGCATCGTCGCCATGTTGCGGGCCGATCATGCCGGCCCCTTTGCACATGCCGGCGAGGCGCATCGTCGTGCCGCCGATCTCGAGCGTCGCGGCTGGCGATCTTGATGCCCTTGTCGGTCGTCAGGATGCCGCGGGCGGCGGCCAGGAACGCCGCTTCGTCCGCCGCCAGCTTCGCCGCGGCGGCCTTCGACGCCGGCGGCGATCTTGTCCATCGGCAGGAACTCGCCGATGACGCCGGTGGACATCACCAGCGCCTGCTTGTCCTCGGCGCCGCACGGCCGCGGCCGCCAGGCGGGCCATCTCGCGGGCATCGCGTCAGCCCGCGCTCGCCGGTGCAGGCGTTGGCGTTGCCCGAGTTGACGACGACCACGCGAATGTCCGCCGACGGCGTCCGCGCGCGATCGAGCGCCACCGGCGCGGCAAACACCAGGTTCTGCGTATAGACGCCCGCCGCCACCGCCGCCGTCGGGGCAATGGACCAGCGTCAGGTCTTCCTTGCTCGGGATTCTTCTTGATGCCGCATGAACGCCGGCGAAGCGGAAGCCGAGGGGAGACTGGAGGCACATGATCGAGTCCTGTGAACGCCGGAATGTCGGAAGTTGCAGACTATAGCAGCGCCGTCGTCTCCGGAAAGCCGTACATCAGGTTGAAGTTCTGCACCGCCGCGCCGCTGGCGCCCTTGATCAGGTTGTCCTCGGCGCTGATCGAGCAGCACGCGGCCGCGGACGACGCGGGCCGTGATGTCGACGAAGTTCGTGTGGGCCGTGTCCTTCGTCGCCGGCAGGTGGTCGACGACGCGGACGAACGGCTCGCCGGCGTAGAACTCGCGCAGGCAGCTCGAGGACGTCTGGCTTCGGTGAGCGGCCGCGTCGGCCGGGCGTAGATGGCCGTGAGGATGCCGCGGTCCATCGGCATCAGGTGCGGCGTGAAGATCACTTCGACGTTCTTGCCCGCCGGCCCGGCCGAGAATCTGCTCGATCTCCGGCGTGTGGCGGTGCTTGCCGACGCTGTAGGCCGAGATGCTCTCGTTGCACTCGGGAAAGTGCGTGTTGAGCTTCGGCGTGCGGCCCGCGCCGGAGACGCCGCTCTTGCTATCGACGATGATGTCCGTCGGCTCGATCCAGGCCCGCCTTCAGCAGCGGCGCCAGCGGCAGGATCGCCGACGTGGGATAGCAGCCGGGATTGGCGATCGAGCTTGGCCGTGCGGAATCTGCGTCGCGAAACAGCTCCGGCAGGCCGTAGGCCGTCTTGCCCAGCCGCTCGGGATCGGGATGCTCGTGCTCGTACCACTGGCGATAGGTCGCGGCGTCGTCCAGGCGGTAGTCGGCGCTGAGAAGTCGATCACCCGCACGCCGCGCGGCCAGCAGCGCCTTGGCCGATTCGGCCGACGCCGCGTGCGGCAGGCAAAGAAACGCACAGTCGCAGCGCTCGGCAACCGCCTCGGGCCCGAGGTCTTCCAGGCGCAGATCGAGCCGGCCCGTCAGCGACGGATGAATCGCGCTGACGTGCGGCCGCCCTTCCTGCCGGCTGGTGAGCGACGGCGATCTTCGCCTGCGGATGCCGCAGCAGGAGCTTGATCAGCTCCAGGGCCGTGTAGCCGGTGGCACCGAGGATGGCAATGCGGACCATAAGCAATCCGTGCAGAAAGCGTGCGATATGAATTAGCCCTATGACGCAGCAAAGCCGCGACAGGTTCGCCGCCTAAGCCCTGACTATTGGTCAGGGTGCTACTTCATCGGGCGTTGTTTTGCCCAACACCCCGACCAATGGTTGGGGCTTTGCAGTGCTAAACCTGCCCCGCCGGCGGCACGACGTACGGCTTGCGGTACTCGCGGGTGAGCATCGCGTTGGCCTTGTCGTTGCCGGGGAACGTCTCGGTCTTGCGGGTCGAACGCCAGCACCGGGCCGACCTGCAGCTTGGTCGCCGCCATGTCGACCTTGTTGTCCGCCAGGTGCGCCATCGTCCGCTCGAACGTGTCCTTGCGCTTGTCGGTCGTCTTGCAGCGTGGCCAGCGTCTTTCGACTTCGTCGGCCGACTCGGCTGCCCAGGCGGTACGAGATGTTGCCCAGGTGGCACAGGGCGCTCGACAGGTGGCCTTCCTCGATGTCGGCGTTCAGGTCCTCGATGCTTGCGGCTGCGGACGGCCTTGAGGAAGTTGCCGAAGTGGTCGTCGCCGCCGCCGTCGAACTCGTTGCACCTTCTTGCCGTCCTTGTCGAAGAGCGACGCCGCCTGTCGTAGCTGGGCGATCACGACGTAGCCCTCGGTGCCGTCGAAGATGACGCCGACGCTCGGCGCCCTTGTAGCTGCTCGGTCTTCAGGCCGCGGACCTCGAAGACCAGCGTCTTGTCGCCGTAGTCGTGGACGCACGACCTGCGTGTTGGCCGTCTCGCCGTCGTCTCGTAGCCGAAGCGGCCGCCGTCGCTGAACGACGCCGTTGCCCAGCGTCGTTGACGCCCAGGCCCCAGCGGGCCATGTCCATCTGGTGGATGCCCTGGTTGCCCAGGTCGCCGTTGCCGTAGTCCCAGATCCCAGTGCCAGTCGTAGTGGACAGCTTCGGCGGCGTGAGCGGCGTCGATCGGGCGCCGGGCCGCACCACAGGTCGTAGTTCGACGCTGGCCGGCACCTCGTAGTCGCCCTTGCGGGCCGATCGACGGCCGCGGCTTGTAGCACAGCCCGCGGGCCAGCTTCACCTCGCCGAGCTTGCCCGCCGTGGACGTACTCGATCGCCTCGCTGCATGCCCGGGTCGCAGCGGCTCTGCGTGCCGGTCTGGCAGATCTTGCTTGTACTTGCGGGCCGCCTCGACGATCGCGGCGGCCTTCGCTGACGTTGTGGCTGACCGGCTTCTCGACGTACACGTCCTTGCCGGCCTGCATGGCCCAGATCGCCGCCAGCGCGTGCCAGTGGTTGGGCGTGGCGATGGTGACGATGTCGACGTCTTGTCGTCGAGCATCTGCGCGGATGTCCTCGACGAACTTGGGCTGCGCGCCCTGCCGCTTCTCGATCTCGTCGGCCCGGTTGTTGCCGATCTGCTCGTCGACGTCGACGACGTACGATGACCTCGGTGTCCTTGCGGCCGCGCGAAGGCGCCGATAGTGGCTGCCGCCGCGGCCGTTCACGCCGACGACCGCCACGCTCAGCTTCTCGTTGGGGCTCTTGCTCTGCCCCTCCTGTCCAAATGCCACGCGCCTCGCTGCCAGGGGCCATCGCCGTCGCAGCCGCTACGTACATCGAATCTTGCAGGAATTGCCGACGATTTCTGCGAGCCATTACAGATCTCCACGAAAAAGGTTGCAGACGGCCAGGCAGCCGCCGGGTGAGGCCAACAAAGTCTGTCTATCATAGCCGATGCCTGCCAGGTTTTTCCACCGCCTTTGGCTTGACTGACTGCGGCGCCCGCGAGCCGTTTGGGGTGCGTTTCTATTTGCGATTTTTTTGCCACGCCTCGGGCGAATCCTCGCACTGCTAGGAATCGCCCCTCGCGACATAACCCCAGCGGGCCCAATTGCTTGCGCCGCTTGTGCCCGGCCACCCGGCGGCCATTTGCCAGGTGGCCGGACCCAAGTGCAGCCGTTCTAGTTATCAGATGTAAAAGCCCTTGCACTCGCAGCACTTGCGGCGGTTGGTGTCTCCCCCGACGGGCCAGTCCCGTGGGCGGCTCCCAACTCGACCGCGCCCTCGTGGGGCCGGTCTTGTGCGGCAAGGCACCGCGTGAGGTACTCGAACATCAGGGCATCGAGTTGCCGGCCGATCAAGCTGGGGGCCACTTCCCCGCCCAAACGCCGATCCAGTCGGGCGATTTGCTGTGAAGCGCGGTCGGCCACTTTCAGCCACTGTACGCTGGGCAATTCATGCCGCACCGTGCATCCTTCACCGCTTGACCGTTTCGCACGCGAGTGCGCTCGGTAATCAGACGTTCCTCGGAGCGGAGGATCCGGCCGACTGCCGCCAGGTAAATTCGCTCGCAGCGCTCGCGGTCGGCGAGCAAATTCAGCCGCTCCTGCTGGGCCTGGTCCGCGGGCGGCCGGCGATGTGCCGCGACCCAGGCCTGCCAGCGGTCTACCTGCCGGCAGATTTGCGAAACGCGGACCTGCGATACCCCGAAACGCTGGGCCACGCCCGCTTGCGAGTGGCCCAGCACGCGCACCTCGCGAAAAATGAGCTGATTCCGCTCGCTTGGCCGGTGCTTGGCCCGCTCCGAGTACAGTTTTGGTTCGATGTCATCCACGGCCTGGTCTCCTTTCGGTGATAGTGAACAATAGGTTCGTTCGCATTTGCTCAAATAGACATGCGCGCGTCAATGATTTGACGCTCAGCGATTTTTTTACTTGCTGGCTTACGACGCACGCGTGTTTCATAAGTCTTTGACAGTACACGTTGCGTCACGCCAATATGACGTAAGTCGCGCGCTACTTTTTTTGCGCGTGACTAGTCTGGTCACTTTTTTTACAGTTGTACACATGGCGATTAAGTGAATTTCGAGTGCTCCACACCTGCTGATTTCCCGCGCACCGCGTAAACTGCGGCATGCCCGAACTTCCCGAAGTCGAAACGATGCGCCGCGGCATCGCGGCCATTGCCGGCAGCCAGATCGCCGCGGCGGTAAAGCTGCCGTGCATGCGCCGGCCGATCCTGATCGAGCCGCGGCCTCGACGCTGGCGAAGAGGCTCGTCGGCCGGGCGGTCGCCGACGTTGGCCGCCTGGGCAAGCGGGTCGTCCTCCGGCTGGATAGCGGCGACCGACTGATCTTCGAGCCGCGAATGACGGGCCTGGTGCTCGTCGCCGATCCGCCCACTCAGGATCACCTGCGGTTTCGGTTGGATCTGGCTGGCGGGCCGATCCCGCATGTCTGGTACTGGGACCGCCGCGGCCTGGGTTCGGTGCGCCTGTTCACCGAACGCCAGCTCGCCGAGCAGCTCGGCAGCCGCAGCTCGGCCCCGATGCGCTGGCCATCTGACGGCCGACGAGCTGCAAGCGCGGCTGGCCACGAGCCGCCGGGCGATCAAGGTCGCCCTGCTCGACCAGCGAGCCGTCGCGGGCATCGGCAACCTCTACGCCTCCGAAATCCTGCACCTGGCCGGCGTTCATCCGGCGCAACGCTGCGATCTGCTGACGCGCGGCCCAGTGGCAGGCGATCCACGCCGCGATGCGCGAAGTGCTGCACGCGGCGATTCTGCACGAAGGCTCAACGCTCTCCGACGGCACCTATCGCAACGCCCTCAACCAAGCCGGCGGCTATCAGAATCAGCACCGCGTCTACGACCGCGCCGGCGAACCCTGCCGCCATGCGGCGCATCGACCATCGTCCGCATCGTCCAGGCCCAGCGGGCGACGTTCTATTGCCCGAAATGCCAAACGAAACGGGTCAGCGCTGCAACGTCCGTCGCTTTACCGCAAAGTCGCGGAGGCGCAAGCGGCGAAAAGATCGAAGAGTGTTATGGACCGCGAATGAATCAATCTCCTCGAAATTCTGCGTCGATCCGCTCAATCCGTGCCATCCGTGTTCCCTCCTCGTCCACCCTTTGCGATCTTCGCGCCTTGGCGCCTTTGCGTTTTCCCAATCCGCCCGAAACGTCAAGCCGCCGTCAGGGTTTCACCATCGGCGTGATTCGCGAGGAAGTTTGCATCCGCCCTACGGTGTCGCCTAGACTACAGCTATTCGCATTGCCTATTCCTCTTCCTTCCCAGGAGGCTGATCCATGTCCGACCGCCGCAAGGTTTGCCCCGACTGCGAAAGCGATTCATCCCCCGTCTCCCGCCGCGACTTTATCCGCGTCACTTCCGCCGGCGCTGCCGCGGCAGCCGTTGCCAGTCCCTCGCGGTGCGGCTGCCGATGAGAAAGCCGACAAGGCCACGCCCGAGACGCTGAGCAAAAAGCTCTACGACTCGCTCAGCGAGACGCAGCGGGCAGCCGGTCTGCTTCGCCTGGGACTACGTCGATGAGAACCGCAAGCGCGGCCTGCTCGCGGACGCGCGTCGCCAACAACTGGCACATCACCAAGCCCGACGATCAACAGCGACTTCTACACCAAGGACCAGCAGCGACCTGATCCGCGACGATCTTCGAAGGGCATCATCCACCCCGACTGGCACAAGCGGATCGACAAGCAGCTCGAAGGACGACGCCGGCGGCTTCGGCGAGCAGCCAGAACATCGCCATCTTCGGCAAGCCGGGCGACGGCAAGTTCGAGTTCGTGATGACCGGCCGGCACATGACGCTCCGCTGCGACGGCAACATCGACCGAGCACGTCGCCTTCGGCGGGCCGATCTTCTACGGCCACGCCGCCAGCGGCTTCAACGAAAAGCCCGACCACCCCGGCAACGTCTTCTGGCACCAGGCCCTGGCGGCCAACAAGGTCTACAAGATGCTCGACGGCAA
Organism: uncultured Acidobacteriota bacterium; assembly: GCA_963745495.1. Lineage (GTDB taxonomy): Bacteria > Acidobacteriota > Vicinamibacteria > Vicinamibacterales > CAVVIG01 > CAVUXJ01. The sequence continues at coordinate 17,618 of CAVUXJ010000005.1, forward strand.
GCAGCGGAAGCAAGGCCCTGGTCGACGAAGCTGCCCGACGAAGCAGCAGGTCGGCTTCCGCGGCAAGGACGGCAAGTTCCCCGGCATCCCGCGTCACCGAGCTGTCGAGCGACCAGAAGGAGCAGGTGCAAGAAGGTGCTGCAGAAGCTGATCGAGCCGTACCGCCAGAGCGACCGCGACGAAGTCGCTGGCCTGCCTCGAAAGCCCAGGGCGGCCTCGACAAGTGCTCGCTGGCCTTCTACACAGGACGGCGACATCGGCGACGACAGCGTCTGGGACAACTGGCGGCTGGAAGGCCCGTCGTTCGTCTGGTACTTCCGCGGCCACCCGCACGTCCACGTCTGGGTCAACGTCGCCGACGATCCGTCGGTGAAGACGAATGCGTAGAGCGTCGCGACGACCGCATTTGGAATCCCTCGTTCCCAGGCTCTGCCTGGGAACACCCTTCCCCGAGGCTCTGCCTCGGCTCGCCGCGATCTTCCTCGCGCTGGTGACTACCTTCTGCTCGACAACCACCACCGCCGCGGACTGCCGCGCCAACGAACACGGCAACCTCCCCCACAGCCATGGTCGCCTCGGTCCATCCGCTGGCTTCAGCATCTCGCTGCCGGCGACTTTCGCAATGGACGCTTCGATGGCGTACTCCTCGAGTGTCGTCAACGCGATCGGCGGGCCGGCCGGGTCCGGCGGTGTCGCCTCGATGCGCGCGTCGATCATGCCCGCGGTCCGGTAGATCAGACTTTCGATGGCATAGGTGCGCGCCGCCATCTCGCCGAGCTTGTGTTTAATCGCCCCGAACGACGCAATCGGCTGTCCGAACTGCTTGCGCGAGCCGGCGTAGCGGGCTGCCTCGCCGATCGCCCCGCGGGCGGCGCCGGCGCACATGGCGCCGAGCTTGAGTCGCGCGAAGTTGAGCACGTTGAACGCAATCTTGTGTCCCTTGCCGATTTCGCCGAGCAGGTTCTCAGCCGGCACCTTGACATCCTGCAGGATGACCGCCGTTGTCGACGATCCGTGGAGCCCCATCTTGTGCTCCTCCTTCGCCGCTCGTGACACCGCCAAAGGCGCGTTCGACGATGAACGCGCGTGAACTGGTCGCCGTCCACCTGGGCGAAGATGATGAAGACGTCGGCGAAGCCGCCATTCGTGATCCACATCTTTTCGCCGTTCATCACGAAGCTGCCGTCGGCCTGAGGGACGGCACGCGTCTTCGCGCCCAGCGCGTCTGAACCGGAGCCGGACTCGCTGAGACAGTACGCGCCGATGAGTTCGCCGGACATCAGCCTCGGCAGGTACTTGCGCTTCTGCGCCTCCGTTCCGAAGAGTGACAGCGGGAGAATCGTCAAATTCGCTTGCGCGCCAAAGGCCGCCCCGAACGAGGCGGACTGCGCCATGCCTTCACTCACAATGGTGGAGGTCACCTTGTCCAGTTCCACGCCGCCGTATGCCTCCGCCACATCGACGCCGAGCAGCCCGAGGTCTCCGCAGCGCCGCACCAGCTGGCGCGCCAGGTCCCAGTCCTTGTCCTCGAGTCGGTCGAGCACCGGAAGGACTTCGTTGCTCACGAAGTCGGCGACCGTCTGCGCGATGAGCCGATGCTCTTCGGTCGTCCGCTCCGGCGTGAAGACGGATGCAGGGTCGGAATCCCTGGAGCAGCCACTCGCCGCCGCGGAGCAGTGTGGCGGAAAGAAGAGTACTGGAGGCCATTCCTACGTCCTTTCGAAGATTCCGGCGGCGCCCATGCCGCCGCCCACGCACATCGTGACCATGCCGTATCGCGCGTTGCGCCGCTTCATCTCGTGCAACAACGTCGTCGTCAATTTCGCGCCGGTGCAGCCGAGCGGGTGGCCGAGGGCAATGGCGCCGCCGTTCACGTTCAGACGCGTCGGGTCAATCGGCTGTTCCTTGCAGGCACGCGAGCACCTGGGCGGCGAAGGCTTCGTTCAACTCGACGAGGTCGATCTGGTCCATCGTGAGGCCGGCCAGCTTCAGCACCTTGCGCATCGCCGGAACCGGTCCGATGCCGAACCGCTCGGGCTCGACGCCGGCCGTCGCGAATGCGACGAACCGCCCGAGCGGCGTCAGGCCGCTCTGGCGCGCCCGCTCGCCCGAGACGACGATGACCGCGGCGGCGCCGTCGCTCGTCTGCGACGAATTTCCGGCCGTCACCGTGCCGCGCACGTGGAATGCGGGCCGAAGCTGCGCCAACGCTTCGAGCGACGTGTCGCGGCGCGGCCCTTCGTCGACGGCGAATGTGACTTCGTTCGTCCGCACGCGATTGCCGTTGCCTTTCATCGACGAGCCGCGCAGCGACCGGCACGATCTCCTCGGCGAACCGGCCGCCGTCGATGGCGGCAATCGCCCGCTGATGGCTCTCGAGCGCAAAGGCGTCCTGCTCCTCGCGCGAGATCCCGGACTCTCGCGCGTGGTTCTCGGCGACCAGACCGGTGCTCAGATAGACGTCGGGATAGGAATCGACCAGCGTCGGATTGGGTGCGACCTTATGGCCGCCCATGGGGACCATGCTCATCGACTCGGTTCCGCCGGCGATGATCGCCGATGCCGCTCCACACATGATGCGTTCCGCCGCGAACGCGATCGCCTGCAGCCCGGACGAACAGAAGCGGTTGATCGTCACCGCCGAGGCGCTGACCGGTACGCCTGCCCGAAGACTCGCGATGCGCGCGACGTTCAGCCCCTGCTCGGCCTCCGGCATCGCGCACCCGAGAATCACGTCTTCGATCTCGGAGGGTTCGATCCCCGGCGCCCGGCGCAACGCCTCGACGATCACCGTCGCGGCGAGCTCGTCTGGCCTGGTGCCGCGCAGGGTTCCGTTCGGCGCCTTGCCGGTCGGCGGTGCGGACAGCGGAAACAATCACGGCATCCTTCATGACGTCTTCCCTCGCAATCGACATTCAGATGCAGAGGCCGCTGGAGTCCGCTGACGAAACAATCGGCTCTGCAGTCTGCGTTCATCCGCGTCATGTCCAATCGCCGAGCAGGTCCTCGATCGCCTCCGCAACCTCGCTGGCTTGGCCGTCGAACACATGATCGGCGCCGTCGATGATCACGAGCTCCTTCGGCTCAGCGGCGCGCGCGTAGAACGCCCGCGCGTCCTTCAGCGGGCAGATCTCGTCGCGCTCTGCCTGGATGAAGAACTTCGGCTTCGAGCTCTCCGCGACCGCCGTGAAGTCGTAACGCGAGAGGGGCATCGAGATCCCGATCAGGGTCGATACCCGCGGATCGTCGACGCCGACCGAGAGCGCGATCCACGCATCCGAACGACATGCCTGCAGCCCAGAGCGGCACGCCCGGGTACCTGTCGTGAACGAAGTCGAGAGCCGCGCGAAAGTCATCCTGCTCTCCCGGCCCCGCGTCGAACGAGCCCGAGCTCCTGCCCACGCCGCGGAAGTTGAACCGCAGCACGGCGCAGCCGATGCGGGCGAGCGCCTTCGCGGATTGAAACACGGCCTTCGTGTGCATCGTGCCGCCGTACTGCGGGTGAGGGTGGGCGAGGACCACAGCCGCTCGCGGCGCGCTCCGCGGCCTCCGCGCTCGAGGAGTCCGTCCCGGTTCACGCCGGCGCCGGCGGCCGGTTCCTCGAGCAGCGCCTCCAGGGGGCCGGCCGGCCCCGCGATTTCACGCAGCATCGTTCTTGCTCGCAGCCAGGCGACCGTCCCTCGACGATACCCGGACGCATCCGTCGAAGGTCCCCCTCGTCGACGGAGTTCGACGTGAGAAACCTGCGCACGGCAGCGGCGAACTCGCGGGGACGGGTGATGTAACCGAGGTGCCCCGTCCGATCGAGCCGCACGGCGCGCGCGTGCCGAATCGAGCCGCTGGTACTCCGATGTCCCCTCTGCGGACACGACATGATCGAGCGACGGCTCGCCGGTCACCACAAGCGTCGGCGCGAGGATGCGCGCACAGTCGGCCGACTGATCGTGGATGCCAATCAGCCGAGCCCGCGCAGCCATCCGGGAGAGCGACAACGGGCGCCCGCAGCGAAGGTGGCGACCTGCGCGCCACGCGAACCGCCGTCGCCGCGAGCGATCGGGAATGGCGAGTGCAATCTCGGCGCGGACGCGCCGCGGCACCTCGGCGAGAAAGACAGGGCCGAGGACTCGCGGCAGCCGCGCGTAGATCCGGTGACGCCGCCGGAGACGGAAGTTCGGTCCCGGTGGCGACACCAGAACGAGCGCGGAGGTCCGGTCGGGACGCTGCGCGGCGAATCGAAGCGCGATGAGCCCGCCGAAGGATACGCCGCAGATCGTCGCTCGCGTCAGGTGGCAATCGTCGAGCACTGCGTCGACCTGGTCGACGAAGTCGTCCAATCCTCTCGTCGGATTGAGACGCCGGCGACTCCCGCGTTCGCCGCAGAGCGGAAAGGTGATGACGCGGAATGACTCGGCGAGCGCGTCGATCGCCGGGCGCATGTACTCCCAGCGGCCCTGGATGCCGGGAATCAACACGATCGGAGCGCCGGTGCCGCGGTCGATGATCTGCATGTCCTGCGCTTCGACCTCTCTCCGCCTTCCCGCCCTCCTGCCGCCTTCGTCAGTTCCGCAACGGTTTCCCGGTCTTCAACGTGTGCTGGATCCGCTCGAGCGTCTTGCGCTCTCCGCACAGCTTGAGAAACGCTTCACGCTCCAGATCCAGCAGGTAGTCCTCGCTCACCGTGGTCTGGTGCGGCAGAGCACCGCCCGCAAGGATGCGCGCCAGGGCCCGGCCAATCAGCGCGTCGTGATCGCTGATGCGTCCGGCCCGCCACGCCAGGTGCACGCCCAGGTTCAGCGCCGCGAGGACGCCCTCGCCGCCGACCGGAATGGCGGCGGTCGCAGCGGCGGCCGGTATCCGTCCCGCGCCCGAGCCAGTGCCAGCGCTTTCGCGTCCGCGATCAGGCGTTCGCGGTTCATCGTGATCGCGTCGGTCTCGCGCAGCAACCCGAGCTGGCGAGCGTGTTCCGCGCTCGTCGAGACCTTGGCGAACCCGATGGTTTCGAACACGGGTTGCACGAACGGCAGGAGATCCGCCGGTCCGCGCGGCACATCGGCCGTCGCCCGGGCGAGCAGTTCCTTCGTGCCGCCGCCGGCCGGAATCAAGCCCCACGCCGACTTCGACCAGGCCGATGTAGCTTTCGGCCGCCGCCTGCACCCGATCGGCGTGCAGCGCGATCTCGCAACCGCCACCCAACGTCCGGCCCGCGGGGCACACGATCACCGGCACGGCGCTGTAGCGAAGCGCGAGGTTGACCGCCTGGAACGTGCGGACCATCAGGTCGATCTCGTCCCAGTTGCCTTCCTGCGCCTCGAGGAGCACGAGCATCAGGTTGGCGCCGGCCGAAAAGTCCGGCGCGTCGTTGCCCACGACGAGTGCCGTGAAGTTCGCGGCGGCTTCCTTGAGACCCGCCTGCAGCATCTGCACGGTGTCGCCGCCGATGGCGTTCAGCTTCGAGTGAAACTCGACGGCCAGCACGCCGTCGTCGAGGTCGACCAGGCTCGCCCCGGCGTTCCGGCGCACGATCCGCTGACGATCCTTCGCCGATTTCAGAATCTGCAGATCCGGCGCCGCGGGCGGCAAGCCGTCGTCCCTGAACCGGTTCCGCCCGGTCCGCAGAACATCCTCAACCAGCGGCGGGAGGCGAGGCGACGCCCACGGCGTCGATGCACCTGTCGAACGCCGATCGCGTCCCAGATCTCGAACGGCCCCAGCTCCCACCCGAAACCCCATCTCATCGCCCGATCGACATCGTCGATGGAGTGCGCGATGACGGGTGCCATCTGCGCGGCATAGAGCAGCGTCGGCCCCAGTGTCGCTCGGAGAAACGCTCCGACCTTGTCGGAGCCGAGAAAGAGCGTCTTGATCCGCTCGCCGACATCGTCGATCGATCGAGCGGCATCGAGTGCCGGCAGCTTGGCAGACTGTTTCGGACGGTAGGTGAACGTCGTGGGATCGAGCGTCAGAATCTCGGAACCGCCGTCGGCCGTCTTGGACCGCTTGTAAAACCCCTGTCCGGCCTTCTCACCAATCCATCGACGCTCGATGAGCGTCTGGATGAGCGGCGTCAGCTCGAAGTGCCGCGCGCTCGTCGTCGTCGCCGAGCCGATCGGCGAGGTTCCTGGCGACGTGGCCAAGAACGTCGATGCCCGCGATGTCCATCGTGCGGAACGTCGCGCTCGATGGGCGGCCGATGGCCGGACCCGTGATCGCGTCGATCTCCTCGATCGTGTACTCGCCCGACTCGAGCACGCGAAGCGTGCGCATGACACCGTAGAGGCCGATGCGGTTCGCGATGAAGTTCGGCGTGTCCTTGGCGACGACGACACCCTTGCCGAGGCGGTGATCGGCGAACCACGAGATTCGCTCGACGACCGACCGATCCGTGTCGGGGGTCGGAATCACTTCGAGCAGGCGCAGATATCTCGGCGGGTTGAAGAAGTGGGTACCGAGCCAGTGCCGCTTGAAGGCGTCGGTTCTGCCCTCCGCAAGGGCGGCGATGGGAATGCCGGACGTGTTCGATGTCGCGATGGTGTCGGCGCGTCTGACGGCGTCGATGCGCTCGAGAAGTCCCCTCTTGACGTCGATCTGCTCGACGACGGCCTCGATGATCCAATCGACTTCGGCGAGGCGGCCGAGATCACGATCGAGGCCGCCGACCGTGACGAGCGCCGCGGCGTCGGCCGTGAAGAACGGGTCCGGCTTGAGCGCGAGCGCGCGCTTCAGCCCCTCGCTCGCGATCTCCACCGTCAGATCGAGCAGCAAGGTGCGCACGCCGGCGTTCGCAAGGTGCGCGGCGATCTGCGCGCCCATGGTGCCCGCGCCGAGCACCGCTGCGGAGCGAATCGGGGGATGGATGCTCATCGTGCCTGCGCGCCCCTGAGGAAGAGGTCGACGACGAGATCGGCGTCGGCTTCGAGGGAATAGCGTCGGCGGCTCAGGATCCAGTTCGTGGCCATTTCGTCGAGCGCGCCGAAGAACATCTTGGCGACCGAGGTGGCGTTCAGATCGGCGCGGAACGCGCCCGTCTCCTGCCCATCCACGATCGCGGCCCGAATCTGGCTCAGGTAATCGCGAAGAAGCGTCGAGGAGAAACGCTCCATGAACTTGATGGACTGCCGCAGTTCCACCTGGTAGACGATCGCCAGGTTGCGGTCGCGGCCGAGGCGGCCCAGATGCACGCGGGCGAACTGGCGGAGTCGTTCGCCGGGATCGTCGATGCCTGCGACGGCGGCGCGTCCCTCCGTGAAGGCTTCGCGCATGGTCCGCTCGAAGATCGACACCAGCAGGTCGTCCTTGCTGCGGAAGTAGAGGTACACGGTGCCAGCGGCGACGCCCGCCGCGCGCGCGACGTCGGCGACCTGAGCGTTGAAAAACCCGCGCTCGGCGAAGACGTCGATGGCGGCGCGCAGAATGGCGTCTCGCTTGGGGGCCGGCTGGGCGTCGGTCCGCCGACGTGTGGCGGCGTGGGTCGGCATGGCAACTGAATGAATGGTCATTCAGTCCCGTCGGCCGCTGTCAAGCGCCGGCTGAACGCGCTGCCGGTCATCGCCAGTTCGTCAATATCGTGTCGCGTTCGAACAGGGCGGCGCTGACCACCGTCAGCACGACCCAGACGGCGAGCATGCCCAACCCGATCATCGCGAAGGCTCGCGCGGACAGCCAGATCATTCCGGCGAACTGCGCCACGAGCACCGCCGTGAGCGGAATGATGATCAGCACGCCGAACTGCTGCGCCGTGCGCGCGTCGTTGACGCGTGAGGACACGACGATCGCCGACTGCAAGCGACAAGAGCGCCGCGGCGGGCGACACCAGAAACACGAGCAGGGCGGTCCGCGGGGTCACCATGGCGCTCACGACGCCGGGTTCCGCGAAGCACGCCAGGCCCGTGAAATACAGCGCGAGGCCCGCCATCGCGATCGTCAGAGTCGGAATCAGCGATCCCAGCACCTTCGCGACCAGCAGTTCGATCGTGCCGATCGGAGTCGCGAGCAACGGCTCGAGCGTCCTGGCCTGTTTCTCTCCGACGATGGCATGTGCCGCGAGCGCCATCGCGCCCGTAATCGGCGTGATCAGGAACAGCATCAGGAACTGCTGGAACAGGAACAGTTGAACACGGCCGTCGCGCGTCAGTTCCTCGTGCGCGCCGACGACGGCGCTGACTCTCAGGAGATCGCTGTCATCGCCCAGGTGTTCCCCCGTCAGCGCCGGAATCGCGAGCGTGACGCCGAAGGGCAGCAGCAGCGCCACCAGGGCCACAATCACCACGGGCAGCAGTGCTCCGCGGTTGCGCGATAGATCGAGCAGTTCCTTCCTGAGCAGCGCGGCGACGTGCAGGCCCGTCATCGCTCCTCGGACTGGCTGACGCGCTCGTCGGCGAGCAGGCGCAAGTACACGTCTTCGAGCGCGGCCGTTTCCCGGCGGACCTCCAGGATCTCGGCCCCGGCCTCGACGACCGCACGGACCACCGCAGGTGTGTCGCGCTCGGGGTTCGCCAGGCGCAGAGTCAAGAGCTGGCCGTCAACCGCCGCGGAGGCGTCGAAGCGACGCACCGCGCTCAGGTAGTCAGAAGCCAGGCCGGCCACCCGGACGAGGATGCGCTCCGGTGTGAGGCGGCGTCGCAGACAGGCTGGCGTGTCGATGACAATCAGGCGCCTGTGCAGCACGGCGACACGATCGGCGAGCCGCTCGGCCTCATCCAGGTTGTGGGTCGAGACGAGGATCGTCCGCCCCTGGCGCGCGCCGGTCGTCGAGCAGCCGGCGGACGGCTCTCGCGATTTCCGGATCCAGGCCGGAGGTAGGCTCGTCGAGCAGGAGGATTTGCGGATCATGCAGCAGCGTGCGCGCAATCGCGACCTTCTGCCGCATGCCCTTCGACAGTTCCGCCGCCCGCGCCGCCTGGTGTGCCGTCAACTCGAACAGGTCGAGCAGCCAGTCGAGAGTCCTGTCCGGTGCCTGGATCTTGTAGAGGTCTGCGTAGACCGCCAGATTTTCACGGACCGTGAGCCGGTCCCAGAGCCCGGGCGTCTCAGGTAGAAATCCAATCCGGGCCGCGAAGCGTGGCGCCAGTCGCGCGAGTCAGTTGCACGCCGTCGATCACGACCGACCCGCTCGTCGGCGCGATCAGTCCGCCGAGCATCCGCAGAATCGTCGTCTTGCCGGCCCCGTTCGGGCCGAGCAACGCGACGATCTCCGAGCGGCCAACTTCGAACGAAACGTCGTCGACGACGACCCGATCGCCGAAACGCCGGGTCAGCCGGTTGGCGGCGATCACACAGCCAGGCGAGGCAGGCGGGTCAGTACCTCGCCGTTTCGCGGATGGCGGCGACGATGTCGGCGGTCTGGGGAAGGATGGCTTCCTCCAGATCGGGGCAGTAGGCGACCGGGGTGTCGAGCGCCCCGACGCGGACGACCGGAGCGTCCAGGTACTCGAACAGCTGACCGGCGATCCGGGCCGCGATCTCCGCGCCGAATCCGCACGTGAGCTGATCCTCGTGGGCAACGATGACGCGGTTCATGCGCTTGACGAGCGTGGCAATCGGCTTCCCAGTCGTACGGCGCGATGGTGCGCAAATCGAGCACCGCCGCGTGCACGCCATGTTTCTCCGCCTGCTGAGCCGCCAGGAGCGAGCGCTGCACGAGTGCGCCCCAGGTCACGACGACGACATCGGCGCCCTCCCGGCGCAGAGCGGCCTTGCCGAACGGAATCATGAAGTCGCTGCCGGGGTATTCACCCTTGTTGTACGTCTGGCGATAGAGGTGCTTGTGCTCGAGGAAGAGCACCGGATCGTCGCACCGGATCGCCGTGCGCAGGAGCCCAGCCGCGTCGACCGCGTTCGAGGGAAACGCGATACGGATGCCCGGGCAGTGCGCGAAGATGCTCTCCCCCGACTGGCTGTGATACGGTCCGCCTCCGCGCAGATATCCGCCGATCGGCACGCGCACCACCATCGGGCAGGAGAAATTATTGGCCGAGCGGTACCGCAACATGGCCATCTCGTTCCGGAGCTGCATCATCGCCGGCCAGATGTAGTCGAAGAACTGGATCTCGACGATCGGCTTCAGTCCGCGCGTCGCCATGCCGACTCCCCGGCCGATGATGCCGGCCTCGGCGATCGGCGTGTTGAAGACGCGGTCGTCACCGTACAGCCGCTGCAAGCCGTGAGTGACCTTGAAGACGCCCCCTTTGCCCGGAACCTGCTTCGAGCGCTTCCTTGCGGCTCGCGTCGGCGACATCCTCGCCGAAGATCACGATGCGCGGGTCGCGGGCCATTTCGTCCTTGAGCGTGCGATTGATGGCCGCGACCATGGTGTCGGGCTTGCCTTCGGGCCGGGCGGGCGTCTCGAACTGGTCTGTCGTCGGATCGACATCTCGGTGAATAGACCCACAGGGCGGCGGACTCCCTGGGCGGACGCGGAGCGCGCAGCGCCTCGATCGCGGCGGCGTCAATCTCCCGCTCGATGTCGGCCGTGATCGCGGCAAGGTCGGCGGCATCCGGCCAGCCCGTGGCGCTGCAGGAAATCGGCGAACTGCGGGATCGGATCGCGGCGCGCTTCTGCTTCACGCTCGGCGGGAGTCTTGTAGAGCTTCTCGTCGTCGGAGAGCGAGTGCGAGTACGGGCGAACGACGTGCGCGTGCACGAGCGCGGGACCCTTGCGCGCGCGAACGTAGGCAGCCGCTTCGCGCATCGCGCGCAGACTGCTGAAGAAGTCGGTCCCGTCCACGGAATCCACGTAGAGACCCGGAAACGCGCGCGCGATGCGGGAGATGTCGCCGCCCGGCGTCTGGACCTCGACCGGCACGGAGATGGCGTAGCCGTTGTCTTCGATCAGGAACAGCACCGGCAGCCGCCTGGTGCACGCCGCACTCAGCCCTTCCCAGAACTCGCCTTCGCTCGTCGATCCCTCGCCGAGCGAGGTGTAGATGATTTCGTCGCCGTGAGCGAGCGACTCTCGATCGGCGATGTCGGTGACGCGGCCGTAGATCACGCCGGCCTCCGCAGCGCCAACCGCTTGCAGCACCTGGGTCGTCGTGGCACTCGATGCGGGAACGATGTTCAGCCGCTTGTTGCCCCAATGAGACGGCATCTGGCGTCCGCCGCTGCTGGGATCGTTCATGGCGCCGACCGAGGCGAGCAGCATCTCGAGCGGCGTGACGCCTAGCTGCAGGCACAGCGCGCGATCACGATAGTACGCGTGGAACCAGTCGTAGCCGGGCCGCAACGTCAAGCCGGCGGCGACGAGCACGGCTTCGTGTCCGGCTCCGCTGATCTGAAAGAACGCGCGACTCTGGTTCTTGAGCTGGATTTCCTTGTCGTCGAGTTTCCGCGACCGCACCATGCAGCGGTACACGTCGAGAAGGGCCGCGCGATCCAGCCCCTGGAAATCCTGACCGCTCGATGGCTCGCGGCGGGGCGGGATTCACCCGCCTCCGTGTCGCTCGCGCTTGCGCCGCCGTTGACGACGGTGGCCTTCATCTGGCCGAATTATAGCATTCGGCCCGGATGATATATTCTCGTCCCCCAATGCCTTCGAAGGTCGTCGGGCTGCATCGATGGGACGAGATCGCGCTCGAAAAGGTCACCGAGATGCTCTCGAGAAAAATCGTGAGCGGCGAGCGCGAGATGCTCGTGCAGGTCTACGTCAAGCGCGGCTGCCTCGTGCCGATGCATTCTCACGAGAGCGAGCAGATGACCTACGTGCTGCAGGGCGCCCTCAAGTTTCTCGTCGGCGGCGAGGAGATCACGGTGCGCGAAGGAGAGGTTCTGCACATCCCTTCGGGTATCGAACACCAGGCGGAAGCGCTGGAGGACACGTTCGAGCTCGACCTGTTCAGCCCGATCCGGCAGGATTGGCTGGACACTGCCGACGAGGCTCTGCCGCGCTGAACGGACTCACGCCGCGGCGGTCTCTCGAACGCCGCGTCGCAGCGATCGCGAGCAGCAGGTCTCTCCCGGCTCCGCAAGCGAGGACATTATGGCCATCGATCGGAAAGGCACGGGTCTGGCGGTGACGCGGATCTGTCTCGGCGTGTTTCTACTTTTCCAGGGCCTCGGCAAGTACCAATGGTTCGCGGATACCTCGATTCTGGCCGGGCGTTTTCAGGAGTGGCTCGACCATGGTCGCTCCCGGATCGATCAGCCGGTGGTACCTCGATCGCATCGCACTGCCCGGGCTCCCGGTTTTCGCGCGACTTGTGCCGCTTGGCGAGATTGCGTCAGGCCTGGCGCTCATTGTGGGGTTCTACACACCGGTCTTCGCGTTCATCGCGTTTTTCATGGTGTTGAATTTTGCGGTCGCGAGCGGAATGATCTTTACGTATTCGTACTTGACGAACGGATACGGTCTGCCGGTGATCGGCTCTACGCTCGGATTGGCCATCGGGGGTGCGCGGCTCCCGTGGAGCGTGCGTTAGATCCCGAGGAACAGCCCCGGCGGATGCCATTGCCGGCGTCCAGAAAAAAGCCAGCAACCTGAAGTTGGAAGTGAAAACTTGGAGGTCAAAAGTGAAGAACATGGCCAAGAATAGCGGCCTTCTCACTTCTCAGGTCTAAGTTCTCACTTCAGGCTGCGCTTTCAGCAGCCTGCTATCTAGTGGATCCGACGGTCCCAGTCGTCGGCGCGGCCGCCGGCGTGCACGTCGAACTTGCGGCGCACACGGTTGATCTTCCATTTCAGATAGCGGTACTTCAGCTCTGAGATCGGATGAATCGGGGTGCCCTTGAGGAATACGTAGCCGACAACGAGGCCGCCGAGATGCGTGGCGTTGGCCACCCCGCCCGTGGTTCCGAGCGACGAGTAGAAGGCGATCGCGCCGAGGATGAGCACGAAATACTTCGCCGGGATCGGAAACAGGAAGTACATGTAGATCGGCCGGTCCGGAAAGTACAGCGCATAGGCCAGCAGCAATCCGTAGATGGCTCCAGATGCGCCGATGATGTTCGATCCGTACACCTGTCGAGCGAAGCCAAACGGCAGCAGAGCAAACGCCACGGTCAACAGGCCGGCGCCAATACCCGTCACGAAATAGAACTTCACGAAAGTACCGCGTCCCCCAGATTCGCTCGAGCTCGGTGCCAATCAACCAGAGCGCCGAGCATATTGAAGAGGATGTGGAAGATGCCGGCATGCAGGAACATGTACGTGACCGGCTGCCACAGACGCAATTCGTGCAGAAAGAGGATACGGGTATCAGCCCGAGTTCGTCGATGACCGTTCGACTGAAGGCGCTGACGCGAAGAACAAGACGACGTTGGCGACGATGATCGCCTTGATGGCCGTTGAGAGTGGCCCAGGGCCCGCTGAGAAGGAAGAAGTGTAGGCGGTAGGATGACGGCGCATGACCCCGAGAGTCCGGCGATCGTATCACGTCCGGACACGACCCTTCGTTCAGTCCGGCGAGCAACTTCCGGGCCCACTCCCGCGCCACGGCCAGCGCCTCATCGAATTCCGCGATGCGCAGAAGCTTTCGCCATGGCCATCAGTGCAGCCATGCCGGCCCCGATGGCCGCCGCGACGTGCGCCGCCTGCATCATCACCTGAGCCTCGGGCGCCATTTCAGTCAGCAAGCGTTCTACCTCGGCCGCGACGCCGGCCATGACAACCGATGCAGCGAATACTTTCACTGTCGCGCTGGCGAGGCGCCGGCCGTCGAGCCCATGAAGGTGGTTGCGTAGCAGCATCAGCAATGCGCCGCCGTTGGCGAGCGCGGCCAGCGAGGTGGCGAGCGCCAGCCCCCGAAAGCCGACGGCCCGAACGAGCAGCACGGCGGCGACCACGTTGATCGCCATCGAGGCGGTGCTCACCGCGACGGGCACGCGGCTCCGGCCGAGCGCGTAGAAGACCGGGGACGCGATGCGCGTCGCCGAATAGCCGACGAGGCCGATAGCGTAGAACTGGAGCGCCGCGGCCGTCGAAGCCGTGTCCGACGGCAGGAACCGCCCGCGCTCGAACAATAGTCGGACGATCGGCGTCGCCAACGCCAGCAAACCAAACGTCGCCGGGATATTCAGCACCAGCATGAGGGTCATGCCCCGCGACACCGTCTCGCGCACCGCCTTTACATCGTCGAGCGCCGCGTGCCGCGCCGCTGCGGGAAGAACCGCCGTGGCGATCGAAATCCCAAACAGGCCGATCGGCAGGTACATCACCCGGAAGGCGTAGGTCAGCCATGACACGGCGCCCGTGCCCTGACTCGTCGCCAGCAACGTGTTGACGAACAGGTTCACCTGCGTCGCCGCCAGCCCGAGGGTTCCCGGCCCCATCAGAAGCAGCACCCGCTGCAGCCGGCGATCGCGCAGATCGAGAACCGGCCGATAGCGGAATCCTTCACGCCAGAGGGGTTGACACTGCAGCGCCACCAGCCCGATTCCGCCGACGAGGGCCCCAATCGCGACCGCCATGATGGCCGGCTGCCCGACGCTGGCCATCGCCGGCGCGAGGGCCAGCACGCAGAGGATCGTGGCCACGTTGAACATCGCCGGGGCGAGCGCCGGCACGAAGTAGTGATCGAGCGAGTTCAACATGCCCATCAGCAGCGCGGCCACCGTGACGAGAGTGAGAAACGGCAGCATCACGCGTGTCAGCCGGATCGTCAGCGCCAGCTTGCCTGGGACTGCGGCGTAGTCCCCGGCGTACGCCGTGACGAGCGGGCCCGCGAACATGAGGCCCAGCCCCACACTTGCCGCTGTCAGCACAACGAGGGTGTTGAGCGCGTTGTTGGCCAGATGCCACGCGTCGGCTTTGTCGCCGAGCGTGAGCTGACGCGAGAAGGCCGGCACGAAGGCGGCGCTCATCGCGCCTTCGGCGAAGAGATCGCGCGCGAGGTTCGGTATCCGGAACGCGACCAGGAACGCATCCATGTCGTTCCCGGCGCCGAACAGCGTGGCGAGCACCTGATCGCGGACGAGGCCCAGGATGCGGCTCGTCAAGGTCGCCGCGCCAGCCAGCCCGGCCGATCGAGCCAGCCGGGCGGGTCGCGCGGGCGCGGCGTGATTCAAGCGTCCAGTTTCTTCCGCACGAGCTCGTTGACGGTCTTACCGTCTACGTTCTGGCCGGCGAGTCTGACCATGACGGCTTTCATCACGCGGCCGACGTCTTTCGCGGAGGCAGCGCCCGTTTCGGCGATCGCATCGGTCACGGCACGATCCACCACGGCCGGATCGGCAGCCGGCGGCAGATACGACTCCAGAACGGTGATCTCGGCCGATTCCTTTGCGGCAAGATCCTGCCGGCCGCCGGCCGTGAACTGCTCGATGGAGTCCCTTCGCTGCTTCACGAGCGAGCTCACCACCTGCCGCGATTCCGCCTCGTCGAGGTCGTGCCCCCTCTCGATGGCACGATTCACCAGGGCTGCCTTGAGCATGCGCAGTGCAGTCAGCCGGGCGGGATCGTGTTTGCGCATCGCATCGGCGATGGCGGTGCTCACCTCATCAACGAGCAGCATCATGGAATCTGGTAATCGGATGATCGGGTAATCGGGTAATTGCGTGATGATCGATCGAGCAATCGTCGAGTGTCAAGTGACGCGATTACTCAGTGTCAATTATCCAATCACCGGATTATCCAATTACCCAATTCTCAGGGTTGCGACGGCGGAATCCCCGGCGGCTGCCGGTGGCGGCGGCTCGACGACCATGCCGGGCACGGCCACACCGGTGGCCCCTCGCCGGAGGGGGCGGCCCCTGTCTGACCGGAGGCGGCATGCCCGGAGGCACGGTGCCCATCGCCGGCGGCGGTCGACGCCCGGCTGCGGGAACGTGAAGAGCGGGCCCCGCTGACCCGGCGGCACGTGGGGTTCGGCGTCGGGTCGTCGTCGTCCGCGTCGAACGGCGGCGGTTGCTGGATCGTCGGGTTGAACTGCGGCTGGGGAAATGCCGGCTGGGGCGCGGGTGCCGTCCGGGGCGGCGTGCTCGTCGGCATCACGAATATGCGATCGTATCGGGATGCGTTCGCGATGGCGTTTGCGCGCGGCGCCGCCAGATATCCGCTGACCGATCGCAGGATGATCTCGAGCGCCTGCTCCTCGGGTATGTCCTGAAGGTGCAGGGTCACCGGTCCCCCGCTGACGCGCTCCGCATTCACGATCCGTGTCTGACCGACCTTCGCCCAAGCGGCGAGGATCTCGCGAACCGTCGCGCCGGCGGCATTCATCGTGACGCGACCATCCCGCATCGCGATCTGGACGTCGGCCCGGACCGACGCCACCGGCGCCAGCGAGAGCGCGGCGGCCAGCGTCAGGACGTAGTGGAGTCGCATGACCTCTCCAGTATACGCGCCGCTCCCCGGCCCTCCAAGTGTCCGGCCGAAGAGCTTACTTCCGCCGGAAATACTCGATGACCTGGATCAGGATGTCCTCGAGGCTGTGCTTCGGCTGGTACCCGATCATCGCCGTCACCTTGGTCAGGTCGGGAACACGCCGCGACATGTCCTCAAACCCCAATTCGTAGGCCTCGTCATACGGGACGAATTTCAGCGGCGACTTCGACCCCGCGAGATCCCGGACGCGTTCGGCGAGCCTGGTCATCGTGACTTCTTCGGTATTGCCGAGGTTGATGACCTCTCCGATGGCGGCGGGCTCGGCGACGAGCTTGATCAGGGCGTCGACGACGTCGAAGACGTGGGTGAACGCGCGTGACTGGGTCCCGTCGCCGAACACCGTGATCGGCTCGCCGGCGAGCGCCTGACGGACGAAATTCGGGATCACCATCCCGTATTGACCCGTCTGGCGCGGACCCACGGTGTTGAAGAAACGGACGATGATGACCGGAAGCTTCCGCTCCTTCCAATACGCAAGCGCGAGAAATTCGTCGATGGCCTTGCTGCAGGCGTAGGCCCACCGGTGCTTGGGCGTCGGTCCCAACACCAGATCGGAATCCTCGCGGAACGGGAAGTCCTCGCTCTTGCCGTACACCTCTGAAGTGGACGCGATCACGACGAGTCTCTTCTTCTTGCTCGCGTGCTTCAGCACCACTTCTGTGCCGTGTACGTTGGTTTCGATCGTATGCACAGGCTGCTCGACGATAAGCTTGACGCCCACGGCGGCCGCAAAATGGAACACGACGTCGCTGCGATCGATCAACTCGGCCAGCAGCGGCTCGTTGTTCACCGAATCGATGAAGTACTCGAATCCCGCGCGCCCCTTCAGGTGCGCGATGTTGTCGATCGAGCCCGTCGAGAGATTGTCGAGGATCAGCACCTGGTGGCCGCGGTCGAGCAGCGCTTCGGACAGATGTGATCCGATGAATCCGGCTCCGCCTGTAATCAACGCTTTCACTCGTGTCGGTCCTTTTCTGAGAAGTCGCCGATCGCCGCCGCGATCCGGGCCAGTTCGTGATCGTCGAGATGAGGATGGAGCGGCAACGACAGGACTTCGTCGCACACCGTCGCCGCGCGCGGGCAGTCGGCCGGATGGGTTCCGGCCAGCGCCGGCTGCCGTGGAATGGCCACCGGGTAGTGCACCAGCGTCTCGATCCCCTTGGCGGCCAGATGCCGCTGCAGATCGTCACGGCGATCGCGCCCCGCGCCCGGCCGCTCCGGACGACGAAGAGGTGGTACACGTGGCCGGGATCCGCTTCATCGGGCAGCGTCACCGGGGCGGCTGCGAGCACCGCGCGGTACTGGGCTGCCAGCGCCCGGCGCCGCGCCGTCCACTGCTGGAGGAACGGGAGGCGGGCACGCACGATTGCGGCTTGCATTTCGTCGAGCCGCGAGTTGACGCCAGCCTCCTGATGCCGATACCGATCGGTCTGCCCGCCGTTTCCGAGCCGCTTGATGCGCGCCGCGAGCGCGCGATCGTTGGTCACGACGGCGCCGCCGTCGCCGAGTGCGCCGAGATTCTTGGTCGGATAGAAGCTGAACGCGCCCGCGACGCCGATGGTGCCGACCGCACGTCCGGCAGCGGTCGCGAGATGGGCCTGACAGCAATCCTCGACGACGGCCAGCGCGTGCCTGGATGCGATCCGCTCGATCGCCGCCATGTCCGCGGCTTGTCCGTAGAGATGAACGGGCAGAATGGCGCGCGTCCGCGAGGTCACCGCGCTCTCGATCGCGTCGGGGTCGATCGTCAGACGCCCGGCGTCGATGTCGGCGAAGACCGGGCGGGCGCCGGTCATCATGATCGCGAGGGCCGTGTACGCCGCCGAAAGCGGTGTGGTGATGACCTCATCGCCGGGCCCGATGTCGAGCGCACGAAGAATCAGGGCGAGTGCGTCGGTGCCGTTCCCCGCGCCGACCGCGTGCGCCGCCCCGGACGCGGCGGCAAACTCGGATTCGAACGCTTCGACTTCAGGCCCGAGGACGAACCAGCCGCTCGAGACGACACGATCGATCGCGGCCCGGACCGCCCGGGCGTCATCGTGCGGCGCAAGCGACAGAAACGGAATCCGCGGCTCGCTCACCGGCGCTCCGCTGTCCCTTCGGCTCCCTCGACGTACTGATCGTAGTGCTGGCGGTAGAACGCGAGGGTGCGCCGCAGGCCTTCCTGCACGCCCACAGTGGGTGCCCAGCCGGTGAGCCGCTTGAATTTCGACGAGTCGGCAAAAAAGTCGCCGATGTCGATGGCCTTCTTGTCAGCCGGCCAGTCGACGTACTGCACGCGGCCCGAGCCGGCGAGCCGGATGAGCAGCGAGGACAGCTCGCGATGGCTGAGCGTCTCGTCGCCACTGACGTTGAACACTTCGCCGTTGCACGCATCATTCGCGCCCGCCCGCAGAAACGCGTCGGCCGCGTCGTCCACGTAGACGAAGTCCCGGAGCTGCGAGCCGTCGCCGTAGATCTGAATCACACCGTCTTCGATGGCGAGGCGGATGAACCAGCCGATGAATCCCTGGCGGTTGTGGCGGATGAGCTGCCGCGGCCCGAACACGTTGGTGAGGCGAAGCGAGCAGGCGCGGACCCGGAAGACGTTGTTGTAGACCAGATGATAGTACTCGCCCGCCGCCTTGTTGATCCCGTTGACGTCGGTCGGCCGCACGAGGTGCGATTCCGTCACCGGCAGCGAATCCGGCCGGCCGTACACCTGTCGCGTGCCGGCGAAGACGACCTTCACGCCGGGGTTGTTGTAGCGGCACGCTTCGAGAATCGTGAGCTGGCTCCGGCAGTTGATCTCGAGGTCCGCATACGGATCGTGCATGCTGTCGATGTGGCTGACCTGTCCCGCGAGGTTGAACAGTACTTCGCGGTCGCGCACCAGGTAGTTCATCGTCGACTGCTGCCGCACGTCCGCGACGTTGACGCGCACCCGATCGGCGATGCCGTCGATATTGAAGAGATTGCCGCCGTAGTCAGGGATCAGCGAGTCGACGAGAAGGACGTCGGCGCCGAGATCGACGAGCTGCCGGGCGAGGTTGCTCCCGATGAACCCGAGGCCCCCGGTGATCATGCACCTTGCGGCCGCGGTAGAACTCCCGATAGTCCACGCTCACCGTCGGGGGGACGCGACGGCCGGCCGGACGTCTCCGCGGCGATGCTGCTGCCGCACGACCAGCGCGAACCAGAGACGCATGACGTCGATGGCGGTCTTGACGATCCGGCGCCCGTTGAAGAACTGGGACTTGCCGAACGCCCGGTGGTAATGATGGACCGGAACCTCGACGATCCGGAACCCGGCATCGTGAATCTTCTTCATCATCTCGAGGCAGATGACGCCGCTCGTCTTCTCGAGCTGGATGCGCTCGAAGATGGACCGTCGCATCAATCGGAAGTCGCAGTCCACGTCGCGGACGGTGAGGCCGAACAGCGTGCTGACGACGTGATGATAGACGCGGCCGATGACGATCCGGTGCAGCGGATCCGAGCGGCTGATCTTGTAGCCGTTCACCAGATCGGCGTCCGGCGTCATTCGACTCCAGAGCTCGCTGAGCTCGCCCGGGTCGTACTGCGCGTCGCCGTCGGTGTAGAAAATCAGATCCTTCGTGGCGGAGCGGAACCCGGTCTGGAGCGCGCCGCCATACCCGCAGTTCTTCGCGTGGTGCACGACGCGCACGTGGGGATACGTCCGCGCGAGCTCGTCGGCGATCTGCGCCGTCGCGTCGGCGCTGCCGTCGTTGACGATGATGACCTCGTAGTCCGGCGTCAACGCCGACGCCGCCTGCACGGCGCGAATGACCATGCTGGCGATGGTGCCGCTGTCGTTGTACGCCGGAAAGAAGACACTGAGGCCCGGGGGCCTCGAACCGGCTGGAGCTGACATGAGAGATTGTCTTTAAACCTTAGCATGAAAAGGCTCAGCGGGAGGGCTTCGGGGGCGCCTTCCGGGAGGCAACCGGGTTGGCGACGAGCCGCCACGGCGTGATCGCCGACTCGAGCAGGACGGCCCGCGACACCTTCGATGTCCCCTCTCGTCGCTCGACGAATGTAATCGGCACTTCCACGACCCGGCACCCGCGGCGCTCCGCGACAAAGAGCATCTCGACCAGGAACGAGTAGCCATCGGAAAAAAACGTGTCGAGCGGAAGCGCCGCGAGCGCGGCGCGGCGCCAGCAACGGTACCCGCTGGTGCAGTCGCGTGCGCTCAGCCGCGTCACCGAACGGATGTAGATGTTTGCGAATCGGCTGAGAAGCCGCCGCCGGCGCGGCCAGTTCACAATCTCGCCTCCCGCGATGTACCGCGAGCCGATCGCGACGTCGGCCGCCGAGGTCGCCGCGATCAATGCCGGCAGATGCCGGGGATCGTGGGACAGGTCGGCGTCCATCTGGCACAAGACGTCAACCGGCTCGGCCAGCACCTGCTTGATGCCGTCGATGTAGGAGCGGCCCAGGCCGCGGCGGCCCGTGCGGTGCAGAACCGTCATCCGCCCCGGGTGCTCGCGCGCGAGCTGATCGGCCACCTCGCCCGTGCCATCCGGGGAGTGATCGTCGACAACCAGCACGCGGACCCCCGGGTGCTTCATCAGCGCGGCGATCAGAACCGGCAGATTCGCGCGCTCGTTATATGTCGGAACGATCACCATCGCGCTGGCCGTCACGGCTTGCGTCCTTCGAACCGCAGGGACGAGATCTGCTCCGAGACGAGGCCGATGAGAAAGATGACGACGCTCAACAGGATGAGCAGCACGGACGAGTTCGTCACATGGGACTGCGTGGCGATCGTCCACACGGCGTATGCGGCGCCGGTCAGGAACGCCACGGCGCTCACGGGAAGGAAGATGCGCAGCGGACTGAAAATCGTGATGATTTTCAGCAGGATGAGGAAGAAAGGTGACGCCGTCCGAGCCAAGCTTGATCTTGGATTCACCCCGCCGGCGGGCCGCTTCGATCGGCTCGAAGCGCACGCTGTACCCCGCCTTCATGAAGGCGAGCGTCGTCGTCGTCGGCGTCGAAAAGCCGTTCGGCAGCAGATGCAGGAAATCGAGCAGGCAGACGCGCTTCGCGGCACGAAAGCCAGACGTGAGGTCGGGAATCGGCCGTCCGGCCAGATAGCCCGCAATCGCATTCAACGAGGCATTCCCCGCACGTCTCGCCCAGCTCGCTTGCGACGCCGGCGACCGGGCCCCGACGACCAGATCGTACGCGCCGAGATGACCCACGAGCCGCAGCGCGTCGGCGGGCCGGTGCTGCCCATCCGCGTCGACGATCAGAATGCAGGCGCCCGAGGCTTCGCGTATGCCGGTCTTCACCGCCGCGCCGTTACCCTTGTTGTAGGGATGGCTGATGACGCGCGCGCCCGCGGCCCGGGCCTGCTGAGCGGTGTCGTCGGCCGATCCATCGTCGATGACGAGAACCTCGCGCCAGCGCGCGACGGTCAGCAGTTCGGCGATGAGCGGTCCGATGGCCGCCTCCTCGTTGAAGGCCGGCACGACGACGGAGGTCTGTTCGGCGACGCTCTGCACCAAATCCAAGTGTGTTACGTGGCGAATCGGAAGTTGATGACGTCGCCGTCCTGCACGACATACTCCTTGCCCTCGAGCCGGACTTCGCCGTGATCGCGGCACGCCGCCATCGTCCCCCGGGTGACCAGCGCATCGTAGCTGACGACTTCGGCGCGAATGAAGCCCCGGGCGATATCGCTGTGAATTTCGCTCGCCGCCAGTTGCGCCACGGTCCCGCGGGGGATCGACCAGGCGCGGCACTCATCCTCGCCGACGGTAAAGAACGAAATGTAGCCGAGCAGATCGTAGCTTGCGCGAATCACGCGATCGAGGCCGGATTCGGAGAGCCCCAGATCGGCGAGAAACGCCGCCGCGTCGGCCGCCTCCAGCTGAGCGATTTCGAGTTCGATCTTGGCGCAGACGGCAGCGGCGGCGGTTCCGGCGCGCGTCAGAAACGGCGTCAACCCCGAGGACTCAGCCGCGCGTGCGATGTGGACGGCTGCGTCCGCCGCCGGCCAGCTCCGCTTCGTCGAGGTTGATGACCAGCAGAAGGGGCTTTGCGGACAGGAACTGAAACCCGCGGAGACGCTTCTGGTCCTCGCCCTTCAAATCGAGGGCGCGCAGCGGACGTGCCTCCTCGAGCGCCGCGCGGCAGAGGGTGAGCACCTCACGTTCGCGTTCGAGCTCGGCCGTGCGGCTCTTCTTGAGGTCCTTCTCCAGCCGTTCCAGCCGACGCTCGGCCACGCCGAGGTCGGCGAGAATCAGCTCGTCTTCCATCGCCTGAGCATCGCGTGCCGGATCGATCGACCCCGACGGGTGGGGAACGGCCGGATCGCGGAACGCCCGCAGCACATGAACGAGCGCGTCGGCGTTCTTGTACGCCACCACATCGACGAGCGCCTGCGCGCCGCTCGTGGCGCCGCCCACCGCCGCCAGATCTGAAAACTCCACGGTCGCCGGCACCCGCTTTCGCGGGTTGTACATCGTCGTCAGGCGGTCGAGCCGCGCATCAGGCACCTTCGAGATACCGATGACGGCTTCGCCCTTCCCATGGGCCGGGCGCGCCGTTTCCCTGGCGCTGGTCATGAGCTGAAACAGCGTGGACTTCCCGCTGGATCCGAACCCTATCAAGGCTGCTCTGAGCATGACAAACCTCGCATCGTAGCATGCCGCTTCGACGTCCCCGGCAGCCCGTTCCGTGGGCCCGTTTGCGGGGTCCGGCCCGGCGAGGCGAGCAAAAGGCGAATATTTGGCGTAACTTACTGATGGGGTTATGCTTTTGCGGTTGACATTGCGGTGAGCCACCACTTACTATGCCCTGCCGGTGGAAAATTGTGGTTAGAAGTGGAGTAGTGTCGCGTGTTTAGGGGCAGCGCGCAGGCTGGCATCGATGACAAGGGGCGACTCAAGGTTCCGCAGAGCTTTCGCACCCTCCTCGAGAGCAAGCACGGCCGGGAGCTGTTCCTGACCAGCTTGTCCGGCGAGTACGTGCGCATCTATCCCATGCCCGTCTGGCTCGACATCGAACAGAAGCTCGGCGACATGCCGTCCACGCACCCCTCGCGGGTGCGGTTTCTCGATCGGATCAACTACTTCGGACAGGTTGGCGAGCTCGACGCGCAGGGGCGCGTGCTGATCCCGGCGCGTCTGCGCGAAGCCGCCACGATGGCGGGCGTCGTCGACGTGCTGGGCCAGTTCAACTTCCTCGACGTCTGGAACCACGATCGCTTCCTGACCAAGATGCAGCGCGAGCTGTACACGGAAGACGACGCGCGCGCGCTGGCGGAGTTCGGCATTTGATCGCGCACGTTCCCGTGCTGACGACCGAAGCGCTGCAGTTCTTGCGCGCCGATCGGGGCGGCGTGTACGTCGATTGCACGGTGGGGCTTGGCGGCCACGCTCGCGCGCTGCTCGAGGCGGGTGCGACGCGCGTGATCGGCGTCGACCGCGACCGTGAGGCGCTCGCGATCGCGCGCGAGACGCTGGCGCCCTGGGCCGGCCGCGTGGAGCTCGTCCACGCCGATTATCGCGACCTGGATGAGGTCCTCGACCAGCGCGGCATTCGCCTCGTGGACGGGACGTTGGCCGATCTCGGCGTGTCGTCGCTGCAGTTCGAGACGCCTGGTCGCGGATTCAGCTTCCAGCGCGATGAGCCGCTCGACATGCGAATGGACATCACGAGCGGCGACACCGCGGCCGCGGTCGTGGCTCGTGCCACGGAGCTCGAGCTCGCCGACGGGATTTACGCGTACGGCGAAGAGCGCTTTTCGCGGCGGATCGCGCGGGCGATCGTCGCGGCGCGGCGGGAGGAGCCGATTGAGACCACCGGCCGGCTTGCCGCGATCGTGCGACGTGCCGTGCCGCGGCGCGGATACATGCGCATCGACCCGGCGACGCGCACCTTCCAGGCGCTGCGCATCTGGGTGAACCGCGAGCTCGAGGGACTCGATCGCTTTCTCGCGTCAGCGGTCCGGCGGCTGCACGCAGGCGCGCGTCTCGTGGTGATCGCGTTCCACTCGCTCGAGGACCGCATCGTCAAGCACACCCTGCGAGCGCTGGAGCACGGCGGCGAGGCGGCCGTGAAGGTGCTGACGAAGAAGCCGATCGTGCCGAGCGACGAGGAAGTGCGTCCGCAACCCGCGGGCGCGCAGCGCCAAACTGCGGGCGGCGGAGCGTCTGGCCTGACAGTGATGCGGGTGAACAATGGCTGAAGCCTTCGAATACGCCATCAAGAAGGACGTCCGGAACAACCCCATCGTGCGCGAGATGGACCAGGCGCGCCAGCGCGAGTTGTGGTCTCTGGTGGGGATTGCCGGCTTCGTGGTGCTGGTGCTGCTGTTCTCTGCGTGGCAGCACTTCGAGCTGCTGCAGCACGGCTATCAGGTCGAACAGATGCAGAAGGAGCGGGCCTTCGAGGAGGACGCGGCCCGACAGCTGCGGCTCGAGATCGAAACGCTGCGGTCCCCCAAGCGCATCGAGGCACTGGCGTTACAGCAACTGCATCTCGTCGCGCCGACGCGCAACGAGGCGATTGTCATTGAACGTGTGCTGCCGGCGGATCCACCGGACCGGTCGGTCATTGCCCGGCGGTGACCGATCAGACACGGCGCGTCATCCCGCGCCAGAGCCAAAGGACGGGAAGCGTGCGCGAGCCGGCGACAGACTGGCGCGTGACCGTGAAGCGGCGGACCACCGTCGCGGCGGTCGTGCTCGGTCTCTGGGCGATCGGAATCGAGCTGCGGCTCGTCGATCTCCAGGTGATCGCCCGCGCCGATCTGATGGCTCGCGCGGAACGGCAGCAGCTTCGGACGATCGCCGCTCCCGCCAAGCGCGGTGACATCCTCGACCGGCGCGGCCGCGTGCTGGCGACGAGCGTCGACGCCGACACGATCTACGCCGTCCCCTCGGAAATCTCCGATCACGCGGCAGCGGCCGTGCGGCTCTGCGACGCGCTGCGCGACTGCAAGGACCGAGAACGGCAGGGCCTCGCCGACCGGCTTCGCCGGCAGAAGAACTTCGCGTACGTCCGCCGGCAGGTCTCGCCCGACCAGGCGCGACGCGTCGCCGATCTCAACCTGGAAGGGCATCGGCTTCCTGAAGGAGAGCCGCCGCTTCTATCCCAACAGGGAGCTGGGTGCGCATCTGCTCGGCTTCGTCGGCCTGGACAACAACGGGCTCGGCGGGATCGAATTCGCCTACGAAAAACAGATCCGCGGGAAGGACGGCAAGGTCCAGATTCACACCGATGCGCGGCGACGCGCGTTCAGCCGCTTCGAGCGTCCCTCGGACGTCCCGACCGGCGGGGCGACCTTCGAGCTCACGATCGACGAGTACCTGCAGCACATCGCCGAGCGCGAGCTGCATGCAGGCGTGGTCGAGAACCGGGCCGCCGGCGGCAGCGCGATCGTCATGAATCCGCGCACCGGCGAAATTCTCGCGATGGCGAACGAGCCGACGTTCAACCCCAACGCCTATCGCAGCTTCCCGGAGACCCATCAGCGCAATCGCGCCGTTCAGGATCTGTACGAGCCGGGCTCGACGTTCAAGATCGTCACGGCTTCCGCCGCGATCGAAGAACACGTCATGCCGATCGAGACGTTGATCGATACCAGCCCCGGCGTGATCCGGGTCGGGGGCGACCTCATCGACGAATACGGAAGACACAACTACGGCGTCCTGTCCTTCGCCGACGTCATCGTCAAGTCGAGCAACGTCGGGGCGGTCAAGATCGGGTTTCAGGTCGGCGTCTCTCGGCTCAGCCGGTACGTGCAGCGGTTCGGGTTCGGCCAACCGATCTCGCCCGATTTCCCTGGCGAAAGTCCAGGCATCGTCTGGGATCCGGCGAAGTGGACGGACCGCGCGCTCGCCTCGGTGTCGATGGGCTACCAGGTCGGCGTGACGCCGCTGCAGATGGTGGCGGCCGTCAGCTCGATTGCCAACGGGGGAGAGCTCGTCGAGCCCCGCGTCGTACGGGCGATGTACCGGGACAGCCGGCGCTACGCCGTCCGGCCGAAGGTCCTTCGGCGCACGGTCAGCCGCGAGACCGCCGACGTGATGACGACGATCATGGAACAGGTCGTCACCCGCGGAACCGCGAAGCTCGCCCAGATTCCCGGTTTCACGGTCGCCGGAAAAACGGGCACCGCCTCGAAGCTGATCGGCGGGCGCTATTCCGGCTCCGAAAACAACGTGTCGTTCGTCGGCTTTCTCCCGTCGCGCGATCCAGTGGTGGCGATCATCGTGGTGATCGACGCCCCGCACGCAGGCAGCAACAGCGGCGGCATGGTCTCCGCGCCCATCTTCCAGCGGATCGCGGAAGCGACGCTCAGATATCTGGGCGTCGCCCCGACGGTTGATCCGGCGCCGCCGGTGCTGGTCGCACGCGGCGACCCGAGTGCGCCTATCTCGTCCGCCGATCCTGGAGCAGCGACGATCGTGAGCGTCGTGCACGGCGGACCTGCCGGCACCATTCCCGATCTGCGCGGCATGAGCGCCCGCGATGCCATGAGAAAGCTCGTGACGCTCGGGTTATCAGGACACATGACAGGCGACGGCTTCGTCGTGTTCCAGGAACCGGCTGCGGGAGCCTCGATCGAGGAGGGTGCGGTGTGCCGCCTGGTTCTCGATCGCACGCCACCGGCCGTTCCGGCGCGCATGGACCAGCCATGACGTGGGCCGACCTGCACGCGGCGCTTCGCGCGGACGGGCTGATTCGAGCCGACGACGGTTCACGTGCCGACGCGTCCGACGCGGTCGTCACCGGCGATTACGTATGACTCGCGCCGGGCCGAAAGCGGTCACCTGTTCGTCGCGCTCAAAGGCCTCCATGCCGACGGCGCCTCTTACGCCCGCCAGGCGATCGAACGCGGCGCCGTCGTCGTCGTCTCGGAGCAACCGGCGCCGGCCGGCACGGACGTGCCGTGGGTCGTCGTTGCGAACGCGCGCCGCGCGCTGGCGATCCTCGCCGACGCCTTTCACGGGCATCCGAGCCGCGACATGCAGGTCGTCGGCATCACCGGCACCAACGGCAAGACCACCACGGCGTTTCTCATGGCGTCGATTTTTGAAGCGGCGAACGTGCCGTGCGGGGTGCTCGGAACGGTGGGCTACCGCATTGGCGAGGAGATCCGCGAGGCGACACACACGACGCCGGAAGCTCCCGAGGTGCAGGGCCTGCTGCGCGAAATGGTGGATCGCGGCTGCGGCGCGTGCGCGATGGAGGTCTCCTCTCACGCGCTTGTCGCTTCATCGCGTGGACGGGATGAGGTTCGCCGCCGGCGTATTCACCAACTTGACGCGCGACCACCTCGATTTTCACGCCGACATGGAGGCGTATTTTCAGGCCAAGCGACGCCTGTTCGAGATGCTCCCGCGCGACGCGCCGAGCTTGATCAACCTCGACGATCCTCGCGGCGCCGCTCTTGTCGGGCTCGTCGGCCGACCGGTGACCTACGCGATCGACCGCCCGGCCGACATCATGCCGGGGCCGCTGTCGTTTTCCCTCGAGGGGCTGACCTTCGACGTTCGCACGCCGCGCGGCACGCTCCCGATTCGATCGACCCTGGTCGGACGACCGAATGTGTACAACATCCTGGCCGCGGTTTCGACCGGCACGGCGCTCGGGCTGCCCTTCGACGCCATCGAACGGGGCGTCGCGGCGCTGGCGGGCGTGCCGGGGCGGTTCCAGGTCGTCTCTGGCGCGAAGGACGAGGTCACCGTGGTCGTCGATTACGCGCACACCGACGATGCACTGCGCAATCTGCTCGAGACCGCCCGGCCGCTCACGCGGAAGCGGTTGATTACGGTGTTCGGCTGCGGCGGGGATCGCGATCGCACCAAGCGTCCACTGATGGGCGCCGTCGCGGGCCGCCTGAGCGATCTGATCCTGATCACGTCGGATAACCCGCGCAGCGAGGATCCGACGCGGATCATCGAGGAGATCCAGCGCGGGATTACCCCCGATACCCGACGCGACAGCAGCCAGCGGCTGATGAGCGTTGTCGATCGCCGCGAAGCCATCTCGACGGCGATCGAGCTGGCTGGTCCAGGGGACCTCGTGCTCATCGCCGGTAAAGGGCATGAGAAGTACCAGGTGATCGGCACTCAGGTACTCCCATTCGACGACGTCGCGGTCGCGCGTGAAGCGCTGTCACGCCGGCGCAGCAACTCCGGTGTTGTGTAGGACCGATGCTGTTTCGCCTTCTCTATCCCGTTCCACACCGAATTCTCGGTGCTGAACGTGACCCGCTACATCACGTTTCGCACGGCCGCGGCGAGCCTGTCGGCGCTGGCGATCAGCCTGATCTTCGGCCCCTGGATGATCCGCAAGCTGCGCGAGTTTCAAATCGGGCAGGTCATTCGGCAGGAGGGTCCGACCTCGCATCGTCTCAAGGCGGGCACGCCGACGATGGGCGGCTTCCTGATCCTGACGGCGGCGCTGGTTCCCACTCTGCTGTGGGCGGATCTCACGAACGTATACGTCTGGATCGCGGTGTTGACGACGGTGTCCTTCGGCGCCGTCGGGTTCCTCGACGACTACCTGAAGATCGTGCGGCGGGACCATCACGGACTGCGGCCGCGTCACAAGATGGGTCTGCAGATCCTGATCGGGATCATGGTCGGGATCGTGCTGCTCGTGCTGGCGCGGCAGGCGCTGTACAACACGCGGCTCATTTTCCCGTTCTTCAAGGACCTGATTCCGGATCTGGGCTGGGGCTACCTGCCGTTCGCCGTGTTCGTGCTCGTGGCATCGTCGAACGCCGTCAACCTGACCGACGGCCTGGACGGCCTCGCGATCGGTACGTTCGCGATCGCGGCCGCCGCCTACACGGCACTGGCGTACGTCACCGGGCACCGGGTGCTTGCCGAATACCTGCTGCTGGTCCGATTCCCTCCGGCGGCGGAGCTGACGATTTTCTGCGGCGCGCTGGTCGGCGCCTCGCTGGGGTTCCTTTGGTACAACTCGTATCCGGCGGAAGTGTTCATGGGCGACGTCGGGATCGCTGGCGCTGGGCGCGGCGCTCGGCACGGTCGCCATTCTGATCAAGCAGGAGCTGCTGCTCGGCATCGTCGGCGGCGTGTTCGTGATCGAGGCGCTGTCGGTGATCATCCAGGTCGCCTCGTTCAAGCTGACCGGCAAGCGCGTGTTCCGCATGGCGCCACTCCATCATCATTTCGAATTGATCGGGTGGAGCGAGCCGAAGGTGATCACGCGCTTCGTGATCGTCGCGATCATCTTCGCGTTGTTCAGTCTGACGACGTTGAAGCTGCGGTGACATGACAGAGAGGCATGAACGGGTTCGATGTCGCGGGAAAGCGAATCACGGTCGCCGGGGCGGCGCGCAGCGGGCTCGCCGCGGCGGAGCTGCTCGTGCGGCGCGGGGCGCGCGTGACGCTGTCGGACACGCGATCTGAGGTGCCGGAAGCGCGGGCGCTCGAAGCGCTTGGCGTCGGGCTCGAGCTCGGCGGCCATGCGGAAGAGACCTTCACGAGCGCCGACCTGGTCGTGTTGAGCCCGGGCGTGCCGCCCGACCAGCCCGTCATCGCCGCCGCCCGCGCCCGCGGGGATCGCGGTGATTGGCGAAGTCGAGCTGGCCTCGAGGTGGCTGCAGGGTCGCGTGATCGCGATCACGGGCACGAAGGGGAAATCGACCACGACCGCGCTGACGGGACGGATTCTCGAAACGGCCGGCTTCAAGGTCACGGTCGGCGGCAACATCGGCGCGCCGCTCAGCGCCCAGGTGACGGCGTCGACGCCGGACACGGTGCACGTCGTCGAGACCAGCAGCTTTCAGCTCGAGGAGATCGAGACGTTTCATCCGTGGATCGCCGTGATGCTCAACTTCTCGCCCGATCATCTGGACCGGCACCCGACCGTCGAGGCCTACGCCGCGGCGAAGGCCCGAATCTTCGACAACCAGGGTCCAGAGGACTGGGCGGTCATCAACGCAGACGACCCGTCGGTCCTCCGGCTGGCGGAACGAGGCCGCGCGGCAAAGCGCCTCTTCGCGCGACATGCGTGGCTGGCGGAAGGGACCGTGGTCGAGGACGGCTGGATCGTCGATCGCAGCGGCCCGCAGACCGAGCGGCTGGTGCCGCTCACGGCGATCCGCCTGCTCGGGCCACATCTCGTCAGCGACGTGATGGCGGCGGCCACCGTGGGATCGATCGCGGGAGCCGCGCCGGCGGCGATGACCGCCGCCGTCGAGTCATTCGGCGGTCTCGAGCATGCGATGGAGCTGGTGGCCGAGGTCGCCGGCGTGCGTTTCGTGAACGACTCCAAGGCGACCAACGTCGAATCCGCTCTTCGCGCCATCGAAAGCTTCGATCGCGGCCTCGTGCCGATTATCGGCGGCCGCTTCAAGGGCGGCGACCTGCGGGTGTTGCGTGCGCCGCTCGTCGCGCGCGCGAAGGCGGTCGTCGCCATTGGCGAGGCCAGGCTCTCTTGTGCGGGAGGCCCTGGCGGATGCGGTCGACGTCCACGCCGCGGGGTCCTTCGAAGAAGCCGTGGCGATCGCCTTCGAGCTCGCGAAGCCGGCGGGCGTCGTTCTGCTGGCGCCGGCGTGCGCCAGCTTCGACATGTTCCGCGACTACGCCGAGCGCGGACGCCGCTTCAAAGAGGAGGTCGCGCGGCTCGCTCGACTGGCCGGACGTTGAGGCGATGTCGGGCGGGTCCTCGGTGGACCCGCCGTGGGGCTGTGAACGGTGAGCAGTCATCAGTCGGTCTTTGCGGTGAAGGACTGGCTGCTGGGAGCGCAGGCTGCCCCGGCCTGCGAAGCTGGTGCCTTTGCCCGAAGGCCGACCGGTGACTGCTGACCGCTCACAGTATGTCGGGTGATAGACGGCTCAGCTTTATAGGCGCAAATGGCACGCAAACTCAAGTCCGATCGGGTGCTGTTCCTGACGACCATCCTGCTGGTGGGGCTGAGCATCGTCATGGTGTACAGCGCATCCGCGCTCGTGGCGCTCGAGCGCTATCAGGAGCCGTATCGCTTCCTGACCAAGCAGTTGATGTGGGCGACGCTGGGGATCGCCTTTCTCGGCATCGTGATGCGGATTGACTACCGTCACTACCGCGCCCCGGCATTCATCTGGTCCGGTCTCGCCGTCGTGACACTGGCGCTCGTCGCCGTGCTGTTCAGCCCCCCGCACAACAGCGCGCGCCGCTGGTTCGGTATCGGCGGGCTTGGCGTCCAGCCATCGGAGCTCGCCAAGCTGAGCGTCATCTTCTTCATTGCGGCGCTGCTCGAGCGGCGCATGCACCGGATCAACGACATCGGCTACGCGCTGCTGCCCATCGGCATCGTGGTGGCCGGTCTCGTCGCCCTGATCGTCGTCGAGCCCGACTTCGGCACCGCGATGTCGCTCGCGATCATCGCGGCGGCGATGGTCTTCGGGGCGGGGGTCAACTACGCGTACATCGCGGGCGCGGCGCTCGCGGCGCTCCCAGTCGTCGCGATGCTCGTCATGGGCAGCGAGTATCGCCGCCGCCGCGTGTTGACGTTCCTGAACCCGTGGGAGGACCCGCTCGGCGACGGCTTTCAGATCATTCAATCGTTCATCGCCGTCGGAACAGGCGGAGTGGCCGGCCGCGGACTGATGAACGGCGTTCAGAAGCTCTTCTATCTTCCCGAGCCGCACACGGATTTCATCTACGCCGTGATCTCGGAGGAGCTCGGCCTGATCGGCGCGACGCTCGTGCTGGCTTGCTTCTGCGTCATCAGCTGGCGCGGCCTTCGGATCGCGCTTCGCGCCCCCGATTCCTTCGGCGCGCTGCTGGCGATCGGGCTGACGACGATGGTCGCCGTGCAGGCGTTTGTGAACATGAGCGTCGTGCTCGGTCTGATGCCGACCAAAGGGCATCCCCCTGCCGTTCGTGAGCGCCGGCGGATCGTCACTGATCATCAACCTGCTGGGCATGGGTGTCCTGCTCAATGTTTCGCAGCACGCGTCGCCGCAGGCATGACGGGACGAACCGATTGCGCGAAGCCGGAAGCCGGACCCGACGCAGATGAACGAGCCGTTGCGCGTCATGATCGCCGGGGGTGGCACGGGTGGTCACCTGTACCCGGGCATCGCGGTCGCGCGGGAGCTTCTCGCGCGCCGGCCGGACGCGCGGATTGTGTTCGCGGGGACGGCGCGCGGGATCGAGACGCGCGTCGTGCCGCGCGAGGGCTTCGCGCTGGAACTGATACGCAGCGGCGGGATCAAAGGCAAGTCGATGATCGGCCGCGCGCGCGGCGCGGCGCTGCTGCCGGTCGGTCTGCTGGACAGCTGGCGCCTCGTGTCGGCGCACAGACCGCACCTCGTGATTGGGGTCGGTGGATTCAGCTCGGGTCCCGTGGTGCTCGCGGCGGCGCTGCGGGGTGTGCCGACGATGCTGCTCGAGCAGAACGCGGTGCCCGGCCTCACGAACCGGCTGCTCGCGCCCATCGTGCAGGCGGCGGCAGTGACGTTCGACCACACGAAGGCCTTCTTCGGATCGAAGGCCTTCGTCAGCGGCAATCCGGTTCGGCCGGAGTTCCTGGCAGCGGCACGAGTCGATGCGGAGGCCGGGGGGCATGACGAATCATCAGGATCGCCGATCACGAAGGTGCTCGTGTTTGGCGGGTCCCAGGGCGCGCACGCCATCAACGCGGCCATGGTGGAGGCAGCGGCGGAGCTGGCAGCCGGCGGTTCGCAGCTTCGTCTCACACACCAAACGGGCGAGCGCGATGTGCAGATGGTCCGAGTCGCCTACCAGCGAGCGGGCCTCGAGGCTGAAGTCGAGCCGTTTCTGTTCGACATGGGACGGCGCATCGGACAGGCGGACCTGATCGTGTGTCGCGCCGGTGCGACGACGCTGGCGGAGATCGCAGCGGCCGGCAAGGCGGCGATCCTGATTCCGCTGCCAAGCGCCACCGACGACCATCAGCGGAAGAACGCCGACGCGCTCGCAGCGACCGGCGCCGCCGAGGTGCTGCTGCAGGCCGACGCCACCGGGCCTGTTCTGGCGCGACGGATTCTGTCGCTGGCCGCCGATGCCGACGCGCGGGCCCGGCTCGGGCGGGCCGCTCGGGCGCTGGCGAGGCCCGACGCCGCGCGCGTCATCGTCGATCGGGCACTGGAGCTAATAGGGTGATCGTTCGCGTTCGCCGTTCCGTTCGGCGTTCGATCTGCGCGTTCGGCGCCCGTGATGGAGCGCGGGCCGGAACAGGGCCGCGCGCGCGACGCCGTCGTCGAAGCCGAGCGGCGGTGTTAGGCAAGACGCGGCGCGTCCATTTCATCGGCATCGGCGGCATCGGCATGAGCGGGATCGCCGAGCTGCTCGCGAACCTCGGGTTCGTCGTGACCGGCTCCGACGCCAGGCAGTCGAACGTGACCGACCGCCTGATGACCCTGGGCATCGAGGTGTCGCACGGGCATGCGGCGGAACACGTGGGAAGCGCCGACGTCGTCGTGGTCTCGGCGGCGGTTCGGGCGGGGAACCCCGAGGTCGTCGAAGCGGAGCGGCGGCAGATCCCCGTCATTCCGCGCGCCGAGATGCTCGCCGAGCTCATGCGTCTGCGCTACGCCATCGCGGTCGCGGGCGCGCACGGGAAAACGACGACGACGTCGATGATCGCGCTGGTGCTGGAACGCGCCGGGCTGGATCCGACGGCGGTGATCGGCGGGCGGCTCAGCGCCTTCGGCAGCAACGCGCGCCTGGGACGCGGCGAGCTGATGGTCGCGGAGGCGGACGAGAGCGACCGGAGCTTTCTCAAGCTGTTTCCGACAATTGCGGTGATTACGAACATCGACTACGAACACCTCGAGAGCTACAGCGGATTCGACGACCTCCAGCAGGCGTTCGTCGATTTCGCCAACAAGGTCCCGTTTTTCGGCGCCGTCATCGCCTGCGCCGACGACGCGCATCTTGCGGCGGTCGTTCCCCGCATGAGGCGTCGCGTGATCACCTACGGCGTCGACGCTCCTGACGCGGATGTCACAGCAGTCGACGTGGCACTCGGGCCGCTGACGGTCGAGCGCCACGGTGAAGCGCCGGGCCCGCGGAGCCACGGACCCGGCACAGTCGATCGTCACGCTGGGCTCGTTGACGTTGAACGTGCCGGGCCGCCACAACCTGCAGAACGCGCTCGGCACCATAGCCGTCGGGCTCGAGCTCGACCTGCCGTTCGAGCGCCTCGCCGCCGGCCTGCGCGAATTCCGCGGGGCGGAGCGGCGCTTCGACGTGCGCGGCGAGCCGAACGGCATTCTCGTGGTGGACGACTACGGCCATCATCCGACGGAAATCGCAGCCGTCCTGGCTGCCGCCCGCCCGTTGAACCGCCGCATCGTCGTGGTCTTTCAGCCGCACCGCTTTACGCGCACGGCATCGCTGATGGCGGCGTTCGGACCGGCGCTGAAGGATGCCGATCACGTCGTGCTGACCGACATCTACGCCGCCGGCGAGGATCCGATCGCCGGTGTGACGCATCGACGTCCTCGCCGAGTCGATCCGCCGCAGCACGGCCGCGCAGGTCGATCTGGTGCCGCGGCTCGACGACGTGGCGCCCGCCGTGGCGCGGATCGCGCGGCGCGGCGACGTGGTGATCACGCTGGGCGCCGGGTCGATCAGTGCGGTGCCGGATCGATTGATCGAGTTGCTGAAGGGGGCGTCGGCGTGAGCCCGATTTCCGCACCGGCGGACAAACGGTTTCGCCGTGCGCACATCAAACCGGCGCGGCGCCGGGGGAAGTGGCGCGGCCTCATCCGGCCGGCGGTCACGTACGGCGTGCTCGTGCTCATCGCGGTGTACGGCGCCTATCGCGGCGGCGGCGTCCTCAGGCACGCTCGTCTGCTGCAGGTTGATCGAATCCTCGTCCGGGGAACCGACCGGCTGTCGAGCGGCGAGGTCCTCGCGGTGCTCGCGGGCCTGCGGGGCGAGAACATCGTCTGGGCCGATCTGTCCGCCTGGCGGCTCCGGCTGCTCTCGTCGCCCTGGGTGCGCGACGCGGCGCTGCGGCGGTTGCTGCCGTCGACGGTCGAAGTGGTCGTGTCGGAACGTCAGCCAATCGGCATCGCGCGCATCGACGGCCGGCTCTACCTCGTCGACGAACGGGCCGTTGTGATGGACGAGTACGGGTCGCAATACGCCGATTTCGATCTGCCGATCATCGACGGCCTGACGCCGCCCGCCGCCGGGCCGGAGGGCGGACGAACGGACGCGGCGCGTGCCGAGCTCGCCGCGAGACTGATCGCGTCGGTCGGATCCCGACCCGAGATTGCGCGACGGGTATCGCAGGTTGACGTCAGCGATCTGCACAACGCCGCCGTGATCTTGAGCGGGGATCCCGCGGTGCTCTACGTGGGGGAGGATCGATTCCTGCCCCGCCTGCAGTCATATGTCGATCTCGCGGAGGCGCTGCGGGAACGGGTTCAGCAGATCGACTACGTGGATCTGCGGTTCGGCGATCGGATCTACGTGCGGCCGGTGGGAGCGTCCCGATCGGCACTCGCGCGGCGATAGTCGTGGCGACCGGGCAGGTGGTCGTGAGTCCGCAGCGACAGGCAGCAATCCGGAGGCAGAGTGGCACGTAAAGAGCGGTATCTGGTGGGACTCGACGTCGGCACCTCGAAGGTCACGGCCGTGGTCGGCGAGATGCTGGAGGCCGGAGGGCTCGACATCGTCGGGCTCGGCGTGGCCGAGTCGCGCGGCATCCGGCGCGGCGTCGTCGTGAACCTCGCGACCGCCGTCGACTCGATCAAGAAGGCGATCGACGAGGCCGAGCTGATGGCCGGTGTCGAGATCGACTCCGTGCATCTCGCCCTGTCGGGCCCGCACATCAAAGGATTCAACAGCCGCGGCGTGATCGCGGTGGCCGGCAAGAATCGTGAGATTACACGCGAAGACGTCCGGCGCGCGATCGACGCCGCCAAAGCGGTCTCGCTGCCGACGGGACGCGAGATCCTGCACGTGCTGCCGCAGGACTTCGTGGTCGACGAGCAGGACGGCATCGGCGCGCCGATCGGGATGACCGGCGCCCGCCTCGAAGTGAATGTTCACATCATCAGCGGCAGCCAGAGCTCCACGCAGAACATCGTGGCGTGCGTCAACCGGGCCGGGGTCAACGTCGCCGAAACGGTCGTCGAGCAGCTCGCGGCGAGCGAATCGGTGCTGACGGAGGACGAGAAGGAGCTTGGCGTCGCGCTGGTCGATATCGGCGGGGGCACCACCGACATCGCCATCCACGAGCGCGGCAGCCTCTGGCACACGGCCGTCGTCGCCATCGGGGGCGACCACTTCACGAACGACATCGCGGTCGGACTGCGCACACCCGTGCCGGACGCGGAGAAGATCAAACGGAAATGCGGTTGCGCGCTCTCGGGCATGGTCGACGAGGACGAGACGATGGAGGTCGCGAGCGTCGGCGGCAGAAAGCCCCGCGTGATGGCCAGGCGGATCCTCTCGGAGATCCTTCAGCCGCGGGCGGAAGAGATCTTCCACCTGGTCTGGGACGAGATTCGCCGGGCCGGGTACGAGAAGAGCCTCAACTCCGGAATCGTGCTGACCGGCGGCGGCGCGATCCTCGACGGCATGCCGGAGATCGCGGAGCAGATTTTCGACCTGCCGATTCGCCGCGGGTGCCCAGCCGGGGTCGGGGGCCTCGCGGATCACGTGAACAGCCCGACGTTCGCGACCGGTGTCGGCCTCGCGCTGTACGGGTGTCGCAACTCGCGGGGCGATGCCTCCCGCGCTCCGGTTGGTGCGGGCGCTCTGGTGCGCGTGGCGGGCAGGCTGCGGGGATTGTTCCGGGAGTTCTTTTGATGCGCGCGGCGGGACGACACGGCGGGTTCGGCGACCCGCACGACACGCGGAACGACGCTCAACACCTGACTACATACAAGGGAGTGACGAATGGCCGACTTCCACAAGACTCATGACGCTGGCGAGGCGACGAATGGCCGCGGGCTGCGACTCAGGCTCGAAGAAGAAGAGCGGATGGGGGCGCGCATCAAGGTCATCGGCGTCGGCGGCGGCGGCGGCAACGCCGTCAACCGCATGGTCCGGGTCGGGCTGGACGGTGTCCAGTTCATCGTCGCCAACACCGACCTGCAGGCGCTTCAGACCAATGCGGCACAGATCAAGCTGCAGATCGGAGCCAAGCTCACGAAAGGCCTCGGAGCCGGAGCGGATCCCAACGTCGGCCGATCCGCGGCGCTCGAGGATACCGAGAAAATCATTCAAGCCCTCAACGGCGCCGACATGGTGTTCGTGACCACCGGCCTGGGCGGCGGCACCGGCACGGGCGCCGCTCCGGTGATCGCGAGCCTGGCCAGCGAACTCGGCGCCCTGACCGTCGCGGTCGTCACCAAGCCGTTCAAGTTCGAAGGCCGAAAACGGCAGATCCAGGCCGAACACGGACTCGAGGCGCTGCGCGACTGCGTCGACACGATCATCACGATTCCCAACGAACGGCTGCTCTCCATCATCGACCGTTCCACCCCCCTCATTGAAGCCTTCGCGACGGCCGACGACGTGCTCCGGCAGGCGATCCAGGGCATTTCGGATCTCATCCTGGTCCCCGGGCTCATCAACCTCGATTTCGCGGACGTGAAGACCATCATGTCCGGCATGGGGCTCGCGATGATGGGCACCGGCATCGCCGAGGGACAGGATCGGGCGGTCGAAGCTGCGCGCCGCGCGATTTCGAGTCCGTTGCTCGAAGGCGCGTCGGTGAATGGCGCGCGGGGCGTGATCATCAACGTGACCGGTGGTCCGGATTTGTCGCTGGTCGAAGTGAACGATGCTTCGACGATTATTCAGGAAGCAGCGGACGAGGACGCCAACATCATCTTCGGAGCCGTCGTCGACTCCGCGCTCAACGGCAAGGTGAAGATCACGGTGATCGCCACCGGCTTCGGGTCGCCGGCCGTTGCCCGGCCCTCGCAATCCGCCGCGCAGACCCCGGTGGACCTGACGCCATACGCCGATCAGCGGGTTCGGCCCGGGAATGGCCGTCCCGGTGCCGTCGACCGCCGAGCCGTTGATCGTGCCGCGCCTTTCATTGACGCGGCGGCCGCTGCTCGATCTTCCGTTGGCGGTGAATGGCGCGATGGCGGCGTCGGCGGCTGCCGAACCCCCGGCAGAGGCCGACGGGGGCTTCGATCTCAGCTCAACCTTTGACATCCCGGCATTCCTCCGGCGGCAGGAAGGATAGGAGCCGCGAGGCCGGCGGTCGCGGTGATAGACTAGGTAAATCCACGGCGTCCGCGAACGTCGACGTGTAAGCTCCAGCTGCCGCACCATTGAAATCCTGGGAACAGCGCGAACGCGCACTCGCAACGCTCGCGAAAGAAACCGGCTACATCCGCAAGCCACCGGGCAGCTCGCCTGCGGGTCGCGCTTGCGTTTCCCAACACCTATTGGGTCGGGATGTCGAACCTCGGATTCCAGACGGTTTACCGCCTGTTGAATGCCCAGGACGACATCGCCTGCGAGCGCGTGTTTCTGCCGCCGAAACAGGAGCTCGCCGGGCTGCTCGCCTCGAAAACGCCGCTCGTCTCGCTCGAATCGCAGACGCCGGTCGGCGAGTTCGACGTCGTCGCGTTCTCCGTTTCGTTCGAATGGGACTACGTGAACGTCCTGACGCTTCTCCGGCTGGCCGGCATTCCCGCGCTACGCTGCCGAGCGCAACGCGCACCATCCGCTGGTGCTCATCGGCGGCGCGGTGACATTCGTCAATCCCGAGCCGCTGGCGCCGTTCGCCGACCTCATCGCGGCGGGGGAGGGCGAGGTGCTGGTGCCCGCGCTCGACCGCGCCTTTCGTGAAGCCGTCGACCGCCCGATCTGTTGCGGCTGCTCGCCCGGGAGCGCGGCTTCTATGTGCCGTCTTTCTACACGCCGCAATATGCGGCTGACGGTTCGCTGAGCGGCTTTGCCGTCGCTGCCGGCTCGGGGGCACCGTTTCCCGTCCTCAAGGCCGCCGTGAAAACGACGGACGCGCTCGATCCGCCTGCCACGAGTATCTTTACGCCCGAAACCGAGTTCGGTTCCCGGTTTCTCGTGGAAGTGGTCCGGGGATGCGCGAACCTGTGCCGGTTCTGCTGGGCGGGCTACAACTACCTGCCCGTCCGCCCGTTTCCAGCCGACCGGATTCTGGAGCTTGCCGCCGCGGCCAAACCGTACGCCAACCGCGTCGGGCTGGTGTCGATCGCGCTGTGCGACCACCCCGAGATTGATCGCATCCTCGCACGCCTCTTGGAGATGGGCTACGCGATCAGCCCCGCCTCGCTGCGGCTGGACGATCTGACCGAGTCGATCGTGCGGGTGCTGCGGCAAAGCGGCGAACGGGGGCTCACCATCGCGCCGGAAACCGGCTCGGATCGGCTCCGCCGCGTCGTGAACAAGACGGTGACCAACGACGAGATTCTCGATCGGGCCGGATTGATTTTCGCGAACGGCTTCGAGAACCTGAAGCTCTACTACATGATCGGCCTCCCAACCGAAACCGACGACGACCTGGTGGCGATTCGCGATCTGACGCTGCAGATTCGCGAACGGATGCTGATGCACGCCCGCACGAAGGGGCAGATCGGCCGGATCGTCGGCAGCGTAAATCCGTTGATTCCCAAACCCGGCACGGCGTACCAGTGGCTCCCGATGGAGGATCCGACCGTCACCGAACGGAAGATCAAACGGTTACGCAGCCTGATGGCCGGGATCGACAACGTGTATTTCAACATCAAGTCGGAACGACACTCCTACTATCAGGCGCTGCTATCGCTCGGCGATCGTCGCGTCGCTCCTGCCATCGAGGCCGCGGAGCGAAACGGGCAGAACTGGCGCGCAGCGGTTGCGGAAAGCGGGGTGGACGCGGACTTCTTCATCTTCCGCGATCGCAGCCACGACCAGGTGCTGCCGTGGGACATCATCGACGGCGGAATGAAGAAGTCGTTCTTCCAGGCCGAGTACGCCAAGGCCATTCGGGAAGAGTGGACGCTTCCGCCGAAGCGACAGCAGGAAAACGCCCGGCTGCTGCCTGTGATCTCGTAGCAGGTCCCCCGCCTGCCTGTTACCGCGACCGTTCCCGACGTCCGCTTCTACGATGCGATGGCGGCGCGCTCTTCGTACTCCTGGAAGGCCTCCAGAATCAGCTCGCGCAGCTTGTTCTGTGCTGTCGCATCCACAATCGGGGCGGAGCAACGCGAACGTCCGGC
The DNA here is from genome assembly GCA_963745495.1 of uncultured Acidobacteriota bacterium. Taxonomy (GTDB): domain Bacteria; phylum Acidobacteriota; class Vicinamibacteria; order Vicinamibacterales; family CAVVIG01; genus CAVUXJ01. Next base: position 58,103 of record CAVUXJ010000005.1, read on the forward strand.
GCTCGCCGTTGACGCTGTACTGCCGCGCGGGAAACGTGACGTTGCGTCCGCCGCCGCCCCCGCGCCGTTCCCAGATGGCGAAGCCAATCAGCTTCAGGCCTTCGAGTGGCCCGTCCGTGAAGTGCAATTCGGCCTCGGCCAGTTTTCCCGGCGGATTGCCCTTGTCGTTGGGCGTAATCTTGATGGTCATGTGACACGCTCCTTCTGGTCGGCGCCGGGCGACGGCGAGTGCCCGCCACAGCGGCTCGGATGGTTCCTCGATGAGCGCTCGTGCCAGACCTGGGTCGGTCGAGCCTCGCGGATGGAGACATCAAACGCAGTGCCGGAGGATACGGTCGGAGACGACGCCGTAAACGATGCGGAGCGAGGTGGTTAGGGGCGGGAGCGCAGGGCACGCCGGACGGGGCCGCCGCTCGGCTGGTGGAAAACGTCAACCGGAGTTGCCGGCCGGATGCGCCGGAGACGCTTCAGCCGCCGATCAGCAGCACCTGCGCGAGAGCGAGGGCGTCGGTGTGAGTGATGGTGAGCAGCGAGGATTGGGCGCCCATCGCGGCAAATCGCCGGGCGGCGCCCCCGTGGAACCGCAGTTGCGGCGGGCCGCCTCTGCGGACGACCTCGAGATCGCGCCAGAGAACTTCCTGGGAATGTCCCGTCCCAAGCGCCTTCATGCCGGCCTCTTTCGCCGCAAATCGCGCCGCAAAATGAATCGCGGGCGTGCGACGACGGCTGCAGTAGGCGACTTCACCCTCGGTGAAGAGGCGGCGGATAAAGCGTTCGCCATATCGTTCGATCAGCGCAGCGATGCGTGGAATCTCGGTGGCGTCGAGGCCGAGGCCGATGATGTTCGACATGTCAAACCTTCCTCAGCCTAGCGAGGCATTCGATTGGGTGCAAGCCGCGGCCGGACCGGCGCTCGTCTGCCGTCCGCTCGCGTCCCTGGCGCCCCACATCTTTACGACGCGGCGCTGGCCGCTTGGCTCCACGACTGCTGGTGGCGATGATCCGGCGCCCTGGGACGACGTCGCGCGTGCGCTGCACGTGGACCCGGCGCGTCTCGTTCGCGTCCGTCAGGTTCATGGCGCCGACGTTGTGATCGCGGAGGACGTCCGCGGCCGCCTTCCGGAGGCCGATATCATCCTGTCCGGCGATCCCACGATCGCCCTGGCCGTCCAGGCGGCCGACTGCATTCCGCTTCTCCTCGCCGACCCCAGTACGGGCGCCGTGGCTGGCGCGCATGCCGGGTGGCGTGGCCTTGCCGCCGGCGTACCGGCCGCGGCGGTTGCGTCGCTCACCCGGAAATTCGGGGGCCGTCCCGCCGATCTCGTTGCGGCGATCGGCCCGGCCGTCGGCGCCTGTTGTTATGAGGTTGGGAGCGATGTCAGGGATCGGTTCGAAGCGGCAGGGGCGAGCCGCGGGCAGCTGGCACGATGGTTTCTGACGGCTCCCATTCGTTCGGCGGCCAACCCGTCGATGTCAGCGCGTCAGCGGGCCGCGGCGCGCGGACCGGTGGTTCTTCGACGGCTGGACGGCCGCGCGCGAGCAACTGGTCGAGGCCGGCGTGCCGGTCGCCCAGATATTCCTCGCCGGCCTCTGCACCGCCAGCCATCCCGACATCCTGTGCTCGTACCGGCGCGATGGTTCGCAGGCAGGCCGCATCGCGGGCGCCATCAGAAGCCGGCAGCTTCATCCATAGCCGCGTTCGCCAGCCGATCGGCGTGTGCGTTCGCTTCACGCGGCACGTGCTCGAATGCGACGCGCCCGATCTCGTGGGCGAGCAGCCGTGCCCGGGCGTGGAGCGGCTGCAGGCCCGGGTGCTTCACCTTGTAGTTGCCGAGCATCTGCTGCACGAGCAACTGGGAGTCTGACCGGACGCGAAGGTGACGGCGGTCGTGAGCCCTGGCCCACTCGAGCGCGGCGAGCAGTCCCCGATATTCGGCGACGTTGTTGGTCGCGACGCCAATCGACTCCGAGAATTCCTCGACCAGCGTACCGTCGGGCTGTTCGATGCGAACGCCGTAGCCGGCCGGCCCGGGATTGCCTCGCGCTCCGCCGTCGATGTACGCCACGACTTCCATCAGGTGGGCTGGGAAAGATTGTCGGCGGCCGCCGGCGCGCCGGGTGTGAAGTAGAGAATGCGATTGCAGTGGTCGCACTGGATGATCTGCTCGTTGCGGAGCACGGTGTTGAAAACCTGAGGCCGAAGCCGCACGTGGCATATCGTGCAGATCCCCCCGCGCGCCTCGGCGACCGCCACGCCGTTTCGACGCTTCGACACCATCTCGAAGAGAGCCAACACCTGCCGATCGAGCGATGCCACGAGCTCCGCACGCTCCCGCGTGATCAGGTCGAGCGAGGTTTTCAGCGCGTCGAGCTCGGCCGCCTGTGCCTTCCGGTCGTCGTCCACCGCCTTCTGTTCGGAGGCGAGGTCCGCCTCCGCGTTCCTGAGCTCCGCGGTGAGGTCGTCGGCCTCGAGCATCCGCTCGAGAACGCCGTCTTCGAGCTTCTTGACTTCCGCCTGAGCGAACTCGATTTCCTTCTGCATCGCCTGATATTCGACGTTCGTCTTGACCGCCATCAGCTGATCGCGGAACTTGGAAAGGCGGCCCTGCTGCACCGCGACGTCCTTTTCGATGCTCCGCCGGACGCTCTGGTTCTCGCCGAGGCGCTCCTTCGCGGCGCCGCTCCGCGGCGCGCGGCGTCGAGGCGGGCTTCGAAGGTCTTCTGGCGCTCGGGCTCTTCCGCGAGGCGGCGCTGAGCCTCGCTGGCGGCGGAGTCGAGCCGCTGAAGGGCGATCAGGCGCTCGAGATCGGGGTTCATCACAAACAAAAAAAGCCCCGGCGCTCGCGCACCGGGGCTTTGCGGGTCGGCACGTCCAAGCCGCCACCTGAGGTCAATCCGCAATCAGCCATTCTCAATGTGCATTCCCACAGTCTTGCCTGCCAACCGTCCACCTTCGCGCGTGCGCGCTAGGGTGGACATCCTTCGCCTACCGAGGCTCGCGTGGCTTGCCATCCGAAGCTCGCCCAAAGGCGAGCGAAGGATGGTGGGCCCACCAGGATTCGAACCTGGAACAGGCCGGTTATGAGCCGGCGGCTCTAACCGTTGAGCTATGGGCCCGACTAAAAAGTGAGAAGTGAAGTCGAAGTGCAGAAGTCTACTCCTTCCGCCTTCGTCCTTCCCAATTTCCGACTTCTTCCTTATCACTACGTCGTGCGCCCCTCGAGGAACGCCCGCAGCTTCCGGCTGCGCGAGGGGTGACGCAGCTTGCGCAGCGCCTTGGCCTCGATCTGCCTGATGCGCTCGCGCGTCACCGCAAAGCTCTGACCGACCTCTTCGAGCGTGTGCTCGCTGCCATCGCCGACGCCAAACCGCATCTTGATGACCTTCTCCTCGCGCGGGGTCAAGGTCTTCAGAACAGACTCGGTCTGCTCCTTCAGGTTCAGATTGATCACCGCTTCGGCCGGGGAGACGACCTGGCGATCCTCGATGAAATCGCCCAGATGCGAGTCTTCCTCCTCGCCGATGGGCGTTTCGAGCGAGATGGGTTCCTGCGCGATCTTCAGCACCTTCCGCACCTTGCTGACCGGGATGTCCATCCGTTTCGCGATTTCCTCCGAGGTCGGTTCCCGGCCGAGCTCCTGGACCAGGGCGCGCGAGGTCCGGATCAGCTTGTTGATCGTCTCGATCATGTGAACCGGGATGCGGATCGTCCGCGCCTGGTCGGCGATCGCGCGCGTGATCGCCTGCCGGATCCACCACGTCGCGTAAGTCGAGAACTTGTACCCGCGGCGATACTCGAATTTGTCGACCGCCTTCATCAGGCCGATGTTGCCTTCCTGAATGAGGTCGAGAAACTGCAGGCCCCGGTTCGTGTACTTCTTCGCGATCGAGACGACCAGACGGAGATTTGCCTCGACCAGTTCCTTCTTGGCCTGCTCGGCCTGCCACTCGCCGCGGACGATCGTGTCGAGCGTCTGCTTCAGTTGGGCAGGCTCCTGCTCGAGCGTATCGGTCATCGCCTTCAGCTTGAGCTTCTGGTCCTTGACCTGCCGGAGGATGCTCTTTCGATCGTCTTCCTTGAGCTTCTGCTTCTTGTTCTTCGGCTTGAGGAGCCGGTCGAGCGCTTCGATCTCGCGCTGCACCGACTTGACGTCTTCGACCGCCTGCTTCATGTCGTCGATGAGACGTCGTTTGATGGACTCGGTGAACTTGATCTCGCGAATGCGCTGAGACAGCTCGACGCCCGCGCGCATGGCCGCCCACAGGCTGCGCCGGTATTTCCGCTTGTCCCGCGTCGTCGCACCTTTCGGCGTGGCGCCGAGCTTTTCTTCGAGCTTCTCGGACGCCTCGCGCGCCTTGCGGACCGCCTCGATCTGCTTCTGCACCTGCCGCGAACGCTCGGCGATCCGCTCGTCGGTAATCTCCTCGTCATTGAAGATGACGAGCTCTCGAATCGTGCGGTCGCCGCTGCGCAGGTAGTCGCCCAGCTGAATGACCTTCTTCGCCACGAGCGGAGTGCGCGAGATGGATTTGATGACGGCGAGCTTGCCGCGCTCGATCCGGCGGGCGATCTCGACTTCGCCTTCGCGAGTGAGCAGCGGCACGGTGCCCATCTCGCGGAGATACATGCGAACCGGGTCGTTCGTCTTGTCGAGGGCGCCCGGCGTCAGGTCGAGCTCGAGCTCTTCGGCGCCCTCGGCCGTCCGATCGATGACCTTTTCGTCACGCAGGTACTTCTGGTCCGAGTCGATGACTTCGATACCTGCGCTGCCGAAGGTATTGAACAGATCGTCGAGCTCGTCGGACGAGGTGATTTCCGCAGGGAGCAGCTCGTTGACTTCGTCGTACAGCAGGTAGCCTTTTTCCTTGCCGATGCTGATCAGCTGCCGTACTTCGTCGTATTTTTCTTCAATCGACATGCATTCACTCCAACAACACAGTCCTACCGCAGTTCCTCGATCCGGTGCGCCAGCACGCGTATCTGGCCGAGCAGGGTATTCATTTGACCGCCGTCTTGCCCCAGTTGCTGCAGACGATCGATTTCACGCCGAAGGGCCGACTGGGCGCGCTCCCAGCGGACCCGTTTGAGCGCTCGAATGCAGTCACCCACCTTAAATGCTGGAGGCTTTGTTTCTGAGGCGATCTTCGTGACAAGCTGAGCTTCCATATTACTTAGACGCTGAATCAATGTCGACGGTAAGAGCTCGGGGTGCTCTGAGTGCAGCGTGCGCGCCACTTCCAGGATGGACCGGCTCGATATGTGCTCCAAGTCCTCGTCCTCCATCAGCTTGAGCTCGCCGAAGGCCTCGCCCGGGCGGTTCACGAGCCACCAAATCAGCGCTTTTTCGGCGTCTTTCAACTGACCGAAGCTCGGCAGCTCTCGCTCCGTCAGCGAGGTCTTCCGCCCGACCGCCGCCTTGCGGATTTCGGCCCGGACGACCTCTTCGGTGATACGGGCCTTGTGGGCGATCCGGTCGGCGAACTGATCGCGGGCGGCCGCGTCGGGGATGCGGGCCGCGACGGCCAGCATCCGGCTCAGAAACTGGCGGCGGCTGTCCGCGTGTCCAAAATCGAGGCCGGCCGCCGCCTGATCGAGCAGGTACTCCAGATACGGTCGGGAGCCGCGCAATCTTTCACGATACCGATCGAGGCCCTGCCTCCGAATAAAGGTATCGGGATCTTCGCCCCGATCCAGCACCGCGACATTGACGTCGAAGCCCTCCGCCACCAGCAGCTCGCAGGACCGGGTGACGGCGCCTTCCCCGGCCGCGTCAGGGTCATAGCTGAGAACGACCTTGGTCGTGAAGCGCCGAAGGAGCTGTGCCTGCTGGGGCGTCAGTGCGGTCCCGCAGGAGGCGACGACCGGCGCCGCCTGGGTCTGGAACACCTGGGCGAAGTCGAAATATCCTTCCACGAGGACGGCGTAGCCGAGCTTTCGAACGGCCGCTTTGGTCAGGTTCAGACCATATAGCGTCCGGCTCTTCGAATAAATCGCGGTCTCGGGCGAATTCAGATACTTCGGCATCTGGTCGGCGTCCATGGCACGCGCCGCCGAAAGCGATGATGGAACCGGTGTCGCGGCAAATCGGAACGATGAGCCGGTTCCGGAACCGATCGACGGTCTCGCCGTTGTCGCGCTGAACGATCAGTCCGCTTTGAATGAGCACTCCCTGGGCGAAGCCCTGGTCCAGCAGGACCTTTTTCACGCCGTCGCGCGCGGAAGGGGCAAACCCGAGGCCGAGCTGCTCGATGGTCTGGGTGCTGACGCCACGGTCGTTCAGCTGCCGGCGCGCCCGGGTCCCGGCTGCACCGGCCAATTGCTCGCGATAGTACGCGGCGGCCACCTCGTGCACCTTCAGGAGAGCTTCGCGGAGTTTGGCATCCTTCCGCGCGTCGTCGGACGCCCCCTCGGTCTCTTCGGGCATCGACACGCCCAACTTCTGCGCGATCATCCGCACCGCGTCCGGGAACCCTACCTTCTCGTGCAGTTCGAGGAATTTGAAGACGTCACCCCCGACGCCGCAGCCGAAACAGTGAAAGAACCCCTTTTCCGGGTTGACGTGGAACGAGGGCGTCTTCTCGGAGTGAAACGGGCAAAGGCCCTTGTAGGTTGTTCCGGCGCGCCTCAGCGGCACGTAATCCTGCACGACCTGCACGATATTGGCCTGCAGGCGAAGGTCGTCGATGAACTGTTGGGGGAACAACGCCATATCGATCTGTCGTTCGAGGCTCTGACGTTCGTCGTTCCGAGCTCTCGAACGGAGCACGGAGCACGCAACGAACGTTACTCTTTCAACTCCACTACCGTGACGCCGCCGCCGCCCTGCTCGGGGGGGCCGCCGCGAATCGCGCGACCAGCGGATGTTGCTGCAGGAACCCCGTGAGCGCCCGTTTCAACTGACCGGTGCCGTACCCGTGAATGAGCCGCACGACACGCAGGTCCGTCAGCAGCGACTCGTCCAGAAACCGCTGGGCTCGCGCGATCGCCTCGTCGACGGTGCAGCCGATGACGTTGAGGTCCGTGGGCATTCCCTCCCGTGGCTGCAGCTCCACGTGGACGTTGATCCGCGCCGAGCCAGCCGGAGCGGCGGCGACCACGCGCAAATCGCGGACGCTCGCGCGCATACGTTTGCCCCGCACATCCAGATCCGCCGAGCCGTCGTGAATCGCCGTCACAGTCGCCTCGAGACCAAGGCCCGAGACGATGACGCGGTCGCCGACGGCCGGCGTGCGCCCCGGGGCCGGCGCCGGCTCGGGCGCCTCGCTGCACCGGCGCGAGGAAGCGCTCCACCACCGAATCGAGCGCCGCGCGGGCATCGCTGCGGGCCGCGCCGGTCTCGCCGGTGCTGACGGTCTGCGCCATCGAGGACTGAGCGGCGCGCGCGATGGTCGTCGTCTTGCTCTTCAGCCCGGCGATCACGTCGTCGATCTCGCGTCGCGCCCGCCGGACCTCGGTTTCGAGCTCCTCGTTCAGCCGGCGTCTGAACGTCTCTTCGCGCTGCTTCAGGGCGTCTTCACGCTGACGCATCCGTCCCTCGGCTGCTTCCAGCGTTTCGCGTTCGCGCGCCGCCAGCCGCTGTTCGTGCTCGAGCGCGCGCATGTCGCGGTCGATCTTCGCCAGATGCTCCGCGAGCTGCGCTTCCCGCGCGCTCACGTTCTGCCGCGCCGCGGCGATGACGGCCGGGTTGAGCCCCAGCCGCGCCGCGATCTCGAGCGCGAGGCTTCTTCCGGGCGAGCCATAGATGAGCTGGTACGTCGGCGCGAACGTGTTGGCGTCGAAGCCGAACGCCGCGCTGGCGACGCCCGCGGTGGTCGACGCGTACGTCTTCAGCGCGTCGTAATGACTGGTGGCAATCACCGTCGCCTTGCGGCGGCGGAGGTGATCGACGACCGCAACGCCAAGCGCGCCGCCCTCAATCGGATCGGTGCCGGACCCGACTTCGTCGAGCAGCACGAGCGCGGGCGCTTCCAGCATGCGGTCCATCGACACGAGGTTGGCGATCCGCGCCGAGAACGTGCTCAAGCTCGCTTCGATCGACTGGTCGTCGCCGATGTCGGCGAAAATCGACCGGAACACCGGCAGCCGGGATCCGTCAGACGCCGGTATCCGCAGCCCGGCTTGCGCCATCAGCGCGAGCAGACCAGCGGTCTTGAGCGCGACCGTCTTGCCGCCCGTGTTCGGCCCGGTGATGAGCAGACTGGTGGCCGGCGGAAGAATCTTGAGGGTGACCGGTACGGGCTGCTTCAGCAGCGGATGCCGCGCCGCCTGCAGCTCGAACGCACCGTCGGTGGACAGTGCCGGCTCGACGCCGTCGATCGATTGTGAGTACCGGGCGCGCGCCTGGCGAACGTCGAGCTCGGTGGCCGCCTCGATCGTGCGCTGCAGATCCATCGGTCGCGCGCGAAAGGCGTCGGTCAGCGCCAGCAGGATGCGGCGAACCTCTTCGGCCTCCTGTTCCTCCAGCGCGACGATGTCGTTGTTGATTTCGACCGTGCTCAACGGCTCGAGGAAAAGACTCGCGCCGCTCGTCGACGCGCCGTGGGCGATGCCGGGAATGCTGCTCCGGTGCTCCATCTTCACGACGAGCACGTAGCGGCCGTTGCGCTCGGTGACGACGAGGTCCTGCAGGTATTTCGCCGTTTCCTTGCCGCGCAGGTACGATTCGAGCGTGCCGCGCAGCCGCGTCCGCTGCTTCCGGAGGCGATCGCGAATGGTCCTCAGCTCGGGGCTGGCGTGATCGACCACATCGCCCGACGGATCGATCTTCTCCCGCGTCTGCGCAATCTCGCCCGTGAACGAGGCGGCGCCGCTGCTCACCTGATCGAGCAGCGGGAACGAGGCGGCGACCCGGCGAATGGCGGTCCGCGTCTCTTCGACCGAGTCGAGAAACGCCGCCAGCGACAGGAGGCGCGTCGCTTCGAGCGGCCGGCCCTCGACGGCGAGGATGTTCAGAATCTGCGGCAGGTCGCTCGTGGCCCGCAGCGGGAGCCCGCCATTCCTGGCGATGTAGATCGTCGCCTCGCTGGTCGCCGCAAGCTGCTGGGCGACCTTCTGCGGATCGGTCGAGGGCGCGAGCCGGGCGAGGCGTTCCTCGCCGGTCGGCGTCAGCGCGAAACCGCAGACCGCTTCGACGATGCGATCGAATTCGAGGGTCCGCAGAACTCCTGGTTGCATATAGAGGGTCGGAAGACTGACCGCCCAAGCGGAAAGGCGGCGAACCTCTTATTCTAACGCCGGAGCGATGAGGGGATCGGTGCCTGGGCGAGAAAACGGCGGCGCTCTGCCTCGGCCCCGGCGGGAAATCTCCAGTCCCGATCCTCTACAAATGGTTGATCAAGCTGGCGATATTCCCCGCACCGAAGCCGTTGTCGATGTTCACGACGGAGACTCCGGCCGCGCAGCTGTTGAGCATCCCCAGAAGCGCGGCAATCCCGCCGAAGCTGGCGCCGTACCCCACCGATGTCGGCACGGCGATGACCGGAACGGCGACGAGACCCGCCACGACGCTTGGCAGCGCGCCTTCCATCCCGGCGATGACCACGATGACGCGCGCCGCGTCGAGGCGGGCGTGCTCGCCCAGCAGCCGATGGATGCCCGCGACCCCCACGTCGTACAGGCGATCAACGTCGTTGCCCATGAGCTCGGCCGTGCGCGCCGCTTCCTCGGCAACCGGCAGATCAGATGTGCCGGCGGCCACCACGAGAATGCGGCCCTTCCCGGGCGCGACATCCTGCTGACGAAACGTGATCACGGCCGCATCGGAGTAATACGCCGCCTGCGGCACGACCGCGCGGACTCCCTCGAACATTTCCTGGCTGGCGCGGGTGATCAGCAGGGTGGAGCCGCGCCGGACGATCTCGCCCGCAATGGCGGCGGCCTGGGCAGGCGTTTTGCCTAAGCCGAGGACGACTTCGGGAAAGCCCTGCCGGATGGTCCGGTGGTGATCGATCCGCGCGAAGCCGAGGTCCTCGTACGGCGCGGTCCGGAGGGCGTCGAGCAGAAGGCGTTCGGCCTCGGCCGCTTCCACACGGCCGCTGGTCAGGTCCCCGAGGAGCGAGCGCAGCTGAGATGGATTCATCGTGGGGCAGGGCCCGTTTTGTTGACCTTTAGGGAACTGGTGGCTAACATAAACGATTGTACCGTCGAGGCTTTCCCTCGATCGGCTGTGTTTGACCTTCGTAATGACTTTTGCTGAAACCCTTACGCTCGTCGCCTACTTCTTCGTCCTGATTATCCTCGCAGTTTACGGTTGGCATCGCTATTACCTCGTGTATTTGTACATGAGGAACCGGGATCGGGCGCCGAGGCCTGGTCCGCCCCTGTCCCCGGTGCCGAGAGTCACCATCCAGTTGCCGCTGTACAACGAGATGTACGTGGCGGACCGGTTGATCGAATCGGTCTGCCGAATCGAGTATCCGCCGGAGCTGCTCGAGATCCAGGTGCTCGACGACTCGGTTGACGAGACACGCGGCATCGCCGAACGGGCGGTCCGGCGTTTCGCGTCCCAGGGCGTCGACATCAAGTACCTTCACCGCGCCGATCGGACGGGTTACAAGGCGGGGGCGCTCGAAGCCGGTCTCAAGGTCGCGCGCGGGGAGTACATCGCGCTGTTCGACGCCGATTTCATCCCGCCGCCCGATTTCCTGACGCGGCTGATGCCGCATTTCTCCGAGCCGGTCATCGGGATGGTGCAGGCGCGATGGGGTCACATCAACCAGGACTATTCGCTCCTCACCAAGATTCAGTCCATTCTGCTCGACGGGCACTTCGTGCTCGAGCACGGCGGCCGCAGCCGGGGCGGCCGCTTCTTCAACTTCAACGGCACCGCCGGTATCTGGCGGCGGGCGGCGATCGACGATGCGGGGGGCTGGCAGCACGACACGCTGACGGAGGATCTGGACCTCAGCTATCGGGCCCAGCTGAGGGGCTGGCGGTTCGTGTTCGTCGCCGACGTCGTCGCGCCGGCCGAGGTCCCGGTCGAGATGAACGCCTTCAAGTCGCAGCAGCACCGCTGGGCCGAGGGGTCCGTTCAGACCTGCCGCAAGCTGCTGCCGCAGATTCTGCGCGCCAACATCCCGCTTGGGGTGAAGGTGGAGGCCTTCTTTCATCTGACCGCCAATTTCAACTACCCGCTGATGTGCGTGCTCTCGGTGCTGATGTTCCCGTCGATGGTCATCCGCTACAACATGGGCTGGTACGAGATGATGCTCATCGACGTGCCGCTGTTCTTCGCGGCCACGTTCTCCGTCTGCAACTTCTACATGGTCTGCCAGCGCGAGATTCATCCCGACTGGCGTGCGCGCGCGTGGTATCTGCCGTTCCTGATGTCGATGGGCATCGGGCTCTGCATCAACAACACGAGGGCGGTATTCTCGGCGCTGTTCAACAAGCCCACGGAGTTTGCGCGAACCCCGAAATACCGGATTGAAGGGGCGTCGGACGAGTGGGTCGGCAAGAAGTACCGTCAGTCGGTGGCCGTTCAGCCGCTCATCGAGCTGGCTCTCGGCCTGTATTTCACGGCGACCGTCTTCTACGCGCTCGCGAACCAGATCTACGGCACGGTGCCCTTCCTGGTCCTGTTCCAGATCGGATTCCTGTATACCGGCATCCTGTCGATTGTCCAGCAGTACGCCTCCGATCCGGTCGTGCTCAACACGCAGGTGGCCAGTGGGAAATGAGACAGCACGCGCATGAAGTCCAGAGTCGCCGTTCTCCGGGCGGCACCGGACACAATCTTTTCCGACATCGATCGTCTCGTTGAGCTCGCGGGCGTCTCGCAGGCCCTCGTGGCCGGGCGGACGACGATCCTCAAGGACAACATCTCGTGGCACTTTCCGTTTCCCGCGGCGAACACCACGCCGTGGCAGCTCGAGGGCACGATTCAGGCGCTCGCGCGCCGGGGATTCACCGATCAGGTCTGCGTCCAGAACAAGACGGTGGTCACCAACGCGTTCAAGGGTGAGGATCTGAACCACTACGTGCCGATCTTCAAGCACTACGGCATCCCCGTCCTGTACAACTTCAAGGACGGCGACATGCGGTGGGTGCGCTACGAGCCGAAGGCGCGGATGCGCGTGCTCAACCGCATCTTTCCGGAAGGCATCCACATTCCCGACTATTTCGTCGGCAAGAACATCGTCCACTTGCCGACGACGAAATGCCACATCTACACGACCACGACGGGCGCGATGAAGAACGCCTTCGGCGGTCTGCTCAACACGCGTCGGCATTACACGCACTCCTGGATTCATGAGACCCTCGTGGACCTGCTCGCGATTCAGAAGGAGATTCACCCGGGCCTCTTCGCGATCATGGACGGCACGACCGCCGGCAACGGACCCGGTCCGCGGACGATGTATCCCGTGGTGAAGAACGTGATGCTCGCCTCGGCCGATCAGGTCGCGATCGACGCCGTATCGGCGAAGATGATGGGCTTCGATCCGATGTCGCTCGACTACATCCGTCTCGCGCACGAGGACGGTCTGGGGGTCGGCGATCCGCGCGACATCGAGATCGTCGGGGACGTCGAGGCCGCGCGGGAGAACTGGCACTTCCACGTCGGCAAGAACCTGGTCCGCGTCGCCGGCGGCGACCTGATTTGGTTCGGCCCGCTGAAACGCTTCCAGAAGCTGTTCTTCCACACGCCGCTGGTGAACGGGTTCATCCTCGCCAGCGACGTCTACCACGATTTCTACCGGTGGCCCCTCGTCGATCGTCGCGTCTTCGAGCGCTGGTGTGAGACGACCGAGTGGGGCCAGATGTTCCTTCGCTACGCGCAGATCGGGCCGCAGGGCCAAGCTCCCTTGCGGGACGCGCCTGCGAGCGCCGCGCATTCAGCTCGCGTGCACTGAAGTCCGCCGCTGTTGAAAAGCTTCAGGTTGCTGGCTTTTTTCAGCAGCCTGATACAGGCGGACACTCCGTACGACGGGGAACGCGCGACGCGCAGGGTACGGAGTGTCCGGCTTCCGCCTCCGCGCGATGGAAGCCCTGCGCGCTTCGGCGAGACTCGCCGAAACTCGCGATCCGTTGCGTCGCGAGTGAAGGCGGTTAGCCGGACCCGAGTCCGACGCGCTATCATTAGAGATCATGACCATCGCCGCGGGGCCCAAGGCCGGGCTCGAAGACACGATCGCCACCTCGTCCGCCATTTGCTTTGTGGACGGCGACCGCGGCGTGCTCGCCTATCGCGGCTACGACATCCACGATCTCGCGCGGAACTCGACGTTCGAGGAAGTGTGCTATCTGCTGTGGCACGGCCGCCTGCCGACGCGCGCCGAGCTCGGCGATCTGCAGTCGCAGCTTGCTGGCGCGCGCGCGCTGCCGGAGCCGCTCATCAGGCTGATGCGTTCGCTGCCCGCGGGGGACAGCATGGACGCGCTGCGGACGCTCACCTCGGCGCTCGCGCACTACGATCCTGACGCCTCGGACGCCTCGCCCCAGGGCAACTACCGCAAAGCGGTGCGTCTGACCGCGCAGCTCGGCACGCTGGTGGCGACGCTGGGGCGCGTGAACGCCGGCGGCGGTCCGATCCAGCCGGATCCGGTGCTCGGCCACGCGGCGAATTTCCTGTACATGCTGACCGGCGAACGTCCGAGCGCGGTGGCGGCGCGCGCCTTCGACGTCGCGCTCATCCTGCACGCGGACCACGAGCTCAACGCCTCCACCTTTGCCGCCCGCGTGGCCGCCGCCACATTGGCCGACATGCATTCGGCCATCGTCGCCGCGATCGCGACGCTGAAGGGCCCGCTTCACGGCGGTGCGAACGCGGACGTCATGCGGATGCTGCTCGAGATTGGTGCGACCTCCGCCCCCGAACGGGCCGAGGAGGTCGTCCGCGGCCGGCTGGCGCGGAAAGAGAAGATTCCCGGTTTCGGACATCGGGTCTATCACACCGAAGATCCGCGAGCGACGGACTTGCGTCAGATGTCGCGCGACCTCGGGCAACGGGCGGGTCAACCCGTCTGGTACGACATGTCACAGCGCATCGAGGCCCTCGTCAAGAACGAGAAGAAGCTCAATGCGAATGTCGATTTCTATTCGGCGTCCACCTACTACGCGCTCGGCATCCCGATCGAGCTCTTCACGCCGATCTTCGCGGTCAGCCGGGTGTCTGGTTGGACTGCGCACGTCCTCGAGCAGTACGCGCACAACCGCCTGATTCGTCCTCGTGCGGACTATACCGGGCCGGAGCACCCGCAGCGATACATCCCGGTCGAGCAGCGATAGCGTGGGACCCAGCCCAGTACCTGAGCAGCCACGCCCCAGGCACCAGCGATATGGATTCTCGGTTCATCCGTAACTTCTCCGTCATCGCGCACATCGACCACGGCAAGTCGACCCTCGCGGACAGGTTCCTCGAGCTCACCGGCGCGCTGCAGGCGCGCGAGATGGAGGCGCAGGTCCTCGACGCGATGGACCTCGAACGGGAGCGGGGCATCACGATCAAGGCGCACCCGGTGCGGCTGAATTACACGTCGAATGCGGGCGTGCAGTACGTGCTCAATTTGATCGACACGCCGGGGCATGTGGACTTCTCCTACGAGGTCACGCGTTCGCTGGCCGCGTGCGAAGGCGCGCTGCTGCTGGTCGACGCGTCGCAGGGCGTCGAGGCCCAGACGCTCGCGAATGCCAATCTGGCCGTCGACAACGGCCTCGAGATCATTCCGGTCATCAACAAGATCGATCTTCCCGGCGCGCAGCCCGAAGAGGCGCGCCGCCAGATCGAGGACATCATCGGCCTGGACGGCACCGGCGCGATGCTGGCCAGCGCGAAGGTGGGAACCGGCGTCGCGGAGATTCTCGAGGCCATCGTCGCGCAGACTGCCGCCGCCGACCGGCGACCCTGACGCGCCGCTCAAGGCTCTCATTTTCGACTCCTGGTACGACCCTTACCGCGGTGTCGTCATCGTGGTCCGCGTCATCGACGGGGTCCTGCGGCCGGGGATGAAGATCCGGCTCATGGCCGAGGGCCAGGACTACGACGCCGAGCAGGTCGGGGCGTTTTCTCCCAAGCCGATCGTGATGCAGGAGCTCGGCGTGGGCGAAGTCGGATTTCTCGTCGCGAACATCAAGAAGATCAGCGACGCGAAGATCGGCGACACGATCACGGAAGCGGCCCGGCCCGCCGCCGAGGCGTTCCCGGGGTTCAAGGAACTCAAGCCGATGGTGTTCGCCGGCCTGTATCCGGTCGAAGGCCACCAGTACGCCGAGCTCCGCGACGCGCTGGAAAAGCTGCGGCTGAACGATGCCTCGTTCTTCTACGAGCCCGAGACGTCCGTCGCCCTGGGCTTTGGCTTCCGCTGCGGGTTCCTCGGGCTGCTCCACATGGAGATCGTTCAGGAGCGGCTCGAGCGCGAGTTCAACATGGACCTGGTGACGACGGCGCCGGGCGTGCTGTACCGCGTGACGACCACTGACGACGAGGTGCACGAGATCGACAGCCCGGCCAAGCTGCCGGACGCCGGCCTCATCAAGGTGATCGAAGAGCCGGTGATCACGGCGATGATCCTGACGCCCGCCGAGCACGTCGGCGGCATCCTGCAGCTCTGTCAGGACAAGCGCGGGGTGCAGAGGACGCTGGAGTACCTGTCCTCGGATCGGGTGCTGGTGACCTACGATCTGCCCTTCAACGAGGTGGTGCTCGACTTCTACGACAGGCTGAAGACCATCTCGCGAGGTTATGCGTCGCTCGATTATCATGTGACCGGCTACTGGCCCTCGCCGCTGGTCAAGCTGGACATTCTGGTGAACGGCGATCCGGTCGATGCGCTGTCGATCATCGTCCACCGGGACACGGCCTACGAGCGAGGACGCCTGCTCGCCTCGAAGATGCGCGAGTTGATCCCCCGCCAGATGTTCGAGGTGGCGATTCAGGCGGCCATTGGCGGGAGAATCATCGCGCGCGAATCGGTGAAGGCGATGCGCAAGAATGTGCTCGCCAAGTGTTACGGCGGCGACATCTCGCGCAAGCGCAAGCTCCTCGAGAAACAGAAGGAAGGCAAGAAGCGGATGAAGCGCGTCGGGAAGGTGGAGATTCCGCAGGAGGCGTTTCTTGCGGTCCTGAGGATGGGAACCGATAGTGAATAGCACCGAGCTTTCGATGCAGGTTGACAGTTCACCGTTCACAGTTGACAGTCAAACCGCTTCTTCTGAGCTGTCAACGGTCAACGGTCAACTGTCAACTGCCAGTTACTGACAATGACCGAATTCAAGAAATCCACGGCGCGCGAGTATTTCGAATCGATCGTCATCGCGGTGATTCTCGCGCTGTTCGTCCGCACCTTCGTGGTGCAGGCCTTCAAGATCCCGACCGGATCGATGGAGGAGAACCTGCTCATCGGCGACCATTTGCTGGTGAACAAGTTCGTGTTCGGACCCGCTCTGTCCAACGTCGAGCGCGCGGTGCTGCCGATCGGCACCATCCGCCGCCGCGACGTGATCGTCTTCAAGTATCCCGAGGAACCGGATCGCGACTTCATCAAGCGGGTCATCGGCCTGCCCGGGGAGACGGTCGAGCTGCGGCAGAAGAAGGTCTACATCAACGGGACGGCGCTCGACGAGCCCTACGCGCATTATCTGCAGCCGGCGCCGTCGGCCGCCGATCTGCAGGAAGTCACCTCGTTCGACGTCCGCGACCGCTACGGCCCCGTCACGGTGCCGGCCGATCAGTATTTCGTCATGGGGGACAACCGTGACAACTCGCAGGACAGCCGCTACTGGGGGTTCCTGCCGCGCGGGCATATCAAGGGGAAGGCGCTGCTGCTCTACTGGTCGTACGATGCCGATGCGTCGGACTACCAGCCGGCGGACGCGACCGGGATGGTGAAGGGTGCGCTGTCGGTGTTCACGCACTTCTTCACGCGCACCCGCTGGGATCGTATGCTGCACCAGATACGTTGAAGCTGATCATCAAGCTCGCTCATCGTGGCGCTTATCGCCAACGCCACCTGGCGGCTGGGATCGCAGTACGCGACGCACTACAGGTTTTCCGACTCGGTGCAGGACGCGGCGATCGACAGCGGTCTGAGCGACGCGCAGCTGCGACAGCGCGTGCTGGAACTGGCGGCCAGGTACGACGTACCTCTCACCGATGAACAGCTCACGATTCGGACCGAGTACACCCGCCGGTTCATCGACGGCTCGTATGTCAAACCGATCACCATCCTGCCAGGCTACGATCGAAACTGGTCCTTCACGCTGGCGGTGGAGGGCTACGTTCTCCCCCGAAGCAGTAGGATCTCCACGCGTACAGTCGGAGATGCGTCCTGGCAAGGTCTGAGACCGTCGACGGCGACTCGCTTGTGGCGAGCCGCTCGCCGCGATGATGCGGATCGCGCGGCGCGGCACCTGGAGGATGTCGCTCAGGAACGAGACGAGGGCGTCATTGGCCGCGTCGACTGGAGGCGCGGCTGCGGTCAGCACCGCCCGTCGCGTCGCCGAGCGGATTTCTTCGCGCGGGGAATGACGCGAACATCGAGCTCGACGCCCGTGGCCGTCTCCGCAATCAACGGGCTTTGACTTCCTGCCTCTCCCCTTCCAGTGCGGCGATCCGGCTGTCCTGCACCTCGAACATCTCCGCGTGGCGCGGGCGGTGAAGCAGAATATTGTCCTCGCGCTCCCGCGTTTCCTGCTCACGAACGAACTCCAGCGTGTTGCGGAGCGTCTGGATGTTCGCTTCGATCGAGGTTTCGACGTCGCGGCGCTTCAGCTTGAGGCCGTCGATTTCGCGCTGGATGTCCTCGACGCGCGACTGTGTCTTCTCGAGCAGCAGATCCGACCGCCCCTGGGCTTCGCGGATGATCCGCTGGGCCTCGCCGGCGGCACCGGCCTTGATGTCGTCCGCCAGCTTCTGGGCCGCCAGCAGCGTGGTCTTGAGGCTCTTTTCGTGCTCGCGGTGCTCGTTGAGGATCGCCTCGGTGCGCGAGAGATCCTGGCGCAGCCGATCGGTTTCGCGGAG
The DNA here is from genome assembly GCA_963745495.1 of uncultured Acidobacteriota bacterium. Classification (GTDB taxonomy): domain Bacteria; phylum Acidobacteriota; class Vicinamibacteria; order Vicinamibacterales; family CAVVIG01; genus CAVUXJ01. The sequence goes on from CAVUXJ010000005.1 coordinate 76,060, forward strand.
CGCCTGCTCGTAGTCGTCGGCGACCGCCTGGAGGAACGCGGTGACCTCCACTCGGTTGAAGCCTCGGAACGAGGTCTGAAAACGCTGCTGTCGCAGATCGAGGGGGCTGACATTCATGGTGTTGTCTCGTGGGACCCAGCCGCCTGCGTCACTGTCGCGGGGCTGGACGCTCTGGGTTTTTGTATCGGTTGCGAGTGTTCCCTCCAATAGGGCGGCAGCCGTGCGAATCAATCAGGGCGGCAGCGTGCAAAGCCGTCAGTCCGAGGTCGCGGCCCGCGGCCCGAAAATGGCCGTCCCCACACGAACCATGGTGGCGCCCTCCTCGATGGCTACCTCGAAATCGTGACTCATGCCCATCGAGAGCTGGGTCAGCGTGGAGGCTTCCTGACCATGCGCCACGAGGTCGTCACGAAGACGCCTGAGTGCGGCAAAGTAGGGGCGGGCGGCTTCCGGATCGGCGACGGCCGGCGGCAGCAGCATCAGTCCCGGTCAGTCGGACGGCTGAGCTTCCGCGGGTCGCCGCCAGGATGGCGGACAGCTGCGCTGGGACGACGCCGCGCTTGGTCGGTTCGCCGGCCAGGTCCACCTGAACGAGGAGTCTCCAACTGGCGGCTCGCCGCGCTGGCAGCTTCCTCCAGCTTCGCGACGAGCCCGCTATCGTCCACCGAGTGAATCGTGTCGAAATGGGCGGCAGCCTTCCGGGCCTTGTTCGACTGAAGGTGGCCTACCAGGTGCCACGTCAGGGCGAGGTCGGAGGTGGCCCGCATCTTCCCGAGGGCTTCCTGGACCTTGTTCTCTCCGAACTGGAGTTGTCCAGCCTCGGCGGCGGCGCGCACGTAGGTCGGCGGGAAATGTCTTGGAGACGGCGACGAGGCGGATCGCGGCAGGGTCGCGTCCCGCCCGGCCGGCGGCGCGCGCAATACGATCGCGAACGCCGTCCAGCCGGGCGCGAAGCGCGGCTGAATCGATCAACCGGCTACTTCTTGAGCTGCGCTACCAGAGACTTGGCCGTCGCTGCGTTCGGGCCGTCAGGCGAGAGCTTCAAGTAGGTCTCGAACTCGCTGCCGGCGCCGGCGAGATTGCCTTCGTTGACGAGCGCCATCCCAAGCTGATAGTGCGCCTCGGCATGGCTGGGATTCGCCTGAATGGCCGCCTCGAACTGCTTCTTCGCGTCGGCGACCTTGCCGCCGTTCCACAGGATGACGCCCTGGTTGTACATCGCATCGGCGTTCCCACCGCCGCCGCCAGGCGACGCCGCGCCCCCCGAGAGGTCCGTGGCCTTCTTGCTGGCCTCGACCGCGAGGTCGAACTTCCGCTGAGCGTTGTAGATGTTCGCGAGTCCGTTCCACGCCGTCGAATTGTCAGGCTTGAGCTCGGCGGCTTTCTTGTACGCGGCCTCAGCCTTGTCGTACTCCTTCATCTGGGTATAGGAGTAGCCGATGTTGTTGTAGCACTCGAAGCAGGCAGGATTTGCCACGATGCCCGCGTTGAATTTCTCAATGGCTTCCGCGTGCTTGCCGGCCGTGCTCAGCGCCACACCCTCGCCGAACGTGGTCGATTCCTTGGCGGCCGCGGCCGATGGAGCGGCGCCCAGCGTCAGGCTGACGCTGGCGGGCGCGGAGTTGCGCACCGCCGCCTTGGCCGGCTCGGACGCCTGTTTGTCCTTTTCGGCGACGAGCACATACGGGCCGACGGTCAGTCCAATCTGGATGAACTCACCTCGCCGATTCGTTTTGCTCTGGTACTTGCGCCCTGTGGCCTCTCCCGTGATCGTCACCGTGGCGCCTTCTACCGGTTGACCGTTGGCGTCGGTGACTATCCCGCGCACCGTTCCACTGGTTTGAGCGCGAAGCGGACGGGGCGACGGCCAGAGCGGTGCCCACCACGGCGACTGAACAGCCATAGCGGCCAGCCATATTGGCGGACCATAATTCCTCCTCCAGTAACAAATGCCGACACCCGAGCGGCGGGGGTCAATTCGTGGATTCTAGGCGAAAGCCTCAGCTAACATCTTACACCATTGAAAAATCCTTCAACGGCCCGCAGCTCATGCACGACCGGGGCGGGCGGCAGCGACCCCATGAACCGGCGACCGTATCCCTTGGTGCGCAACCGCGGATCGAGCACCGCCAGCACGCCGCGATCCTGGCGGTGCCGAATCAGACGTCCCAGACCCTGCTGAAGCGTCAGGATGGCGAGCGGAACCTGATACTCCCCGAAGGGCTCGCCTCCGCGGGCGCGGATCGCATCCATCCGGGCGCTGGTGACGGGATCGCCCGGCGAAGCGAACGGCAGCTTGTCCACGATGACGCAACTCAACGCCTCGCCGACGACGTCGACGCCCTGCCAGAAGCTCGAGGTGGCGAAGAGGACGGCATGGGGCGTCTCGCGAAATCGTTTGAGCAGCTCGGTTCGAGGGGCGGTGCCCTGGACGAGGATGGGGTAGTCGAGCGCCATCTCGGCAATCGCCTGCACCGTTCGGAGCGCCGCGTAGCTTGTGAACAGGACGAAGGCACGACCGCGGGTCCGTCGCAGGATCTCGATGACCTGCTGCCCGGCGGCCATCGCGAACTCGGGCGATCGCGGGTCCGGCATGCGCGGCGGCAGGTACAAAATCGCCTGCCGCGTGAAGTCGAATTCCGAAGGCAGCTGCACCTCGTCTGCCGTCCTGATGCCCAGCCGGTCGCGGATGTAGGCGAACGTCCCGTCCACTGTCAGGGTCGCCGATGTGAGCACGGTGGCCCGCATCCGGTCGAGCAGCAGCTCGCGCACGATGGCGGACACGTCAATCGGCGCCGCGCGCAGGAAGATCCCTCGGCCCCGGGATTCCACGAAATACACATACTCCGGGTCGCCGGCACGGAGCAGGAACCGGAGCTCGTCGCGGACGTCGCGCGCGCGCTGGGCGAGGGCCTCCGGATCGTGGGTCGGCGTCGCATCATCCTCGTGTTCCGCGCGTGCCTGCCCGAGCAGCGCGAGCGTCGACTCCACGAGATCGAGCGCGCCCGCCAGATCGGCTGCGGGCTCGCGTACGTCCGCAAGGGTGGCGTCGGTCGCGCGCACTCGATCTTCTCTGCCGTGGGCCGTCGCGCGGTGCGCGAGGCTCAATTCCAGAAAGAAGGCGCGGGCGTGGTCGCGCAGGCAGGCGACCGCCTTGGCGATCTTGTCGCGATCCTTCCGGCGCTCGCCGGCGCGTGATGCCGCAAACCGCTCGATGTCGCGCGCGAGATCCTCGATCCGATAGTTGCTGATCGAAAACCCGAAATACTGGGTGGCGACATCCTCCAGCTGATGGGCCTCGTCCACAATCGCATGGGTGCACGCAGGGATGACCTCGCCATACGCGTTCTGCCGGACGGCGGCGTCCGCACACAGCAAGTGATGATTGACGATCACGATGTCGGATGCCGCCGCGCGCTGACGCACCCGGGTGACAAAGCAGTCGTCGTACCGCGGGCATTCGGTGCCGAGACAGGTTTCAGCCGCGGCGGACACTTCGCTCCAGAAGGGCAGATCTTCGGGCAAGTCCTCGAGCTCCGCACGATCGCCCGTCTCCGTACGTCCGGACCACTCCCGGATCATCGGTAGGAACACGCCCTGGTCCGCGGCGCCGGGCGCCTCGTTCAGCCGATCGAGGCGGTGCAGGCACAGGTAGTTCGCGCGCCCTTTCATGCAGGTCGCGGTGAACGGCACCGCGAGCGCATCGCGCAGCACCGGGATGTCCTTGAAGAAAATCTGTTCTTGAAGGTTCTTGGTCCCCGTGGAGATGAGGACCCTGTGCCGGCTCAAGATCGCGGGAATGAGGTACGCGAGCGTCTTTCCTGTGCCGGTGCCCGCTTCGGCCAGCAGAACGCCCCCGGTTCTCGAGGACGTTGGCGACGGCGGCTGCCATCGCCACCTGCCCCGCGCGCGGCTCGAAAGCCGGCAATGCCCGCGCGAGCGGGCCGTCGGCGGCAAAGATGTCGACGCTGCGGGCGATCAGGCCGTCGACCTTCGTGGCCGACCCGGCCTTCAGGTTTGCCGGTCCGGGTACAGAGGGAATTTCCTGCACAGCCTCTCCACCTCGGCGCGGATCATTCCAAGAGCGCCTTCATCGTCGGGGCTTTTCAGGGCACGTGCGATCAGTTCGCCGATCGTGTCCATGTCCGGTTCGCGCATCCCGCGCGTGGTGACGGCCGGCGTGCCGACGCGGATCCCGCTCGCGACCATCGGCGGGTTCTGATCGAAGGGAATCGCATTCTTGTTGACCGTGATGCCGGCCTTCCCGAGGGCGGTCTCGGCGGCCTTGCCCGTCACACCCTTTGAAAAGACATCCACGAGCATGAGGTGGTTGTCGGTGCCGCCGCTGACGAGCCGAAATCCTGCCGACGAGAGCACATTGGCAAGACGGCTGGCATTGGCGACGACCTGACGCTGGTACGCGGCGAAGCCGGGTTCGGCCGCTTCCTTGAAGCACACCGCTTTCGCCGCGATGATGTGCATGAGGGGCCCGCCCTGGACCCCCGGAAATACCGCCCGATCGAGATCTTTCGCGTATTGCTCGCGACAGAGCACCATGCCGCCCCGCGGACCGCGCAAGGTCTTGTGCGTCGTCGTCGACACGAAATCGGAGTCGGGGACGGGGCTGGGATGCACGCCGCCAGCCACCAGCCCGGCGATGTGCGCCATGTCGGTGAACATCGCGGCGCCGACCCGGTCGGCGGCCGCGCGCACCCGGCCGAATTCGATGACCCGCGAATACGCGCTGGCACCGGCGATGATCATCTTGGGCTTGTGCTGGTCGGCCAGCCGATCGAGCTCGTCGTAATCGATGCGCTCGTCGTCTTTCCGCACGCCATAGGGAACGATCGTATAGAGCTGGCCGGAAAAATTGAGCGGATGACCGTGGGTCAGGTGACCGCCGTGCGCGAGGTTCATCCCGAGCACCGTATCGCCGGGTTTGAGCAGCGTCATGTAGACCGACATGTTCGCCTGCGCTCCCGAATGCGGCTGAACGTTGACGTGCTCGGCTGCGAACAGCGTCTTCGCGCGCGCAATGGCGGCGCGTTCGGCGACATCCACGAACTCGCAGCCGCCGTAGTAGCGCCGGCCCGGATAGCCTTCCGCGTATTTGTTGGTCAACACCGATCCGGCCGCCTCGAGCACGGCGCGGCTCACGAAATTCTCAGAGGCGATCAGCTCGAGGCCGTCGTTCTGCCGCTTGATCTCCTGCCGGATCGCCTGTGCAATCTCGGGGTCGGCCTCCTCGAGCGCACGCCACATGGCGAGAGGCGAGATGTCGGTAGCCATATCAGGATTGCCGTTCCGCGTCCGCGATCTGTTCGATCCGGCGCTGATGTCGTCCGCCTTCGAACGGTGTCTTCAACCAGAGAGCGACGATTTCGTCGGCGAGCCCGGAGGCCACGATCCGTCCGCCCATCGCCAGCACGTTTGCGTCGTTGTGCTCGCGTGAGAGCCGCGCGAGGTAGAGATCGTTGCAGAGCGCCGCGCGAATCCCCACGACCTTGTTGGCGACGATCTGTTCACCCTGTCCGCTGCCGCCGAGCACGATGCCCCGCCCGGCCCGTCCTTCCGCCACCGCTCTGGCCACGGCGAGGCAGATCGGCGGGTAGTCGATCGGCTCTTCGCTGTCCGTGCCGTAGTCCTCGAGGGTGTGTCCGAGCCGCCGCAGTGTCGCCTTGAGGTGCTCTTTGAGCAGAAAGCCAGCGTGATCTGCGCCGATGGCAATGCGCACGGGCAGTAATTGTACTATGTTCGTTCTACGTTCGCCGTTCTACGTTCTACGTTCTAGGTTCTACGTTCTACCGTTCGGCGTTCGATGCGCAGCGAACAGGGAACGACGCACGACGAACGAAGCACGTCGCGCGTCGCACGCTAGAACGTCGAACGACTCAGAGTCATGATTCCAACCGTCGTCGTTTCGTCGCGCGGCGCGCAGCGAATCGAGAGCGGCCACCCGTGGGTGTATCGCGCCGACCTGGTCGACTCGCAAGCGCAAGCCGGCGATCGGGTCGTGGTGCGGGGACCGCGTGGCCGGACGCTCGGGCACGCGCTGTACAGCGACCGGTCGCTGATTGCGATCCGGATGCTGACCCGCGGCGACGCCGCTGCCGACGATGAGCTCGTGAGGAATCGCATCGAGGTGGCGATCGCGTTTCGTGACTCGCTTGCGATCAAGGCGACGGCGTACCGGCATGGTGCACGGCGAGGCGGATCTCCTGCCGTCGCTCGTCATCGACCGATACGGTGAGCACCTCGTCGTGCAGGCGCTGTCGCAGGGCATGGATCGCCTGTTGCCGCTGGTCGTCGCGACGCTCCAGGACCTGGTGCATCCACGCGGGATCCTCGCGCGCAACGACCCGCGGGCGCGGCTTCTGGAAGGACTCGAGCAACGGGTCGACGTGCTGGCCGGAGACGTGCCGGAGGCGCTGACCGTGGTCGAGGGCGGGATCGAGTACGAGGTCGATCTCAGGCGCGGCCAGAAGACCGGTCTGTTCCTCGACCAGCGCGAGAACCGCGAAGCCGCATCGCTCTACGCGCGCGGCCGGTTGCTGGACTGCTTCAGCTATCACGGAGGGTTTGCGCTGAAGCTCGCGCAGACGTGCTCCGAAGCGAAGGCGTTCGACATTTCCGAGGATGCGGTCGCACGGGTGCGACTGAACGCCCGGCGAAACGGCGTCGATATCGACGCGCGCGTCGGCAACGTGTTCGACGAGTTGCGGGGCCTCGAGCGTCTCGGCGAGCGCTTCGACACGATCGTGCTCGATCCGCCGGCGTTTGCCAAGAGCAAGGCGGCGGTTGAGAAAGCCGTCGCCGGATACAAGGAGATCAACCTGCGTGCGCTGAAGCTGCTCAATCCCGGGGGCACGCTGGTCACGTGCAGTTGCTCGTACCACGTCAACGAGGCGGCATTCGCCCAGATCGTGTTCGACGCGGCGCTCGACGCGCAGGCGCAGGTGACGGTGGTCGAGAAGCGGATGCAGGGTCGCGATCACCCGGTCCTGCTCGGCGTGCCGGAGACGTACTACCTGAAGTGTTTGATCCTTCGGAGGATCGCGTGAGCTCGCCGGGCGCGACCCGCGTGTGCCCTGCCGGCCTCCTCGTCGATCGAGAGCAACACCTACTATCTCGAGCTGAGAGGAACCGATTATTCGATTGCCCGATTACAGATCACCCAATCCGAGTTATATTGTGGGGACCGCCAGGGGTATCCCGAGGCAGGGATTGAGAACAGACCCTTGGAACCTGATCCGGTTGAAACCGGCGAAGGGAGTGCGGTGTTCCGCCTTCCTCCGTTCCGGCTCTGCCGGCCGGCTTCCGGAAACGCTGTTGCCGGAGACGAAACGCAGCCCGGAACCACACGCTGCCGAGACAACGCGTCTGGCTGAACCGTACATCGTGTACGCCGACAGCCGTAGCGCAGGCTGCAAGCCTGCGGGAGCCATTACATGTCAGACTTCGCCACCGCCTATCCCAGTTCGCGCAAGGTCTACATCGACGGGTCGCAGGACGTAAGAGTCCCGGTGCGCGAGATCGCGCTGTCAGGTGGTGAACCGCCGCTCTGCGTGTACGACACGAGCGGTCCGCAGGATCATGACGTCACTGCCGGACTTCCGAAGCTGCGCGAGCCCTGGGTGAAGGCGCGGGCTGCGACGTCGCGCCCCGGCCAACCCGTCACGCAGCTGCACTACGCGCGCAAAGGCGAGATCACTCCGGAGATGGAGTTCGTCGCCGTCCGCGAAGGATTGCCCGCCGATTTCGTCCGTGACGAGGTCGCGCGCGGCCGCGCAATCATCCCGGCGAACATCAACCACCTGGAGCTCGAGCCGATGATCATCGGCCGGAATTTCCTGGTGAAGATCAACGCGAACATCGGGAACTCCGCGGTGTCCTCCTCGATCCAGGAAGAGGTCGAGAAGCTCCGGTGGGCGACGCTGTGGGGCGCGGACACCGTGATGGATCTCTCCACGGGCAGGAACATCCACGAAACGCGCGAGTGGATCGTCCGGAACTCAGCGGTCCCAATCGGCACGGTGCCGATCTATCAGGCCCTCGAAAAAGTCGGCGGGCGGCCGGAAGACCTCACCTGGGAGGTGTATCGCGACACGCTCCTCGAACAGTGCGAGCAGGGGGTCGATTACTTCACAGTGCATGCCGGCGTCCTGCTGCGCTACGTGCCCATGACCGCGCGCCGCATGACCGGGATTGTCTCGCGCGGCGGATCGATCATGGCGAAATGGTGCCTGGCGCACCATCAAGAGAACTTCACGTACACGCATTTTCGCGACATCTGCGAGATCATGAAGGCGTACGACGTGTCGTTCTCGCTCGGCGACGGCTTGCGTCCGGGGGCGATCGCCGACGCGAACGACGAGGCGCAGTTCGCCGAGCTGAAGACCCAGGGCGAGCTGACGCGCATCGCCTGGGAGTACGACGTGCAGGTGATGAACGAGGGTCCGGGCCACGTCCCCATGCATCTCATCAAGGAGAACATGGAGAAACAGCTCGAGTGGTGCGATGAAGCGCCGTTCTATACGCTGGGCCCGCTCACGACGGACATCGCGCCGGGGTACGATCACATCACGTCGGCCATTGGCGCCGCGATGATCGGCTGGTACGGCACGGCGATGCTGTGTTACGTCACCCCGAAGGAGCACCTCGGCCTGCCCAACCGCGACGACGTGAAAGCCGGTGTGATCGCGTACAAGATCGCCGCGCACGCCGCGGATCTCGCCAAGGGCCATCCCCGGGCGCGCGCGTGGGACGATGCGCTCTCGAAGGCGCGGTTCGAATTCCGCTGGGCCGATCAGTTCAATCTCGCGCTCGATCCCGTGACCGCACGCGCGTACCACGACGAAACACTGCCGGCAGAGGGAGCGAAGGTCGCGCACTTCTGCTCCATGTGCGGGCCCAAGTTCTGCAGCATGGAACTGACCCAGCAGGTGCGCGACTACGCGCGTCAGAAAGGCGTGGAAGAGGCCGCCGCGACCGCCGTGGGGATGGAAGAAAAGGCGCTGGAGTTCCGGCGCAGGCCAGAAATCTACGTCTCGGTCAAAGAATAAGTGAGCGCCAAATCGCCAAGCTATTTTTCTGTGACGGGCACTATCTGGATGATGGTGGGGAACCGTGCGGGCTGCACCCCGGGTTTGGGGTTCGGGTACCCCTGCGAAACGGCTGATTCATAGTCCTTGATGGTCACGCTGGGGGGAAACGCCATCGTTTCTTCGCGGAAGCGGCCGATGTCAAACTCATGGGTCGCCGGCACGGCAAACACCAGCTCACCGCGCTGCTTCAGCAGTGTCCGATAGTACGACACCAGCACCTCGAAGGCCGCAGTCGATCCGAAAATGTAGAACCGTTGGCCACGGCCGGCGTCGTACGACGCGATGAACTGGGCCCCCGGATAGAGCGGTACCCCAAGGAGGGCCTCGGTTGGCGCATTCGGGTCTGCGGGCGCCGTTGCCGGCGGCGGCGCTTTTGCTGGGGGGCGCCGGTGCGGGGGGGCGCCGGTGACGCCGGAGGTCGCGGCGGCGGTGGGGCCGGTCGCGCCGGTTGACCAGAGCCAGGTTCGGGAAACGGCCGGGGCACCGGCGGCTGCTGCATCAGGGTGGCGGCAATGAGCAGGGCAAGCACGGCCATCATGAAATTATACGATTTGTTAGACTAAGAGTATGGCAAATGGTCTGAAGACGGCGCTGCTGCTGGGCGTTCTCAGCGCGATATTTCTGTTTCTGGGAGAGGTGATCGGCGGCGGCGACGGTCTTGTCATCGGATTTTTCGTCGCGGCCGCGATGAATTTCGGCTCCTACTGGTTTTCGGACAAGATCGTGCTCGCGATGTACCGCGCGAAGCCGGTCGGTCCGGGTCATCGCTTGTACGACCTCGTCGCCAACCTGGCCCAGCGCGGCGGTCTGCCCGATGCCTCGCGTGTATGTGATTCCACAGCCGTCGCCGAATGCCTTCGCGACCGGCCGGAACCCGCAGCACGCCGCCGTCGCGGCCACCGAGGGCATCTTGCAGCTGCTCGACGATCAGGAGCTCGCCGGGGTCGTGGCCCATGAGCTGGCGCACGTGAAAAACCGGGACATTCTGATCAGTTCCGTCGCGGCGACCCTCGCCGCCGCGATCATGATGGTTTCGCGCTTCGCCATGTTCTTTGGCGGCTCACGCGACGACCGGGAGGGCCACAATCCGGTGGCGGCTGCTCGCCACGATCGCTGCTGGCGCCCGTTGCCGCGATGCTGATCCAAGCGGCCATTTCGCGGTCGCGCGAATTCGGCGCGGATGCGGGTGGCGCGGCCATCGCCGGCACCCCGTCGGGTCTGATCAATGCGCTGCGGAAGCTCGAGTCCGCCTCCAAGGCCGTCCCGCTCGACGCCAACCCGGCCACGGCGCACATGTTCATCATCAAGCCGTTCTCGGCCTCGGGCCTGTTCTCGCTGTTCAGCACGCATCCCCCGACCGAGCGTCGGATTCAGGCGCTGCTGGCCCAGGCTCGCTAACCGGCGATCCTGACGCGTGCTCACGCTGCGAGAGGACGAGTGCCTCCCAGCGTGGGTGTGGCTGCGCGGCCACGCATCCCGTCTGCCGCATGCGAACTCTTTGCGGGAGAATCGGTTGCGCCGCTTCGCCCTGTCTGTGCGATCGCGACGCCGGTGTGGCCCCGGTCTTGCTCATCGAACGGTGAAGGATTGGAGGAGCGGCCGTGCACGTAGAAGATCTCGACATCTCACCTGGCAAGATTGCGGAAACCGCGCAGCGAATTGTGGATCGCGCGCTCGAGGAGGCCCGGCGCCGCGAGCACCCGCTGCTCACCGGCGAGCACATCTTCCTCGCGTTCGCGCAGGTCGAGTGGGACCTGTTCGCGGGGATCATGCGCGACATCGAGCTCAATCCGCACACCATCCTGCAGGCGATTGAGGAGCACCTCCACATGATGCCGCCGTTCCCCGGCTCCGAGCTTCGGGTCTCGCCGGCGACCAGGCTCGTGTTCAAGCTGGCGCTGCACCACGCAAGCCGCGCGGGCCGGCAGACGATCGAAGCGGCCGATCTGTTTTCCGCCGTGTTCGAGGAGAGCCAGGGCGTGCCCGTGTCGATCCTGCGCCACCACGGCGTCGAGCCGAGTGTGCTCGTCTCGCGGCTCAACGCGCGGATGCGGGACATCGAGCTTCGCGACGAGCGGCTCAAGAAGCGCTTCGAGCTGCCGGCGTTCCTCAAGCACTTCGCCACCAACCTGAACCTCCTCGCCCGGCAGGACAAGATCCCGCCCGTCTTCGCCCGCGAGAAGGAAATACAGCAGGTGCTGGAGATTCTGTGCCACCGGGAACGCCCCAATTCGGTGATGTTGATCGGTGAACCAGGCGTCGGGAAGACGGCGATCGTGGAAGGGCTCGCGCGCCGCCTCGAGTTCGAGCCGGAAACGGTTCCGGTCCGCCTGCGCGACTGCCAGGTCGTCAACCTGCAGATGAACACGATGGTAGCCGGCACGATGCTCCGTGGCATGTTCGAAGATCGGATTCAAAACGTCATCCGGGAATTGAAGGAGCGGCCGAACCTGATCCTGTTCGTCGACGAAGCGCACACGCTGGTGGGGGCCGGCTCGGCCCTCGGCGCGCCATCGGATGCCGCCAACATCTTCAAGTCGGTGTTGGCTCGCGGCGAGATCCGCATGGTGGCCGCAACGACACTCAGCGAATACAAAGAGTACATTCAGGAAGACGAGGCACTGGCGCGGCGGTTCCGTTCGGTCGTCGTGTGCGAGCCCTCGATTGAAGAGACACGATGCATCCTGGAAAATCTGCGCCCACGCCTCGAGCGGAACTACTCGGTCCGGCTGCTCGATGAGGCCATCGACACCGCGCTCGAGATGTCGCCCCGTTACATGCGCCATCTGCATCTGCCGGACAAGGTCATCGGGTGGCTCGACACCGCAGCCGTGCGCGCGGAGGTCGACAAGCGCTGGGAAGTGACGAGAGAAGACATCGTGTCGGTCATCTCCCATGCCGCGCAGATTCCCGAGGACATGGTGTTTCGCGACGTCGCGGATCGGTTCAAGGACCTCGAGAGCCGCCTGCAGCAACGCGTGATCGGTCAGAAGAACGCGATCGAGGCGGTCGCCCGCCGTCTCGTGCTGAACAAGGGCCCGCTCAAGGACGGATTCGACAGGCCGGACGGCGTGCTGTTGTTCCTGGGACCGACCGGCGTCGGAAAAACGGAGCTGGCGAAGGCGGTCGCGGAATTCTTGTTCGGCGACGACAAGAAAATGGTCCGGGTCGACATGTCGGAGTATCAGGACGGCTCGGTCGGGGTCGACAAGCTGATCGGCATGCCGAGGGGAATCGTCGGTAGCGAGCGCGGCGGGATCCTGACCAACCAATTGAAGGACAACCCCTACACGGTCGTGCTGCTCGACGAGGTGGAGAAGGCGAGTCCGAGCCTGCTGAACGTCTTTCTGCACGCATTCGACGAAGGTTGGATGACCGACGGCCGCGGCAAGCGGGTCTATCTCAGCGATGCGGTCGTCATCATGACCTCGAACATCGGATCCGAGAGCTTCCGAAAGCTCACGAGTCCTCTCGGGTTCCTGTCGCGCACGGTGGGCGTGGAGCAGGTGCAGGGTGAAGTGATGCGCGAGCTCGAGCGCCGGTTCCCGCCGGAGTTCCGCAACCGCATCGACGAGGTCGTGCTCTTCGCTCCCGCTGATGCTCGACGAGGTACGGCAGATCGCCAGGCACTATCTCGATCAGGTGGAGGTCACCCTTGCGAAGGCCGGCAAGACGCTCCATGTCGATGACGAGGCGCTCGAGCGCATCGCCGCCGACGGTTACAGCCTGGCGTTCGGCGCCAGGTTCCTCAAGCGTTTCATCGACGAGCAGGTCAAGCTGCCGATCACCGCGCGCTGGAAGGAAGGCATGCACTTCGAGGTAAAGGTCGAGCACGAGCAGGTCGTCGTTGTCCCGGCGCTTGCCCGGATCGTCGCGACCGACGGCACGATTGCGTATAGCGACGTCGCCTAGCGGCTGAGCGAGCTGCGATCTACGAAGTTGACTGTCGGCCGCAGGGTCGATTGCCCGGTCGTAGATTGCCGATCCCCTTCCAAGCTGTTGCGCGGTCCTCTCTCACCTGTTCATCTTACCGCAAGAGACATCGACGCGTGATCGCGAGGGGTCACCTCGTCAGGTCGCGCGTCGGACACGGATCTTGCGGGAGAGATTTCCATGGCACACTACTCGGAGTGAATCGACATTCCGGCAGCCTCTCGCTCGTCACACGCGCGCGAGTTCACCAGACAATCATGATCGACACGTCTCATCCGTCGGCCGTCCGCGTGTTCGGCAGGTCGCTCTACATGCTGGCCGCCGGATGGGCGACGTCGATCCTGTGGTTGTGGCTGGTCGGGCTTCGCCAGCACGTCTATCGTTTCGGAACGACGCCCGATGACTTTGCCGTCTCTCTCTTGTTGGCCGGAGCGATTCCCGCGATTACGCTCGCACTGCTCGCGCACAGCTGTGGCAAGCTCACCGGCGGCGCGCCGTCGGCGCTCCAGGAGAAGCACGAATGGCGTCACGCCTTCTGGTGGGCGCTGTTTCCCAATCTCTTCCTGCTGGCGACTGCGTATTTGTTGATCTTCGGGGATGAGAGCAATGAAGTCTGAAGTCTCAAGTCTGAAGAGTGACTCTATCGAGACATTCAGATCTCCGGCTCTCCTTTTGGCGCGACTTCCGACTTGAGACTTTCAGGTATCAGTAGCCGCGGCTCATGCACAACTTCGACACCTGGCTGAGCGCGCTCGAACGAGGCACTTCGCCGACCTGACGTTTCCCGAAGTGGCGCGGGCCCTTCGCGCGCTGTCGTCAACGTACGTCGAGCGCCGCGGCCGGCTTGACAGCCGGGGCAGCATTGTCGGGCGCGGGCAAACGTGCTGCCTTCGCGCTGTTCTATGGGCCGCTGCACTATCTCCTCGTCCGGGAGATTGCGGTCGCGATCGGGTTCAGGCCGGCACGGATTGCCACGCTCATCGATCTGGGATGCGGAACTGGCGCGGCCGGCGCGGCCTGGGCGCAGACGCTTCCGAAGCTGCCTGCCATTGTCGGTGTCGATGTGAACTCGTGGGCGCTCTCGGAGGCGTCGCGAACCTACCGGGCCTTCGGCGTGGCGGCGCGCACACGCCTCGGCGACATCGCCACGACAGCGTGGCCGGCGTCGCCAGCGGCGCTCCTCGCCGCATTCACGTTGAACGAGCTCGGGGACGCCGCACGTGAGACGGTGCTTCAGCGTCTCGTTGAGCGAGGCGAGCGCGGTGATATCGTACTCGTGGTCGAGCCGGTAGCCGGCTTCGTCGCGCCATGGTGGAACCGGTGGCGCGACGTCTTTGAGGCGGCGGGTGGCCGCGCGGCGGACTGGAGGTTTCCGATCGAGCTCCCGGCCATCGTGGCCAAGCTCGATCGCGCGGCAGGCTTGGACCATCGGACGCTGACAGGGCGATCGTTGTGGTTCGGGTGATGCCATGGTCCGATGGATGCCTTCCGACAGCCGTGATGTTCCAGCCGCTCCGGTTGTCGTGCTTCAGGATGCCCGGCGGCGCTGGCGGTCTTCACGATCCGGCGCCACGATGCGCGCGCGGCGCTCGGTAACGAACGCCGAGCGGAGGAGTTGGGGAGCATGACGCCGTTGACGCTCGCCGCTGTCTTCAATCTTGCGCTCGCCTCCGCGGCCCTTGCCGCCCCGGCCACGATGCGGATCGACTACTACCATACCGGCAACGACAAGGAGGAACGCTTCAGCGTCGATCGCGTCGTCGTCGAGCCTCTGCCGTGGCCGGGCAATCCCGGCCGGCCAATCGACGACACGAACCGGGGCAAGTACTTCTTCGAGGTGGTGGATGTCGCGAGCGGACGGACGATCTTCTCGCGTGGATTCAGCTCTATCTACGGAGAGTGGGAGACGACCGCCGAAGCGCAGGCGATGAACCGCACGTTCTCCGAGTCGCTGCGATTTCCCGCGATCGAGAAGCCCGCGCGGATCGTCCTGAAGAAGCGCGACGCACGGAACCTCTTCGTCGAGCTGTGGACGGTGACGGTCGATCCCGCGGACAAGTTCATCGAGCGCGGGATGCCGGCGGCGCCTGCAGGACGCCTCATCCGGATTCATGAAGCCGGCGATCCATCACAGAAGCTGGATCTCCTCATCCTTGGAGATGGCTACACGGCGGCGCAGCGCAGCAAGTTCGAGCGCGACGCGAGGCGGCTGACGCGAACCCTCTTCGAAACATCACCGTTCAAGGAACGGCAGGGGGACATCAACGTCTGGG
The DNA here is from genome assembly GCA_963745495.1 of uncultured Acidobacteriota bacterium. Lineage (GTDB taxonomy): Bacteria > Acidobacteriota > Vicinamibacteria > Vicinamibacterales > CAVVIG01 > CAVUXJ01. The sequence continues at coordinate 91,370 of CAVUXJ010000005.1, forward strand.
GGCTCGCTCCTGCCGCGCTGCAGTCGGGGATTTCGCGTCCCTCACAAGGGATCCACCGGCGCTCTCCCATTGGCGCCACCTACGACGCATTCGATTCCGAGCGGTATGTGCTCACGTTCGAGAACAAGGCGTTCCGCGACCTTGCCGCGAACGCGCCCTACGACGTCGTCGAGATCCTGGTCAACAGCGCGACGTACGGCGGCGGAGGCATCTTCGGGTTGTTCAGCACGGTCGCCGCCGACAGCGTTTGGGCGCCCTATCTCTTCGCTCATGAGTTCGGCCACCACATCGCCGGCCTCGCCGACGAGTACTACACGTCAGATGTCGCCTATCTGGCGCCTGAGGTTCGCGTCGAGCCCTGGGAACCCAACGTCACCGCCCTGCTCGATCCCGCGACGCTCAAGTGGAAGGACCTGGTGTTGCCGGGAACGCCCGTGCCGACACCCTGGCCAAAGACCGAGTTCGAGACCGAGGCGAAGATGATCCAGGAACGCCGGCGGCGGATTCGCGCCGAGAACCGCCCGGAGGCGGAGATGGATGCGCTCTTCCGAGAGCAGATGGTGCAGGACACGCGTCTGCTCGGCACTGGAGCGCACGCCGGGAAAGTTGGTGCGTTCGAGGGCGCGAACTACGAGGCCCGCGGGTATTTCCGGCCACAGGCGGATTGCCTGATGTTCAGCCGCGACCAGGTGCCATTTTGTCTCGTCTGCCAGCGTGCCATTGCCACGATTGTGGATCTGTACAGCCGCCCGTGAACGGGGCGGGACCGGCGCCGTCGGTTCCGAGCGGCGATGTTGTTGACAGGTGCGCGCAGGCGGGACAGACTAGGCGCCCACCTTAACTCGGGGGCAACCCCGCACGAAACGACGAGGCGCACTATGCAGGATGATTTCGATGACGGCGGAATGGGGTTACCCGACGATGAAATGACCGGAGGTTCGGAGCTGCCGGATCTGGACATGGGCGGGGAGACCGACCTCGATGCCGAGCAAGGGGACGAGCCAGGCGGCCGGCTGAGCGGCGGTGCGCGCGCCCGCGTGTCCGCGGGCCGGCGACGGAAAGCAGCAGCGGCACCGAAAGCGGCGGGCGGCCGCAAGGGCGCGGCGAAGCCAAGCGGCGCGAGGAAGGCGGCGGGAAAGAAGAAGAGCGCTGCAGGCGCCGCGCGCACTGGTTCGCGGGCGGCGACGCGCAAGGGAAGCTCGAAGAAAAAAGCAGGCCTCAAGAAGGGCGCGAGGAAGGGCGGCACGAGCAAGGCCGGCGCGCGGAAGGGCGCTGCGAAGAAGGGCGGCGCGAGAAAGAAAAAAGGCGGCCGCCGGTAGTTACCGATCGCCCACGACCTGGCTCTGGGAACCGAGCGCCGGTACTCCGCGTTCGGTTCCCAGGTTCGTGGCGCGACCACGGCCGCTGTCTTACGACCGTCCTGCGGGCGCGAGCCTTCCCGTCACGGTCATGAAGATGGGAGAGGGCGCGCCTTCAGGGGCGCGTCCCGAGCGCTGGGTCTCTCGCTCGGTGTTCCTGATAAAATAGGCAAGGTTGTCTGCGCTCACCAGAACCCCAACGTGACACGAGGTGACATGAAGTTCAAACTTGCGGTTGTCGTACTGGTCGGAATCGCCGTCGCCGGTGCGTTTCGTGCGGTCTCGGCACAGGAAAAAACTCAATGGGACGGCATCTTCACGGCTGAGCAGGCCAAGCGCGGCGAAGCTGTGTACGGCGACTCGTGCGTACCGTGTCATGGTCCCGATCTGGGCGGAAGCGACCTCGCGCCGGCGCTCACGGGCGCCGATTTCGCATCGAATTGGAACGACATGAAGATCTCCGATTTCTTCGATCGCGTTTCGCAGACGATGCCCCTGAGCTCTCCCGGCAGCCTGACGGCTCCGCAATACGCCGATGTGGTCTCCTTCATCTTGCAGAAGTCGGGCGCGCCGGCGGGTACGACCGAATTGCCGGCGAAGAAGGATGCGCTGACGTCGATCAAGTTCGTGGCGAAGAAGCCATAGGCGGAAGCGCACCGCCGTCAGCGGTTCGGCTCGCAGCCGTCAGCGTTCACTGTGAAGGAAGAAGCTGACGGCTGAGGGCCGTTCACGCGCGCAGTCGCTGCGCCAGCCGGTGAAGGAACAATCCGACGTCGGTCACGATCCCGAGCGTTTGCGACGACCCGCGGTCGGCGAGCTTGGTGACCACCGCGGGATTGATGTCGACCGAGACCATCTTCACCCACGACGGCAGCATGTTCCCGACGCCGATGCCGTGAAGCATCGTCGAGAGCGACAGCACCAACCCGACATTCTCGAGTTCCGCCGCGTAGCGATCCTGCGCTTCACGCAGTTCCATGATCGTGTCGGGCAGCGGGCCGTCATCGCGAATACTGCCGGCCAGCACGTAGGTGACGCCCTGGCGGATGCACTCGTACATCACCCCCGACTTCAGCACGCCTTGCTCGACAGCCGCTTTCAGCCCGCCGGCTTTGCAGATGGTGTTGATCGCCCGCATGTGGTGGCGATGCCCTCCCTCGATGGCCTTGCCGGTATCGAGGTCTACGCCGAGCGAGGTGCCGAAAAGCGCCTGCTCGACGTCGTGAACCGCCAGGGCGTTGCCGGCCAGCAGAACGTCGACGTAGCCGGCGCGAACGAGCTCCTGAAAGTAGGGCGACCCGCCGGTGTGCACGACGACCGGGCCCGCCACGAAGGCGATGCGCCCGCCTTCCGCCTTCACCTCGCGCATCAGCGTCGCGATGCGTGACACGCCGACCTCGACGCGCCGCTCCGACGAGATCTCGTTCGTCATGAACGCGAAGCCGAGCCGATCGCGGTCCCGGAACGGAGGACTGACCCGCACGCCTCCGACCCCGCAGATCACGGCGTCGCCAGGGTTGACGTCCCGCAGCTTGCGGCAGATCGCCCGGCCCTGTTCGACGACGATGACCGCGTCCATGCGCTGGCGCTCGACCTCGATCCATTGCCCGCGATGCCGTACGTGAGTGCGGTGATTCGTCGTCGAGTAGAAATCGTCCGGCACGCAGCCAACGCGGTCCGCCTGCCGGAGCAGCGCGTCGTGCTGCTCGGACAGGCGGCAACCGAGCGCGACCAGCTCCTCGAGCACCTGTCCGAGGATCTGTCCGGTCGGCGCCGAGATCCGCATCGACAGAAACGAGGGCGCGTCGTTGCTTCTGCCGATGTCGAACTGCAGGACCTCGAACGTCGCATTGCTCTTGACCACCGTGTCGAAGACGGTGTTCAGGATCTGCGAGTCGATCAGGTGGCCTTCGGCCTCGACCACCTCGCTGTGGACGGGGGTGGTGGCCATGTCACGAAAAGATCGGGAGCGCCAGCGGGGGCTGGACGTGATAGTCGCTCTGGGCCACTTCCGCGAGTGCGCGGTCCAGCACCGACTCGGAACACTCCTCGAGCGTGGTGACGAACGGGAGGCGATCCTTGCGGAACTTGGGTAGCTGCAAGACGCCTTCGATGTTGATGCCGTATCGCGCGTACGCCGTGGTCACCTGGGCCAGAATGCCTGGCTTGTCGTTGACCGTGAACCGGACGTAGTGCGGGGCGACGAAGTCGCCGCTCACGTCGTGGAACGCCGTCGGCGCCGAAGGAGCGACTTGCCCGGCAGACGTCTTGCGGACCGACAGGACGTCGGACACGACTGCCACGGCCGTGGGCGATCCGCCCGCGCCCGACCCGGAGAACGACGTTTCGCCGCCGAAGATGCCGCGCACCGTCACAAGATTCTGGCTGCCTTCGTTGCGGCCGAAGCCAGAAGCCAGCGGCACGAGTGCGGGGCGGACCGCGGCGAACACCGCGCCGCTGTCTTCGGCCGAGGCGCGAGCGATCTGCCGGATCGTGCAGCCCAGCTCGCGCGCGTACTCGAAGTCCACCGGCTCGATCGGCCGGATGGAGCGCGTCTGGATGTCACCGACGCGCACGGGTCGCCGCAGCCCCACGGCGGCCATGATGGCCAGCTTCGCGGCGGCGTCGGCGCCGTCGAGGTCCTCGGTGGGATCGGCTTCCGCGTACCCGGCGCGCTGGGCCTCGCTCAGGGCGTCGGCGAACGAAATCGTCTCCGACTGCATGCGGCTCAGGATGTAGTTGCACGTGCCGTTCAGAATGCCGCGCACCTCGACGAGTCGATCGCCCGCGAGTCCTTCCTGCAACGCGCGCAGCACCGGGATCCCGCCGGCCACCGACGCCTCGAATCGCACCTGGAGCCCGCGCGCGCGGGCGAGGTCGAGCAGTTCCGTCCCATGATGCGCCATGAGCTGTTTGTTCGCGGTCACGACCGATTTGCCGGCGAGCAGCGCGCCGCGAACCCAGTCATACGCCGGCCGCAGCCCGCCAACCAGCTCGATGATGATGTCGACGTCAGCGCCGATGATTTCCTCCGGTGACTCGGTCCAGCGCACCGATGCCGGCACCCAATCGACGCGCTTTCGCGCGACGCTCCGGTTGCAGATGTGCGTGAGCTGCACGCCGGGCACTTCGCCGCTGCACAGAATGCGCGCGACCGACTGCCCGACGGTCCCGAACCCGAGCAGCGCCACGCGGGTACCTTCAGCTGAGTTGGATGCCACTTCGGCTCTCCCCATCGAAGTCCACCGTTGACAGTTCACGGTTGACAGGTAGTGGATTCACTCTTCTCCTCAAAATCTGGCGCCGAACCGAGCGTCGGATGACTGACCGACTCGTCGTTGAGCACGGTCAACGGTCAGCGGTCAACTGTTCGCTTCTTTCCGGAAGCCGACAGGCTACCACGTCTTCAAACGCCGTAGCCGTAGCCCGCTTCCTCGGGCACGCGCTCATCGACGTCGCTTGTCGTCTCGGATCCCGGGTCATCCTTCGATGACGTTCCGTCCGATTCGCCGGCAGGTTCGCACCTTACCACCCCCTCGTTCCTGGGAGCGGGATCGGTCTTCACGTTCACGGGCCACATACCTTCCTCCATGTGATTGCGCCGTCTCCGCACGTGGGCTCTTGCCCTGACCAAAACAAAAGGGCCATCACCCCGGTTGCGGTGATGGCCCTTGTCGATTCGCTCTGATTGTCTGAGGTCGCTTGGCTACATCACCCGGTCTCTGGTTTCGTCGGCAGCGGCAGGCTGCCGGGGATAAGGAGCAGGATTGAGTTCAGCACGAGCGACGCGGCGACAAACGACACCGCGTCCCGGCTGCCATTGGCAGTGAATGCGACGACGCGGGTGTTCGCCGAGGTCATGGTGCGCTCATACGACATCACAGGTTCGGGTTGAAGTCAATGAAAGGGGCGGGGCGGGAAGGGCAGGAGGGACAGGAAGGGCAGGAAAGGCAGGAAGGGCAGGAAAGGCAGGAGGGGCAGGAGGGGCACGGAGGGCCGAAAGGAAGGGCTTTAAGATGCAGGAGTGCCTCGTTTCAAGCTCACCATCGAATATGCCGGCACGCGCTACAGCGGCTGGCAGATTCAGAAAAACGCGCGAACAGTCCAGGGGGAGATCGACCGCGCGGTTCGCACCGTGACCGGCCGTCACGATTTCGAGTTGTACGGTTCGGGTCGAACGGACGCGGGTGTGCACGCCCTCGCCCAGGTGGCGCATCTCGATGTCAGCACGACCCTCGCCCCGGATCCGCTGATGCGGCGCGTGAACGAGGAACTGCCGGCCGACATCAATATTCTCGCGGCGACGGTCGTGCCCCATCGCTTCCACGCCCGGCACGATGCCGTCGCTCGTCAATACGTGTATCAGATCGCCAGACGCCGGACCGCCTTTGCGAAGCCGTATGTCTGGTGGATCAAGGAACCGCTCGATGTTGATCGCGTCCGTCAGGCCGCGCGCAGCTTCATCGGCCTGCGCGATTTCAAATCATTCGCGGCAGGCGCTCCTGGTGGCGCGTATGAAAGTGACGACGACTCCGAGGCCCCCGCCAGGGTGTCGACGCTCGTCATGCTCGAACGGCTGGACATCGTCGAACACGGCGGCCTTCTGCTCATCGTTGTGGAAGGGTCGCATTTCCTCTGGAAAATGGTGCGGCGGATAGTCGGGGTGCTCGTCGAGATTGGCCGCGGCGACCTCGACGCGGCCGCCGCCGCTCAATTGATCGCCGCGTCCTCGGACCTACCCGCCCGGCTGACGGCACCGCCCTCGGGCCTGTTTCTCAGCCGCGTCTATTACAAGGGCGACGAGCGCGAGGAGGTGGTTCGCGCGGCGACGCTGCTGACCTGATTGATTGCCGCCGGTCAGCTGGCGGGCTGCCGAGGGCGCATTCGATCGCGGCGAATTGGCGGTAGAACTGCGGAGAATGCCTGTTCGACTCCAGACGTAAACAGCGGTCTCTTCAGCGGGGGGGCCGCGCCCGCATCACCGGGACCCACGATGGGGAGAAACGGGTTCCGAGTACCAGGCGGACGACTTCCGCATAACTCGCGGTCCCCGCTTCCACGCGGTTCGCTTTCAAATAGCGGTCGTACACCTGCCAGCCCGCAGCCGCCAGGGCGGGGTTGACGTGCTGCTGGATCCGTTCCGCGATTGCGCGCAAGTCTTCCTGAGGACCGGCCGCGAGCGCGCTGGCAACGGCGCGACGATCGTCCATCCTTACCGCACCAATCGCCTCACGATAGAGAAAGAGCCACGCGCTGTACCGCGCGGCGGGGGATCCCCGAATGCACGTCAGCCATCCGAGGAAATTCGCTTCGCCTTCGTCGGCGAAGCCGGCCAGGTGGCTCCATTCGTGCGCGACGACAAACGAACGTTCGAAGGGCAGCAGGTCCGATACGACCAGCGTCTCGAGGAAATACGGATCGGTCATCCCGTCGACGGCGGCTCGCTTGAAATAGAGGTCCAGGATTGAGCGCTTCGGACGGGCAGGCCGCGCCGGCGGACTGACGCCGAGCTCCGCTTGCGCGAGGTCGAACGCACCGGCGAGCGATGGATCCACTTCCGCGCTCGCCACCCGGTCGGCCGACCCGTGCAGCCGGTTGACCTCCGCCACCGCTGTTATCGCCAACGTTCGTGCAGCGGCCGCCGAAACGCTGCCGGCGTCGAAGTCGAGTTTGTCGGCCAGAGGGATCCGCTGGTAGTTCAAACCCCAGGTGGCGAGAAACACCAGATACAGCGCCGCGGCGGCCGTGACGGTCCGCCCGACCGCCCGGCCGACAATACCCGTCCAGCCACCGCGCGACCTCGCGACATCGCGCACGAGCAGCCAGACCCAGCTGGCTGCCGCGCTCACCAGCAGCGCATCGAACAATGCGAACGGCAGCAGGTTCGAGACCGCGGTCACGGCGCGCTGAAGCGTCAGGTAGAAGGCGGCCGAATACAGCCGCTCAACCGCCGCCGCCGGAATGGGTGCCAGCGCCGCGCCAATTGCCGCGCCAATGAATGCGATGCGCCCCATTCCGGCGTTCAGCCCCGGCCGGAAAGACCCAACATTTGGATCCCTTGCCCGCAGGAAAGCTTCCCCAAGCTTCTCGCGGTTTCCTGGCCATCACCTCGCGGCCGGAGGGTTGCTTGTTCAGTAGCGGTTCTTGTGCTAGTATTGTCGCTAGAAACTCTTAGAGTCATATATTGACGTATTTAGATCGAAGTAGACAGTCTGCCTGCCGAGCAACTATCATGCGGGAGCTGATCGGAACTTGCGAGAATAGTAGGTCATGATCCGAATTCTAACCGTCGGCGTGTCCATCGCGCTCAGTGTGTCGCTGGCATCGGCGCAGACCCCGGTACCGCGGTACCGGCGGTCGCCACGCGGTCGGCGACTCCGACAGTGTCTGGTGAGGCAGTGCGGGCTGGTGCGCCCGCTCGGTGCCCACGGTCCTTCCGGGGACTCGAGCAACAGCCTTCTCCACGATTCAAGGCAGCGCGCTCGACTCCAAGCGCAGCATCCTGCCGGATAGCGCCGTACGGCTTCGCGACGCCCGGGCCGGGCGGATCGTCAGCGCCCAAACCACCGACAAGTCGGGCCTCTTTGAGTTCCGCGACCTCGATCCCGGCAGCTACATCGTCGAACTGCTTGGCGTCGCTGACACGGTGCTCGCGGCAAGTCAGCTGATCAACATCAACGCCGCCGAAACGGTGACGACTGTCGTCCAGCTCCCGTTCAGGCTCCCGGCATTGGGCGGACTCTTCGGGCACACGACGGCGCAGGCGATAGCGATCACGACGGCGGCGGCGGCTACCGGGGTGCTGAACGCCGCGACGACCACCGATGTGAGCGACGACGGTACCAACCGACAGAGACATGAGCAGCGGCAGCCATCACCCAGCGACATCGGACGGTCGGTCCAAGACGGCGGGGTCGCCCCCAGCTCGCGGCGGCCCCCATCCCGTTGAAAGCAACATCCACCTCCTCGATCGCGTGGTGGTGCTGTACCGGTACCGCGCGATCGCGATCAGCGTGTTCATCCTCACGACGCTCGCGGTCATCATTCAGAACTCGACCGCGGTTCCGATGTATCGGGCGCATGCGCGCATCCTGATCGAGAGCGAGCGTTCGACGGCGATTGCCGGCCTCAACGCCGCTGAATCCCAGTTCTACGAGGACCCTGAGCCGTACTACAACACGCAATACAAGATTCTTCAGGGCCGTGACCTGGCGCGGCGAGTCGTCGGGAAACTGCAGCTGCACACGATTCCCGAGTTCAATGGCACGGCGCCGTCGGCCCGTACCTGGCGTCACGATCGTGGGCGGCTTCGCCGATCGCGCGCGCGCACGTTTCAGACGCAGCTCGCCGGCCGTGCAGGAACCCGCGGCGGGTGAAACGCCCGACGAGTCGGCGCTCATCGACGCCTTCATCTCGCGCCTCGGCGTCGAGCCTGCCCGCGGCACCCGTCTGGTCGACGTGTCCTTCCAATCCACCGATCCGCAGTTTGCGGCGCGGGCCGCCAACGCGCTTGCGCAGGAGTACGTCTCGCAGAACCTCGAGCTCAAGCTTCAGAGCACGGACAACATGCTGCAGTGGCTCGCCGGTGAGCTGGCGACCCAGCAGAAGAAGGTTCAGGCAACCGAGGCCGCCCTCGCTGACTATCGCGACAAACAGAATGCGTTGTCGCTCGACGACAAGCAGAACATCGTGCTGTCACGGCTGAACAAGCTGAACGACGACGTCGTCGGAGCGAAGACGCGGAAGGCTCAGAAGGAAGTCCTGTACAGCCAAATCAAGGGTCTGACGGCCGCCGAGCTCGGAAGGGCGTCAGCCATCGCGCAGAACGCGCAGGTGGCGGCGGCGCAGGCGCGCGTGCAGGAAATGCAAGCCGAGCGCGTGCGCCTCGCGCAGCGCTACGGTGAGCGGCATCCTGACCTCCTGAAAGCGGCTGCGAACGTGCAGGAAGCGGAGCGGGTCTATCTGCTCGAGGTCAGCCGCGCCGCCCAGGCCATCAAGAACGAGTACGACACGGCAGTGCTCGAAGAGCGGACCTACGCGCAGAACTTGAATGCTGCGAAAGCCGACGCGCAGGACCTGAGCAAGAAGAGCGTCAATTACAACCTGATGGAGCGCGAAGCGAACAGCAACCGCCAGGTCCATCAGGCGCTGCTGCAGCGCGAAAACGAGCTCCGCGTATCGAGCAACAGCCGGGCGAACAACGTGCGGCTCGTCGACAACGCGGAGGTCCCGAAGAGCCCGGACGGCCAGGGCCAGCGGTCGTGGCCGCTCGGCGTCGCGTTCGGCCTGGTTCTGGCGGTCGCCGTGCCGTTCATGCTCGACTACATCAACGACACGATCAAGACGCCCGAGGACGTGGCCCGGCACCTGAACGTGCCGTTCCTCGGCCTGGTGCCCTCGGTGCGCGGCGACAAGTATCCGCTGCTGGCGTCGTCGCATGTACCTCACGACTTCGGCGAAGCCTTCCGCTCGCTGCGCACGTCGCTGCTCTCGCAGTACGAGGCGGCGGGCACGAAGGTCGTGGTCTTCACGAGTGCCCAGCCGCTCGAAGGCAAGACGACAACCGCCGTCAACATGGCGATGGCGCTCGCGTACGGGGGCGCCCGCGTGCTGGTCATCGATGCCGACATGCGACGTCCGGGCTTACATCGGCCGCTTCGCCTCACGAACGATCGCGGCCTCTCGCAGGTGCTGGTCGGCCAGGCGCGCGTTCGCGACGTCATCCAGCGCACGGTGGATCCGAATCTGCTGGCCATCACGGCCGGCAAGGTTCCGCCGAACCCGTCGGAGCTGCTCACGTCGGAGCGGATGAAAACGCTGCTCACGAACCTGGCCCACGGCCCGTTCGACTGGATCATCATCGATACGCCGCCGGTGCTTGCCGTCACCGACGCGGTTGTCGTCGCCCCGCTCGTGTCCGGCGTCGTCTTCGTCATCGGCGCCGAGATGACGCGGCGCCGTCTGGCGGAGCGCGCGATCGCGACGATCATGTCGGCCCGGCCGAAACAGGTGGCCGTCGTCCTGAACAAGGTCGATTTCGTGCGCAACAAGTACTACTATTCGCGCTACTACGGCCACCAGTACAAGAACTACTACGCACAGGCGGTCTAGCACCCTCGCCGGTCCGCTCGCCGCCGCGACGATCATCTGGATGCTCGTCGCGTTCGGCGGGGCCCAGAGCTGGACGTTCGCGCCTGCCATCATCGCGCTCGCCATCAGTGTTGTCCTGGTCCGGCCGCCGGTCGCCACGCGGCCAGAGCCGTGCGCTCGACATCGCCCTGCTTTGCTGCCTCGCCTGGACGGTCCTGCAGACCGTGCCGCTTCCGCCCGGATGGCGGGACATCCTGTCGCCCAATGCCGACGCGATCGACCGTGCGCTGAGATTCGACGGCAACGTCCCGCGCCCGCGCCCGCTGTCGATCGATCCGCTGCGCACTCTCCGGGCCGCGATTGTGGCGACGATGGTCGCGGCGATGTTCTGGATCGCGCGTGAGCTCTGCGCCAGGCAGGGCGCGCGCCGGCTCGTTCAGGCGGTCGCGTGGAGCGGGCTGGCGATTTCCGTCATCGCGCTCCTGACTCGCGCGTACTCGCCCGATCTGATCTACGGCATCTGGAATCCGGAATCGCTCTCCCAGCCGTACGGCCCCTTCGTGAATCGCAACCACATGGGCACCTGGCTGGTGATGGCGCTGCCGCTGGTGATGGGCTACATCTTCGCGCGTTTCGACGGACGCGCGAGGCGCGGCTCGTTCGCCGCCGCCATCGATACACGCATGGTGTGGCTCATGGGCTCGGCAGCCATGATGTTCGTGGCCATCATCATCTCGCTGTCGCGATCGGCGGCGGTCGGCATCCTGTCGGCGGGAATGTTTGCCGCCGCATCCTCCTGGACGCGTCGTTCCGGCGGCTGGCGGGGCGTGCTCGCCGCTGCAGCGGTCTTCGTCGTGATTCTCGTCGCCATTCCGCGCTCCGTCGAGCTCGGCCTGCGATTCGAGGATCCCACTGCGCCCGGCACGTCGACGGCATGGGCCCGCGCGAACATTTGGCGGGAAACCCTGCCGATCATCCGCGACTTCCCATTGACCGGCACCGGAGCCGGAACGTTCCCGACGGCCATGCTCGTCTATCAACAGAGCGACCGCCGGCTGTTCTTCAACCAGGCGCACAATCACTATCTGCAGTTCGCGGCCGAGGGCGGCCTGTTCCTGATCGTTCCGCTGACGTGTGCCGCCGTCCTGTTCGCACGTGCAGCCGCGCGACGCCTGCGCAGCGATCGGACAGCGATGGTCTGGGTCCGGACCGGTGCCGCTGCGGGCGTCGTCGGCGTGGCCGTTCAGAGTATCTGGGAAACCGGCTTGCGCCTGCCGGCCAACGGGCTGTTGTTCGCGGTGCTGTGCGCGATTGTGGTTCATGAGGAACGTTCCCGACCGAATGGGGCCAGCCAAACGGCCGGCTGAAGCAAGGCTTCGCCCGACGTCTTACGCCGAAGCGGTTGCGAAGCTGGACGATCCCGAGGAGAGTCCTGGGCTCGATCGGATGAACCCGTTCCAGCTGGCAAGAACTCCGAAGAAGAGAAAGTGCATTCCGTATCCCGTGTACCCGAGTTCACCTCTGGGGATGCCATCCAGAATGAGCATGACCAGTACAGGAAACGCCTGAGTGAACGCGCAGCGCCACAGTAGATCGGACTGCCAATTCTTCAGTCGGCGCAAGGAGAGCCCGACGGCAACGAGGAAGCTGGCCAACGGGAGAGCAAGGGCCGCATTCGGCAGGATGGGGTTGAGTACCGTGGCTGCAGAATTCTGTTCCAGCACGCAGGCCACCCAGAACGTCGCCGGATCGTGAAGCCAGAAAGGCAGCGTGACTGCCAGGAACGCTCCGCCCGTGACCCCAGCGTATCGCGCTGCTTTCTTCCACCCGACGTGTTGACTCGTCGCTGAGAAAACGACAGGAGCCAGCAGCAAGTAGTTGCCCCGCGACGAAAGGCCGATGCCCAGAAGGGCGGCGGCAACCCATCGAAACCACGGCTTTCGTTCCGCACGAAACGACTTCATCGCGAACAGGACGAATATCACCACGAAGATACTGCTCGCCAACACTTCGGCTCCCGTGATCAGGGATTGCAGGACGCTGGGACACAGAAACGCCACCCACAGAAACAGGAGGGCCTGGCGTATGTCCCTGAGGTGGGAATTCGCCGCAAGGATGAGCATCGCCAACCAGAACAGGTTCTGATATGCGGCGTTTCCAAGCATGGCAAAAGGGAGGGCCAGCAGAACGGAGCCAGGCAAATACGTGGCTGGAGCGCCCAGGTAGGTCTCGATGTCGTAGGGGTACTGGCGGTTGAGCAGAGCATTCGTCGCAAGGTTCAGGGCATCGTCGCTGTCGCTTCCACCGCCCATGACGCCGCTCTGTGCAACGGGGTACGCCAAGAAGAAAAGAAGCAGGAGCCCGGTGAGGGTTCCAAGCACAAGGATCCAGGCCAGCCTGTCCGTGACTCGCTCGAGAAACCACGGGACAAGATACTTGCGGCTCGTCAAGAGAATCGCGATCCCCGCGATCAGGTAGACTCCCACGCCTGTCAGCCCCAGGTACTTTTCTACTTGCTGGCACCCGGGAAGAAGGAGAGAAAAGGCAAGACCCGGCACGGCGCCACGTTCACTCGCGCAGGAACGCAAGAGAGAGCGGAAGCGTGTAGCGTCCACGCGCGATCTTGTCGTTCGAGGCGCTGGGAGGTGCGTGATCGTCATTCAGAAGGCGCGACCGCGAAACCGGCAACGCACCAGTCCCGCGACGCCAAGGCGCAGCACGAGCAGTAATGGAATTCTTCGACGGCGCCGAGACGGCGGGACACGGACCGTGACGTCATCTCTCCGTCATCGTCCCTGCATCACCCAGCGACGCAAACCGCCGATCGCCCGCCTCCCATACAAGAGTGGCCACAAACACGAGCGATGCGGACCGTAGCGCGCGACCATATATGAGCGGGCTGGGTAGATGTGATCCTTCAGGAGATGGAGCCGGCCCTTCCAGCTTCCGAGAGCGCGCAAGTCGCTGAGGAGCAGCCCGAGCGGGCTCACACCGTGGCCCAGGAAGACACGCTCTGGCAGTTTACCCGCGGCGCCATTGAGCCAGGTTCCGACGTCGGTCGGAATCTCCGTGCCGAAACACGCGATGGCACCGAGGAGACTCTGCGCACAAACCTCGCGCAGACCGCTCCTTTCGGCCTCTCGAGTGAATTCCGTACACTGCTCGTCAGTGAGGGCGGTCGCGAGCAGGTGGATGTCCATCAGCCACAACAGCTCGGACATGTCTCCATGGTGGGCGAGGCGGTGCAGGCAGGCCAGCAGCAGTCCGTCCACGTTGCAGAGCGTGCGCGCGCCGGGAATGGGCATGGCGACGCTGCGCGTCCACAGGCGTTCGAACGGCAACGCATCGGCGAACACGAGTGGATTGGTCACCCGCCAGTGCAGGTCGAGGCGATGGATGACGTGTTGCTCGTCAACACGACGGTAGTGGCACTGGCCTGAGGCCAGCCTCATCACATGCTCGACCGCCGGTTCGTAGCCAAGCGACAGCAGCAGCTCTTCCACCTGATCGCGGGCCGATTCGTTCACCAGGACGTCGGTATCATCGCGAGGGCGCAGGACCGGCCGGGCGTACAAACTGTAAGCCCAGGCGGCGCCTTTCAGGAAGAGTGCTGGAACCCGACGATGGGCGAGCGCGGCCGAGAGCCGGGTCAGTTCGCGACGCTGGAGCTCCTCGAGAACGCTGGCGGCGGCCAGACCCTCACGCGCCGCAGCTTCCCACGGCGAGTGCTGTTGTGCGGCCCGGTCCTCAGCTATTCGCCATGCCAACAGAAGATGGACCGAATGGCGCACGGCCAGGTTCCACAATGCGCGCTGTTCGGCATCGCGGCCGGTGCACGCCGCGAACGCGCGGTCGTCCACCAGAATCCGGCCGAGTTCGCGGAGCCTGTCCATCGGAGGAACTACTCTACATCTCGCTGCGGGAACCGGACGGCTTGCTTTCGAGGACTTTTCGGTGTCTTACGCCGAGGTTCTTCAGAGCCATTCACGCGCAGCCGTTACGTGAGAGTCGAGAAATTGGATCCGGGGCAGAGCCGCCCTGAGTGTTCGGGCAAACTTGCGGTCGGCCGCCCAGTGTTCTGCGTCATACTTAGGCATGTTCCCGCGTTCTCTCGCCTCGTGACGGAGCCACCCTCCGTGTTCGTCCCTGCACCGGACGTCGTCGTCCGCGATCTTGGCGGCGAGGCGGTGGTGCTCGATCTCGCCACAGGCACGTATTTCGGTCTCAACGATGTCGGCACACGTATCTGGCAGCTCATGGACCAGCAGAAGACCCTCGTTGAGGTGGCCGCGGTGCTGGAGCATGAGTTCGACGCACCTGTCGATCGCCTCGAGGCCGATCTCCGCGCCTTCGTCGACCGGCTTGTGGCGAAGGGCCTCTTACGGCCAGCCGAGAGGCCGACGGACCTGAAGTGACAGTCCGCGGCAGTGTCCCCACTGGGGGCCCTCCCCCCCGGCACTGCAGCACGTCCCAACCATGAGCGGGCTCGCCGGCGTGTTCGATCCGAAGGATCGTCCGATCGACCGCGACACGTTCGTGCGAATGGTGTCTCACGTGGCGTATCGCGGTCCCGATGGTGTTCGCTGCTGGTACTCGCCGCGTATCGCGATGGCCTTTGCGAAGTTCGTTCGGACGCCTGACGGGACAGCTGACCAGCAGCCGCTCCACGATCTGGACGCCGGGATTTGCGTCACGTTCGACGGCCGGCTCGACAACCGCGAGGAACTTGCGGCGCAGCTCGATCTGCGCGCGTCCGATGTCCTTCCCGATGGCGTGCTGGCGGCGGCGGCGTACCGGCGATGGGGTCTGGAATGCCCTGGCAGGCTGCTCGGGGACTTCAGCCTCGTCGTCTGGGACGAGCGCGAAGGGCGGGTGTTCGTTGCGCGGGACATTCTGGGCGTGCGCCCGCTGTTCTACCGGAAGCTGAACGATGTGTGGTGGTGGGCTTCCGATCAACGCGCGCTCGTGGCGCTCAAGCCGCCGGCGATCAATGAGAGCTATGTCGGCGAGCACCTCAGCAGTCGCATCACAAGCATCGACGAGACAATCTATCAGGACATTTGTCGATTGCCGATGGCGCATGCGTTGGTGATGACCGGCACTACGGTTCGGCGGTGGCGCTATTGGCGCCCCGATCCCGACGCTCGCCTCGAGTATCGTGATCGCCGCGACTACGAGTGGCACTTCAGGACGTTGCTGAAGGATGCGGTTCGTGCTCGGCTTCGGGTTCACGGCCGCACGGCGCTCATGCTCAGCGGCGGTATCGATTCATCGTCGGTGGCGGTTCAGATCGCGGAGCTTCGCCGCGAGGGACACGAAGGAGCATCGCGAACGAAAGCGCTGTCGTTGACGATCCCGGGCCACCCGGCGTCTGAAGGCCCAGTCATCCTGCGGGCGCTCGAGCGGTTACAACTGCCATTTGACCTGGTCCCGGCGGAGGCGCCAGCCGGAAAAATACTTCGCCGCCGATGCCGCCGCCTCGCTGGACTTGCCGGAGTCACCGAGTTCGAGCATGATGCAGCGGCTCCGTGGCGTCGCGGTCGCGAGCGGCTGCTCCGTCGTGCTGACCGGGTACGGAGGCGACGACTGGTTCGAGCCGTCGTACGGGGAGCTAGTCGACCTGCTGCGAAGTGGCCGCGTCATTGCGTCGGGACGGTGGCTCGCTGCGATGGCGCGCGACCAGACTCAGATCCCGCTGCTGCAGGTCGTTCGACATGGCCTATGGATGGCGACTTCCCGCTGCTGCCAAGCGCCTCGTGCGCGATGTGCTTCGTCGAAATCCAGTCCCCTGGTGGATTGATCGCCAATTCGCGCGGACGAATCACCTGGCGGATCGTCTTCGGTGGTGCCTGACGATGTTGAGTTTCGATCGGTCGCGCAGTACGATATCTTTCGTGCCGCGACCGGGGGTGAAGCGACGTTCCGCGGCGATCATGAGGAACGTTACGTCGCGGCACGCGGCCTCGAGCAACGCCATCCGCTGATGGACCGCCGGCTGGTCGAGTTCGCGTTGGCGTTGCCTGCCGAACAGCGATGCAGCGACGGGGTATTGAAGGTGGTGATGCGTCGTGCCATGTCGGACGTCTTGCCGGCGGCCATCACCGCGGCACCTCGGAATGACGATTTCGGGTTTCTTGGCCTGCGCGTTCTCACCGGTTTGGGTGGGGCGGCGCGGCTGATGAAGGGCAGGCCGGTCTCACGGGAGTGGGTATCCGCCGAGGCGATCAGCAAGTTGTATCGGATGTTGGAGGGCGGCGCCACGAAATGTCTTTGGCCGCTTTGCGCTGCAACCGGGGTCGATTTCTGGCTGCGCGCGTTGGCAGACATGCCGGGCGCGGGTAGGTCAGAGCGGGACGATGGCCGACACGCGTTCGAAACCGGCACATGACAACCGCCCACGGGCGGCACCGGATCGGCGGCGTCCGTACAGGACGCCGACCTTGATCGAATACGGGGGATCGATCGCGAAGCTGACGCACTTCAACGCCACTGGCTCGAGGACCGACGGCAACGGCATGCGCATGTACGGCACCTGCCTGTGACGGAGAAGTTCGGCGTTGTCACTGAGTCGCTTGCCCCGCTCATCAAGTGCTGGGCAAAGCTGACGCAGAATATGACAACTGGCTCGCGCGCCGACGGCAACGGCATGTTGCAGGACGGCGAGCTCTTACGGCTGTTGAAACGCAGCTGAACTGCGAGCTGGATCTGGGAAGGTTGAACTTTCAGTGGCTGGCGCGTTCAGCAACCTGCTAACGAGGAGGCGCGAACACGGACGGTATCGAGGCGATCACAACGGGTGGCTCAAAGAAGCGCCGCCGAGGGGATCATGGACGACACGTGTTCGACGCCCGAACCTGAGGAACGTGGGATGCAGCCCCGGATCACCGACGTCCCTACAGCATGCCGTCCCTCATCGAATATGGATCCGTCGTGCAGCTCACGCAGAACATGGCGGTTGGCTCGCGGGCCGACGGCGACGGCAATGTTCATGTACGGCACCTGCCTCTAACGCACAGGCTCGGATCGCGTGTCACTGGTTCTCGACGAACACCGGCGTTATCTAGCCGATCTCCCGCGCGTGGAAGCGTTTCGTACCGCCTTGCAGGCGACGGTCCGTCCCGCCGACGTCGTGCTGGATCTTGCGTGTGGCACCGGCATTCTCGGGCTCCTTGCCTGCCAGGCCGGCGCTCGGCGTGTCTACGCCGTTGACGACGGGCCCATTATCGACACGGCGCGGCGCATCGCGCGGGCCAATGGCTACGGCGACCGAATCACGTTCATCCGTGAGCTGTCGACGCGTGTCGCCCTGCCAGAACCGATCGATCTCGTGGTTTGCGACCAGATTGGTCACCTTGGAATCGAAGCGGGTGCGTTCGAGTACCTGGCCGATGCTCGCCGCTTTCTGAAGCCGAACGGGCGGACAATGCCGTCCGCCGTGACGTTCAAGGTCGCACCCGTCGAGAGCGCGGAGCTCCGGAAGCGGTTGGCGTTCTGGACGTCAAAGCCGGCAGACCTGGACGTTACCAGCGCCCTCGAAATTGCTCTGAACACCGGCTACCCCTATTTCGTCGAGGTCGACGAACTCCTCGCCGAACCTGGGACGCTGGCGACAAGCTCATTACCGCCATCGCTCCCGGGGCCGATCCGGGGGGAACTCCGTTGCCGGATTGCCCGGGCAGCTCGTCTCGACGGGATCTGCGCGTGGTTCGACGCGGAGCTCGCTCCCGGCGTCCGCATGACGAACGCGCCGGGGCACCCCGATCGTATCGACCGTCGTCAAGTGCTGCTGCCGATCGAGCGGCCGCTACGCGTCGAGGCTGGCGACAGTGTCACGATAGAGGTGAACATGCTGCCGCCGACCCTCGTGAGTTGGCGAGTCACCGTTGAGGCGTGCGACCGGTCCGCGGACCGATGCGGGACATTCTCACACAGCACCTTCCGTGGCATGCTGATGTCCACTGAAGATCTGGCCCGGACGAATCCGGACTCATCTCCCGCGCTGACACCGGCAGGCATCGCGCGGCGGACCGTCCTGGACTTGTGCGACGGACGCCGATCGCTGCGCAGCGTGCAGGACGAGGTGTACGCACGGCATTCCGACCTCTTTTCGACGCGCAACGACGCCGCCGCGTTCGTGGCGGAGGTCGTCACCCGCTACTCGATTGCCGATGCCCCTCTACAAGATCGCCAATCTGGTGATCGATAGCTCCATCGCGCTCCGGTCGGTGGCGCCCGCTCACACCGGTGTTGGCGCATGGCGGTTCGTTGTCGACCGCCGCCGTGTGCCGCCGAGGCATCCGGTTTGGTATCACCACGAGCAGGTCAGCGGCGGGCCTCGCTTCCGTTCGCTGGCGCGCGACGGCGAGAACCATGTGATTCGCTTCTGGAGGCGCGCCTCATTCCTCCTCTCGTTCGATGCGCGGCGCATCATCTGTTATCCCGGTCGGTCGGCGTCGCTTGAGACCGTCCAACAGCTTCTCGTAGGGCAGATCGTCCCGCTCGTGTTTGCCGATCAAGGCGCGCTCGCGCTGCACGCGAGCGCCGTGCTCGCGCCGCAGGGTGTCCTCGCATTCGTGGCGGACACAGGAGGCGGCAAGTCCACGGTCGCATCGGCGCTCGGGGCCCGAGGCTGTTCGATCGTTGCCGATGATTGCGCGATCGTGGATGTCGAGGAGGACGGCTGCCGCGTGCGGCCCATGGACGTCGGTCTTCGACTGTGGCCGGAGACCGTGGGGATGCTGCGTGGACGCGGATCCCGATCACCCGGCCGTAAGAGACCCGTCGTACGAAAGAAGCGTTTCGACGCCCGGACGCTCGGGATGAAGACTCATGGTCGGCCGGAACCCTTGCGGCGGGTGTACTTGCTGCAGCCGGTGCGCGGAGCACGCGGGCCCACCATCGAGCAGGTGTCGCGTGCGGACGCCGTCGTGGCGCTGATGCGGGCGAGTTTCCAGCTCGGGATGGACGAACGCGAGCGGCTCCGTCACGCATTCGAGCGGCTGAGCACGCTGGTGACGAACGTGCCGGTGCTGCGCCTGTCCTCCCCGCCCGGACTGCAGCATCTTCCGGCGGTCGTCGACGCGGTGCTCAGGAACGCAGCCGGATGATCATCGGTCGGCGACGTGTGTCGAAGCATCCGCGGCGGCGCAGGCCGTCAGCCGAATGAGCCGGGGGCCGGCGCCTCCAAGCCCTCTACCATGGCAGTCGTCCGGCCGTACCGGCGTGGAATGAGCGACGCCAAACCGACGGCGGCGTAGAACAGCAACACGAACGTTGCCGGCACGCGATATCGTGTCGCCGGAAAATACACCACGCTCGCAGCCACGAAGGTGGCGACGATGCACCACAGGATGAGATCGCGCCGAACAAGGCGACCGCGGCGTCGGATGCCGAGAAGGGCGGCGGCGACGCCGAGACAATAGGATGTCGTATAGACGACGTGCTCGATCGCCGGGCGAGGCGCGCTCTGGTCGATGAGCACTCGCCCCGCGGGGTCGAACCGCACCGTCGTTGCTTCCGTCAGGATGTACTTGGGAATCAGCGTCGGCCAGAAAAAATACGCGAGGTTCCTGACCTTGAGCCACAGCATCTGCGCCGGTCGTCTTCGCCACTCGTCGATGGTCAGACGTGTGAAGAGGCGGTCCGCGGCTCTGTCGTCTGCGACGTCGAAGTCGGCGACCGCCAGACCATGCTGGCGAGCGACGTCCATCGCGTAATCCTGCAGGACATCCGGTGACTGGTCCGGGAGCAGGAGCGCCGAATACTCCGAGTTGCCGATGAAGAGGTTCACACCGCTTCGAGTCGGGAGGAGCGCGCCGTTCACCGAGTAGTTCCGCATCGCAAGGGGTGAGACGACGGCAACGGCTGTCGCGGCCAGCGCGGCAGCGGCGAGGTACCGGCGGTCCAGCGCGAGCAGAGCCGCGGCCAGAGGAACAAGCGGCAGCACCATTGTGCGCGTCAGCATGACCAGGCCCAACCACATACCCGCCACCACGGCTCGACCCGGGCCTGCCGCCGTGACAAAACTGTGGGCAAAGATGATCAGGAGCGTCGATGACAGTGAGAACTCGCCGGGGGACACGGCGTGCCTCACGATCGTAGGATCGATCGCATAGAGAATGCCCGCGAGCATGGCCACCGCCGGACGCTGTGTCAGCGTCTCCGCAAGCAAGTACAAGTAGACCGCGCCGGCCGAATCCAGCAGCGCCTGAGCCGCCTGAACGAGGCGCGCATGGTCCAGGGTGATGGCGCGTGCGCCAGCGAGGAACAGGGGATACAGCGGCTCGTAGGCGGTTGATCGCTCGCCGGAAAATCCAAGCCTTCCATGGTCAAGCAGGTTGCCGGCGAGGTCCCAATACAGGGTCGTAAAGAGAGGCGTGGCACAGGCGAGGTACGTCAGACGAACGAGCGCGGCACCCACGAAGATGGCACCGCAGATGCGCCGGCGGCTCATGTTGTTCCGCTCGTGCTCAATGGAGCTCGCGTAAGGCAAGTCAGTGCGGGGGGCATCTGATTGGAGAAGGGGATCCGGGATCGATTCGGCCGCCGGCGACGGTGACAGCCGCTCAAGAGCGCGCCGGAACGCAGGAGACGGAGACCAGGCTTCGACGGTTCAGGTCCGCGACAAAATTCAGCAGGTCCTGCCGGAGGCGTTCAGGATCGACGTCGAATTCCGCCAGCATGTCGTCGAAGACGCGCCGCAGCACGGCACGCTGGCAGATGAGTTGCCACAGCCTTGTCGACGTTTCATCGAGCCCGAAGTACACCCCGCTGGCCAGATCCAGCAAGACGCCTTCACCGGACAGTTCCTTGAAGACAACGTCAGGTTTGATCGTAACCGTGTCGTCCAACGAAGGGCGATCCAGGGACATGTCAGCGCCAAACCATCAGCCGCACGAAGGATGCGGCATCCGGAGTACAAGGCACACAAACGCCATCGATCTCGGTCCATGCGTGGAACTCCGGGTTTCGGTGGCTGAAAGCCTCCTCTTGCCTGGTGCTGCGTGAGGGGGGCTTTGTTCCTAGTGTCGCGTCTCCGAAGTTCGTTGTCGCACCGAGGGCGCCGAGGCGCCACGCAAGGCGGAGGAGGACTTGACCGACGAGCAACGCAGCGGGGTGGGATGCTCGGCGGCCGAATGCAAACGAACTTCGGAGACGCGACACTATTGTCACGGTGTCAATCGCCAGGTGATGGGGGGCGGATGCGAGGGGCGGGGCTTCGGTTGGCGACGCCGTGGGATCTGCTGACGAGGAGGGGTTCATCTGCCGACGCACACTGATGACGAGCGGCGCATTGCCATTGGCTGATCCGATGACTCGCGCGGCGAGCGCCTGCGTCAGACAACTGCCGCCCGTGCGAGCGGCGGTTGCGGCAATGGCCCAGCGAAGCGTTTCGGCGTCGATTCGCCGGCATTTCAACCTTCCGCCGACCCATGTGGCGGCAGATACGGTGTGAGAGACGCTCACCAGGTTCAGTGCCGCGCGCGCGATGATTTGGAGCGTCGCACATAGATAGAGCAGCATGCGAGTCTGGCGGGGCAGCGTCCAAACGCGAACGAGCTGGGTCAGGAGGAATCCACCACGAGCCATCAGCAGTCGCAACGGATGCCACCCATTCACGACACCGAATCTCGCGATCAACTCAGGTTCTCGCGGGCCAGAAGATCTGACGAGCGGGCGCGTGCCGCAGCAGCGCGCTGATCAGGTGGCGATGCTGGTTGAAGTTCGCCGTCCGCTGCACGATCGGCATCACGCCGTCGGAAAGGGCCAGCTCGAACAACGCGTCGATCTGACGATCGCTCATGTGCTCGGCCAGCTGGCGCAGCACCCACTGCGCATGGAACTCGCCCGATAGACGCCGGCGCCACCGCGATTGATACGCCGACAGCGCCGCACGCCCGAGGCGGTCGCGGCGCAACGCCGGTTCGGCCACGTCGCAGGCGAGCGACTGCGCTCACAATGCTGTAATAGATGCCCCCACCCGTCGTCGGCTTGACGAGCCCGGCGGCGTCGCCCACGACCAGCAGGCGGTCGCCGAATGTCCGCGAGATCGATCGCAAGGGCAGAAACTTCAGCCGCGGGCGCGCGCCGTCGGACTGGACGCCCCACGACGCCAGCCGCCCGACCATGGCATCGTACCAGCCCGTCGTTTGCCCAGTCGCCATGACGCCGACGCGTACGTGGGGTCCGTCGGGCCGTTCGATCGGTACCGCCCACGCGAACCCGCCCGGTGCGACCGCAGACCCGAATTGGATGACGACGTCGCCCAGCGTGCGCGCGGGCAGCTCGCGCTGCGCGGTCTGCAGGTACGCTCGCGGCAGCCCGAGACCGAGGCGGCGCTGCAACGTGTACGACGCGCCGCAGGCCAGCACCGCCAGACGCGCGCGCACCGGCATGCCTCCTGCGTTGGCGACGACCGCATCGGGCGTGATTTCCAACGAGCTGACCCTGGTGTCGAACCGGATCTCGGCGCCCGCCGCAAGGGCCTGACCGGCCAACCGTTGGTCGAACTGTGCGCGATCGATGACCACGGCCTGCAACGTCGGAGGCGTGTAACGCATCTCGAGGCCGGTTGGCGACACGAACTGGACAGTCGTCAACGGGTTCAGGATCGCCTCGCGCGGGATCGGGAACTCGTCGAAGCTGGCCGCGCTGAGCACCCCCGTGCAGTGGACGGGCGTGCCGATTGCCGCGTGCTCTTCACACACCAGGGTCGAGAATCCTGCCTGCGAGAAGCGCCACGCCGCGTACAGGCCTGCGGGTCCGCCGCCAATTACCAGTACGTCGACGCTCATTCGGCAGCCATTATAGCGAGCCCTTTCGATGTTTCGTCAGCAGACGCCGGTCGGGACGCTCCCACTCGCCTCGAGCCGTAATCCAGAACGACAGCAGCAGAAGCTTGAGATCCAGACATGGACCAGCCTCCTTCAAGTACAGAAGATCGAGGCGGAACTTCCCCGCCCGGCGTAGATCGCGCCGCGCATACACCTGAGCCAGTCCGGTCAATCCTGGCCGGACGCTGTGGCGCCGTTCGTAACCCGGGACGTCGCGCAAGGCGATCAGCTTGCCGTCGCACACGTCGATCTCGCCGGGTCGAAGCGGCCTCGGTCCGACAAAGCTCATGTCGCCCACCAGGATGTTCCACAACTGGGGCAGTTCGTCCATGGCCGTCGCGCGTAGCACGCGGCCGACCGTCGTGACGCGCGGATCCCCTTCGTTCGCCTGGACCGGTCCGCTGATCAGCCTCGGCGTCGGGGATCATCGATCGGAATTTCAACGCCAGGAACACTCGACCGTTCAGGCCGATGCGGGCCTGTGAAAAAAAGATTGGTCCGCCGTCTTCCAACCGGATGGCAATGGGGATTGCGATCCAGAGCGGGGCCGAGAGGATCAGGCCGATGCTCGACAGGCAGAGGTCGAACGCGCGTTTCATGGCGATCCGTGAAGCAGATCGCGCGCGAGCGCATCGTACGCGGCTACGCCGGCCCTCCGGTCAAATCGCAGGCCGACCAGCCGCGCCCGTTGCCCCATCTGCCTCGTCAAATCGCGATTCAGATACAGGGATCGAATCTGACCGGCGAGGCTTTCAGGGCTGCCGGGATCGGCGACAAGGCCGCACCCTTCCTGCTCGGCAATCTGTACCGCTTCTGAATCACGCTCCATGGCGGCCACGTAAGGCCGGCCGGCCGCCAGGATTCCGTACAGCTTGCTCGGTACGATGAAGCCGGACAGTCCAACGATCAGTGAGACGACGAAGCAGTCGGCGGCGGCGAAGGTATTGGAGAGATCGCTCTTCGGCTGGTACGGCAGGAATCGCACGTTGGTCAGGCCCCGATCCCGCGCGATTGCCTGAAGCGCCGGTTTCTTGACGCCCTCTCCGACAAACACCAGCACGAGGTCGGGCAGATCGAGCAGGTATTCCGCCGCCCCGACGACGGATTCGAGATTCTGGGACAGGCCGAGGTTGCCGGCGTGCATGACGACGAACCTGTCGGCGAGGCCGTGGGCTTCCGAGAACGCATTGCGCTTGGGGGACGGGACGATCGCCTCACAGTCGGCCCAGTCCGGAATGATGACCGTCTTGTGCGGCTCGGCGCCTTTGCCGTCGATCAGGCGCCGCCGCATGCTTTCGCCGAGGGCGATGACGCGGTCGGCGCGCGCGACGAGAAACCTGTTCACTCGCTGAAGGATGGCGTTCACGCTCTCGACGTGGAAGTCTTCGAGCAACCTCGCGACTTCCGGAAACACGTCGCGGTACGACATCACGAAGGGCACGCCGTACCGCCGTGAGGCCAGACACGCAGCCAGCCCGATGATCGGCGGGTCGGTCAACGCGACGATCAGGTCGGGCCTCTCGAGCCGCAGGCCGGCCAGGCACGCCGATGCAAAATACGTCATGTAATTGGTGAATCGGCCGACGAAGCGACGTTTCGACAGGCGCGAGCCGCGCGCGCGAAACACGTCGACGCCCGCGTGCCGCTCGCGGCCGATGAGCCACCCGACCGC
The DNA here is from genome assembly GCA_963745495.1 of uncultured Acidobacteriota bacterium. Taxonomy (GTDB): domain Bacteria; phylum Acidobacteriota; class Vicinamibacteria; order Vicinamibacterales; family CAVVIG01; genus CAVUXJ01. The sequence continues at coordinate 116,323 of CAVUXJ010000005.1, forward strand.
CTTCCCATTGCCTGAGTCGGACGCGGGAAGCAGGGGCACGCCGGCAATCACCGACACGCGCCAGCCGTGATCGCGCACCAGGCCTTCGCAGAGCTCGGTCAGTAGCTGGCCGGTTGCCGCCGTGTCTGGATAGTAGGATCGGTTGAAGAATGCGATGTGCAGGAGGTACCCGCTAGCGTTCGGTCAATCGATGCTCGAGCGTCGCGGTCACGGCTTCGCGTTGTTTCGACGCGAAGTACCACTCGATCGTGCGGTGGAGGCCGTCCATGAACTTCACCTGGGGCTCCCAGTCGAGCAAGCGGCGGGCGAGCGCGTTATCGGCCACGCGATTGAGCGGTCCGGTCGGCATTTCGGGATGGAACTCGATCGTGGCCTGATGACCGGTGGTGCGCAACACTTCGTGCACGGCGTCGATGACACGCGTTCGCTCCATGGTTCCAAGATTCACCGCGGTGCCGTCGTCGATCCGTTCGGCGGCCAGCATGGTGCCGCTGACGATGTCGCTGACATGCGTCCAGTTGCGGATTTGCTCGCCGTTCCCCCACACCACGAATGGATCCTGGCCGACGAACGCGCGCGCGATCATGGCCAGCACGGCGTGGTTCTCGTGGCCGCGATCGCCATACACGGTGAAGTATCGGCAGGATACCGATTTCAGGCCCCAGTCCTTGCCGTAGGCCTTGAGCGTCAGTTCCCCCATCAGCTTCGCCCAGCCGTACATGTTGTCGGCGTCGAAGGGCGGGCCGACCATGTCCTCGGTCAGGAACAGCGATCGGCTGACGTCGGTTTGCAGATGGTTCGGATACACACAGCCGGACGAGGCATAGACGACCTTGCCGACGCCGGCCTTCCGGCATGCGTGAAACACAATCCCGTCGAGGAGCAGGTTGCTGGCGCAGGCTGCTTGATGAAGATCGACGTAGCCACGGCCGCCGTGGTCGGCGGCCAGGTGAAAGACAATGCCGACGCCGCGGATGGCTCGATCGGCCACGCCAGGGTCGAGGAGATCGCCTTCGACGAGCTCGATCGCTCCCCGCTCGAGGTGCGCCGCGAGGTTCTCCCGGCGGCCGCTGCTCAGGTTGTCGACCACGCGCACGTCCGCGCCCCTCGCGACGAGCGCATCGACCAGATGCGATCCGATGAACGAGGCACCGCCTGTGACGAGAACGTGCACGCCCTTCCAGGTCATATCGTGTCGCCCTCCCCGACGACAGCTGCGAGCACGCCGTTCGGCTCGGGGTGCTTTTCAAGCACGTGATGGCCCATGACCAGCACGTCCATGCTCGTCCTCAGAAAACAGTCGAGCGCTTCACCAGGCGTCAGCACGATTGGCTCGTTCTCGTTGAAGGACGTGTTCAACAGCACCGGCACGCCGGTCAGGCGTCCAAAGCGTTCGATGAGCGTCCAGTACAGGTGGTTCGCCGCGCGATCCACGGTGTGCAGACGTCCCGAGCCGTCGACATGCGTCACGGCCGGGATCGTGGCTCGGCGATCGGGCCGGACCGGCACGACCTGGATCATGAACGGGTCCGGCACGGCGCCCACGAAGAAATCGGCGGCTGTTTCGACCAGTGTGGACGGCGCGAACGGCCGGAACTTTTCGCGATACTTGATCTTGCTGTTGATGATCTCGCGCATGTCCGCGCGGCGCGGATCGGCCAGAATGCTGCGGTTGCCCAGCGCGCGGGCGCCCCACTCCATCCGTCCCTGAAACCACCCCACGATCGAGCCGGCGGCGAGCCGGGCGGCCGTCCACTCGCACAGCGCGTCATCGTCGGCGATGGTTCGTCTCGCGCACTGAAGCTCCTGCACGTCGGCGTCTCGCGAGCGGATCGCGTGCTCAATCGCGTCGTCACCGTACTCCGGGCCCCAGTAGCTGTGCGACATCACGAACTGGCGGGGTTGCCGCGACAACCGGTGCCACGTGTGAAACGCGGCGCCGAGCGCGGTGCCGTTATCGCCAGCGGCCGGCTGGATGTACACGTCCCGAAAGGGGGTCCGCTCCCGAATCTTGCCGTTCGCCACGCTGTTCATGCCGCACCCGCCCGCCAGACAGAGCCGCGTCGACCTCGTGCGCGCGTGTGCGGCGATCAGAACGTGGAAGGCTGCCTCTTCGTAGACCTGCTGGAGCGAGGCCGCCATGGCTTCGTGTGCCTCGGTGAGTCGGTCATCCGGACGTCGCGCCTGGACCGAGCAACGCTTCGAGCTTGGGCGTGAAGACACGCCCGATCGTCGGCTCGCCTGACTCCCACGTCATTTCGACGCCTTCCGTGACGTGGCGGAAATAGGAGAGATCGAGCTTGAAACCGCCCGCCGGCACGAGATGAACCAGCTGACGAAGCAGGTTCACCTGCCGCGGCTCGCCGTACGGCGCCAGACCCATCACCTTGAATTCGTCGCCGTACCTGGGGAACCCCAGAAACTGGGTGACCGCAAGGTAGAGCAGACCGAGCGAATGCAGGAAAGTAGACGCGATCGAGCACGGTGAGCGTGGTGCCTTCGCCGCGCGCGACCGACGTGCTCACAAAGTCGCCGAAGCCGTCGATCGCACATACCGCGGCCTCGTCGAAGGGCGACACGAAGAAGGTGCTCGCCAGATGCGCCGGGTGATGCTCGACCCAGTGCATGCGGCTGCGGACGTGCGCTTCGTCCAGGCCGGTGGCACGCGCCACCTCGCCGGCAATTCCGCCGACGCGTCGCAGGTTCCGCGCGCGGTCGGCGATGAGCGCCCTGCGGGCCGGTTTCGCAGCACGTACCACGCCTTCCGTAATCGATGAGCGGCCGGATTCCGGGAGACGGCGAACGCGTCCACATCACGCGGGCTCGGCGCCGGCCATCGACAGGCAGGCGCGGATGGAGGCTTCGGGAAAGCCCGCCCAATGCTTCACCCTGCGAAATCGCTCCTCCTCGACCGCCGCCACCAGCATCCCGTCGCGCACGAGCGCGGCCGACACATCACCGTGATAGGCGTTGATGCCAAGTACAATCATTGGTCAGCGTTGCACGAAGGCCGGCTCTCCGCGGCGCCCGAGTGTCCACTCATACAGCTCCATCATCGACGTGGCGACGCGGTCCCAGGTGTAACGGTCGCGAACGAGACGGCGCCCCCGCTCTCCCATTTCACGTAGCGTCTTCGGCGATTGGCTGAGCGCCTCGACCAGCGCCGCCGCCAGCGACGACTCTCCGGGCGGTACCCACCAGCCGCAGCGCTTCCGCGGCAAGACTCGACCATGGGGCGCCTTGCGTTGCGATCACGGGAATGCCGCGCACCAGCGCCTCGGGCACCACGAAGCCGAAGTTCTCCGCCGGCGACGGCGCCACCACCAGGCTCGCATCCGCGAACAGCTGTTCGCGCGCCGAACCCTGGGCGGGGCCGGCGAACGTGACGGTTGCGGTAATGCCGAGTGCCGTCGCCAGCGCTACCAGCGTGGATCGATACGCTCCCTCGTCATAGCCGGCCACCACGAGGTGCCACGCTCCGAATTGCTCGCGCACCTGCGCCCAGGCGCGCAGCAACGGTTCCAGCCCCTTGGTCGGATGCAGCCGGCCCAGATAGAGAACCACTCTGTGGGGTGCGGTGTCCGACGCGAGCGACCGAGGCGGGGAAGAGCTCGCATCAGGGGGGTGGACGCCCCACGGCACCACCGCAATCGGCCCCTGAAAGCCCAATCGCCGGATCGCCTCGGCTTCTGCGCAGGACGTGGCGTGCAGACAGCGGGCGCGCCGCAAGAGAGCATCCTGGAAGAGCCATCGCTCGACGCGTTTCAGAGCGGCCCGCTGCCGGAGCGCGCCGCCGAGCAGCATGCCGTGAACGCTGACAATCACGGGAATGCTGCGTGCACGCGCAAACTGCGCGGACTGCAGGTAGTGCAGCCGCCAGAGTCCATGCACGTGGACGAGGTCCTGGGGCGCGAGGGACTCGAGGATCTCCGGCATGCCCGGGCAGTAGCCCAGCCGGCGCGGCACCGCGGGCATGCAGACGGTGGCGGCAACCGCCGGATCCAGGGGCCACGTCGGCCCGGAACCGTTTGAGCCGCCGAGCGTGATGAGGGAGACATCGACGCCGCGATGGGCCAGCTGATTCGTGAGCTCGGCGCATGCGGCGGCGGTACCGCCGTATTCGACGGCCAGACTTTCGCCGACCTGCAGCACGCGCATCAATCGTTCAAGTGGAGAGGTGCGGGGCGTTCTCAGTGATCGGTGACCACATCATCGAAGGACGACACGTCCTCGAATTCCTCGTCAGCCGGCGTGTGCGCCGGCGGTGCCAGCAGGCGCTGAACCGGCGGGCAAAGCTTCCAGATGATCGCGAACACGACGGCTCCCTTGACGATGTGGTTGCTGACGTCTTCGATGTTGAATCCGGGCTCGACGCAGGGCAGCAGAATTGCGGGAGCCACCGCCCACCACAGCGGGTTCTTCTGAGCGCGGTCGGCAAAGAACAGCAAGATCCACCCCATCACGCCGCCATAGAGAAACGTCGCCAGCACACCACCCACCATGCCGAAATTGGCATAAAGCTCCCCGATGACCCCGAGCCCCATGCGGGTATTGGGCGGCAGTTTGATGCCCGTGAACCGGAGGAACAGCTCTGTCGACGCGCCTTCCCGCTTACCCGGAAATAGAAATCGCGGCAAGATCGTGAAGATCGCCGCATCCGCCAGGGTTTGGCCCATCGCGTACGGTTCCTCCGCTGGCACGTGCTTCATGATGCGGGCGATGATCCAGCCTTGATTGAACCGTACCAGCGTGTCGCCGGTGTCGGCGTTTGGATCGATGGCGTGACCTTGGCTGACCCGCTCCCACAACATCGACGTCAACCGCGTGAATGCCTCGACGCGGACCGGACGGCTGCTCCTCAATCAAGGAATCCCTGAAGGTCGGTTTGACCGTCTGCAGCAGGCCGAGCCCCATGATGCCCGACAATCAGGGCGAGGGCCATCGTCATGCGCCAGCGCTTCATGAACCCGTACACGAGGAGAAAGTATCCGCCCCAGTGCACCACGAGATAGAACATGCCGCCCCCGGCGCTCTGGGTCGCGACGAAATGCAACATCACCCCCAGGACCCGAATCATCCACCCGGGCGTCTTCGTGATCATCCACCCGAGCGCTCCGACAAATCGGAGTGAGGCAATGAGGTAGCCGAGAAACGCCAACTGTGGAGGCACGTAATCCGAGTACACGTCGACGATCAGCCCGATCACGATCGCGGTGTCGAGGGTACGCCTGAGGGGTTTCGACAGCTGCTCTGTTTCAGGCAGCGCCCACGTCGTCGATAGAATCCGGCTGGCGGGCAGATGCAGACCGACCCACAGGGCGATGGTGGCCGGTACGGCGTAGCGCAGGTACTCGTCGATCGGGAGGGTCATGTGATACAGGACCATTCTCGAGGGATACTCCGCCGCCAGCCATGGCGCGATGATCCACTGGAGACAGGAGGCCGCCACGATCAAGTCCGGAAACGCGACAAACCTCCGCGCCGTCATACAGAGATGGCCGACCACGAGGGCGCTGAATCCCAAGTCCGAGGGCCGACCACGCCGTCACGTCAGGGGAGATGGCAGCGATCCCCGCGACAGTCAGCAGCGCCACGGCGAACATCAGCGCCCATTCTTCGCTGGTCAACTCGAAAATGCGCGATCGCGAGATGGCCGGGTTCAGCATCGACGACATGATGTCCCTCCGACTGCCTGTCGCACGTGCGATCCGCGCGGCAGATGTTCGATCGCGTGCACAACGCCCTCGGCGGCCGCCTCAGGTGAATACGCGGCGATGTGCGTCGACAGCGCCTGCGCTCATCCGGTCCCGGCGCCGGCGATCTCCTGCGAGCGCGCCGACACGCTCCGCGAGCGCCGCAATGTCGCCGCAGGGATAGGTGAAACCGGTCTCGTCTTCGAGGACGAGATCCGGAGCGCAGCCCACCTGATCGCTCACGATGACCGGCAGTCCACACGCCATGGCTTCGTTCACGACCAGTCCCCACGTTTCGCCCGACGTCGAGGGCAGGACCAGGACGTCGGCCGCCGCGTATGTGGCGGCGATGCGCCGCTGGTTCTGAAATCCTGCCATCGCGCAAGGGATCTCGTGCCTGTGCCGATAGTCGCCGACCGCCGCGTTCAGCGGACCGTCGCCGACAATGAGGCCCCACACGTCTGCGTGCTTCTGGTGAACCCGCCGGAGCGCTTCCAGGAGATCGAGCGGACGCTTCTTCTCAGTCAATTTGCCGGCGAACATGAACACCACGGCATCGGCTGGAAGTCCCAGCTCGCGACGGACCTCATGGCGGCGGCGCCGGGTATCGGCGGCGGCATGCGCAAAAAAGTCGTTGTCAACGCAGTGCACCGAGCGATAGATGCGAGCATCCGGCACACCGTAATGCCGGTAATAGTCAGCGTTGCGGCGGCCGACCGCGAGGCACGCGTCAAACGATCGGAGCATGTGCGGGTACGCGAGACGCTTCAGGACGCCGCGAATTGGGGACGATGAGGCATCCAGCTGCGAATCGCCGCGCACCAGTACCGGAATGCCGGCGCCGCGCGCGGCCCGGATCGCCTGCCAATAGGAGAAGAGCTGCCAGCCGTTCACGAGGACGGCATCGAAGTCGCCCTGTCTGATGGCGGTTCCGACGCCTGGCGTGTTGCATCCCCAGAAATGGTCGACTCCCGGGCGCGAAGCGGTGTTGACCAGCCATTCAAAGGAATAGCCCTCGAACAACGGGGTGTCCCACTCGAACCCGACGTCGAATCCGCCGCGCGCATGGTCGGCGGGACTGATGCGATGGGCGAAGAGCACCTGCAGGTTCAGCCGGGCCGCCAGTGCCCGGTACCACGGCGCCTGGTATTGCACGGGATGCGATGCCACGATGGCCAGCCGAAGCGACCCAGGGGGCGGAACACTGACCAGGGTTGGCTCCGGTTTGCGGACCGGCAATGCTCATCGGTCGGCTCGCCGACCTGCGCGGCAACGCCAGAAAATTGCCGCCGCGATCGCCGAGGTGCGTCACTGGGGCCGGTGGTCGCCGCGGATCGAGCGCGAAGAGCTCGTAATCGGCGTCCGACCAGCATCGCGTCACGTCGTCGGCGCCGCCGCCGGATCGGGACACGTACGCGGGGTCGTATTCAAAAACCACTACGGGACGAAGGGTGGTCAGCACGTGGCGTGCCCCGCGAAGTACGGACAGCTCCCATCCTTCGACGTCGATCTTCAGGAAACGCCAGTCGGTCGATGTGCCGCTCGGCCACGAACGCATCGAGCGTCGTGCACTCGGTCTCCGTCGTCAGTCCTTCCCGCCCTTCCCGCCCTTCCGGCCTGCCCTGGGCAGGCCCGGCGGTCAGACGACCTGTGCCGTCCCACACGTGACCCGCGAGGGGCGCCTGGAAACCGCTGGCGCCCACTCGGTCCGCGACCGCGCGCCCGTCGACTGTTACCTGCGTGAAATGGTTCGCTTCGACGGCGCTGACCAGTCGCCGGCGCGTGCTGTCGTTGGGCTCGAAGGCGTAGACGCGACCGGTCGAGCCGGTGCGGGCGGCCATCAACAGCGTGTGCCAGCCAACGTTGGCGCCCACATCAATCGCGATCGCCCCCGGCTCCAGATGTCGACGGATTTCCGTTCGTACTTCCGGTTCATACGCACCGAAAAAATGGATGCTCCAACCGATCAGGGTGCCGCGATCGACCGGAAACACATATCCGTCGGGTTGTCGAGACGTTCGAACCCCGCTGTTCGCGAAGCGCGTCGGCGGCGCGAGGGCACGCACAACCCGCTCCCAGCCCGGGGGTTTCCCGATCAGTTGGCCGATCCGGACGAGAGTGGGGTCAAGCATGGAGTCGTTCTGTGTTGCAGCCGCTCGGTGATCGCGGTGAGAACCTCGTCGACGGAGATGGCCTTCAGGCAGGCGAGATCGTAAGTCGACGCACGTGTCCAACATGCAGCCGGCGCACGGCACCTCGTGCCGCAAGACGATGTGTCCTCGCCCTGCCGGCTCCCATTTGCCGGGGTTGTCCCGAGCGCTGAAGATGGCCACGCACGGCGTTGCGACGCTCGCCGCCAGATGCATGGTCCCGGTATCGTTCCCGACGTACAGGGTGCAGCGCTCGAGCAAGGCCGCCGATTCCCACACGCTCAAGGCACCGCTGAGATTCACCGCCCGATCGCCCCACGCGCGACACAGCCGATCGCCCAGCGGTATTTCACCTGGCCCCCCCACAACGACAAGCCTCAGGTCCGGAAAGCGGTGCAGCAGCGTCAGGCCGACGTGTTCGAAACGATCTTCGGGCCACTTCTTGGCCTGCATCTTCGATCCCGGAGCGAGCGCCACGATATCGTGGCCTTGAAAGCCTGCCTCGTCGAGCAGCCGCCCGGCCTTCGCGTGGTGGTCCGGAGTCGGATGCATGCGCCAGTCGTGGTCTTTGACACGAGCCCCCGGCAGTTCGGGTGTGACCCATGCCATCAATCGGGCCGCTTCGCCTTGCAGCCGGACCAGGCGGCCCGCGTCATCGCGGACTGGATACGGCACCCGGGGGGCGCAGTCCCACGATGTCCGGAATGCCGCAGAGCCATCGAAAGAACAACCGGTCGCGCGCGACCTGCCACGGCGTGCGCGGCGTCGGCATCAGGTAGTACAGCCGCGCGGGGGCCAGGCGCCGGACCTGACGCGACGCGCCCACGAAATCGACGAGACGCGACGGCACGTTCAAGTAGCACACTTCGTCAAACAGCCGGGCCGGTTCGAAGACCTCCCAGGAAGTGACGGCGGCCGGATCCTTCTGACGATCCGTCAGCAGGACCAGACGCGCGTGCGGGTGTGCGGCGCGGATCGCCCGAATCGCAGGAAAGCTGGCCAGTGTGTCTCCGAGCTGCCCGATCCGGAAGACGAGAATCGTCGTCACCGCGTGACCCGCGCAAGCTCGATCTGCAGCACCGAATGGAGCGAGTCGAGAACGGTCTGTGCTTCCCCATCCGCGATGTCGGGGCACAGCGGGAGCGAGAACACCTCGGAGGCGAGTCGTTCGGCGACCGGAAATCCCGCGGTCCCCCTGAGCAGCGATTGGAAGGCCTCCTGTTGGTGAATGGCGATCGGGTAGTGAATCGCGGCGCCGATTCCACGCGCCTGCAGCTCGCGAACGATGCGGTCCCGCTCGCCGTCGAGCGACCGCACGACGAACAAGTGATGCGCGTGGCGGCTCGTCCAGTTCGCGTGGTCGATGACGCGCAGGCGTTCGGGATACCGGCGAGCGCGGCGCGGTAGCGATCGGCGACCTGCGTACGCCGGTCGTTCCAGGCATCGAGATGCGGCAGCTTGACGTTCAGCACCGCGGCCTGAATCGTGTCGAGCCTCGAGTTGAATCCCATCCGCTGATGGATGTATCTCACGGTCGATCCGAGATTCCGCAGCGATCGAATCTCCGCTGCCAGGCCATCGTCGTTCGTGGTGACGGCGCCACCGTCCCCGTAGGCGCCGAGATTCTTCCCGGGATAGAAGCTGAAGCCGGCAGCGACGCCGAGCGTCCCGCACTTCTTCCCGCCGTACGCCGCGCCGTGCGCCTGTGCAGCGTCCTCGATGACGTGCAGGCCGCGCTCGTTCGCCAGCGCCAGGAGCGGATCGACATCGGCTGGCTGGCCGTACAGGTGGACGGGCATGATGGCCCGTGTGCGTTGCGTCACGGCCGCCAAGACCGACGACACGTCGATGGTCGCGGTGCGCTCGTCGCAGTCCACGAGGACGGGAGTGGCGCCTGCGTACCAGACCGCCTGGGCCGTGGCGATGAACGTGTTCGCCGGAAGAATGACTTCGTCGCCGGCGCCGATGCCGAGCCCCCGCAGAATCAGGTGCAGGGCGTCGGCTCCGCTCGCCACACCGATGCAGTGGCGCACGCCGAGATACGTGGCGAATGCCGTTTCGAACGTCGCGACCGACTGTCCCAGGATGAAGTCGGCACGCGCGCACGTCTCGTGGATCGCTCGATCGAGCTCAGGCGCCAGCCGCTCGTACTGTCGGGCCAGGTTCACCAGCGGAATACCGGCCATCACTTCTCCTCCGGTTCGAGCGGGTGGGCGGGTACACCGACCACGACGCGTTCGCGGCGGCACGTCGTCAACCACCACGGCGCCGGCGCCGACCCGGGCGCCTTCGCCGATGGTCAGCCCGCAGAGGATCACGGCTCCCGATCCGATCGAGGCGCCACGCTTCACAACTGTCGGCTCGAGCACCCATGCTCCCCGTGCGCGCGCTCTCGGTGGAGGGATGCCGATCGTTGATGAACGTCACGTTGTGTCCGACGAAGACGTCATCCTCGATCCGCACGCCTGAACAGATGAAGGTATGGCTCTGGATGCGGACGCGGTCGCCGATTCTCGCGTCGCGCTGGATCTCCACGAACGCACCGATCACGGCTTTCGTCGCCGATTTCGCAGCCATAGAGATTGACGAACTCGAAGATCGTGACGTCGCGTCCGAGCTTCACGTCGTCAGCGATGTTGACGAAGCGCCGGCCTGGAAGCTCCCTCACGCCACCTCAACGCCGGCCAGGTGGACTCGTCGCCCTTCCTCACGCAACGACTGCTGGATGGCCTCAAGGCAGGCCACCACGCGCACGCCGCTGTCCGCTTCGCTTGGCGTCGGCTCGCCCGACGTCAGCCGGCGGATGAAGGCCTCGGCCTGCACCCGTAGTGGCTCCTGCAGCGCGAGCTTCGGAATCACGATGTCGGCGTCGCGAAGACGCAACTGGAACTCACCGAACGAGTCGTAGTAAGGCTCCTCCATGACGCCCTTGTCGTACACACGGATGGGCTCGAGCGGCTGCATATCGTCCCAGACAACCATGCGATGACTTCCGACGACGGTCAGCGATCGAATCTTCTGCGGGTTGATCCAGCTCACGTGCACGTGCGCGAGGATGGAGTCGCCGAATTCGAGCGTCACGAAGGCCACGTCTTCGCGCGGGGTGCCGAGCAGGCGGCTTCCGGTGGCGGACACCCAGTTCGGCGACCGCCCCAGCAGATAGTCGAAGATCGTGAGCTCGTGGGTGGCGAGGTCCGCCACGACGTTCACGTCGTTGCGTATCGGACCGAGATTGGTACGCGTGGCGTGGAGATATTGAACGCGCGCCGAATCGGCCGCTCGCGATCCCGTCCCGCAGATATCGAATGCCCGCGTTGTAGAGAAACACGTGGCCGTGGACCAGTACGCGGCCCGCGCGCGCCGCCAGCGCATGGAGCCGTTGAGCATCCGCCAGGGTCGTGCACATCGGCTTCTCGAGCAATACGTGCTTGCCGGCTTCGAGCGCGGCTGCGGCCAGCTCGAAGTGTGTCCTGGCGGGGGTGGCGATCACCACCGCATCGACGTCGGGCCGATTCAAGACATCCATCGGATCGGCCACCAGTGTGAGGCCGCGGTACAGATTTTCGAGATGACGCCGCCGATCCGCAGAGGGGTCGGCGGCGGCCACGACCTCGGCGCCGCGCACCTGGCTGAAGACGCGCACGTGATGCGGTCCCCAGTGGCCCAATCCGATGACGCCGATGCCGATCGCTTCGCGCTCGCTCATATCGCCTCCGCAAGGGCGGGCCGATCCGCGACGTGGTCGAGGACACGCGCCAGCTCGCCGTCGACGCGCGCGCTGTAAACGGCTCGATCGCCGCGCATCGGGCTTGCGGCGCGGCCGGCCGGCCAGCGATTCAATCGCGCGGCGATCTCGCCGGCCCGCGACGAGAGCTCGAGCGGGTCGGCGAACGTCACGCACAGGCCGGCTCCTGTCTGCTCGACGACACGCGTGATGCTCGAATCGCGATGGCAGATCGCCAGGATCGGCCGGCCCGACACGATGGCGGGATAGAGTTTCGACGCGTGGTAGTAGGCGTCGGTCGAACCCATGACCAGGACGATGCCGGAGGCCTGCAGCACCGACATCGCCTGTAGATATGGAATCCGCTCGGGCATCTCGGAGACAAGGTGATCGACGCCCAGCTCGCGCGCCACCGGAAGGATTGTGTGGCGGCCGTGGCCCCACGTGAGATTGCTCGTGCCGTAGGCTCGCAGACGGATGCGGCGTCGGGTCGCAGGGCGTGACTCGTCGAGCGCACCGAGCGCCCGCAGGACCGCGGTCACCAATGCCTGGCTCGTGGGCTGCACGGCGCCCGTAAAGGAGATCGTCAGGTCCTCGTCATCACCCGAGAAATCCGGCGGGGCGAGGCCAAGGCGCACGGCGGCCTCGAGATCGTCTGGATCCGCTCCGTACGGCATCGCCGACATGCGCTCGGCCTCGAGCCAGGGATAGCGGCCTCGCAGATCTTCGAGAATGCCCTCGGACACGGCGGTCACGTGCGCCGCCGATCGCAGCACGCCCGGTTCGATGGCCGCGGCGGCGCGATGGTAGAACCAGGCCTTCTCCGGAAACGGACGCGTGGCGCTTCGCGCGTGATCCAGGGGTCGATGTAATCCACGACATACGGGACGCCGAACCGCCGTTTCATCATCGGACCGAGCGCGAACGAGAACCACGGTGGCCCGAACAGCAGCAGCGCGTCGACGCTGGCCCTGGCTGATCATCGAGGTCAGCGCCCGGGCGTGCGCGGGCAGCGATCGAAGGCCCAGATCGCCGATGAGCCGAAACGGCTTGATGGGTATCGCCGCGGTTCGCACGATGGTCAATGCCGGATCCAGCAGCCGTTCGAGCATCGGGTCGAGAGGACCTTCGAGCTGTTCCGGCCTGATCGTCAGCACCGTCGGCGTCCATCCGAATGCGGGCAGATGCTTGGCAAACAGGCGCGGACGGTGCGCGCCGGCCGAGTTGGACGGCGGAAACTCCGGGGCGACGAGCACCACGCGTCGCTGACTGGTGACCGTCATGCGCGAGCCGGACCCCATGCAGACACGCCGGCAGGCTGAGGGGCGAGACCGGCCACGAGATCGACGAGGCGCCGCTGTTCGACCTCCCAATTGACGCGGGCTTGACCTAGCCGGAACGCCTCGGCCCGGCAGGCGCGAAGACGGTCGGGCTCGCGCGCGAGCGCGGTGACACGCTCCGCAAGTTCCACATGGTTGCCCGGCTGATACTCGAACCCCACACCCGGCATCGTGGCCAGCACGCTGCGGTGACCGCGGGTGGCCGTTGCGCCGACGGCGACACCGGCCATCACGTACGTGTAGATCTTGTTCGGGACCGCCAACTCGTGGTTTTCGCAGCACGGTTGGGTGAGGACGAGACCGATGTCGTGGTCGGCCGCGGCGCGAACGGCCTGTTCGGGCGGAACGAGATCGTGCACGACGACGCGGTCAGAAACGTTCAGCGATCCGATGAGCGCCCGCAGGTCGCGGTCGTAGCCCGGCAGGACTCGCCCGCGCAGATGCAGCATGACCGGGACATCGATCAGCGGAAGAGCGCGAATCGCGTCCTCGACGCCGCGGAGCGGCCCCAGGGAGATGGAAAACCAGTACAGCGAAAGATGACGCCGGCTGTCGGGATAGCCGGGCCGCAGAGCCTCCGGGGCGTCAGCGATGGACGGCACGTTCGCGACGTAGACCGATTCACGAATTCCGTAATGCTCGGCCAGCCAGCCGCTGAATTCTGGAGAAGCGACGGTGACATAGTCGGCCCGGGGCATGAACGTCGCCTCGACATACCGGACGAGCGCCTGATGGGCGGGGTCGCTGATGCCCTCTCCGTATTCTTCACTCAGCAGGTCTTCGCAGTCGAATCCCCAGCGGCAGTCCAGACCGGCGCGCCGCCAGGCAGCGCGACGCCGAGCATCGGGTGCGTGTGGGCAATGATCAGATCCGGCGGCTCGTCGAGAATCAGGCGCGTGGTTTCAGCAGCCGTTCGGCAGTACGCCGTCGTTGCCAGACGCTCTCCGACGTCGAAGCCGCCGCCAGAGCGCCTTCGCTGCTTTCTGGCGGAGGCCGGTACGGAGCCACGCCCCGCGGCCTTCCGGCGTACGCTGGATGTCGATCGTCTGAAGCCGCCAGGCGCGATCGCGCGCCCGGCTGTCGTCGAGCGCGCTCTGCTCAGGACTGTTCCGAACGGCGACAACGCGCACGTCGTGGCCCGCGGCGGCCAGAGCATCGGCCTCTCGAACTGCGCGCGGATTGTTCAGCAGCTGGTGCGGCGTGATGGAACAGATGCGCACGTCAGTGCGGCCTCGACGCCACGGCCGCCAGCGGCGAGGGCATACCAAACCGCTCCACCGCACCGAGCAGCACATGCTCGACGCCATCGATCATCCGATCGACCGAGAAGAAGCTGGCCACGTGCGCCCGCGCGCGCTGGCCGATCCGCGGATCCGCCTGAGACCGCTCGGCGATCGCAAGAGCGCGGCTCGCCAGTTCCTCCGGCTGCCCCGGTTCACCGTCCATTCCGCGAACTCGCCGGTCAGAATCTCGGAGATTCCGCCGACCCGGCTGGCGACGACCGGGGTCTCGCAGGCCATCGACTCGATGACGACGCGGCCGAAGGGCTCGGACCAGAGGCTCGGCACGATCGTCACGTCGCTCGCGCTGAACAGACCGGCGATGTCGCGCTGATGCTCGATCCAGGTGATGGCCCGGGCAATCCCCAGACGCTCCGCCAGCTCGCGCAGCTCGCCAAGATAGTCGCGGACGCCGCCGCCGGAACCGGGCATGACCGCCGCGCGACCGGCCAGCACGAGATGGCTTGGCCGCTTGCGTGCGATCAGGCTGAAGCCTTCGAGCAGTGTCTCGACGCCCTTGGCCGGGTGGAGCCGACCCGCGTACGTCACCAGCAGACCGTCGACCGGCACGCCCAGCGCGCGACGAAGCTCCGACCGGCCGGTCCGACGGACATACCGACCCGGATCGATCCCGTTGTGCACGACGTCGATTGCCTGCGGCGGGTATCCGCACGCCACCCAGTCACGTTTCGTCTGCTCGGAAATTGCGATGAGGCGTGTCGCCTGACTCATGCCGAGCCGGAACTGCGTGCACATGACGTCGGGCGGCGGGAGGCGAAGATGGCACACGAACGGCGCCCGGTGGAGCCGCCGGGCGATCCCGGCAAACAGACTGTCCTGATACTGGTTCGCGTACACGACGTCCGGACGCTCGCCGCGGACCGCCCACAGCGAACCGAGAAAGTCGCGGAGTGACGCCAGGGTGCGAGATCGATCGATCGAATACGTGCGGACCCGCACCACTCGTTGGCAAATGCGCCGGTACTCTTCCTCGAGATCGCCGCTTGTCACGTAGGCAAGCGTGATCTGATGGCCTTTCCCTGCCAGGCCGCGGCAGACGTCGAGCAGGCTGATCTCCTGACCGCCCCGCATCGACGTCAGCTCGTTTTCCAGCGCGAGAATTCTCATCGCTTGCGAAGACAGATTTCGACGGCCGATACGAACAGGTCGTCGAACGCCGGCACCTTCGACCGGAAGCAGAAGGGATACTTGGTGATCAGCTCCGCGCCGACGCCTCCCGTCGGATGCTCACGGTAGTACAGCTGCTCGAAGCGCGTCGTCTGCTGCGCCCAGAGCCGGCGGTAAGCGGTCACGCTGACACCGTTGACGTACGGCCAGGCGGTCGGCAGGCCCTCGCGCGCGGCATAGGTCTTCAGATCGGCTTCGGTGAACAGGTACTGGCAGTAGGGCACGGGAATCTGCCGATACGCGTGCAGGCCGTACGGCGACGTGTACACGGGACCGAACATCAGGTACAAGTGGCCGCCCGGCCTCAACACTCGCCAGGCTTCGTCGACGACGCCGTGCGGATCGGCGAAGTGCTCGAATGCCGCGAACGAGTACACGAGATCGACCGTCGCGGACCCCAACGCCAGCGTCGAGGCGTCGGTGAGCACCAGGCGCGCCCCGGCGGCCCGCGCACGCCCATCGAAGCCCTCGCCGGACACGTCGGCGCCGTACGCGACATGTCCGCGCTCGGCGAGGGCGGCGAGGACCATCCCGTCCCAGCAACCCAGCTCCACACACGTGCGGCACTGCGCCAGCGGGCAGACGCGCCTGTATCTGCGCGAGCTTTTCCTCGGCGCGCAGGACCAGGCCGTCCGGGTCGTATCGAACCGCGTCTGGCGGCCGGTAGCCGCTGCGCATCAGGGCAATCAGCATGCCGGGCGGAAGAAACGAGGGTCCGGCCGTCGCGCCTTCGAATGCGATCCGTGCCTGACGTCGCTTCATCTCGCGGCGGAGGAGGCCCCACACGTTCTGCACGGGCGCCGGTGCAACCGCTCGCGCGAGGGTCTTCAACTGGCGCAACATCAAGAAGCTGCCGGTGCCTGTTCGGTCGGTTTTCGACACCAGACGAGCAGCCGGCCTCCGCGGCCGGTCCACTCGTCGGCGTAGTGCAAGAGGTAGAACCCGAGCTTGGAGTACCAGTGACGGAAATGGTATTGCGGCCGCTTCAACGCAAGCGACGGCGTGTAGACGAGACACTTCTCCACGCGCAACCCGTGCCGCTCGACCAGCCGGCGAAGGCTCTTGTCCGAGAAATAGAACGTGTGGTGGCTCGCGGTCTGGAACTCGGGAAGGCTGCGACCCTTCAGCCAGCTTCTCGCGCGTCGTACCAGAACCCAGGCGTTGTGATGGTTCTCGGTGCCGATGATCGTCAGACCACCGGACTTCAGCATTCGGGCAATGCCCCCCACGAAGTCGTGCAGGTTGGACACATGCTCGATGACCTGAAAGGAATAGATGACGTCGCACGTTGCGGAGGGCCAGTCGGCCGCGTTGAACATACCGCAGCGCACCTCGGTGAGTCCGAGAACGTCCCGCGCGAAACTTGGCCGCGTGCGTGGAAGGTTCGATGCCCGCGACCGAGAATCCCAGCTGCCGCGCTCCGGCCAGCAGCGCACCGTGCCCCGCTCCGATCTCGAAAAACCGTCCGCCTGGCACGTACGGCAGGACTGAACCGCGCAGGCCCTCCGCCTCGCCGACGGCGCGATCGCGAATGATCTGTTCGAGATCTGGATTGCTCGCGTTGTACACCTGCTCGTGCTCCTCGTAGTACTCAGCACGATAGAAGCGTTCGACCTCGTCGGGCTCGGCAACAGGATTGGCGAACACCAGATCGCAGTCCCGGCAGCGCGTCTGCGCGAAATGCATGGCGCCCTTCCGCTCCGATTCCACGGTGAAGGAGAACGGCTGGAAGAAATGGCTGTCGCACGCGGGACACTTGTCGACCGCCTTCATGAGGACGCCAGGGCTGCCGCGGCGCCTCTGGGGACGGGCACGTGCTGTTGCAGCCAGCCAAGAATGCGCACGGCGGCATGGCCGTCGCCGTAGGGACTTCCGCCAATCGCCATTCGCGAATACTCGTGTGGATCGTCGAGCAACCGCAGGGTCTCTCGCACGATCGTCGCGCGATCGGTACCTAGCAATCGGGCGACGCCGCTCTCCACGCCTTCAGGGCGTTCGGTGACGTCGCGCAGAACCAGTACCGGCCGCTTGAACGCAGGCGCCTCTTCCTGCAGACCGCCCGAATCGGTCAGGACGAGGGTTGATGCCTCCAACAGCCAGAGCAGTTCCGGGTATTCGACAGGTTCCAGGAGCTGAATGCCTCGGATGCCGCCGAGCTCAGACCGCATCCTTGCGGCGACCTCCGGATGGCGGGTGAACAGGGCACACGACGATGACGTCGGCTCGCGCCGCCACGATGTCCCGGATCGCGGCGCAGATCGCGCCGAGCTTCTCGCCATGGTTCTCGCGGCGGTGGCACGTCAGCAGGATGAGCCGCGACCGCGGCTGCAGGGTGATGCCCGCAGGCTGACGCATCGCCGGGCGCAGGTGCCGGAGCGCGTCGATGACCGTGTTGCCGGTGACGACGACGGTCTCGGCGTCAATGTGTTCCTCGAGCAGACGCGCCCGCGCGATCGGGGTCGGTGCGAAATGGAACGTGGCAATCGCGGATGTGAGACGCCGATTCATCTCTTCGGGAAACGGGCTGTAGCGGTCCGCGGTGCGCAAGCCGGCCTCCACGTGGCCAACGGGGATCTTGGCGTGGTACGCGCACAGTGCGCCGCCCAGCGTACTGGCGGTGTCTCCTTGCACCAACACGACATCGGGCCGAATCGTATCGAGCACAGCCGGCAGCGCCAGCATCACGCGGGCGATCACGTCCGTCGGACGCTGATTCGCTTCCATCACCTTCAGATCCACGTCCGCCCTCAGTCCGAACGCGGCGAGCGCGGCATCCGCCATCTCGCGGTGCTGACCGGTCGCAATCGTCGTCACCACGAACGAACCCGGTGTCGCCCGCGCCGCGAGGACGATTGGCGCGAGCTTGATCGCCTCGGGCCGTGTACCCAGCACGCAGGCGATGCGTAGTGGCACTCGAAGCGGTTGATTACTTCCAGCCAAGCGCGGCTCTCAAACGTCCGTCCAATAGCGCCGGGTGAAAACCGGCGGCGCTCGTGCTTTGCCGGCTCGAGAAGATTCGTATCACGTCGCGCGTTCTCGAGCACCGCTCATTGCCCGGACTCGTCGCGGCCGTTCGCCCGCACGTCCACGACCGTCCAGGCGCCGCTGCCGATCGGCTGCCATTGCAGGTGATCGTGCGGTCGCAGCACTCCCCCGGGGACCAGCAGCGCGACGATGCCCTGACGACGCAGCAGTGGCCATCGCCTTGGCCAGACGGAGCGGATCGTGAAGAACGTCGGGATTCGGAATATCGGCCAACAGCTGGCTGCCGGAGAGGCGGACGCCGTAGAGACCCAGCCAGTTCCGGCCGACCGCCGCGATCTTGCGGAGGCCAGTCTCCGAAATGGGGAAAGGGGGTCAGGGCCGCGGCCATGGCCTTGGCCTCGGCCAGATTTGCCTCGCGCCCCTGGCTTCGGCCGTCCTGACATATCGCAGGGTGAGCAGCGTGGCGGCGACGGCGAATCCGATGCCCGCCATCTGCGCGGCACGCTGACGGTCGCGCGCACTCGAGTCGCCGCGCGGCACGTCCAGCATCGCGAGGCATACCCCCATCAGCGACGCGATGAGATACGGAGGCAGGTAGTAGCCATAGCAGAACGTGAGGAGATGCATCGCGATGCCCGCGCAGCCGGCAAGCGTCAGAAACCACGCCAGCCGCCATCGCAACGCCGCTCGGCTGTCGCCCGGATCCGGCGCACGCGACCTTCGTCCCACGCCAAACAGCAGCGGTGGCCATACTGCCCACAGCAAGGGCCACATCAAAGCGAACGACGGAGTCCAGGCGCCCATCAGGCAGGAGTTCACCGAACGCGGGATCGCCCACGCCGCCCGCCGCACGTCAAATTGAATCGTCGCGTCGTCGAACTCTCGACTCGGGTCGTAGAACCCCGGAAACTGCACGTCGCGTGATTCGGTGAAGAGCCGAACATCTCCGCCCTCGAGCACGACCGGCCATGCAGGAACACCGCCCGGCCATACCGCTCCGTACACATCGGCAAACCCGAGCTTGCCCGTCTCGCCGAACGTGAAACGTCCGCGGGCGGTGGAAAACACGTACGACTGCGGACCAAAGACGAGCAGCAGCCCCAGACAGAACGCGGCGAACGCCAGGAATCGCCGGCGCGGCAGGACACCAGGCGCAAGCACGCACGCGACGACGCCGACGACGAGCGACCAGTGCAGCAGGTTGGCGCGAGCCAGATAGGTGACGCCGCTCAACACGCCTGCGGCGGCGGTCCACTTCACGGCCAGGTGTCGGGCGCTGGCCTGACACCACACCCAGAGCGTTGCGATGGCGAGCGACGTGACCAGTGCGTCAGGCATCCGAAGTCCCACTCGCAGGATCGCGAAGGCGAAAAACACGGCAAGGCCGCACCCATACGTCAGCCACGCCAGGCGAGGGCCGGCGTCGTCCGGCCAGCACAGCCTGCCGAGCGAGCGAAAGACCAGCATGACCACGACGCACAACGTGACGAGAAGCAGCGTGTCGGCCGCCGCCGTCACCAGGAGCTCACGATCGAGCGACGCGGGAGCGACGGTGCGGATAGCCAGCAGATACAGGGGATAAAGCGGCGACCAGTGCTGCGGCAGCGCTTTACCGTATCCCACCCGCGGAATCTGGTCCGCGACCTCGAAGTACGAGATGCCGTCGGCCGGTGGTGTCGTGTTCTGCAGCAACCAGAGCTGCAACAGCGCCAGAGTGAGGACCAGCAGCAGAAACGCCGCGGAATGCGACGCCAGGCGATGCGGCGACACGGTGACGCCGACCTGGACATCATTCGTCTTCACGCTGCCCAGTCGCATGCGCAACGATGATCCAAAGGCGGATCGATCTACTTCCAGGCATGCACAATCGCTCGGTACCGACTCGTGTTCAGGCGCTTCGCGGGCAATTCCATGCCGGTTCCGGCCACCAGATACTTGGCCGTGGACTTGAGCCTGGTTGATACGGCCGGCGGCGGAGCGCCAGTCAGCGGTTCAATCCGTCGAAAACCGGCGGCTCGACATAGCCCAATCAACGCGCGCTGGTTGGGCGCCCACCAATTCGACACATCGGCATTCAGCTCATTCGATTCATAGAACTCGCACAACGGCACGTGTTCGTAGCCGGGAATCGTCACCGCTGCCGTCTCGATGATCGCCAGTTCACGGGTCAGCTCGAAGACGCGTCGCACCGCCTGCAACGGGTTTTCGAGATGGTAGAGGACGCCCAGGAAGAGCACCACGTCGAACGTGCCGAGCGCCGAGACGTCAGCGTTCATGAAATCAGCGACGACCGTCTCGACTCGACTGTCGAGCGCGCGATGAGCCGTGTCGTATCCGCGTTTTCCTGGCAGTTCCGCGGGCCGCCAGTGCGGAGTCGTGTGATAGAGCTCGGGAACGACGCCTCGTTCCTTGCAGTCGTTCCAATACCTGATGTGCTCTGTCAGCTCGAGCGACCACACGTAGTGATCGAGAGCGACCACCCGGGCGGCGCCGAGCCGCTCGACGCTCGAAGGAATAGAAGCCGTCATAGGCGCCGATATCCAGAACGGTCTTGCCGTGGACGTCCGGCACTTGCAGCGAACGCATCCGCGCCTTCAGGAACTCTTGAGACTGGGCGCCCGGCGTGACGAGGCCGCCGCCCAGATCGATCGAATGCCACCAGAACGGAACTGACTGGACCGCCGCTTCGACTTCGTCGCGGGTCAACGTCATGCGATCACCGCTTCAGTTCCACGCCAGCTGATCTCTGAGACTCCGCAGGGCGGCCTCTCCCGTGAAGCGTGTGCGCGCCATCTGTTCCGCGGTGCGGCCGAGACGGGCGCGCAGACCGGCGTCGCTCAACAATCGGCGAATCGCGCCCGAGAGCTCGCCGGGCTCATCCGGGTCCACGAGCACCCCGGTCAATCCGTCGACGATGGCATCAGCGGTGCCCCCCGTGCGGCCACCGATGGCGGGGCGCCGGCTCAATGCGGCCTCGAGGAAGACAATGCCGAACCCTTCCCAATCGGCGCTGTGCGAGGGACGGGTCGGGGACACGAACACGTCGCAGATGTCGTAGGCGGCCCACTTCGTCAGATCGTCAACGTCGCCCAGCATCCGAATTCGATCGGCGATGCCGAGCTCGCGCGCGAGCCAGTCCAGTCGTGCCCGTTCAGGTCCGTCGCCGGCGACGATGTACCGAAGCCCCGGGTACTCCGGTGCAAGCTCGGCGACGCTTCGAAGCACCAGATCGCAACCCTTGCGGGGAACCAGTCTTCCGACGGTCAGCAGGAGCGGGCCTTCGTTCACGATCGAACCGCAGCTCCCGTCGCAGATCGGCGGCCCTCGAGGCGATGTCCTCGGCGGCGGGACGCGGACCGACCGATGGGTTCACGACGGCCGGCGGAGTGGCCAACGTGAACGTATCCGCCGCCAGGCGAGCGGTGGCGCGGCTGTTGGCGATGACGCGGACCGATCGCGCGAAGTCTCGCTGTCTCCAGCGCGGCAGGCGGCCGTACAGGCTCTACGAGCAATTCGACCCCGTGAGCCACGATGTAGTACGGCACCCCCGCGCGATGACACGCGTCGCACCAGAAGTGCGAAGCGGTGTCCCAGATGCCGATCACCACGGCGACGTCGTCGCCGGACTGCTGCCTTGATGCGTGGCGAGGAGCCGGTCGGCGTACCGGCGCAATGCCAGGAAATGAGCCCCGGTGCGCAGTTTTCTGAGCGGCGGAAGGCTGTCGCCCGGCTGCAGTCCAAGCTCGACGGTCCGGCAGCGGATCGAGCGCGACGAGACGATACGCATGAGGCCAGCTCGCTCCCGCAAACGGCACCGTCGTCATCACCGTCACGGGCGTGCGAGCCGCCAGGTGGTCGGCCATCCGGTGCAAGTGGTCCGCCACGCCGCCGACCATGGGCCGAAAGTCGGTCGTCAAGAACACGATGTGACGCGGTTCAGACATGGGCCACGTCGAGCGGCGTCACGGTCTCGAACCGCGCAAGATCGATCCGCGGCCCCGGACGCCCGGAACCGGCGCGCGATCGCGCGCGGGAGCGCCGGTAGCGCCCGCATGAATCCGACGAACGGCACGAGGTCGCCGCGAATGATCGGCCGGACTGCCCGCAGCGGCAGCAGAAGCAGGAATCCGAGCAGAAATGCCGCGCCGCCGACGTTCTTGGCGGTGAAGAGCAGATGGTTCCGGTAGAAGAGGCGATCCTGCTCGATCTGGCCATGCCGCGCCCTCATGCTGGCGCTGATCCGGTGATACACGCGGCTCGCCGGTTCGTAGATCACCTTCCATCCGCGCGCCCATGCGCGATACGACAAATCGAGGTCCTCGTAGTAGCCGGGCCGGAAAAGCGGGTCGAACCCTCCGAGCTCGACGAACATCGACCGGCGGTACGCCACCGCTCCGGCGCAGGCTTCGAGCGTGAACGCCGCCTGCTGACGATCGACGCTCCACCATTTGTAGAACCAGCAGTGGTGAATGCGGGCGCAGCGCGGACCGACGGTGTCCGTCGAGTCGTCCCAGTCGCGAATCCCGGCCCCGACCGCGAACACGCGGGATCCGCGAAATGGGCGAGCAGTGGCGCCACGAAACCCCGGGCGAATCGCATGTCGTTGTTCAGGACGATGACGATGTCCTCGGCCGGCCGAGGACGACGTCGTTCAGAGAAAACAGGAAGTCGTTTTTCGGCGAGACAATGACCTCGACGGCGGGAAAGTGCTCGCGCGTGAAGGCGACGCTCGCGTCGGTGCTGCGATTGTCCACGAGCACGACCGGACATGGTCCTCCGAGCTCGGAAGCGGCGGCCAGGCGGTGGACAGACAGTCCTGAAGATGCTGGATGCCGTTGTAGTTCAGCACGAGCAGAGCAACTGAGTGGGGTCTCATGCCCCGTTCATGCCGCCCCCCGCTCATCCTTCGGCCATCAGCTGCGCCACCGGCCTGAACCGGGCGCGAAGTCCAGTGACTCGTCGTAGTAGCGCCGAACGTTCGTGACGTACCGGTCGTAGTCGGTCCAGATGCGATCGGCGGCGGCAGGGATTTCGCTGACGCAGGAGACGCACACGCCGCACTGCTCGCGCTCAATCCAGTCGAACCCGCCGGCCCGCGTGGCGATGACGGGCAAGGCGTTCTTCATGTACAGCGAAACCTTCCCGGACGCGGTACCCATCAGGCGGTTGTTGATTCGTGACTCGTCATATAACGCGAGTCCAATCGAAGCCGAAGACACGGCGTAGCCCAGCAAGGCGGCCGGCAGCACCTGCCGCGAAAACCGCACGTGGGCTGAGTCGCACCAGTCGTTGGTGGAAGCGACGAACCGGCCCTGAAACACAACGACCCAGTCGTTCGTCCACGATTGAGCCGACTCGATCAAAGCCGTTGCTTCCTTCCACCAGAGGCTTCCAGCGTGAAGAAGGAGCCGTTGCTCGCAGCGCAAGCCGAGGACGTCGTGAAAATAGCGGCTCCTGACCCGGCGCGACGCGCCGGGCTCCGCATTGGGCACCACGAAAATGCGGTGGCCGGGGCCGAGCCGATTCTCCTCGCGGATGAAGTCCGCCCGCTCCTGGCTGAGCGCGATCGTCCAGCGACAGCGTTGATGCGCGCGTCGCTCGCGCTCCTTCCACTCTCGTTGCTCGGCCGTCGTCGCTTCCGATTCGGTCATCAACTCGTCAGAAATGCAACCCATCGGAATGCCGGACAGACGCGACGCGATGGCGCTGTAGTGCAGGCCCCACTGCGGCACCGTCACGATGAAGCGGTATCGTGGCCGGCGACAGACGAGTCGTCTGACAAGGTCGATCGCGCCGCGGCGGGACATCACCACCGGGACGAGCCGCACGTTCTCCCGGCCGAAGAACGGCGCCGGATGAATGGGCGAGAAGCCCGTGTACAGGTCAATCTGCCCAGCCTTCATCGGCCAGCAGCCGGATCGGCTCGCGAAAACAGGCGAGCGCATCCACATAGGGATGGGGAATCACGAACGCGACGCGGCGCTGGACCATCCGGCCGGCCCGTCACGCGAGTCTCGTGGCGGTCGCGCACAGAAACATCCCGGTGCCTGCGCGACGGTACCGCCACTCGTCGACGATCAGCCGCGCGAGCGCCCCGAACTTCCGGTACCGGTGGTACTGAAATCCCGACCGGATGCCCGCTTCGAACAGGCGCTTCGCGTACGGACTGCGGAAGATCGGCCAGACCCGAATGTTGCCGAACCCGTGCTCCCCGAGCAGGGTGCGGATCCCGGTCGGTGTCAAGTATGTGTGCACCGCATGATCCCTCTGGTGCTTCGCGATGAGCGCGGGATCGGAAATCGTCGCGAGGCTGTCGACGCTGATCATGAGCAGGCCGCCGGGCTTCAAGATGTCGGACACGACACTCAGCACTTCATCGCGATTGGCAATGTGCTCCAGCACGCAGAAGCTGACGACCTTGTCGAACTGATTCCGTCTCGAAGCCGGCGGCTTCGAGCGGCGTGCAGAGGTATTCGATGTTGTTCGCGTCTGCGTAGGCCGCGGCACGCGCGCGAGCACGGGCAATCTCGGTGGTTGAGACATCGACGCCGACGACGCGGGCGGCCTGCCGGGCGAGGAGCAGATCCTGGGGACCGGAGCCACAGCCAAGATCCAAGACGACATCCGTCTTGCGGATGTCGATCCCCTCGCAGCAACTCGCCGTATTCGACGATCTTGAACGGGTTCCGCCACGTGTACCGCGACGGCAGGACGCCAAGACCGACGAGCGTGTCCTTCAGCACGGCCTCGACGGAACCACCGTGCCGAGCGGTATCCAGAGAGTATTGAACACACGTATCCGGTCGGCGCGACGTGACGGTTGCCAGAGTCGGAGCCAGCCAGGCACCGTCCTCGCCGATGGTGCCGATGCACTGGTGCGTGCGAGCCATGAATTGCCACAGACCTTCGCTCGATGCGCCGGCGGCAGCCAGCGCTGCGCCGCTGAACTCGAGGATGACCTGAACCGACCCGTTCGCGAGGATGCGCTCGGCGCCTTCGAGGACCTCGAGCTCATGACCCTCGACATCGATCTTCATGAGCGTCACCGCGCCCGCGTCCGGACCGCAGACCTCGTCGAGCCGCCTGCTTTCGACTTGAAGGCCGTCCTCGGGATCGTGCGGGCGGGCGTCGGCCAGATGTTGGTGGACGTCCCGCTCCGATCGACCGCTGACGAAGCACTGCCGGGCCACTGGTCGCGCCCCGCGGCCACCTGCAGCAGGGTCACGTTTGTCAGTTCCAGCAACGCGCATGTCCTGGGCGAGTTTCTGGAAGGTCGTCGGGCCGGGCTCGAGGGCGATCAGGCGGCCGCGGTCGCCAGCCGCGTGCGCACAGGCGACCGTATAGAGGCCGATATTCGCGCCGACGTCGAGGATCGTCCCGCCGGCACGCGCGCGGTCGATGGCGAAGCGCAGTTCCTCGCGTTCGAAGTTGTCATGGAGAAACACGCGGCGCGACAGATAGTCCGACGGGTGATAGACGAAACGGCCGACGGTGGGATGCATGTACCGAAAAGGGCGTCCTGACCGATCGGCCGAGTCGGCTCTCGATTGGCGCAGCACCCACCGCAGATGGGCGCCTGCGTTCCTCGCCCAGAGTGCGCCCGGCACCCACGACGCAAAGGGCATCGACGTCACACGAGCACGCCCGTCGGTATCTCCGACACCCTCCACTCCGAGGCCACGGCGATTGGACCGCGATCCGGCTGGTCGTCCACGTGACCTTCGCCGTCATCGTGAAGCGGGACGATCGAAAGGGCGCCGAAGTGCACGAGGTAGTCGTGGTAGTGCCCCCCGAGTACAGGCTGACCGACACCAGATAGCGTCCGGGGCGCAGACCGAAGGGCGGCACCGTCACGTCAATGTCGTAGCGCACGCCGGCGGTCGTCGACATCTGCTGGCGGTCCGACATGAACGTCACGACACGCGATCCGAACATGTCGTCGAGGCCGATCGCACACTCGAGATGTTCGAGCGTCGCGGTCGAAACAACGCTCACGCGGAACCGCAGAGGTTCCGCAAACCTGAAGCCGTCGCCGCGCACCGTCAGCGCCGTGACGCGCTCGAGCCGGACCAGCGAGCCGAGATCCGTCACCGTGCGCGATGTGGCCGCGAGATCCCAGGAGAGCGCCGTATCCGCCAGGTTGCTTTTCAAGGTATTGACGAACGCCGTCGCGGGCCGCCCCGTCGAAGACAGGCGCGGCCCGCCTCCAAGACGATCGCCCGGGTGCACAGAGCGGAGACGGCAGCCATGTTGTGGCTGATGAACATCACGGTGCGTCCCGCGCGGCCGACGTCCTGCATCTTGCCGAGGCACTTTTTCTGAAACGCGACGTCGCCGACCGCGAGCACTTCGTCGACCAGCAGCACTTCGCCGTCGAGATGCGCGGCGACCGAAAACGCCAGGCGCAGATACATGCCGCTCGAGTAGTGCTTCACCGGCGTGTCGATGAAGGCGGAAACCTCGGCGAAGTCGACGATCGCGTCGAACTTCCGGCGGATTTCCGCGCGGCGCATGCCCAGGATCGCGCCGTTGAGAAAGATGTTCTCGCGACCGGTGAGCTCGGGGTGAAACCCGGTGCCCACCTCGAGCAGGCTGGCCACCCGTCCCCTCAGCTCGACGCGTCCTTCGGTCGGCTCCGTGATCCGGCTCAGGATCTTGAGGAGCGTGCTCTTCCCGGCGCCGTTGCGCCCGATGACGGCGGTCACCTCGCCGGGCTGGACGTCGAACGACACGTCGCGCAGCGCCCAGAACCACCCGTCCTCCGCGTAACCGCTCAGGCGCCGCATGCGACGAAGGGGGGCCTTGGCCATGTTGACCAGCACCTCGCGGAACGATCCGGCGAGGCGAGGCGCCTCGCCGAGCTGATACCGCTTGGACAGGCGAACGATGCGGACGGCAGGCAGCACAGTCGTCAAACAGGAACGTCGACCGGCAGGCTCTGGTTCACGACGGATGAAAGCAGACAGAATGCTTCAGATGAGATCGGCCACGAGGCGCTCGACACGCCGGAAGTACGACAATCCGAACCACGAGGGCGACCAGCGTGATGGCACACGAGGATCCGATCGCGATCCAGTTGAACGGCAGGCCGAGGAGCGCCGATCGGAACCCGTCGATCGCCCCGACCATCGGGTTGAGGTAGGCAATCCACCGCCACTCGGCTGGAATGAGGCTCACCGGGTAGATGACCGGCGACGCGAACATCCAGAGCTGCAGCAGGAACGGGACGACGTACCGGACGTCCCGGTACATCGCGCACAGCGCCGCCAGCGCGGAACCCACGCCGAAGGCGAGAAGGAGCGTCACCAGCACCAGCGCGGGCAGCGCGGCGAGCTGCGAGGTGACACCCACGCCGTAAAATGCCAGCAGAGCGAACATGACGACCATCGCGACGCCGAGGTCCAGCAGCGCGGTGCCGATCGACGACAGCGCGATGAGCAGCCGCGGAAAATAGACCTTGCTGATCAGATGTGTGTTGCCCACCAGGCTGTTGGCGGACGCCGACACGGCGTTCGCGAAGAACGTCCATGGAAGGAGCGCGGCAAACGCGAACAGCGGATACGGGAGGCCATCGGAGGGCATCTTGGCCCAGCGTCCGAAGAGCAGGCTGAACACGCCCATCGTCGCCAACGGCTGGAGAACCGCCCACGACGCGCCCAGCACCGTCTGCTTGTAGCGGACCTTGATGTCGCGCCAGACGAGAAATCCCAGGAGCTCGCGGTACTCCCAGAGCTCGCGCCAGCCGATCGGAATCCAGCCCGAGCGCGGCTCGATGACCCGCACTCGGGAGGCGGCTGGAGGTCGTTCGCGCGGCGGAGACGAATGACACGCTAGGCTTTCTGAACCGCGACGAGCGTCGCTCCATCGGATCGATCTCGTGTCATCCGGCGAATGTCGAGGCGCGACGTGCGCAGCGCCCTCCGAAGCCGTCGCATGGAAATGGACTTGAGTCTTCGGAATTCCATGGCGAACATGTCGTCGACGATTTCCTGCTCGGAGAACTCCTGTTGTTCGCCACGGTGCAGGGCCGCGAGCTTGCGTCTGATCCGTTCGGCGTTGAGCGGTCGATCCGTACGGCTGTGCCGCGCGAACCGTCGAAGCCACCCCGCGATCGAGCCTCGGCCTGTCATGGTCTGAATCCCGAAAACGGCGAACCCTCCAGGGCGCAGCACGCGAGCCAACTCTTTCAGCGACTCCTCCATCAGTTCGATGGTGGAGAGATGGCCGAAGACCAGAAGGCTGATGACCCGCGATGCGCTCGCGCTGTCGAGAGGCCATCCTTCGGGAGGTATGGGCAGAAAGTCCATGCTGGCGCACGAGCTCAGCTCCCGTGCTTTGGCGATCATCACGGGAGAGATGTCGAGGCCGACCTGACGTTCCGTGAAGGGAATCAATCCCCTGGTGAGCCGCCCCAGCCCGCACCCGAAATCGACGCCGATACCGTCGGTCGGCGACAGCCCGGCGAAGTCCATGAGCGCCGCGACGTCCCGCGTGCCGGCGGCCCAGAACGCGTCGCGTGCCGACTGCCCGGGATTCAACATCTGCGGATCGCTGAGGACGTGATAGTAGGGCTGATGGTTGGCGAAGACATTCCACGCCGCAGAATCGATTGTGTGCTGCTCTCGGGCAGAGGCCAGCGCATCTCCCTGGAGAGCCCGCTTGGGCGCGCCGGCTGACGTGGCGCCAGTCCTCATCAGAAGAACCGCGAGGGCACTTCGAGCAGCCGCGGAAAACAGACTTTGCTGATCCGATGTGTGAAGAGTGGCGGAAGCGCTTCCGGAGCGATCGGCGCGGAGGACACGGGCCACCCCCCAGGTCTTTCAGCGGCCGGACCGAATCCGCGAGAGACACCGGTCCGCATCACGTCGCCCGTGCCATGAAGTAGACGGTCCAGGACCCGGTGGTGGGGTCAGCGTCGGTCATCCTCGCGAACCCCGACCAACTCGAAGCCCCGCGAGCCGAGCATCAGTTCGACCTCAGGGACGAACAGGTAGCGCATTGCATGCGACTCCGTCAGCTCCTCGAGCGTTCCGGTGTCCAGCGATCTGACGAAAAGCGTGTAGTGGACGTCGACCACGTTCCCGGTAGGCTGCAGTCGCGGCTCGGCAATGCGGACGACGTCGATACGATCGCCGCTCAACCGCTTGACCCGCACCTGCGGCAGGTCCGTAAGGACGCCAGGGCCGTACCAGGCATCGAACAACAGAAGCCCGCCCGCGCACAGATGCATCCGCGCCGATTCCAGCGTGTCCAGGAACTGCTGGTTCGTCGTTTGATAGCTGAAGACGTGGAACAGCGAAACAACCGCATCGAAGGTCCGTCCCAGCCGGACCCGCTGAATGTCGGCTCTGGAAAAGCGCAGGCGCGCGGCCAGGGCGCCGAGCTGGTTCGCACGAGCCCGCGCAGAGTCGAGCATCGGCTCACTGCGGTCTACGCCTTCGACGTCGATCCCGTGCGCCGCAAAGTGCTCGGCATGTGCGCCCGTCCCGTATCCGAACTCCAACAGTCGCCGTACCGGCCCGCCTCGGCGGTTCAGGGCATCGAGCACGAAACGGACCTCGCCCGCATAATCCTTTTCGCGATAGAGCAGATCGTAGTACGCCGCGTAGTAGCCGTCGAAGACGTCTGCCGTCACGCGCGGGCCTCTTTCATCGTCTCCCGAACGGCTGCACACACCTCATCGATCTGCGCGTCGGACAACGCGACCCCACTCGGGAGGTAGAGCCCGCGGCGGGCCAGCCGCTCCGCGTTCGGGTGCCGTTCGCCGCTGAACAGCCCATCTTCCTGAAGACAGGCTGCTCATGCATCGGCCAGAAGAACGGTCGCGTGCCTATCCCGCGTTCGGCCAGCCGGCGGCCGAACTCGTCCGCATCGATCGCCACATCGTCGTCGAGGACGATGCCGTAGACCCAGTAGATGCTCGAGGTCCCGTTCGCGGCGCGCGCCGGCAGCGAAAGCCCAGGCGTTCCACTCAGGCAGGCATCGTAGCGGGCACCCATCCGCCGTTTCCTGTCGAGTGTGCGGTCCAGATGCTCCAGCTGTGCGACGCCGAGCGCGGCCTGGAGGTTCGACATCCGAAAGTTCCAGCCGAGGGACTCGTGCACGAAGCGCCGCGGGCTCGAGAAGCGCAGGTTCCGCAGCGCGGCCGTGCCATTGCAGACCGCCACTCCGAATCGCCGGCCGACGTCGTGGGCGAGATCGTGCTCGAAGCGTTCGACGAACGGTCCTTCGGATGACACCCAGCCAGATGTCACACATTCGGTCCACGTACGCGAGCTCGTTGCCATCCAGCAATGGTGCGTTCAGGGGCACCACCTCGAGTGTTCCGTCCGACTGGTTCGCGTCATGATTTCCAGGCGAGACATCCCGCGCCGCGGCGTCGCTCCCCGCTCAGGCATGCCGTCTATGCTCGCTCGTCGCGCCGGGCACGCCGCGTGCCACGCCGGGACTCATGCCAGCGATCCACTGGGGGATACTCGGCTAGCGGATCTTGAGATGCACGGGAGTGGTGGGTTCGAAGGCCCTCTTGTCGCCGTCCCCTGTATAGGGGCCCTGTTTCACCTCGATGATCTCAGTGTCGTCGAGCATTTCGAAGCCGTGACCTCCGGCGGCGAGAAGCACGACGTCCGGCACCGAGCACGCGGCTTTCGACGTAGTCGTGTTCTTCGGTGTAGAAGTCGACCCGCAAACGTCCGCGTCTGATGAAAAACACCTCCCGCGTGAACTGCACTTCGCGAATCACCTCATTGTGTACGTGAGGCTCAATGACATAACCGGCCGGTCGCCGCATATGCGCCAGCTGCTGCGAGAATGCGTGTGGGGTAAAGAAGCAGATCCCGTCTCCTTGGTAGTCCGCTCTCACGATGATCGCAAGCAGGTGAGGCCCTTTTGAAACCTCTTCCACTCCCGAAGGTGTCGCCTTGATGCCGGTGTTCGTCATGGCGCGGACAAATGAAGGCGGGCACTCCTCATCAGAAAAACCGCGAGGCTACCTTGATCGTGTCGCCCGGCTGCACCTTGTCCTCCAGCCGCACTGATACATCGGTCAGCTTTCCCTTCACTATACGGCTGGCGACCAGACGCCGGTTGGAGCCCCGCTCGTTGAGTCCGCCCGCAAGCGCGATCGCCTGTTCGACCGTCAGACCCGGGTCGAGCACGTAGGTGCCGGTGTTGCGGACGTAGCCACTGATGAAGAAGGTCTGCGCCTTGGGCACGTTGATGACATCACCGTCCTTCAGGCTGAGGTCGTAGCCGGCTCGTCCAAGCTCGAGATCCTTCCGGTTGATCTTGATGATTTCCATTTCTGCGCCGGGCGTCACGGGCTGGCGAGACACGATCACTTCGTTGCTGGCGTTGGCGGTAGGGGAACCCGCCATCGCGAGCGCCTGCAGCAGGGTCATGCTCGAGCCGGTCATCGTGTACTCGTTCGGGCTGCGCACCTCGCCGGTGACGAAGATCGTCTGACTCTTGTACTGATCGATTTCGACGCGGACCTGCGGATTCCTGAGGAACCCATCGGCGAGGAGCTTCGTCATCTCGGCCTGGAGCCCGCTGAGGGTCCGGCCTGCGGCACGGACGCGTTCGAGAAACGGGAAATTGAAGAAGCCGTCGTTCTCGACGCGGTACTTCCCGGTCAAGCTCGGCTCTTCGAAGACCGTGATCGACAGCTGATCCTGGGGGCCGATGACATAGTTGTCCGAACGGGACGGCTTCGCGGGCGTCGCGGGGGCCTGCGTTTCGGTCTTTGGCGCGGCCGTTTGTCCGAGGGTGGCGTCCTCAGGCGCCAGCGTCACCGCAAAAAGGAAGCGAGGCGAGGATATTCATGAACATCATTGGTTCACCTCTACTCAGAAACCCGCGTCAGAGGGATCCCCAGCTGTCGCGCCTTTCGGTAGAGATTCGGCCGTTGGATGCCCAGCGTCTGGGCGGCGTCAGCCATCCGCCAGCCATGATGCTGCAGAACAGCGGCGATGTAATCGCGTTCGAAGCGGAGCCGGGCATCGCGGAGGCTGCCGGCTGGAACGAAAGCCGTTGTCGCGCGATCCAACTGGAGCACCGGGAGCAGCTGCTCGATTTGAATGGCGTGGTCGCGCGTTTCTGCGACCACACGCTCGACGAGGGCGCGGAGCTCGGCCAGATTGCCGGGCCAGCTGTGCGCCGCCAGCAGCGCCAGCGCCGCCTGGGTGAACGTCCGCCGCGGCCGCCCTTCTGCGCCGGAGGCCTCTTCCAGCAGCCGCGTCGCCAGCATCGGTACGTCTTCCAGCCGATCGCGCAGCGGCGGCAAGTCGATCCGCGACGCCGCCAGCCGGCGGTACAGGTCCGCGCGGAATCGATGCTCACGGACGTCATCGTCGATCGAAGGCCAGGCGCTCGCGACGAAACGGACCTCGGTGGGCACCACCTCGCCATCGACGCGTACTTCGCCATCGCGCGCGATACGCGTCAGCCGCGCTTGAATCGCCGACGGCAACTCCGTCACGTCCTGAAGGAACAACGTGCCTCCGCGCGCTGCCACGGTGTAGCTGTCGCTCGACACCGATTCCAGGTCGGTCGCCCCGTGGTTCCGCGCCGTGCCGAACAGGCCGCGATCGATCCGGGCGGCGTGATCGGCGCCGCAGTCGATGGCGATCCATGGTGCGCCCGCAGGCCGGCTGCGCGCGTGCAGCTCGCGCGCAATCGCCGGCGCGTCGGCCCCGCGCTCGCCGACCAGCAGCACACCGCTGACGAGCGACGCGGTTCGGCGCATCAGCTCCTGCACGCGGCCGATGGCGGCCGACCCTCCCAGCAGCTCAGTTGGAACCGAGGAGCCGGGCACGAGGCGAGCAGGTTCGGCAGCGACCAGGGTGATCGTGTCTCGCATGGCTCTTGACCTTACATTAGGAATCGATCGCTCGGCAGGGACACTACAGTTCTTTACCGGGCGGAATGACCGGGGACTTGATACAGCTCCGCCCCGTCAGTTACACCACGTTCAGAAAGGCCGTGGCTTAGAGAGAGTCTCGACGGACGACGTCAATAAAACGACTTAGAGGTACTTAAAAGACCAAAAGTGTCTAATATGATACTTCAGCATGAAGCCGTGATACAACGCCCACGGGGTTCGTCATACCGCCTCGAGGTCTTCGTGACACCGATAAGCTTATGTATATCAGCGCTTTGAAGCGCAAAATGGCTCCACAAACGTCCCCCGTCTTATCGGCCGTACGGAGTGTATCAATTAGGATGTGTTGGGAGCCGCAGCCGGCTGCGGACGCCTTGACCGAAGCCGGTGTCTAGCCAATCCGACCAGGCTCCCGGGTTCGGGACGAGGGCACCAGCACCTGCTGCAGCAAGGCGCAGCCGTCCGCACGCGCCGCGATTCAGGGCCGCGCGGTTCGGCCCCAGCGGGAAAACACGCCAACACTACTACACGCACGCGAGGCCCGCTTCAATCCGCGGCGGAGCGCCGCGCCTCCGACGGCCGGATGCCTACACGCCGGAGCTCGCGCCGTCCCCGAAGCCGCGCTTCGTTGAGCGCCCTGACCCGCTACACGACGTCTCGCGCCTGAAGTCTCAAGTCCGATCAGACTTCAAGTGCGGACATTCCAAGATTTCGCAAAGGCGATGGCGGTGCGAGCGATGAGGTGGGCTGTCGCCGAAACTACACGCCGGCGAGCCAGATGAACTCGCGGCAGGTCGGACATGCGTAGGCCATTCGAAGATCGCCGACGAAGGAGACGAAGCCTCCCTCCCCGTGAACCGCGCAGCGCGGACAAATCGACGCGGCCTGGGCGTCCACTGTCGCGATCTGCAGCGGCCGACCCGTGGTCGGACACGGAATCATCGTCGGCCCCGATTCATGGCGGGACAGGGTCGGCTGGCCATTGTTGCGGGGAATGTGCCACCGGAACAAGCCGTGGTAAAGGTCGGTTCGAGTCTCCAAATCGGGTGCCAGATGGTAGCATAGCGGTGGCGTCACCCCTCTGCGAAAGTGGCGGAACTGGCAGACGCGCCGGACTTAGGATCCGGTAGCCGAAAGGCTTTGGGGGTTCGACTCCCCCCTTTCGCACTCCTTCGCTCGCCTGCGTTTGCGCGCGAGCTTCGGAGTGCAAGCACGAACACCGAAGGCACGAACAGGCGAAGGAGTGTCCGCCAAAGCGCGCAGCGCGAAGGCGGACGTTCAGGTCAGTCCCCACATGAAAACAGACCTGGTCGACGTCAACGAGACACGCAAGAACGTGCGGGTCGAAATTCCCAGCGACGTGGTGGACGCGGAAATCGATCGCATCGCGCGCGATTATTCGCGCAAGGCACAGATTCCCGGCTTCCGTCCCGGCAAGGCGCCGGCGCGCGTCATCAAGCAGCGCTTCAAGGATCAGATTCTTCACGACGTGGCGCACGGCCTCATCCCGCGCGCCGTCGACGACGCGCTGCGGGAACGGGGCGTCGAAGCGGTCGACACCCCGGACATTCGCGACGTCACGGTCGAGGAGGGCCAGGCCCTCACGTTCACCGCGTCCTTCGATACGGTGCCCTCGTTCGAGCCAGGCGACTACGCCACCGTGTCGCTGCGCCGTCCGTCGAGTCACGTGGAAGAGGCAGCCGTCGAGCAGGCGCTGCAGCGCCTGCGTGAACGGGCCGCGCGCTTCGAGCCGGTCGAGGACCGTCGCCGTCGACGACGGCGACACCGTGACGCTCGACATCGACCGTTCGAGCGGGACCGACACGCCGGGCGACGCGCGGGCGAGCGGCGCGAAGAAAGACCGGCACACCGACGTGGCGGTCGAGCTCGGCGCAAAAGCCAATCCGCCGGGGTTCGATCAGGAACTGCGCGGCCTCGAGGTGGGCGCGACGAAGAGCTTCATCACGCACTACCCGGCCGACTACCCGATTGGGGAGTTGGCGAATACCGACGTCTCGTATACCGTGACGGTGAAGGACATCAAGCGGCGGGTCCTCCCCGATCTGGACGACGAGTTCGCCAAGGATCTCGGCGACTTCGAGGCCCTCGATGCGCTGAAGGCTCGGGTTCGCGAAGACCTCGAGCACGAGGCGCGGCACGCCGTCGAGCGCGACATGCGCACCGTCGCTGATGAAGCAGCTCGCCGCGCGCGTGCCTTTCGAGGTGCCGGCCTCGCTCATCGAGCGGGAGCTCGATCACCGCCTCGAGGAGTTCGCGCGCCGGCTGCTCGACCAGAACGTGGACCCGCGGCAGGCGGGTATCGACTGGACCGCCTTTCGCGAGAGCCAGCGGGAGGCCGCGCGCGAAGCGGTCGCGGGCGCCATCGTGCTCGACGAGGTTGCGCGGCGAGAGCATCTCGATGTGACCGCCGACGACATCGAGCGCGAGATTGGCCGCTACGCGGAACGGACCGGGCGGAGCCCGGCGGCCGTGCGGGCGGGGCTCGAAAAGGAAGGCGGGCTGTCACGGGTGTCTGCGGGGCTGCGGCGGGACAAGGCGATTGACTTCCTGATGGGGCGTGCTATAATTCTGTCAGAGTAACCACGTTTCCCCCTCGCCACCCCCGGCTCAATCAGCGCCAAAGTCAGCCGACTACCGAACGACTACCGATTATGCGTCATCAGCTTCCGGATCCGCGGATGCAGCTCGTGCCGATGGTCGTCGAACAGACCAACCGCGGCGAACGCGCCTACGACATCTTTTCGCGTCTGTTGAAGGACAGCATCATCTTCATCGGCACGCCGATCGACGACCAGGTGGCAAATCTGGCCATTGCCCAGATGCTGTTCCTCGAGGCGGAGGACCCCGACAAGGACATCCTGCTCTACATCAACAGCCCCGGAGGGTCGATAACGGCTGGGATGGCCATTTACGACACCATGCAGTTCATCAAGCCCGACGTGCAGACGTATTGCATCGGACAGGCGGCGTCGATGGCTGCGGTTCTGCTGGCCGCCGGCGCGAAAGGGAAGCGGTTTTCGCTGCCGAATTCCAGAATTGTCATTCACCAGCCGCTCATGTCTGGGCTGGCGGGGCAAGCGACCGATATTGATATTGCGGCCCGCGAGATTCTTCGAATGCGCGAGCGCATCAATGACATTCTGGTCTTGCACACGGGACAGCTCGTGAAGCGTATCCAGGATGATACGGAGCGGGACTACATCATGTCGGCCGACCAGGGCAAGGAATACGGTATTATTGATGATGTCATCCGCAAACGGGGCTAGGCAGGGCCGGTCCCGGGGACGTCCGCGCAGGCCCACTCGCTCGACCCCTCGGGCGTCGAGCACTGAGATCTGAACAGCGCCAGGAAGCATCGGATATGGTCAAGAAGAGCGGTGAAGCGGAAGTTCTACGGTGCTCGTTCTGCAACAAGGACCAGAATGACGTCCGGAAGCTCATCGCCGGACCGACGGTCTTCATTTGCGACGAGTGTGTCGAGGTCTGCAACGACATCATCGCGGACGACAATCGCTTCGAGAACCGGGGCACCCGCTCCTCGCTCCCGACACCTCAGGAGATCAAGAAGTTCCTCGACGAGTACGTCATCGGCCAGGAGCGGACGAAGAAGAAGCTCGCCGTCGCAGTCTACAATCACTACAAGCGGATCGAGATCCAGAAGCAGCCGCGCAGCCGCAACGACATCGAGCTCACGAAGTCGAATATTCTCCTGATCGGCCCCACCGGCACCGGCAAGACCCTGCTCGCCCAGACGCTCGCCAAGCTGCTGTCGGTGCCCTTCACGATCGTCGACGCGACGACGCTGACCGAAGCCGGCTACGTGGGTGAGGACGTCGAGAACATCATCCTCAAGCTGCTCCAGGCGGCCGGCGGCGACATCGAGAAATGCCAGCAGGGGATCATCTACATCGACGAGGTCGACAAGATCTGCCGCAAGGACGAGAACCCCTCCATCACTCGCGACGTGTCGGGGGAGGGGGTCCAGCAGGCGCTCCTGAAGATCCTCGAGGGGACGGTCGCCAACGTTCCGCCCCAGGGCGGGCGGAAGCATCCGCACCAGGAGTTCTTCCAGGTTGATACGACGAACATCCTGTTCATTTGCGGCGGCGCGTTCGTCGGACTCGACAAGTCGATCGAGCGCCGCGTAGGCAAGAAGACGCTCGGCTTCAAGGCCGACGTGAAGTCGCTGCGGAGCCGCGACATCGGGGCGACGCTCGAGCAGCTCGAGCCGCAGGATCTGATCAAGTACGGTCTGATCCCCGAGTTCGTGGGCCGGCTGCCGGTCATCGGCACGCTCCACGAGCTCGACAAGCAGGCGCTCGTCCAGATCCTGACGCAGCCGCGAAATGCGATCACGCGCCAGTACATGAAGCTGTTCGAGTACGAGAACGTCAAGCTCCGGTTCACGGACGACTCCCTCGAGGCGATCGCGGAGCTGGCGCTCGAGCGCAAGATTGGTGCGAGGGGCCTCCGGATGATCATCGAGGACCTGATGCTCGACCTGATGTATCAGGTGCCGAATCAGAAAAAGGTTCGCGAGGTCATGATCACGCGCGAAGTGGTGCTGGCGAAGGACAAACCCATCGCGCTCATCGAGAAGGCCGGATAGGAGCAATTGGTGACTTGGCGAGCTGGTGAGTTGGCGAATTCATTCACCCAGTCACCAATCGCCCAACTCGCCAATTAGATATGGAATCATCCTTGGAAGTTTACGAAACGCTGCCGATCGTCCCGTTGCGGGACGTCGTGGTCTTTCCGCACATGATGATGCCGTTCGTCATCGGACGGCCCAGTTCGACCCGGGCGCTCGAGCACGCGCTGCTGAAGGACAAGCGGATTTTTCTGGCCGCGCAGCACGACGCGTCGGTCGACGATCCGCGCCCTGAAGACATCTACACGATGGGCTGTGTCGCCAACGTGGTCCAGAGCCTCAAGCTCCCCGACGGCAACATCAAAGTGCTCGTCGAAGGCGTCGATCGCGCACGCGCCGTCGAATGGAAGGAAGACAAGGGCTTCTACCGCGTCGTCGTCAAGATGCTGCCGAAGCAGCGCGAGGCCGCCGGGGACGCCGAAAGCACCATGAGCCGCGTCGTCACCCTGTTCGAACAGTACGTCAAGCTGTCGAACAACCTCCACTACGACGCGATGATCGCCGCGGTCCGCGTCGACGACCCGGGCAAGCTTGCCGACACCATCTCGGCGCACCTCCTGGTGGGGGTCGACGAGAAGCAGAACCTGCTCGAGATCATTTCTCCGATCGAGCGTCTCAATCGCATCGCCGGCATCCTCGAAATCGAGGTGGACAAGCTCCAGGTCGATCGCCGCATCCAGTCTCGCGTCAAGAAGCAGATGGAGAAGGCGCAGAAGGAGTACTACCTCAACGAGAAGATGAAGGCGATCCAGAAGGAACTGGGCCGCAAGGACGAGAAGGGCAACGAGGTCGACGAGCTGAAGAAGAAGATCGAACAGTCCAAGATGCCCAAGGACGTCGAGGAAAAGGCGATTCAGGAGCTCAAGCGCCTCGAAGCGATGCCGCCGATGTCGGCCGAGGCGACGGTCTCGCGGAACTATCTGGACTGGCTGATCGCGGTGCCCTGGCACAAGAAGACGCGCGAAAGCCGCGATCTGAAGCGCGCCGAAGAGATCCTCAACGAAGACCATTACGGGCTCGAGAAGATCAAGGAACGTATCCTGGAGTTCCTCGCGGTCCGCGCCCTGGTCAAGAAGCCGAAGGCGACGATTCTGACCTTCTCGGGGCCTCCGGGCGTCGGCAAGACCTCGCTCGCCAAGTCGATCGCGCGCGCGATGAACCGCAAGTTCGTGCGGCTCTCGCTCGGCGGCGTCCGCGACGAGGCGGAGGTCCGCGGGCATCGCCGCACCTACATCGGAGCGTTCCCCGGCCAGATCATCCAGATGATGAAGAAGGCCGGCACGATGAACCCCGTGTTCCTGCTCGACGAAGTCGACAAGATGTCGATGGACTTCCGCGGCGATCCGTCCGCGGCGCTCCTCGAGGTCCTCGATCCGGAGCAGAACCACACGTTCCTCGATCACTACCTCGACGTCGAGTACGACCTGTCGAACGTGATGTTCATCTGCACGGCCAACGTGCTGCACACGATCCCCCAGGCGCTCCGCGATCGCATGGAAGTCCTGCAGCTGGCCGGCTACACCGAGCTCGAAAAGGTGGAGATCGCCAGGAAGTTCCTCTCGCCCAAGGCGATCGAGGGTGTCGGTCTCACGAAGGACAACATCTCGATCAGGGACGAGGCGTTCCAGACGATCATCCAGCGCTACACGCGCGAAGCGGGGGTCCGGAGTCTCGAGCGCGAGATCTCGTCGATCTGCCGCAAGGTGGCGCGCAAGGTGGTGGCCGAGGGCAAGGGGTTCACCGAAGAGATCACGGCCGAAAAGGTGACCGAGTACCTCGGCGTGCCGCGGTATCGCAACACCATGGCCGAGGAAACCAACGAGATCGGCATCGCGACGGGCCTGGCCTGGACCGAGGTCGGCGGCGAGATCCTCGTGACCGAAGCGACGCTCATGCCGGGCAAGGGCCATCTCACGCTCACCGGCAAGCTCGGCGACGTCATGCAGGAGTCGGCGCAGGCGGCGATGAGCTACGTCCGCACGAAGGCGGAAGAGTTCGGCATCCCGAAGGAGTTCAATCGCAAGACCGACGTGCATATCCACGTGCCCGAAGGGGCCATCCCGAAGGATGGACCTTCGGCCGGCATCACGCTCGCGACCGCGCTCGTGTCCGCACTGACGCGCAACCCGGTGCGGAAGGACGTGGCCATGACCGGGGAGATTACGCTTCGAGGGAAGGTTCTGCCGATCGGCGGCGTGAAGGAAAAACTCCTTGCGGCGCACCGCGCCGGCGTCAAGAATATCGTGTTGCCGAAAGACAACGAGAAGGATCTGGCGGACATTCCGAAGAACGTGCTGGACACGTTGAACGTCTACCTGGTCCAGACGATGGACGAGGTCCTGAAGATTGCGCTGGCCGAGCCTCTGGCGGGACGGCTGCCGGCGGCAACCGCGGCTGAACCGGTCGACAGCGCCATCATCGACGACACTATCACTCATTAGGAGGCGGGAAGGGCTGGAAAGGCGGGAGCGGCGGGAAGGGAAAAAGCACAGACCCCTCCTGCCTTTCCTGTCCCTCCTGCCCCTCCTGCCCTGTGAAAATAAGCGCCGCATTCGTCACGAGCGCCGCGAGCGCTGCCGACTTCCCGAAGGACGGCTTGAGTGAAGTCGCGCTGGTCGGGCGCTCCAACGTCGGCAAATCGAGCCTGATCAACGCGCTCACCCGGCTGCGCGTGGCGCGGACGAGCGCCGCGCCCGGCAAGACGCGGCTGGCGAACATCTATTCGGTGGCCAGGGGAAGCTCCGGGGCCTTGTACCTCGTCGATCTACCGGGGTACGGATACGCGCGCGGCGGCGCAGAGTCGGCCCAGGAGTTTGCAGACCTCACACGGGCGTACTTTGGGCGGGAGAGGCAGCAAGGGCGGAGAGGCAGGAAAGGCAGGATAGGAACGACCCTCCAGCCCGTCCTGCCGCTCCCGCCCACCCTGCCGTTGTCGCGGCTTTGCTGCTGGTCGACTGCCGGCATCCCGGGCTCGACAGCGATCGCAGGGCCTGGGCGTGGCTCAGGAGGATCGTGCCCGACACGGCGGTCGTGGCGACGAAAGTGGACAAGCTGGCGCGCGGTCAACGGATCCGCGCGCTGCGGGAACTCGAATCCGTTTTTGAAGATTCCGTGCTGCCGGTTTCGGCGGTCACGGGCGAAGGACTGGACGAACTGTGGACCCTGATCGACAAACTGGCGAACAGCCGCAACCCCAACAGACGCCGCAACAGCCGCAGCCGGCCGCCAAGGGCAACGGAGCCGTGGCCGTCGAAAAAGGCGTTGCCGCCCCCGAAAAAATAGAGCGCATCGATCTCGCCACGCTCAAGGACATGAGCGTCGGCGCGCTCACGAAGATCGCGAAGCAGCTTGACGTGCCGGGCGCGACCGGCATGCGCAAGCAGGAGCTGATCTTCGAGATCCTGAAGGCTCGCGCCGAGAAGAGCGGCCTGATCTTTTCCGAAGGGGTGCTCGAGACACTGCCCGACGGATTCGGGTTCTTGCGGGCGCCCGACTACAACTATCTGCCGGGACCGGACGACATCTACGTCTCGCCCTCGCAGATCCGTAAGTTCGATCTCCAAACGGGCGACACGGTGTCGGGCCAGATCCGGCCGCCCAAGGACGGCGAGCGGTACTTCGCGCTCATCAAGGTCGAAGCGGTCAATTTCGAGCCGCCCGAGCGGGCGCGCGAAAAGGTCTTCTTCGAGAACCTCACGCCGCTCTACCCCCAGTCGAAGCTCTCGCTCGAGACCGAAGGCGAGAACCTGTCGGCCCGCGTCCTCGACCTGATGGTGCCCATCGGCAAAGGCCAGCGCGGCTTGATCGTGGCACCGCCGCGCACCGGCAAGACGATGCTGCTGCAGAATATCGCCAACAGCATCACCAAGAACCATCCCGAGGTGTATCTCATCGTGCTGCTCATCGACGAGCGGCCCGAGGAAGTCACCGACATGCAGCGGTCGGTCCAGGGCGAGGTCATCTCCTCCACCTTCGACGAACCGGCCCAGCGCCACGTGCAGGTGGCCGAGATGGTCATCGAAAAGGCGAAGCGCCTCGTCGAGCACAAGAAGGATGTCGTGATCCTGCTCGACTCGATCACCCGCCTCGCCCGCGCCTACAACACCATCGTCCCGCCCTCGGGGAAGGTTCTTTCCGGCGGCGTGGACAGCAATGCGCTGCAGCGCCCGAAGCGGTTCTTCGGGGCCGCACGGAACATCGAAGAGGGCGGCTCGCTCACCATTATCTCGACCGCGCTCGTCGACACCGGGTCGCGGATGGACGAAGTGATCTTCGAGGAGTTCAAGGGCACCGGCAATCTCGAGATTCACCTCGACCGCAAGCTGACCGACCGGCGCGTGTTCCCGTCGATCGACATCCTGAAGAGCGGCACGCGAAAAGAGGAGTTGCTCCTGCCGAAGGAGGACCTCAACCGTGTGTGGGTGCTCAGAAAAGTGCTCACGCCGCTTTCGCCCGTCGAGGCCATGGAACTGCTCCTGTCGAAGATGGCCAAGACGAAGACCAACCAGGATTTCCTCTCGTCGATGAGCAACGGAAAGGGCTAGCGCTCGCGGGGGGTCGCGAGGAGCGTCCCGACGATCGGCTCCACGCCGTAATCGAGGCGCTCCAGGATGTCGAGCGCCTCTCGGCGGACCTCGTTGCCGTGCGTGGCCACCAGCAGCATGGGGCGTGCGCGCGCCAGCAGTCGCTGCATGCCGCGCAACGCGGCCGCCTCCTGCCATTCGACGTCGATCTTCACGAAAGCCGGATCCGGCAGATCCAGATCGTCCAACGCGACGACGGCGACGGGCGCTCCGGTTTCCGCGAGCAGCCGGCACGCCCCCTCACCCGCGAGGCGGCCGCGGCCGGTGAAGTCTGAAACGGCGCACTCGTGAACGGTGACCGACGATTCGAGGTGGTTGCGCGCGAGGTGCGCTCGAAGATCGGCGGGGCAAGGCTCGAATGCGTGGACGTGTTCGAATCGTCGCGTCAGCATCAAGGTGTAATATCCGGCATGTGCTCCGAGGTCGAACGCGATGCCGGCGGCCGGCAGACGAGGAAGCAGCCCCCGAACGATGTCGGCCTCGTAGCTGCCCAGCCAGCAACTGTGATTACCCGATCCCACGCGCCAGAAGAATCCTCTTGCGGGGCCGCGTAGAATCGGCAGCCACCAATCCGACGGCAGCCGCGCGGAGCGGCCATCGGAGCAGGCGTCCAAAGGAGCGATGACTCGACATGGTGACGGCGCCATTCTCTCGCCTGGCCGATGATCGCGAGCGATCAACGTCTGCGGTCGGCGCACATCTGACCCTGTAACTCTATAGTTCAAATCGTTGCGTACTCGGTACGTTTGACTGGCAGCTCTGCGGGGCGAGTTGCGGCGCCAGACCGCTGGGCCTGGGCCAGTGTTTTGTCGTAAGCTCCAGCCGTGGCGGACACTGAAGGGCTGTCGTGGAAAGGATACGAAGGACAGGATTACGAGAGGTTCTGGACCGGGCCCGGCAAGCGCTACCTCGACGAGCTCGAGCAGGCCATCGTCGCACGAACTCTCGCGGGTGGTGATTCGATTGTCGAGATCGGTGCCGGCTTCGGCCGATTGGGCCGCTCCTACGTCAGCCGTTATCGGCACGTCCACATGGTCGAGCCGGCGAGCAATCTACGGCAGATTGCTGCGCGCACCTACGGGGACGCGGTCCTCTATCACGACGCCAGCGTGCTGGAATTGCCCTTCGAAGAGTCGTCCTTCGATGCGGCGTTGATGGTTCGCGTCTTTCATCACCTCGGCGATCCCGAAAGGGCTCTGCGAGAGATTTACCGCGTCCTGAAGCCGAAAGGCCTCCTGGTCTTCAACTACAGCAATCGACGCAATATCCGCCGTATCACCGGCTATCTGATAGGACGGACACCCAACCCATTCAACTCCGGTACCGAGCGGTCCGACTCGGCATTGATCGGCCATGCTCCCGCAGACGTCGAAGCGCTCCTGAGGAGCATTGGCTTCGGTATCCAGTGTCAGTACGG
Organism: uncultured Acidobacteriota bacterium; assembly: GCA_963745495.1. Classification (GTDB taxonomy): domain Bacteria; phylum Acidobacteriota; class Vicinamibacteria; order Vicinamibacterales; family CAVVIG01; genus CAVUXJ01. Next base: position 160,236 of record CAVUXJ010000005.1, read on the forward strand.
GGTCGGGCTCATCGACAAGCTGATCGAGCGATTCCCACCGGCCGGCAGGGTCGTGAAACCGTCTCTGCTTCTTTCTCGCCTCGCTGGAGCGGTGAAGATGTCGCCCGCGCAGTTTGTCGTCGCCGAAAAGCGATGAAGATCGTCATCGGTTGCGACGTCGATCCCGTTTTGCCGCAGCGGCTGACGCAACCGCCCGCGGGCGACATCTGGCAGTGTTTGGCTTACGTCGATCGATTGATGGATGCGCTTGGCAACGACGCGCCGCCCATCACATGGCTGATCCGATCTGACGAAAGCGTGAGGTTTTCGACGGGCGACTTTGCATCCGGGTATGTGACGAGGCACGGGATGTGGCAATCGCTCGTGGCGCGTGGCCACGAGTTGGGCTGGCACTTTCATCTCATGTCGTACGACGACGACCGACAGGCCGTTCGGGTTCGATCCCGAACCGACATGGCTGGGCGACGCGCATCGGGCGTTGTGCGCGCATTTCACTGTCCGCGCGACGCGCACGGGATGGGACTACGGCAGCAATCACGTATTTCGAACGCTCGACACGCTGGGAGTCGCGGTTGATTTCTCGGCGCTCTCCGGGAACATCGCGTGGCAATGGGCCGGCGACGACAGGGTGACGGTGGATTGGTTGCGATGTTCGCCGGCTCCTTACCATCCCTCGAGCGCCGACTATCAGCGGCCAGGGCAGTTGGCGCTTGTCGAGCTGCCCGTTGCTCAGTTCCCGAATTCGCGTGTGCGACAGCTCGAGCGCATGGCGTGGAGACTCGCTGCACGGCTGCCGCTCGACCACCGGTTTGCGCCGTCGCCTCAGGACTCTGACGCAGCATTGGGAAGGGCTGCCGTTCGAGGACTCTTCGGTGTGGGTGTTCTATTTCCACCCGGAAGATCTGCAGGGCGAGGGCCTCCGCCACTCCCTCGCGAACATCAGACGGCTCAGAAGCCTGCCAGGAGGCCAGTTTCTCACCGCCTCGCGGCAAGGGACACGCTCGCCTGAGTTTCTTCGGCACGACCGAGAACAGGACTCGATACAACGTGACCGCCTCGTCGAACGACCACTGACTGAATGGCAGGAGCAGAAACGCGGTCGTGGGCGGACCGATGTAACTGGTGAACAGCTCCGAGAATCCGACGTTCCGACTGGTCAGTTCGTGCGCGAGCACACGGAGAGCCTCGTCGTCGTACAGCGATACGCCGCGGCGCAACGCGACACTCGCCGTGTAGTTGACGCGAAATCCCAAGGAAAGACGTCGGCGGACAGCAGCCACAGGCGAACCCTGCGACCGCCGTCACGAACGCTAGGACCAGGAACCAAACGAGTTCGTTCAGTGGGATCCGCACGCGGTGCACACTGAGCATTCTGCGACAAGCCGCGTCGATTTTGGTCCAAGAGGCCAATTCCTCACCGCTTCGGCCGCCAGGGACACCGTCGCCTGAGCGGCCGATGCGGCATTTCCCGGTGCTATACTTGGGGTTTGGGGCACTACCGAAGGAGACCGCTGTGAAGGACGCCATTCACCCGAAGTATCACGAGGTCGAGGCCCGGTGCGCGTGCGGGGCCACCTGGAAGACCAAATCGACCAAGCCTGAGCTGCATCTCGAAATCTGCTCGAACTGCCATCCCTTCTTTACCGGCCGGCAGAAGCTGATCGACACCGAAGGACGCGTCGAGCGTTTCACCAAGAAGTTCGGCGCGCAGACCTCGGAGTCGCGGAAGGCGGCCGCTGCCGCCAAGACCGCCAAGGGGAAAAAGGCCGGCGCCACGGCCTGAGTGACTCGCCACGCAGTCTCGCGAAACGGCGACGCGAAGAATGTCGACATGTCAGCTCGCGACGGAGTCGCGGCTCTGCGCTCTCGGATGACTCTGGCGCCTGCGTTGCGCCTCAGCGAATCGCGCGAACAGCGGTTCGGTCTGCTCCAGCGAGATGCAGGCGTCGGTGATACTCTGGCCGTGTACCGAGGGCTGGCCCGGCACATAGTCCTGCCGCCCCTCGCAGAGATTGCTCTCCAGCATCGCGCCGAATATCTGCTGCGAACCTCCGGCGATCTGTTCGCATAAGCTCTCGGCCACTTCTGCCTGCTTCAAGTGATTCTTCAGGCTGTTCCCGTGAGAGCAGTCCACCATCACCCGCTCCTGCAGGCCCTTCGCCGCCAGCCGCGCGCACACTTTCGCAATGTGATCGGCGTCGTAGTTCGGACCGGTGCGGGATCCACCACGCAGGATGACGTGGCAGGAATCGTTTCCGGTCGTCTGGAAGATGGCGGAGACACCCTGCTTGGTCACCGAGGGGAACCAATGCTGCGAGCGCGCGGTCAGCACGGCGTCCACGGCGACCTGCGTGCCGCCGTCGGTGCTGTTCTTGAACCCGACCGGCATGGACAGCCCTGACGCCAGCTCTCGATGCACTTGACTCTCGGTCGTTCGCGCGCCGATGGCCGCCCACGACGCGAGATCGGCGATGTGCTGCGGAATCTGGGTGTCCAGGAACTCCGAGCCGGTCGGCAGGCCGAGATCGTTCAGCTGGAGGAGGAGTTTCCTGGCGAGGCGCAGCCCCTTGTTGATGTGGAAGCTTTCATCGAGATCCGGATCGTTGATCAGCCCTTTCCATCCCACCGCCGTGCGCGGCTTCTCGAAATACGCGCGCATGACGATCACGAGCTCGTCGGAGAAGCGATGCGCGACCTCCCGCAGGCGTTCTCCGTACTCCATCGCCGCGTTGGTATCGTGGATCGAGCACGGTCCAACGACGATGACGAGGCGGGGGTCGTTACCGTGAATCACGTTCGCGACGGCCGCGCGGGCATCCGCCACCACGTTCGACGCGTGCTCGGAGATCGGGATCTCCTCGAGCAAGATTGCCGGCGGGATGAGCGGCCGCACGTCCAAAATGCGAAGGTCGTCTGTGCGCTTGTACATGAATGAGGCCGAGCAAATGCCGGGGTTTGATCTTACCACCGGCTTTCGCTCGGCCCTGAATTGGGTTCTCGGTCAGGGCTGCAGGCGCCCTCTACCTGCGATGCGCGAGGTACCCGTAGACGAGCACGGACATGTCCGAGGGATTGCTGGCCAGCGTTTCGAACTGTGGTTGATTGGAGAACACGACGCCGCCGCTGAAGGCAAGGGTCTTCTCCGGGTCGTGGGATTGCGCCCGCCTCGCACTGACGGACGAACGGCGCTTCATGGCCGCGACTTCGCGAAGTGTATCCGCGAGCCGGCCGTTGACCCGCGCGAGCTCGGCGATGGTGGATTGGGCAGTGGAAGTCGATCGACGACCCAGCCGACCACCCCCGCGAACCCGACCACGGCTCGCGCGAGGACCTCGCTCAACACTCGCTGTTGCGGTCGTTCTCCTGCCCAGCCGATCAGGCCAATGAGAATGAGTCCGACCGATCCCAATACCTTCTCTGTGAAGGAATGCCGTTCGGTGACCATGACCATCTCTCGTTTCTGCTATGGGCGCGGAGTCTCGTCTTGACGCCACGTCCAAGGTGTCAAACGGTCGGCCCCACGTCCGCTGCGTACTAACGCGTCATCGGCCGCCATAGTCCGCAAATATCTTCGAAGGGCGCTTCGCTGGCCCGAATGTGGCGGAACGTCTGCCGGCGGAATCTTGGCTTGATCCGGTTTCTTGGATCCTCCGAGGGGCGGATACGATGTTCTCGATGCCTATTGACTCGGATCGATCCGAATTCAGATCGGCGGAGGGCGCTCGCCCCATTGGGTCGCGTGCTCGTATGCGTCAGCCAGCGCCAGCACCGCCGGTTCGCCTAATCGAGGGCCGCTGATTTCCAGTCCGATGGGGAGCCCAGTGCGGCTGAAGCCACACGGAATCGATATGCTTGGCAAACCGTAGATGTCGAAGGGTTGGGTGTTGCGGAGCGACGGCGCGACTCCGCCAGCAGGTGGAGTGCCAGGATCGTTGATTGCGTCCTGGACTGTCGGCGGAAGCAGCGGTGTTGTCGGTGTGATGAGCAGATCCACCGTGGAAAAAACCGCGCCGACCGCGTGCCGAAGCCGATCGAGTTCACGGCGGCCCTCGATGTAGGCTGCGGCCGTGACGGTAGAGCCGGCTTCCAGCCGGCGACGCGTCAGCGGCTGGTACAGCTCCGGTGTTCTCGAAAAATAGGGTGCGTGAAAGGCGTAGGCTTCAGCACCGACCACGGGCAGTATCTTGTACGGCGGTAGCTGGACATCTCGCGCCGAGGCGGTGAGGCCCCCAAGCACCCGGAGCGCGTCGTTCACAGCCTGCTCGATCTCTGGGTTCAGCATCTCGTAAAACACCGCGCGGGGAATGCCCAGCCGAAGGGTCGACGTCTTCTGTCGCATCGCCTTGGCGTAGTCAGGCGGTGTCGTGCTGATGCTATTGGTGTCCAGCGAGTCGTAGGCGGCGATCTGTTGAAGCAGGATGGCCGTATCTCTGACGGTGCGGCACATCGGGCCCACGTGATCCAGCGACCACGAGAGCGGTACCACTCCCCGCGTGCTCACGAGGCCGTAGGTGGGCTTCAGCCCTACGATGCCGCAGTAGGCCGCAGGCTCGCGAATCGATCCGCCCGTATCGGATCCAAGGGCCCCGTAGCACAGTCCACCGGCCACCGCGGCTGCGGAGCCTCCCGACGAGCCGCCTGCCACGTGGTCGCGGTTCCACGGGTTGCGTACTGGACCGTAGTGACTCTGGGCCGATGTGTCGCCATAGGCAAACTCGTGCATGTTCAATTTGCCTACCATGACCGCACCGGCGGCTTTGAGACGCCGCACGACCTCGGCGTCCTCGGACGGAATGCGATTCGCGAAGACCGCGCTGGCCGCTGTCGTTCGCACGCCAGCCGTATCGATCAGATCCTTGAGGCCGATGGGGATCCCGTGCAATGGGCCGCGCCATTTCCCTCTGGCAATCTCCATCTCCGCCGCGCGCGCATCCGCCAAGGCCTGGTCGTGCGTCACGGTGATGAAGGCATTCAGCACCGGATTCAGCCGATCGATCCGGCCAAGGCATGCGGTGGTGAGATCAACCGGCGATGCCTTGCGCGTCCGAACCAACTCGCTCACCTGCGCCAGCGGGCGCGCCCATAATTCGTGGGAGCGCTGCGGCAGCGGCGCCGCATCGGCGGGACGACGAATCGCCGCCGCGGCAATCGCGCCAGCCGTCAACTGCAGGAAATCGCGCCGGCCGTGACTGATCACAACGGCGATTCTAGCAATTGTCCTCCTCATCCGACCGCTTTCATTTCGAGGAAAGGTCGCCACGTCGCCATCGATACCGGCACGAAAAGGCGGTTGGAATACGGGAACCTCTTTCCGATGGAGGGCTCCCGCAGAATGGCGGGAGCCCGCCTGACCGCGCGACACCGGTTGACGGGTTAGGAGCGCTCTTGCGGGGTCGTGTCCGCTTGCGCTCCGACTTTCGATTCACACTCCGGCAATGCTGTCCGGCTCGCATGCCGCCTGCGGCGTTCGGTACTACTTCGTGATAATTGGTGAACTGCCCGCAGAACCAGGCGGACATGGGGAAAGCGGAACCCTGGTCCGCCCTCTTGTTTTGTACGCCTGAAAGCTTTGCGCTCGAGGCGTGCCAGGCGGTGTCGCGCGCGTGCGCTTGCCGAGGTGCGGTTGGCCGCATTCAGGCTTCCCAAGGCAAACGTGCGGGCCGCGCCGAGATCGCGTACGCGATGCTCATGGTGGATGGCGAGCGCTTCCAGCGCTTCGCGAGCGGTAGTCCTGGGGCAGAGTGGGACGTCCAGCAACTGGCGCCAGCATGCCGCTGCGTCGTGGTGCCGGCGGGCGCGCCGCGCGGCACACGCGAGCGAACGGAGCGCATCGACTCGAATCGGGGCCGCCTGCGACTCTTGCAGCGAATCGGCTCATCGCCATCGTGCGCTCGAACGCCTCGACAGCGCGATCCTCCAATCCGCCGCGCTGATACACGCGACCGAGCGCCAGCGCCTCGTGCGCGTCCCGCGCCTTCCCGGGACCATCGCTGCAGGAGCTGCAGCAGGCGCGCCGTCAGGCCGGCCAGCGACAGCAGGTCGAGTCGGTTGTGCTCGAACACGGCGCCAAGCGGACGCGCATCACCGTTTCGGAGAAACTGAAAGTAGCGCGCGGGAATCTCGAACCCCGGTACATCGCCGACGCGGTTCGCTCCAAGGATCTGCTGCTCGAGGGCAAGGAGCGAACACGATCGCGGGGTCGATTCCGCACGCCACGTCCGGGTGACCGCCTCCGCCAAGGCGCCGGCGATCCGCCGAAGCTTCACGCGCAGCGTACGTCATGTCCATCTTCAGACGGGCGATGCCGTCCCCCAGAACAAACGGGCCGGGTGCAGCACGTCCAGATGCGGCAGCCGGGCACCTGGCCACTGAAGCCGGTGAAACATGTACCGCATTTCAAGAACTGGCGCGTCGAACGACTTGCCATTGAAGGTGACGAGCGTGCCCGCGCGCGCCAACTCGCCGGCGACGCTCTCGAGCATCGGCCGTTCGTCGCGGTGATTGGTCAGCACGTATTGCCGCGTCAGGAACGCTCCATCGTCGCAAAACCAGGCGCAGCCGACGAGAAACGCATACGTGCCCGCACCGCCGCTCAGGCCGGTCGTCTCGATATCGAAGAACAGGAACGGCGGCCGACGCCGGCGCAGCGGACGTCAGAAGGGGGGCATGGGTCGCGGCGCACGTCGAGTACGCCCGGCCATCTCCGCGACCCGCACTCCGCCGAACGTCGCATCGGGCGGCGTGCGGCGATCGACGACGAAGCAGCGGGCTGCGCCCTGCTGGCGCCATTCGCCGCCGAGAGTCTGTTCGAGTGTGCCCTGGCGAGCTCGCCCGGCGGATCGGCAGGTGACATCTGGCTGAGACTTGACCGTTCGGCAGAGGCACGAGGTGTGTCGACAATCGCACGGAGCCTGTCCGAGAGGTTCATGCGGTTCGAACCTGGGTGTCCGCGGCGTCGGATGTTCTCGAGGAGCCGGTCGAGAATGCGAAGGGCCACCGCCTTCGCCAGCGGGCCGGCATTGCCGAACGGTCCGACGCATCCGGGGCACCCGTTGTCGCAGCCGCACTCGGCGATGAGCCTTCGCGTCCCTTCGAGCAATGGCTGGTGCATGCGGAACAGCGGCTGGCTGAAGCCGATGCCGCCGGGGTAGTTGTCGTACACGAACAGACGTGGGGTCCTGTCCATGTCTTCGCCGGTATCGATGGAGATACCGATGTCGTGCCGATCGCACATCAACAACAGCTGAGCCACCTGGCGCATCGCAAATGCCAGACCGACGACCCCGTCACGGCGATCGTCAGCGGCATACGGCAATGCGGCCATGACGTCTGCGGGAATCGTCAGCCAGTAGGATGTCGTGTGCATCTGCTGCTCGGGCAGATCCAGCTCACCTGACCCGACGTTCTCGTTCGTATAGAACTTGATCTTCTTGAATCCGACGACCCGCGAGACCACGTGAACCTCACCGTGCGAGCGTAGAAAGGGGTGGGCAGATTTTCCGGGACGGCTCGATAACTTCCCGCCCCTTTCGAACGTGTCGAGAATCGTGACGCGCGTATATGTGATGGCGTCGGTGTAATAGTCGCAGTCGATTTCGCGGACGAACGCCTTACGGCCCTCGAAGTCGAGCTTGTCCACCTGAAACAGCTTGCCCTCCACGAGGTAGATCGCCTTTGGGTGCAGCGTGGACGGCCCGCTGTTGAAATCGGTCTCGCCGATGACCATCGGCTCACCTGTCGTGTTCACGACGACGAAGTTGTCCGACGAGATCGATCGCAAGCTGACGGCATCGGCCGGGTACGATTCGCTGGTCCAGACCCACTGGCCGCCGCTCGTCCGCGAAAGACGCCTCGGCGGCGCTCGCGTCCCCGCCAGCGGCGCTGGCGGCGGTCCGGTGCACCAGGCCACGCTCGGACAGGATCGTCAGGATCTCCTGCAAATCGTGCCGGCCGAACTGCTCGCCCTGCCGGAAGGGCAGCTCGAACACGGCGCACTTGATGTGATCGACGAGGATGTGCAGGTTGTCGGGATCGATCAGGGCATGCTCCGGCGAGCTGCCGAAGAAATACGAGGGATTGCGCACGACGAATTGATCGAGCGGCGCGCTCGACGCGACGAGCACTGCCGCCGATCGGCCGGCACGGCGTCCCGCGCGCCCGGCGCGCTGCCATGTTGCCGCAATCGTGCCGGGATAGCCGGCCAGTACGGCGACATCGAGCGCGCCGATGTCGATGCCCAGCTCCAACGCGCTCGTCGACACCACGGCGCGCACCGTTCCTTCTCGAAGACCCCGCTCGATCTCGCGACGCCGATTGGGAAGATAGCCGCCACGATATCCCCGGATCCGTTCGGGACTGCCCGGCAGCCCGTCGAAGTCGTCCTTCAGATACGTCGTCAGGATCTCGGTCGACAGACGGCTTTGCGCGAACACGATCAACTGCAGGTGGCGCTTCAGGAATTCGGTCGCAATTCGCCGCGTTTCGCTCAAGTACGACCGGCGGATTCCGAGCTGTTGGTTGACGACGGGCGGGTTCACGAAGACGAAGAATTTTTCGCCGCGTGGCGCCCCGCTCTTGTCGACCAGCTCGAACGGTTGCTCGGTCAGCCGTTCCGCAAGCTCGCGGGGATTTGCGATGGTCGCCGACGAGCAGAGGAACACGGGGTTCGATCCGTAGTGATGACAGAGGCGTCTCAGGCGTCGCAGAACGTTGGCGAGATGGCTGCCAAAAACACCTCGATACGCGTGCAGCTCGTCGATGACCACGTAACGCAGGTTTTCAAGCAGCTTGGCCCATCGAGGGATGATGCGGCAGGATGCCCGAGTGGACCATGTCGGGATTGCTGAGCACCAGGTGCGCACGCGAGCGGATCGTCCTCCGGGCATCCTGCGGCGTGTCGCCGTCGTAGGTAAACACGCCGACAGGAGTGTCCGTGCGTTCGCCGAGCAGCCCGCAGAGAGCCTGCAGCTCCGCGAGCTGGTCCTGGGCGAGCGCCTTGGTCGGGAAGAGATAAAGCGCGCGGCTCGATGGATCGTGAAGGATGGCGCTCAGGATGGGCGCGTTGTAGCAGAGCGTCTTGCCGGATGCGGTCGGCGTCACCACGACGACGTTTCGGCCGGCGAGCGCGTGGTCGATGGCCTCGGCCTGATGAGTGTAAAGCTGACTGATGCCGCGCGATTCGAGTGCGTGCTGAAGCCGCTGGTCGACCGCCCGGGGAAATGGTGCGTACTCTGCGGCAAACGGGCGGCAAACGCCGGAGGGCCGTGACGGGGAGATCGGGTGTATCGGGGCGGTCCGGAAGCTGCCCCGGCGCCAGGCGCTCGAGCGCGGCCTGCAACGCGCTATCGCGGCCGGAGCCGGAACGGGTTGTCAAGTCGGCCCTCGTCGACAGCCCGATGTCCGCCATGGTCGAGGCGATAGTACCAGCCGTATCGCAGGCGATCAAGAGGTGAAAGTGTTTCCCAACGATGTAGGTCAAAATACCGATGTCACATTCGCTCAGTTCGGCAGATACTGCTGTGCTGCCGTGGCTGACAAGCCTGCCTTGGACGAAGGTCGCCAACGTCTGATCCTCATTCAGCGCTTGTGGACTGACCTTCAGGCCGCGCGCAAGGATCCCGTGAAGTACGAAGCCCTCGTGGAACACATACGGCACGAAGCCGACGCCTTTCTTCAGGGCGCTCCGGACCCACGATCCGAAGTCCTGAACGCCGCTAGCGCTCTGCCGAATGCCCTACCGCGCCGAGGGCCGTCTCGAGTGACGCCGCCAGCGCCTGAATCTTCTGACAAACGCGCGGGCACCGCGTAAGCGTCGGCGCCGGAAGCATATACTCACGCCGTGCCGCCCTCATCCCCGCTTCCGCGAACGCTGGGCCTCTGGAGCGCGGCGGCGATCGTCATCGGCATCACCATCGGCTCCGGGATCTTCCGGTCGCCTGCGGGAGTCGCCGCAAGGGTGCCCGATCCCCTTGTTGTATTGGGCTTATGGGCAGCCGGCGGCCTGATCACCGTCTGCGGGGCGCTCTCTCTGGCCGAACTGGCCGCCGCCATGCCCGAAACCGGCGGGCTCTACGCATACCTGCGGGAGGGTTGGGGCCGGCCGGCAGGGTTTCTGTTCGGGTGGTCGCAGCTGGTGTTGATACGAGCGTCGGCGCTCGGCGGCATCGCGATCGCGTTCGGGGACTACTGCCTGGGGACGTTCGGCATCGACCCCTTGACCCATCAGATGGCGGCGCGCACCGTGGCGGCGGCGGCTCTCGCGTTTGCGGCCGTGGTCAACACGACCGGCGTCAGCCTGGGGGCCGTCATTGTCGGCTTGTCGACCGCCGCAAAATCCTGCGCTCTTGCGGCCATCGCCATTTCCGCCTTTGTCCTGGGCGGCAGTCATGGCGCCAGCACGGCCAATCTGACACCGCGACCGGATCACCGATCACGGTGGGCAACCTCGGGCTCGCGCTGGTTGGCGTCCTCTGGGCCTACGACGGCGTCGCCGATCTGTCGTTCGTCGCCGGCGAGGTCAAGGAACCGCACCGGAACCTGCCGCTGGCGATCATCGCCGGCACCGCGGCGATCATCGTGATCTATTTGCTCGTCAACGCCGCCTACCTTTATGTGCTTCCGATCGAGACTGTCGGCCGTTCACCCTTGGTCGCCGCAGACATGATGACCGTGCTGGTCGGTCCGCGGGGAGCTGTCCTGGTCTCGATGTGCGTGATGGTCTCGACCTTCGGCGCGCTGAACGGGATCATGCTCGCTTCGCCTCGCGTGTTCTTCGCGATGGCCAGCGATGGGCTGTTCTTCAAGGCGATCGCCCGGGTGCACCCTCGCTACAAGACGCCGCACGTGGCGATACTGCTGACGACCCTCTTGGGCATGGTCCTCGTGACGAGCCGGAGCTTCGAGGCGCTGACGCTCCTGTTCGTGGTGGCCAACTGGCCTTTCTACGCGCTCAGCGTCGCGGCGGTGTATCGGCTCAGGCGCAGCCGGCCGGACCTGCCTCGTCCCTACAAAGTGATCGGCTACCCGGTGGTCCCGGCCATTTTCATCGCCGCGGTCGTCTGGTTCATCGGCAACGCGCTCGTTCATGAGCCGATGTCGACCGCCGTCACCTTCGCATTGATCCTCTCCGGCATTCCGGTCTACTACGTCGCCTTCGGATCGCAGCCTGGACGAAGCCGCGCACGCTGAAAAAAGAAGCAGTCGACGCGTTGTTTTTTCTTTACGCGTCACGGAACGGCTGTTACTCTCTTCGACTGCTGCCGATACAGTTGTAAAGGGAGGTCGGAGGATGGATACAAGCGAGCCGCGCGCGCGGCACCGTGGATTTTTTCTGCACTCGGAGACGACCGGCGAGCCCGACACCGGCGAGCACGAGAATCCAGAGGGGGTTGTCGTCCGCGCCCGGCTCGGCCGTTCGTCGCTGCCGCCGCCAGGTTGCCAGCGTTTCGGGGTTGGGCGGCCGTTCGCACACCTTGGCCGGCGTAGAGGATTCAGATCCCCAAATCAGATCAGGGAGCGTGACTGGCAGCCGTCAACGGGCACACTTGCCCCGCTGACCCAGCTCGCGCGCGGCGAGGCGAGAAAGGCCACCACCGTCCCAACTTCTTCGGGACGACCAAACCGCCCGAATGGCAGCTCCCGCGCGAGGAAGTCTGCGATTCCCACCGGATCTTCCCGCTGTCGTTTGTCCCATGACCCTCCCGGGAACAGAATCGAACCCGGGCGCCACGCTGTTCACGCGGATGCTGTCGCGCGCCAGCTGCTGGGCAAGCGACTTTCCGAGGCTGATTTCCGCGGCTTTCACGGCGTTGTAGGTCATGCGGCCGCCCGATTCGCGTCCCCAGATCGACGCGATCATCACGATGGCACCGCCACCCCGCTGACGCATGTGGGGCACGGCCAGGCGCGAGGCGCGGATCGCCGGAAACAGGGTCTGGTCGAAGGCCTCCTGCCATTCGGCGTCCGACGTGTCGAGCGAGGGTGCCACCTCGGGCAAGCCCCATGTTGTTGACGAGAATGTCGAGACCTCCGAAGGTCTCGACCGGTACGCGCCACGAGGCGCTCCATGACATCGGGCAACGACAGATCGCCGGCGAACGGCAGGATTCGATCGTGGCCTCCGAGCCGGCGGAGCTCCGCCGTGGCCTCGGTCAGCCGGGTCTCGCCGCGGGCGCAGATCGTCACCCGGCAGCCCTCCTGGACCAGCGCCGCCGCGCTGGCCAGACCGAGGCCCCGACTCGACCCGGTGACGATCGCGACCTTGCCGTTCAGGTCGAGATTCACTGTCCGCCCCTGCCCGTCAGGTCGTTCAGCGACCAGTCAAACGGCGCGTATTCGACGCGGAACTCGTTCGCCGCCAGAAAGTCCCGCTCCGTCGTCAGAAGTCTGGGCTCGACGAACGCCAGCACGGCGCGCTCGATGGGACTTCGCGAACTGAACGCAGGAGACGCCTTGTCGCCGTAGGCGGCCGAGAATTCCTTTTCCCGCCACGAGAAGATCGAGCTGACCATCACTTTGTTCTGCGTCCGATCGATCGCCACGCACTGTGCGTGCGTGACGCACTCGTTGGCCACCTCCGTGAGCTGTCGTTCAAGCCCTGCCGCGGTGAACGGCTCGCTTCGCAACCGGCCGCTGCCGACCGCGCCGCGCCCGAGCGCGAAGTACACGCGCGGGTCCTTGAAGGCGGGCAGGATCGTCTGCTCGATCTGATCGAGCGTCACCGTCCGACCGGCGACTCGATGGGTCAACCGCTCGAACGCTCCAGGAATCTGGCGGATGCTGCCCGGCGGGTACTCGCGCGAGCGTTGAGGGATCGGCGCGTGGTCGATCACCGTCCGCAGCGCCAAGGCATTGTAGGCATTGAGCCAGAACGCGAGCTGTTCGTCCCGTGACGCCGAGTCGATCGAGGCGGTCGCCACTCCGTTCAGGTACGCGTCCAGGAGACGTCGTTCCTGTCTCAGCGCACGGTAGTACACGTAACCGTCGCGCACGTACAAGTCCAGAACCTGCTCGAGGTTCCGGCGCCTCGCGTCAACCGCGCTTTCCTGCGCCCGTGGCGCGACGGTCGCCAGGGCGAGCGCGAGGACGACTCATCTGCAGCTTGAACTCCGAAATCGACAATCTCATGGACTTCACCCCGTCTATACGCGGTGCTCGAGGAACCGCGCGAGCGCCGCGTTGAACACTTCCGGCTGCTCGATGCTGGACAAGTGGCCGGCGCGCGGAACCATCACGAGCTCGGCTCCACCGATCGCTCGCTGCATATCCTGGCTGAGCGGCGGCGGGGTCAGCATGTCTTCCTCGCCGACGAGGATGAGCGTCGGGCAGTGAATTGTGGGGAGGATCGGCGTCGAGTCGGGACGAGACATGAGCGCGGAGATGGCTCCGGCAATGGCATCCGGCGGGTTCGACCGAACGAGATCCCCCACGTGTGCGACGAGGTCGGGTCTGTTTCGCCGAGTCGTCTCTCCGAGGAGCTTTGGAAGCATTTCGTCGGCGACAGCCGCCGCTCCCTTCTCGCGCACGACCGCAAGCAGTCGCTTGCGGCCTTCGATCGCCTCGGGCGTATCGGCCTGCGGCCGCGTGTCGGCCAGGACCATGCCCCGGAAGTATCGCGGCGCGTGGCGGAACAATGCGAACGTCACGTACCCACCCATCGAAAGACCGCCGATGACCGCATTCTCGATGTGCAGGGCGTCCAGCAGATCGATGAGGTCTGCCGCGCAGTCGTCCATCGTCGCGACGGGAGCCTGGGGCGGGCCGCCATTCGTGCCGCGGAGGTGGGGCGCAATCACTCGCCAGCCCGCTTCGGCGAGCGCGAGCTGCGGTTCCCACATCCTGGCGTTGAGCGGAAACGCATGGATGAGGACCAGCGTTCGTTCAGGACGCCCCGATGGTCGGGGCAGCGCCTCGAGATATCCAAACTTCCCAGTGACAGGCATGCTCTACATTCTGAACGTTCGCATCGGCGCGAGGATCACTGCTTCGTCGGAAAACTACTTATCCGCGTTCCGGTGGCTCTGGTTTGGTCGCAATCTGCTCGGGTGCGGGGCGTTGCCCGGGTGACTCGCGCTCACGCCTTTTCGGCGGCGCTGCGCCGTCAGGCTTTGGTCGTGCCGGCGTCTCGCGCGGACCTTGGGCTCCCTCGGGCCTGACCGGCTGCCCGGATTGTCGGGGCTGCAAACCGCGATCGGAGGACGGGTCTGGAATCCCGGATGTCGTTCGCCCAGCCGGATCGCCGGGCGTGGCGGCAGAGGTATTGGTGTGCGGTCGTTGGGTCAGGGGCCGACGAGGCCGATTGTCGCTCCAAGGCCGCTGACCTTCACGCGACGGCTTGGGGCTCGAGGGTCGCTGCCCTTCCCGCGGCGGCTTCGCACTCCAGGGTCGCTGCCCCTCAGCCGGCGGCTTGGGAGCTCCACGGGCGCTGTCCGTCACGTGGCGGCTTGGGGCTCCAGGGCCGCTGTCCGTCGCGCGGCGGCTTCGCACTCCAGGGTCGCTGACCCTCCAACTGGCGGCTTGGCGCTCCAGGGGCGCTGTCCGTCACGCGGCGGCTTCGCGCTCCAAGGCCGCTGTCCCTCCGCGCGGCTTCGCACTCCAAGGTCGCTGACCTTCGCCGGGCGGCTTCGTGGTCCAAGGTCGCTGACTTTCACGTGGCGGCTTCGCACTCCAGGGCCGTTGACCTTCGCCCCGCGCCTTGTCGTCCCGCGGTCGCTGTCCGTCACCGGGTGGCCTGGCGGTCCGCTGACGCTCCTGCTCAAAGCCGGTTTGAGGCTTCTCCGTTGGACGATCGATCCGCGCGGGGCGCCGCCGCGCCCGGAGCATTGACGGGCCGGCGATCTTTCTGACGTTTGTCAAACCGGGCGCGGGGATCCTCGTGCTTCCCGCCGGGCCTCCACTCGCGGCCGCGCTTTTCGCGCGTGCCTTCCAGATTGCTCCCCGCCCATCGCGCTTGCTCCGGCGTGTCCCAGACACGCCCGCGCGCGAACCACTTCATCACGACATCCGTATTTTTCCGCTGGAGCTGACGAAACGTGGGCTGCAGCTCTTCCTTGTCGCGCGCGCGAAAGGCGGTGGGCTTGTTGTCGATGAGAATGGTCCAATACGCGTAACGGGGCGGCACACCTACATTCTACGAGATTGCCGAATTCCGGATTTCAGATTTACCGCCTACTTCTGCAATCGCTTGAGCTTTTCGACCAGCGTCGTGCGCTTCAGGTTGAGGAGGCGGGCGGCCCGCCCCTTGTTGCCGCCAGAGCGTTCGAGCGACCGTTCGATCAGCTCGCGCTCGATGTTGGCCACCAGCGCGCCGAGGTCGACACCTTCCTCTGGCAGGGAGACAGGTGACGCGATCGGCGACGTGGTTCCCTCCAGTAACTCCGACGGCAGGTCCTGCACTCCAATCTGTACTCGTCCGGCGCTGAATGCCACCGCGCGCTCGATGGCATTCTCGAGCTGGCGGACATTTCCCGGCCACGGATACGACATCAGCCGCCGCATGGCTTCCTGCGAAAGGGTCAACGGGAGGGCCTTCGCGATCGGCCCTCCGTCAGGCTTGCGCGCCGGAGGCACGTCCTGCGCGACACGGGTTTGGTACTTGTCCAGGAAGTGCTGCACCAACAGCGGAATGTCCTCCCTCCGGTCGCGCAGGGGTGGCAGCTGCACCGGGATGACGTTCAGTCGATAGAACAGGTCACGGCGGAACTGCCCATCGGCAACCATCCGTCCGAGATCGACGTTCGTCGCGGCGACCACCCGCACGTCCACCTTGATGGTGTGTGAGTCGCCGACGCGCTCGAACTCCCGCTCCTGCAGCACGCGCAGCAGCTTCATCTGAGGCGCCGCGCTCATCGTCCCGACCTCGTCGATGAACAGCGTGCCCTTGTGCGCCTGTTCGAGTCGGCCCTGCCGGTTGCCGACCGCCCCGGTGAACGCGCCGCGTACGTGTCCGAAAAGTTCGGCTTCGAGGAGCGTCTCAGGAATGGCACTGCAGTTGAGCGCGATGAAGCGGTGGACGCGCCGCGGACTGTTGTGATGGATGGCGCGCGCGACGACTTCCTTGCCCGTACCCGTCTCGCCGGTGATGAGTATCGTGCTGCTCGTGGCGGCGATCGTTTCGAGGAGCTGAAAGAGACGCGTCATCGGCGGGCTCTTCCCGATGATGCCTTCGAAGCAGTAGCGCTCCTCGAGTTGCGCACGCAGATACGCGTTCTCCGATTTCAGGCGCTGCTGTTCGAGCGCCGAATCGAGCACGTGCAGCAGTTCATCGATCTGAAACGGCTTGCTGACGAAATCCCAGGCGCCACGTTTGATGGCCTCCACGGCGTCTTTGACAGTGCCGTAGCCGGTGACGACGATGGCGACGATCTGGGGATACCGTTCGACCGCCGCATCGACAACGGCGGCACCGTCGATGCCGGGGAGCCGGAGGTCGGTGACGATGATGTCGAAGGCGAAGTCGGCGAGACGCGCCAGCGCCGCCTCGCCCGAGTCGGCCTGCTCCACGTGGTAGCCGCGGTCGGACAGCTGCTCGGCGATCGCGTGCCGGAGCGGGGCCTCATCCTCCACCAGGAGCAGATGTTTAGTCGTTTCAGTCATTTAGAGACCGCCAATACTTTGACACAAGTCGGGTGTCGAGACCAGGGCTCCCGACGTGAGAATTCCTTGGTCCTGGTCCCTAATCCCTGGTCCCCGATGTTCCGATACCCTCCCTGGAGGCAATACCAGGTGGAGCGAAAAACGATTTCAATAATGAAAGCGTGCGAGTTGGTCGGCGTCAGCCGTCGAACCATCTACAACTGGCTCTCCTCCGGAAAAATCGAGTACGTCCGGACGGCGGGTGGTTCTGTACGCATCTTCGTCGACACGCTGTGGCGCGATCCGCATCGAAATGATCGCTCGGCGGCCGACGTCGCGTGGCAGGCAGAAGGACGGCACTAGCGTTCGACGTGCGCCTGCAGGGGGCCATGTGACCTGATGAAGGAACCAGTGACCGCCGAGGAGCTGCTGTCGAAGGGATCGATGGACGAATCGTCCGAACTGCGCCTCCTGTTTCACCGGTTGAACAACCAGCTCGGGATCAATCCTTGCGCATGCCGAGCTGCTCGAGGCGAAAGCGACCGACGACATGAATCGCGCGCGCGCCGCGCAGGTCGATTACCAGCGCCCTCGAAGCCATCGGGACCGCGACGGAGATTCGCCACCTCGCGAGCGGGACCGAGCGAAGCCTGAAGAGACCCGCCAGCTCGTTCACCCGATCAGAATCGTGGCCACCTACCAAATTCGTAGTACATCGGTCATATTCTTGACGATCGAAATTGTCTTTTCGTCAACATATTGACGATTTTTGTCGTCTTTCGACCTGCTTCCCTTCTTCGCTTCACTTTTGGACACCTCTTATAAGCTGTTTAACTGCAACAGTTAATAGCAGTGCGTAGCTTGTATCGAGTGGCGCGTGAACCGAAACGCGACTGTTGGTACCGCCGTTGCGATCTTGGGCAATGCCCGGCAACGTCGAGTAAATGCCGGGCGACTTTCAAGGAGCAGACAATGCGCGCCCAGCCCGTCGCCGCGAGCCACAATCGCCGGATCGTCGCCAGCCTCCCGTTTGTCGAGGCGCTCGCGCGCCGGATGGCGGCATCAATGCCCAACTCCGTCGACGTCGGGGACTTGGTGCAGGACGGCGTGCTCGGTCTGATCGACGCGTCCCACCGCTTTGACGAAGACCGCGGCATCAAATTCGAAACCTTCGCCGAGCGCCGCGTTCGCGGTGCGATGATCGACGCGCTGCGCCGTGATGCCTGGCCGCGCGGTGTCCGGCGGCAACGTCGCGAACTCGACGCGGCACGCGAGGCGCTGCGTCGCGAGCTTGGCCACGAGCCGTCGCTCGCCGATCTGGCCGCCCGCGTGGGATCCGACGAGAAGCGCCTGAGCCGCACGATTGTCCGTATCCACACGATTGAATCGACCTCGCCGCTCGCGACCGGCGAGCACTTCGACGAGAGCTCACTTGCCGGCCGCGCTGGTCCCCTCCGAGCCCGATGCACCCGACACCGCGTACGAGAAAGCCGAAACACGCGAACGTGTGCGCGCGGCCATCCTGTCGCTGCCCTCGCGTGAGCAGAAGGTCATCGGCCTCTACTACTACGGGGAGGTGACGATGAAGGAGATCGGCGCGGAGATTGGCGTCAACGAGTCGCGCGTCTCCCAGCTCCATGCGCGCGCGATCCGGCGGATGCGCGAGGCGCTCGGCGAGATGGGCCCACAGCAGATCGCCGAGATGCGCAAAGCGCTGGTCGCATTCGCCAGCCGGAGCCCGCGATGGCAAAAGCAACGGTGCCTGCGGCCCGGGAAGAAAAGCTGGCCTCGCCGCAAGCCGTGGTGCTGCCGTACAAGCGCGCGACGCCGGCTCGGGCGACGCTCCGGATGCCGCGATCACGCCACGCGGTGGCGGCCGCGCGGTAGATCACGCCGAGCACGCAGGGCCTCGCTTGCCTCGGCGGGACGATTGCCGTCCACGTCCCAGGCGATGCTCTTACGACAACCCGTCGCGAACGGCTTGTAATAGATCTCCCAGCCTGAACGGCTTCGCCAGAAAGCGGCAGCCGCTGTCCTTCAGAAACGTCTCGGCGTCGGTGCCTGCCACGTCGCCGGTCACGAAGATCACACGATGCGCGAGGCCGGGATTGGCCTCGTCGAGCGTCCGATAGAAGGACTGGCCGTCGAGCCGCGGCATCTTCAGATCACAGATCACGAGGTCGAACTGCTGCGCCCGCACCAGCGCGAGCGCGTCTTCACCGTCAGCCGCGCGCTCGACGACGTAGCCCGCGTCGCGCAGTGCGTCGGTGACGGCCGCCGCGAGAGCGGCTTCGTCCTCAACCACCAGAATCGAGGCGCCGGCAAGGGCATCGCCCGAGCGTACTCCCGCGCGCCCGATCGGAACGGGTGGCAGCTTGGTGCCGGTGATCGGCAGCTCGACGTAAAACGAAGCGCCGGCCGAAGGGTGCGACTCGAGCCGGATGCGGCCGCCGTGCTCCTGCACGATGGCGTACGCCACCGTCAGGCCGAGGCCGGTGCCCTGGCCGACTCCTTTGGTGGTGAAGAAAGGATCGAAGATCTTCGGCTGCAGGTCGTCGGGAACCCCAGGGCCATCGTCGTTGATCTCGAGGATGACCGACTCGTCGTGCGGATCGTGCCAGGTGCGAACGACGAGCACGCCGCGCCCGTTCGCCGAGAGCATGGCCTGTTCGGCGTTGATGATCAGGTTGAGCAGTACCTGCTGTACCTGCTGACCGTCTGCGAATACGTGCGGAAGACCCGTCGCGAGCGCGACGATGACGGCGATGTTGGTGACGCGCTGCTCGTAGGCCCGCAACGCCAGTGTTTCACGCACGACCTGGTTCACATCCACCATGGCGCGCGTCGTCTGCCGTTTTCGGGCAAAGGTGAGCAGACTGCGGACGATGCGTGCGGCGCGCTCGGACTCACTCAGGATCGTTTCGACGCCGCGGCGGACCGACGGCTCAAGGGCGCGCTCGGAGAGCCGTTCAGCCCAGCTCAGAATCGTCGCGAGGGGATTATTGAGCTCGTGGGCGACGCCTGAAATCGTCTGGCCGAGCGCCGCCATCTTCTCGGCCTGCAGCAACTGGTGATAGATGTCGCGTGTCTCGTCGTCCAGCTTCTTGCGCTCGCTGACGTCGCGGATGAGCGCCTCAATCCGCACGGCGCCGTCCTCCGCCGGCCGATCGGCATGGCCGGTGATCTCCACCCAGATGGCCGTCTGATCGGCGCGCCAGAGCCGCAGGAGATAGTTGGACGCGGCGCCGTCGGTTGTGAGCCGCTCGAGGAGCGCCACGCGCGCCTGCGGATCCACGAAGCGCTCGCGGTCGAAGGGGCGCACGTCTCGTTCAGACGTTTCACTGCCGTACCCAAACATCAACTTGACGTGGGGATTGGCCACGATTGTCGACGTGACATCGGGACCGATCGTTCCGATGTACACGCCTTCGTGCACGGCTTCGAACAGCCGCGCGACCGCAGCGGCGCGTTTTTCCACGGGCCGATTTTACAGCGACGATTGGCCGCGCACGAACAAAGTCCGCGAAGAAGAGCCGGCCGCTCGTCTCCCCGCCATGACTATTGCTGAAGGTGGTCTGGCGGGTGGGGCGTCGGCGTGTGGACCGAAGACAGCGGGCCGAACTCCTTGTCGATTGCGGCCCGGATGTCATGCACCGAAGCGCCCGACGAGTGCATCTGCCGCGACCGGTTCGCCACGTCAATGCAGACGGCGCATTCGACCCCGTGCTCGTCCCAGTCGATCACATCGCCGTTGGCGGCGCGGGATTTCACGAAGCAATCCGAGTTGCCCGTGTGGCCGGCTCGCTCGCATCCACAGAAGCAGGGCACATAGCTCAGAACTTCCGGGTGCTCGGCGGCGAATTGGTACGCCGCGGTCACGACTTCCTGTGGTCGGGGCGGGGCATAACTCTGGAAGGGAATGGGCGGTAGCGTCGCCTGCTTGTGCGGCCCCAGCTTGGCCGCAGCTTCCGCCTTCGCGACCACCTTCGGATCAAGTCTGAGCCGATTTCTCCGCGTCCGCGGTACTGCCGGAAGCCGACCCAGCCGCCGTCTCGGACGACGACGGAGTCGAGCGCCACAACGCGAGCCCGCCGAACCCGAGGATTGCTACGACGAGCGCGACCCATATAAGGGGGCTGGAGGTCTTTCGGGCAGGCTCGCGCGCTGGTAGTCCTGGACCCTTTCGTGACGTTTTCTTGGCCATGTTTCGCCTCCGCGCGCCGAGGGCAACGCGATACCGAAATCCGTAGCATCTCCGCCTCGGCCGGCGCTACGCGCAGAAAGCCCTATCTTACCTATCTTCGGCGTTGCTAGCCCAACCGATTCGACCTTGCCCACAGCTTTCCCAAGGGATGGGCAATGCATGCCCGGTAGACGAACCTGTGCTTGCGTGCTTGGAGATTGAATCGGGGCCTTTCGGCCCAACAGGCACCACGGTGGGCGCACATTGACGAGATCCTTACCCCCGGCTCGAGCTGCCGGGGGCTTGCGCGAGTCCGCCGCGCGTCAGACGACGCGCCGTCCGCTGAGCAGTCTCACCAGGAACAGCACGATCGCAATGACCAAGAGAATGTAGATGAAGTTCCCGAGTGTGTAACCGCTGACCATCCCGAGCAGCCACAGAACCAGCAAAACGATCGCAATTGTTTCCAACACAGCGTGCCTCCCATCCTTGCCCCACGACATGTTAGGGCGGACCATCCGGCACGGCTAAAGTGCAACTTGGGTGCCATGCTCTGCTGTTCGGAAGGGCTGGCGGCGGGCGCTGACGAGCTGGCTACGCGTGAGCAGGCGCTTGAACGGGGCCGAGCGCAAACGTCATCGTGCCGTCGACGACAGGCTTGCCGCCCACTCGCGCGACACCTTTCAGGAGGCCCATGCGGCTCCGGAGCCGGACAACGAACGCCTCGATTTCCACGACGTCGCCCGGGTGGACCGGACGCCGGTAACGCACCCGCTGGATCCCTGCGAAGAGGGGCAGACGCTGCCGGTTCTCCGGGTTCGCGAGAATCAGGATCGCCCCCACCTGCGCAATCGCCTCGGTAAGAATCGTAGGAGGCATGGCTGGCGCGCCGTGCAGTTCATGGGAGAGATACCGCTCGTTGAGGGAGACGTTCTTGATGCCGACGATACGCTTGTCGATTTCGAATTCAGTGATGCGATCGACCAGGAGAAAGGGATACCGGTGCGGCAGAATGCGTTCGATCGCCGCATAGTCAAACGGAAGCGTCACGTCCATGTGTTCCTCAGATTATAGGCAGTAACAAAATCCTGCGCTACACTGGCGTTCTCCGTGAGCGAACCCCCGATTTCTTCCCACCAGGCCAGCACAACCGACCTCCTGACGACGTTGTTCGCCCTGGGACGCGAAGTGACGTCGGTTCTCGACCTGACTGAACTTCTGCACAAGATTCCGGAGCTCATTGCGCGCCTGACGAGATTCAACGCCTTTGCGGTGTATCTGCTCGATCCGGGCCGGCAGGAACTGTCGATCGCCTATTCGGTCGGATATCCGGATGCACTCGCCCGCACGTTGCGGCTGAAGGTTGGTCACGGTCTGGTGGGGGCCGCGGTGGCCGAAGGGCAGCCGATCCTGGTCAACGACGTCCACGCCGATCTGCGGTACGTCGAGGCCGTCCCTGGCTCGAACGCCGAGCTCGTCGTGCCGCTGCGCCGAAAGGGCCGCGTCATTGGCGCGCTCAACCTCTTGAGCGACACGCCCGGTCAGTTCACGGAAACCGACGAGGCGATCCTCCGTCAGTTCGGAGCGCACGTCGCGGTCGCCATCGAGAATGCCAGACTCTTCGAGAAGGAGCGTGAGCACACCAGCATGCTGGAGACGCTGTCCGATGTCGCCCGTGAGTTCGGATCGATTCTGGACCTCGAGGAGCTGCTGACGCGAATCGCGAACCTGACCCGGCGGGTCATCGACTATCGGACGTTCGGTATCCTGCTGCTGAACGAGGAGACTCAGGAACTCGAGATGAAGGTCGCCGTCCGGTACGGGGACACGACCGCGGCTCCGAATGTCCATGTCGGCAGCGGGCTGGTTGGGTACGCCGCGCTTCACAAGGAAGCCGTGCTCGTGCCGGACGTGTCGGCCGATCCGCGCTACATCAAGGTCGTCGACGACGCGCGCTCGGAGCTGGTGATTCCTCTATTGCTCAAGGATCGCTGTCTCGGTGTTTTCGATCTCGAAAGCCCTGAGCTCGACGCGTTCAACCAGACCCACGTCGAGATTCTCACCCTCCTCGCGAGCCAGGCGGCCGTCGCGATCGAGAACGCACGCCTGTACCAGACGATCCTTGCGACCGAGATCCGCCTGGAGAGGGAGATCCGCTTCGCGCAGCGCGTGCAGGCGGCGCTTCTGCCCACCGAGTTGCCCAAGCGCATGAAAGGTGTCGATGTCGCGGCGCGGTTTGCCCCGGCCTTCGAGCTCGGGGGAGATCTCTACGACTTCCTCTCGCCGGAGCCGAACACGCTGATCGTGGCGGTCGGCGACGTGTCGGGAAAGGGCGTTCCCGCCGCTCTATACAGCGCGTTCGCAGGCGAGCTCGTGAGGTCGCGGACGTTCCGCCGTCGATTCACGGCCGAACGCTCCAGTCCCGCAGGGGTGCTCGCGTCGATGAACACGATTCTGCATGAGCGACAGCTCGGCGACTATTACTGCACGCTGTGTTATGCGCTCTTCGACTTGAAACGCCGGACGGTCACGATCGCCAACTCGGGACTGCCATATCCGATTCGTTCGGTGGCGAAAGACGGTGCGGATGGGCCGGCCGCGCCGGCTCAGATCGAGCTGGCCGGGATACCGCTCGGATCGTTTCCAGGATCCTCCTATGACGAAGCCGCATTCGCGCTCTCATCGGGAGATCTGTTCGTCTTCTTCACAGACGGCGTGTCGGAGGCCCAGGACGGCCTGGGGCGGGAATTCGGGACCGTGCGGCTCCTGCAGGTGATCGAGGAATCGCGGGAGAAGGCGGCGCGCGACCTGTTAGACGCGATCTTCGCCGCGGTTCAGGACTTCCGCGGCGAGACCACGCCCAACGACGACATGACCGCCGTGGCGATCAGAATCACAGGATAGCTTCAGGACTCTCCGGGCTACCGTCTGTGGACATTCAGGTGTTCCTCTCTGAGGTGCAGGCCGAGCGCTTGGCCCCCGAAGACGGCCACTTCGTTGACCTTGCCCTTCACGCGCACGTGCGCTCCGCGCGTCGGCGTCCGGCTCCCTTGCGAGATCACGGTGACCTCCCCGGTACCGTCGTCAACTTTGTAGAGGCGGAATGGCAGCATCGGAATGCCCCACGAGCTGGTGACCGTGCCATCGACGTAAACCGTGCGGTTCTGGTACCGCCCAGGGTTGTTTCGGAGGTCGTGGATGTGGGGGTTGCGTAGCCCCAACGCACACGCCGACGTTGTCGCGAGGAGCGCGAGAGCGAGCGCCAGACGGGAGAAAGTGTTTGCCATCGATGTGCCCTTCCCTGGGATCCTGCGCACGGTCCCAAACGCGTTCAGAAAACGAGCCGCGCCAGTCGTGAATGGAGCACGGGATACGGCGATGCCAGCGCCTGCCTGAAGTTACGTATCCCGCTTGACCGGACGCGGCTCTGGAACAGGTCACATCAAATCGCGTGCCCGTGCGGAACGCGGGAAAATGGCCGAAAACGACTGGACGTAGCCAATGTCGTCCTGAACCGCGGACGCAGGGCTGACCTGTCTGGAGTTCGGTTGGTGCCGTGACTGACGCGTCATGTGTGTTCGCAAGACGTGGCTGGGCTGAACCGCCCGCGTCAGCCTTTCGTTCCTTCTCAGGCGATCGTGGCAGTGCGCATGTTTCTTCGAGCGTCGCGCACGTGGAAGCGGTTCAGATCGCGATCTGCTCTTGCCCCGCGTTTGCGGCTGGGGCCGAGAATGAGGCGGCGAGAACGCTGGCCAGCTGGGCCGCGAAAATCTCGGCCAAGGCCTGCACGGCATCCGAGGTTTCCCCCGGCCGTTGATCTCGGCAGTCAGCGCGCCGATGCATCCATCGGGCGAGAGCAGCGGCGCGACCACCGCGCCGTTCGAGGCGCCAGGTCGGGCGAGGACAATCTGAAGCGCGCTTGTCCGGTAGGCCGCAGCCGCGGCATTGTCGGCCGAGCGCGGCACAGGGACCATCCGCGCCAGCGTTTGCGGCGAGTACCCATGGGCGAGAACCGGCCGCAGGTCGGCGCCGGCGGGACTGCCAATCCAGATGATCAGGCCGCTGGCGTCGAGCGCGCCTGCGGCGCGGACGAGCAGCTTCTTCAAGTCCTCGGGATCGCTCACGCGACCGAGCTCCGTGCAAAGCCGAGCGGCTGCTTTCAGCTCCGGCGCCGGCTGCCGCGCCTCCTTTCCCGATGTCTCCGCCTTCCGAACCGGATCACCTCGCAGCATGAGCTCGCCATCCGCAACCGGCGCGGCGCCCGAGGAGACTTCAGCGATGCCCCGCTCTCGCCGAGGCACGACAAGCGCAAGGATCACGATCACGAGACCGCCCGCGGCGGCGGCTCCGCCCAGAGCGTAGGCTTGCCGCCGCCGGCGGCCCGCTTCGGACTCGTCGAACGCCTGGGATTCTCCAAGGCGCGCCGCCTCTATCAGCTGACCCGCCTGGACGGCGGTCTCGCCACCCTCGGTGAACACCACGTCGCCAGCCATCAGTTGCTGTCCGGAACTCACGTAGTCGCGCGCCCGGCGATCGACATTGCCGAATTCCGTAATCGTGGCGCCAGCCTGCAGAAGAGATTCGCGCGCGGATGGGCTGTCCGCGGATGCGCGCAGATTGTCGACCGCCTGCGCGCCTTCATCGATCAGCGATGCGACCTTCGGCATCCAGAAGGTCACGCCCTGACCCGCCGCCACGTATGCCTGTTGTGCAGCCCGGACCTCGGCGAGCATGCGCACAGCTTCGCGCGCGTGCCGATCGAAGGTCCGGAGTCTCGTCCGGCGCTCGGAAATCTGCTGTTCGGATTGGATGAGGAAGACCGCAGCGGCGCCGGCAGCGATCACAGCAACCGCGACAAGGACCAGTCTCGCCGGACGTGATCGCATCGGTAGACGCGCACAGGGTACCACAGGAACCGCGGGCAGTACCACCGCATCCGGCGGGGCTGCGCTTCAGCGCGGTTTGAGAACGACGTAGGTAGGCAAGCCGATGGCGCCGAGCCGTTCCATCACTTCCTTCGTCGGAGTCGCGTCGGGATTCTCCGCCTGGAACTTGATCTTCACGTAGTTCGTCAAAGCCTGACCGACTTCGGCGCTCTTCAACGTCGTCCTGTCCATGACGAGACAACTCTTGCACCACGTCGCCCAGAAATCGATCAGTACGGGCTTCCGTTCAGCGATGGAAGCGGCCAATCCCTGATCCAGAGATACGTACCAACCCTCCTTCGCCATTTCCTCGACGCTCGACGAGACCTCAGCCGGATCGACCCATCGGTCGGCGAAGATGCGATAGGCTTCGTAGCCGTAATAGGCGGACGTCGCCAGGATGACGACACCGAACAGTTGTTTGACGCGGACCATCCATGCGCCCGGGCGTGGCAGCGCGGCGATGCCGGCACCGGCGAATGGCCAGGGAATCGCCATCCCCACGCCGAGGAAGAAGGGGAGCGCCAGCGCTGCCGGCGTGCCGGTCGCGTACAGGTTGCTCGAGAACAGCACGACCTGGATGACCACCGGCGCCACGCAGGCGCCGGCCAGCAGCGCCGCGACGCCGCCCATCGCAAACGCGACGAGGAACGTCCCGCGGCCGGTTTCGGCCACATGAAAGCGGCTGCCGAACCGCGAGAAATCGATCACGATGACGTCGAACATCGCGAGCGCGAGCACGACAAACAGCCCCGCAATTCCGACGTTGAACCACGGGGACGCATTGATGGTGCCGAACGTGCCGGCGGTCAGGACGACAATGAGCCCCAGGACACCGTAGACGAATGCCATCGCCGCGCCGTATGCGGAACCGAGGAGGAAGCCCCGGCCGCGAGAGCCAGCCTGGGCCCCGGCCCCGATGATGGCCAGATTGATCGGGATCATGGGGAGCACGCACGGCGTGAGGTTCAGGGCCAGACCGCCCATCAGGACGATCAGCAGAATGGCGAGGGGACCCCGGTCATCGAACCATCCTTGTTCGCGCACGCCCGCTTCGGCCTTGCGAACGAACTCCAGGAAATCGGCCGAGCTCATATAACCGGCGGCACTGCCCGTCGTCGTGAACGCCGCAAGCTTCGCGAGCACGTCACCGCCAACGGCCGCAGCCGGCGGCGGGCGAAGAGCGCGCGGCAGGACGAGCGGCGCGGC
The DNA here is from genome assembly GCA_963745495.1 of uncultured Acidobacteriota bacterium. Taxonomy (GTDB): domain Bacteria; phylum Acidobacteriota; class Vicinamibacteria; order Vicinamibacterales; family CAVVIG01; genus CAVUXJ01. The sequence goes on from CAVUXJ010000005.1 coordinate 187,125, forward strand.
CGCCGGGGCCTCCCCGTGACCGAATGCGATCCGGTCCAGAGCTTCGCCGTGTAGCGGTTTCACGGGTGTGCCGGCCTTCACGACGCGGAACGTCCAGCCAGTCTCGACGGTCACCGGCTTGTAGCACATCGTCTCGTCGCAGGCCTGGTAGCGCAATTGCGCCGGGATCTGGAGGTCGCCGGGCACGACCTCCCGCCCGACGTTCAAGCGCACCCCAACGGCGAACTCCCGCTCGAAGACACTCAGCGGTTGTTCCGCGAATGCCTGCTTCAGATCCGTGGGCGGAGGATACACAATCTCCACGACCGAAACGCCCGCCGGCGGATCGACCGTCAGCACCATCGGGATGAGCAACGGATCCCGCGGCTTGTTGGAGTTCGCGTGAAGGCCGTCCGCCAGACGAATCTGCAGTGCGGTACGGACGGTCCCGCCAGCCGGAACGCCGTCGTTGCCAACGAGCGGCGTGACATCCGCGTTCAGGTTGCGTACTTGCGCATGCCCGGCTGTCGTGGCGAGGAGGATCGCGATCACGACCCGAGGGGCGAGGCATTGCCAATGAGGAACCGGCCGAACCCGACCACCCGGGATTCGTCCACGAATTCCTGATTTTGCGTTCCTGATGCTCAATGCCTGTGGATTCGCCACGTGACGTCTATTTTACCTCTCGCAATGCAATCACACCGGGGGCGGCTGGAAGCGCCGAAGGGTCGACCGCGCCTTTGACGGGTGGCAAATCCTGGAACATGACGTCCCACTTCCATCGCTCCGAGGGGTTCGACGCCTGGAGCCAGTGTCGCGCCGATACCGGTTCGCTGAACGCGAGCGCCGTCAGCTCCTCGAAGCCCTTGACCCCGCCAAACCGCGTGACGATGTCGGCGCGCACGGACGCGGGGCTCGCGTAGTCGAACGGGACGCCCAGCGCGGCGCTCAGCTGCACCAGGATCTGCCAGTCGTCCCTGGCGTCCCCCGGCGCAGGAATGGCACGCGAGGTGCCCTGCAACCGTCCCTGTTCGTTCGTGTAGGACGCCTCCTTCTCGACGTACGACGCCCCCGGAAGCACAAAATCCGCGGCGCGCGTGAGGTCGGTCGCCACGACGCCCTGGACGACGAGAAGGGGCAACTTGCCGGTTGCGCGCAGGTCGACGATCCAGCTGGTGTCGCCGATCGAGCCGGCGGGCCCGGGCTCGAACACATAAAGCGCCGACACGAGTCCGGCTTCGGCGGCCGCCCGGAGCGCGGAGAGATCCGGCGCCGTCTGCTGGGTGCCGATCTCGCCGGGCACGAGCCCGAACATTCGCGCCCCGTTCACGTTGGGAGCATCGACAGCGGGCACCTTGAATGTGGTGTGCTCGGGCTGAACCTTCTCGGTCAAGCGCCAGGCGACCGTAATGGGCGCGAACAGGCCCGTGCCCGAGGAGCCGATCAGCTCCTCGGCGAGACGGCGGAATAAGAACAGCTCTTCATGCGACGCATGGGCGGACAGCAGGAAGCGCACGCCGTCGGGATTTGTGCGCCCGGCGGCGGCGAGGCGTTCGCTGAGCCTGGCCAACACCGCGGACCATCCGATCGCGCGCTGAATGCCGGCATCATCCCGCTCTAGCGGTTCCCGCAGCCGGCCGTCCCCTTCGATCCAGTGGTAGTCGAACCGTCCGATGTCGCACATCCAGTAGCCGTTGACAGCGGGGTTGAAGCGCGGCGTGAAACGGATGAGGCTCGAGCCTTTCGCCCATTCCGGCTTGGCCTTGATCCACGCGGTCGCACTACAGCCTTTGGCGCACCGGGTGCACATCGTGTCAACGGCGTCGGGGTTGTCCCAAGGGCGCGACTTGAACCGGTAGTCCCTCGTCGTGATCGCGCCGACGGGACAGACATCCATCAGGTTGCCAGAGAGGAGGGAATGAACACCCTCCTCCTGAAAGGTCGCGATCTCGCTGCCGTAGCCGCGATCGATGATGTTGATTTGCGCATCGCTCTCGATGTCGCGCATGAAGCGGACGCATCGCGTGCACAAAATGCATCGCTGGCGGTTCAGCATGAGCGTCGGCCCGAAATCGACGTCCCCCTTGACGCCCTCGCCATCGAAGACACGGCGTGGGAACTCCATGCGGCTCTGATCGGGGCCGAAGGTGTACGAGAAATCCTGAAGCGGGCACTCGCCGCCTTTGTCGCAGACCGGACAATCGAGGGGGTGATTGATCAGCAGGAACTCGAACACGCCGGCGCGCGCGGCCACCACATCGTCGGTCCGGGTCTGCACGACCATGCCGTCGGCGCAGATCGTCGAGCACGAGGTCTGCAGCTTCGGCATTTTTTCTATCTTCACGACGCAGACGCGGCAGGAGCCGTCGATGCCGAGCCCGGGGTGGTAACAGTAATAGGGCACCGGGATGCCGCCCTCGATTGCGGCCTGCAGGACGGTCTTGCCCTTCTCGACGGTAATCTGACGACCATCGATCGTCAGCGTGACGGTGTCCATAAGAAGACGATCATATCAAAGCGCGGCGAGGATCCCGGCAGAAGCACGCAAAGATCCGGTGCATCGATGGTTGAGGGTTCCTTGCGACCGGGGCGGTCGGGCCTGTCAAGGGGCTTTTGACATCTCCGCAATCATTCCATCGTCCCGGCTGATTTCGACCGATCGCAGCGGGCCGTCGAGTGCGACACGCTTGTCAACCTTCCGATCGGTGACGGGAACGACGACGTCCACCGACCGTCGATCGGCGAACTGGAGCGTCACGGTGACCGGCAGGTCGAAGAGCTCCCCGGATTGTTCGAAATGGAGGACCAGTTCCTGTCCGGCGGCGGTGGATTCGATCCGATAGCCGAAGGTCACCTTGGGGAGCGTCGATCCGTAGATCCAGCGCTCGAAGAAGCGCTCGAGCGGCTGGCCGGCTTCCCGTTCCATCGCCACGCGCAGTACGTCGGTACTGGTTTTTTGAAAGCGCGACTCGGCGTAGAACCGGCGGATCCCACGGAAGAAGGCCTCATCTCCGATGAGGCGGCGAAGCATGTGGAGCACAACGCCGCCCTTGTTGTACACGAGCGCCCGAAAGACGCGACTCTCGCTGCGCAGATGGCCGAGACGATTGCCGAGGTATACGGGGCCCTGCGCGGACTGATCGATGCTCCAGCGACGCATATGGCGGAGCACCGCGCCGAACGTCTCGTCACCATGGTGATGCTGGGCGTACAGAGCGGCGAAGTACTGCGCGAATCCTTCGCTCAACCACTGTTCGTGATAGTTGCCCCAGCCAACCGCCTGTCCCCACCATTGATGCGCGAGCTCATGCGCCAGGAAGAACTCGGGGTACCGATGGAAGTTGGCGGGGTCGTTGTGCCACACGAACGGCGTGTCCGGCCGCGGTTGATTCAGGACGGCGAAGTAGCCGGGACTATGACCTCCGGGCAAGTCGCTTTCCACGAGCGCGAGCGTGAAGCTCTCGTACGGCGCATCGCCGATGACGCTTTGATAAAACCGAGCGATGTCGGCCGTTTGCGCGATGATCTCGCGTCCGCGATACTGCTGGCCGGGATTCGACTCGACCCTGATGTCAAGCGACGCCAACGCGCCCGCAATCCCCGTGTCGGCCGGCGCGGCAAGACCGGCAGCCAGGCCGTCGCCCCCCGGCGCCTTGTCGAACGTGACGCTGGCCTGCTCCGCCTGCGTGAATCGGCTCACGACGAAGGCCAGGTACCGGATCGGCCGCGTGGCCGTGAACTGGTACAGCTTCCGGTTCTGCGAGACCTGCTTTCCACGAACGAGTGTCGGTGAGTGGGACGCCAACTCGCCCGTTCCCACGCAACTGAGCGCGGCTGGAACGGAAATCCGCATGGTCGCGGTTGAGTAGTCGCTGATCGGCGCCTGCGGGTACCAGTAGCTGCGGCTGCTGTAGAGATAGTTCGGTTCGGTGTTTAGTGGAGCCAAGTAGAGCTCCGAATTCCGGTTCCGCGGCTGCGGATCGGGCGGGCGTTGACCCAGCGCCAGCGTTTCGCGGTCCGGCGTCTGCGGGCTCAATCGGCCGCCATACGCGATCCTCAGGGTGATCTGAGTGTCGCGCATCAGAGTCATCGGCAGGCTTACCAGCAACGTATTCTGGTTCTTCACGCGCACGCTGAACAGCCAGCCGTACTCGTCGCTGACGACGGATCGCACGGTCAGCGGTTCGGCCAACGCCATGGTGATCTGGCTGATGAACGGCGCCCGGGTTTCCAACCGGACCGTGGCGCGCCCCTCGATCCACTGTCGCTCCGGATCGACGACCAGGTCGATGTCGTGATCGAGGATGTCGTACTCGACGAGGTCGTCTTCGTTGTAGAACCGTCCGTACGATGCGACCTTTTCCACCGATGCGTACGCCGCGATCTTCCTCTGACGCCGGCGTTCGAACAGGGAAACGTCTTCCGATTCGGACCTGGCTCGCGAATAGGTCAAGGTGTCGAACCGGCGCGTGCGTACTTCCGCGAGGAAATCGCCGGCGGCGGGCAGCAGCGACCAGGAGTCCTGAGACAGGTCGCCGAGCGCAAGCCCGAACGTCTTCCCTGATTCTTCGCGGAACAGCTGTTCCGCGCGCCGCAGCTCGCGCGGATCAACGGGCCGTTCGACCAGTTGCGCGACATCGGCGTGCATGTCCACCGCGCCGACCCGGACGTACGCCGCATCGAACCGCGACTCGAGCGTGTCGGAACCTGTGAAAATCCTGATCTGTCCCTTTTCGGTGTCCGGCGTCGGGCTGAAGCGCAGGTCTCCGCGTCCGAGCAGGACGAAACCGGTGACGCCCTGATCGGTGTCGATCGTGAATACCGAGCCTTCGGTCAAGGTCAGGTCGAAGTCTTCCGATCGCAGTTTGAAATGGCTCGCCTTGAACTGTCTCGTCGAGTTGATCGACAGGCGGTACACGTTGTCGACGCCAGACAGCCGCTTCAGACCGGCGATGCGCCACTCGCTCTCGCTTTTCTTCAGATCGAGTCGCCACGTCGCGACGCGCGCACGAGCTCCCGATTCCACGAACGCGTCGACCACCAGTCGATAGCCGGCCTCCGGCGCCGAGCCGGTCAACTGGTCGCGGCCGCGCTCCTTGATGACCGTACGCGTGGCGCCGGGCCGAAGCTCGGTCCCGGCGAACTCGTCCGCCTGCTGAAGGTCCATCGTCGGGGCGAGCAGAGCGCGGTACCCGGTCGAATCGTCCTTCAGGACCACCCCCTCGAGGCGCTGCAGGACGGCGCGAATCCCCTGGTCGTCGTCCTGGGGCGCCGCCGTACCCGTCGCACTGAGGCTGACGAAGCTGCCAAGCAGGATTGCGCGGAAGAGCGCCGGCCGGAGCCCGGGTCTCATACGTGTACGAGCTTCGGGATGATGCCGAGCGCACGCCCGGTGCGGGCAAAGGCCTCCAGCGCGAAGGTAAGCTCGTCGCGCGTGTGCGTCGCTGTCACGATGGTCCGCACGCGAGCCTGATCACGAGGAACAGTCGGAAACCCGATGCCCTGTGCGAACACGCCTTCCTCGAACAAACGGTCCGAAAGGCTCATCGCCAGAGCGGCCTCCCCGACGATCACCGGCGTGATCGGGCTTTCGCTGGCTCCCGTGTCGAAGCCGAGCGCCTCCAACCCCGATTTGAAGAAGCGGGTGTTGTCCCAGAGTCGCTCGATGATCTGCGGTTCCTCCATCAGCACGTCAAGGGCGGCAATGCAGGCGGCGGCGACGGCTGGAGGATGCGACGTCGAAAACAGAAAGGGCCGCGCGTGATGTTGAAGGAAGTCGATGAGCGTCCGGCTCCCGGCGACGTAGCCCCCGAGCGCGCCAAATGCCTTTGACAACGTGCCGACTTGCACGTCCACCCGGCCATGGACCCCGAAATGATCGATGGTTCCGCGCCCGTTCGCTCCGAAGACGCCGCTCGCGTGGGCATCGTCAACCATCATGATGCAGCCGAATTCCTCGGCCAGGCTGCACAACCCAGGCAGCGGACCCAGATCGCCACCCATGCTGAACACCCCGTCGGTGATGAGCAGCTTGCGCTGGGAGGCCGGCAGCGAACGGAGTACCTGCCGCGCGGCGTCCAGGTCCTTGTGCGGGAACACCTTGATCGTCGCCCGGCTCAGACGGCATCCGTCGATGATGCTCGCGTGATTCAACTCGTCCGACACCACGACATCGTCTTTGGCGAGGATCGACGAGACGGTGCCGGCGTTTGCGGTGAAGCCGCTCTGAAAGACGACGACGGCTTCGGTTTTCTTGAATGCGGCGAGCCGGCGCTCCAACTCCACGTGGATGTCCATGGTGCCCGCGATGGTGCGGACCGAACCCGACCCGACGCCGAGCCGCCGGGTCGCTTCCAACGCCCGCTCGCGTAGTTTGGGATGGGTCGTCAGCCCCAGATAGTTGTTCGACGAGAGGTTCACCACCTGGCGGCCGTCGACGAGCGTACTTGCGCGTTGCTCGCCGTCGAGCACGCGGATACGCCGGAACAGCCCCTGCTGTTTCAGCGTGTCGACCTCGGCGGACAGGTAGCTGAGCGGATCGAGCCGCATGTCGTTATCCGAAACCCTACCGACAGTATAGGACTAACGACCCGTCGGCCGACCAGGATGGCGCAGCCGTGGTGAACTCCGGCTCATTCGGCGGCGCTGCATCCCGTCTGGCTGCGTTGCCCTCGTATACTCCGGTATCTCGCTCGTCGCGCCTTGCCACCGGGCGCATCGCCGGCCCGGTGCGCGCGACTCACCACTGGCTGCTAGGGATTCATGAAGAGAAAAATGGCCGTCCAGGGCAGGATCGCGACCGCGATGTAGACCGCGGTGAGAAACGCGACAACATGATGGACGCGGCGGAGATGGAGGATGATCCCGCACCCGGCAGCCACGAGCTTTGTCGCGGTCAGGCCGGCCCCGACGCCCGCATATGCGACCGCCGAGCTGACGAGCGGATTGGCCTCGATGCCGGGACCCCACTGGGCGATGCCAATATAGGTGAGGACCCCGTCGAGGACCTGCACGACCAGAAAGCTGATCACCGCGAGATCGCCAAACAGCCTCGGCGATGTGTCCCGCGGCTTGGATAAACGTGCCATCCGATTACCGCAACGGGTGGCCTCTCTGCCCATTCTGCGACCTCTAGGGACTCACTTCCTCAAAAGTAGTGCCAGCGGGCGTGGTCTGCGACGATCAAGTTTCCGTCCTGCAGTCGGTCGCGCTCGTCCAGTAGCTCTTGCACGAGCCTGAAGCCGATCGCCAACAGTCCGCTGATGTAGATGATGAGCAGAGCGTTGCGGGCGAGGTACATCGCCCACAGTACGACGGCTACGAGCGCCGCCAGTGCCACCCCACGTGCCAGGGCCCCAGTGTGCGGCCCGCCGCGTTCAGACGCTGCCACGGGCGGATCCGGGAAGCAGGGGGCCGGGCCCGCCGATCACCGCAGATACGCGGCCGTGAACTCGGCCATGAGGCGGTAAATCTCGCCCAGTTCCTCCGTTGAGGCGAGAAATACAATTCGCAGGAACCCCTCCGTGGCCGGAAGGCCAAAACCGGATCCGTACACGCACAGCACACCTGTTGCCCGCAATAGCGCGAGCACGTAGTCCTCGTCGGTCCGGCCGGGCGGGAGAGGAATCCGGGGCATCGCATAAAACGCGGCGCTCGGCGTCATGCACGTGACGCCGGGCATCGCGCGCAAGCGTTCACCCGTCAGGTTCGCGCGCTCCTTGAGCGCCGCGCGAAACATTTCCTGGTGCGACCGATCCCCTGTCAACGCCGCAGCGACGCCGTACTGCATCGGGACGGTACTGCACAGGCGGCCGTCCGCCAGCTTTTTGATGGCCGTCGCCACCTCGTCGAGACGCGGTGACGCGCCGATGGCAATCCACCCCGTGCGCCAGCCGGGTGCCAGGTACGCCTTCGACAAACTCGAAAACGAAATGATGGCGGCGTCTCGTTGCAAACTGCCGATTGGCGCGACCGGGCCGGCGTATCCGAGATCGCAGTAAACCTCGTCGGCCAGCATCGGCAGACCGTGACGCTCGGCGAAATCGATCAGCTGACGGCGAACCGGTGCGGGATAACTGGCGCCTGTCGGATTGTTTGGATCGATGACCACGAGCGCCCGAGTTGCCGGTGTGACGAGGCCACCGAGATGATCGAAGTCGGGAATCCACCCGCCGCTCGCCTGGGTACGGTAATAGACCGCCCGGGCGCCCAGCTTGGCGATGACGGCCGTGTAGAGCGGGTACGTCGGCAGCGGTACGAGTACCTCATCGCCGTGATCGACGAGCGCGCTCAACGCGAGCTCGATTCCCTCGGAGGTTCCCGCGGTTACGACCACGCGGTCGGGCGTCACCGCCCAGCCGCGATTCGTGTACTCCGCTGCGATCGCCTCTCGGGCGGGCGCGATGCCGGCGGATGGGCCGTACCCGTTGTGACCGTCCGTGATCGCGCGTTGCACCGCATCGATCATGTGCGGGGGGGTCTTGAAACCGAAGGCAATCGGATCGCCGACGTTGAGGTAGCGAACGCGTCGGCCGCCGGCTTCCACGCGCTTCGCTTCGGCGACGATATTGCGGATGGCATACGTGAACTGGCTCACGCGGGGTGCGACGGGAACGGAGGTCTGCGTCGGATTCACCTGCCGATCTTACAGCGAGTGCTTTTCAGCACACCTTCAACGACATGCAAAAGAAGTAAGTATTACGTAGCGAGGCGGCGGTGGATCATCGGGAGCGTGTAGAAATTACTCGACAAATCGACTCCTCAGACGGGTCACCAGACGACCATCATTAATAAACAGTTATTTATCAACATCTTACGCTGTGGCAGCGAGTTTGCGATAGGGGTGGCCATGGAGCAGCCGGGCAGGCTTACGTCAGCAGCGGCCGTCCTTTTTTGGGCGTGTTCTTTCGGGTCGATTGAATCGAAGGCACAGCAAGCCCCCGTCGCAGCCTTCACTTCGAGCGTTGATCTCGTGCGCGTGACAGCAGTTGTTCGGGACAGAAAGGGCCGTTTCGTGGGCGACCTGACGAAGAGGGATTTCGAGATCCTCGACGGCGGCGTGCGGCGCCCCATCAGCGATTTTCGTCCCGACCTTTCCGGCGTCAGCGTGGCCCTTCTGTTTGATGTCAGCGGCAGTATGGAAGGGCTGATGGGCCAGGCGCGCGAGTCCGCGCGCCACCTTCTCGCCTGGCTCGAGGCCGGCCGGGACGAAGGGGCGGTATTTACCTTCGACACACGGCTTGAGGAAGTCGCCGCGTTCACCACCGACCTCGCGTCTCTTCCTGCGCGTCTCGAGACGGTGAGACCGTTCGGCGCGACGTCCCTGCACGACGCGATCGCGCAAGCCGCCGAGCGGACGAGCACGCGCGAGGGACGCAGGCGCGCCGTGATCGTCTTTACCGACGGCAACGATAATTTCAGCCGCTTGAAGCCGGGTGAGGTTTCGAGCATCGCCAGCGCGATCGATGTGCCCATTTACATCATCGGCGTCGTGTCGATGGTTGACGATCCCGCGGCCGAGGTCGGCGCCGGCGCGCCATCGTCGCTCGCCGGGACGTTGAGCGATCTGACGGCATGGACGGGCGGCCGGACGTTCGTCGTCAGCTCGCCGGCCCAGCGAAGCGTGGTCGCGCGGCAGATCGTTGAGGAACTTCGCCATCAGTACCTGATGGCATTCGAATCGAGCGGCAGACCGGGCTGGCATCCGCTCGAGGTCCGAGCCCTTGGCAAGGATCTCACCGTACGGGCCCGGAGTGGTTATATCGCGGGGCAATATCGCCCGATTTCGCAGTAGGAGGATGTCCCATGTTTCGGAGATTCCTAGTTGCCGTTCCCATCGCGGTACTCGCTGTTGGCGGATCGACCGCCTGCGCCACGAAGAAGTTCGTTAGAACGAGCGTCGGTGAGGTCAATACCAAGGTCGATTCGATGGGGCGATCGCTCGAAGAGACGCAGGAGCGTACCCGCCAGAACGAGGCGCGGATTGGCGAAGTCGACAAGACGGCGCAGGCCGCGGGCAGCGCGGCACAGGCGGCGGGCGCCGCAGCCAAGGACGCGCGCGGTGCGGCCGATCAAGCCTCCGGTGCGGCTAAAGCAGCCGCGAACACGGCGTCCACGGCCGTCGCGAAGGCCGATGAAGTTGACAAGGCATCGCGCAAGCTGGTCTTTGAGGTGGTGCTGAGCGAGGATCAGGGCAACTTCAAGTTCGCCAAGACGGATCTGCCGGACGAAGCGAAGGCCAAGCTCGACGAAATGATCACCAAGATCAAGGCCGATCCGAAAGCCGCATGGTTCGAAATCGAGGGGCACACGGACAACGTCGGTCCTGTCGCGCTCAACGAGCGGCTTGGCCTCGAGCGCGCCGAAGCCGTGAAGCGTTATCTCTATGAGCAGCATCAGATCCCGCTTCACAAGATGAACGTCATCAGCTACGGCGAAGACAAGCCTGTCTCTCCGAACAAGACTCGGGCCGATCGCGCGCAGAACCGCCGTGTGGTGATCAAGATCCTGGCGTAATAGCGTCCCGCGGTCGCCGGTCGCCATCGTCAACGTGTTCCGTGATGATGGTGACTGGCGGCCTCCTTCCTTCCCCGTCGATCCCTCAAGCACACACTCCGACTGCGTGTGTTCGCCCGGAAGCTCTGATAAGCTCCCCGCATGGCCATCCGCACCGAATTGAGCTTGCCGTTGCCGAACAGCCCGGGCGCGTTGGCGGGCGTGTGCCGCCTGCTGGCGGACGAGCGGGTCAACATTCTCGCGATGACGCTGGAAGCGAGTGGGCGACTGCGCCTCGTTCTCGACAACCACGTACGTGGTGCGGGCGTGCTGCGCGATCGGCATCATCAGGTGACGGAGCGGCCGGTCCTCGTCGCCGCGGTCGCCAATGGTCCTGGCGCATTGGCCCCGGTTCTGGCGGTCGTGGCTGATGCCGGAGTGAACGTCGACTACGCATACGGCAGCGCGGCCGAAGGGACGACGGGTGCTGCGGTCGTCCTCGGCGTAGAGGACGCCCAGCGCGCCGCGGCGGTTTCTGGAATCTAGGAGAATCGGGAGATTGCAGATTTCAGATTCATTGCAGAATTGCTCACCAGAATCTGAATTTCAATCTGCAATCTGCCATTATCTGCAATCTGAAATATCTCATGCGTCTATATGTAGAAACGATGGACGCGGTCGTCGTGGAAGTGGACGAGGATGGCCGCGTCCGATACGAAGGACCGGGCGGAACGGCACCTGCGGCGGACGACGACTGGACGCAGCCCACTCTCCAGGAACGCCGCGCGATCATCTACGCGGCGCGCCAGGAGATGGCCGGCCTCACCGAGCTCATCGACGCCCTCGATCGCTAGTGGCCACTTGACGCGCGAGGGGCGGCCGAGGTTATGGCCTCGTCGGCCTCAGCGTCAACTGACCGCGGATCTCGCCGCCGGTATTGGCGGACGAGTGCACGTTGACGTACGTGTTCCCGCCCAGAATGGCCTGGAAGACATCGTCCGCCGAGCGAAGGCCCTGATCCGGCCGCAGTGTGAACGTCGTGTCCACGGCGCTTCCCGTGATGGCGAAATCATTCGAGGCGCTCGTCGGCACCGCGAAGTTGATGACGGTCGGCCCAGGCGTGCCGGCAGCGCCCACATGGATGTGCCCGGCCGTTACGCCGCTGGGGAGATTGAACACGTTGACGGTCCAGGAAACCGTGCGCGTCGACAGGTCGACGACGACGGAGGCGTCGCCGAACGCGCCGGTGTTGATGCCCGGCGCGGGAGTTTCCTGCCCGCCGTTCAGTGTTGCCGTCAAGGTATACGTTTGGGCCGACGCCGGGACTGCGGTCAATCCGATCGTCACCAGCGCGGCAAGTAGCGGAGTCATCCAGCGCGTGTTCATGGGCATCTCCTCCGAAAGGCATTGAAGACAGTGAATGAGGCGAGCGCGAGGCTCGGAGTCGTGACGATAGGCAGAATGTACGCCAAGTTGATGTCGTCTGTAAATTACTTGCCGTTAAGAGGTTAGCGGAAACACGCGAATCGCGGTCTCGGGTCCCGCTTACCATTCCAGAAAGTGGCGGCGGGCGACGTAAACTCGTGGTGGCGTTCAACGTTTGTGGACATCCTGGACAAGGTCGCATTGATCACCGGCGGAAAGCGGATCGGCCTCGTGGTCGCCGAAACGCTCGCCAAACACGGGGTGGACATCGCCCTGTCCTACATGCATTCGCGCACCGAGGCCGAGGACGCAGCCGCGCGGGTCAAGGCGGCCGGCCGGCGTGCGGCGGTCCTCCAGGCGGATCTCCAGGTGCCCGAAGCCTGTTCGGCCCTCGTCAAGGACGTTGCGCGGACGCTGGGCCGGCTCGACATCCTGATCAACATGGCGTCGGTCTACGTCGAGCGGCCGTTCGAAGAGGTGCGTGTCGCCGACTGGAACGCCGGGCTCGATGTCGATCTTCGGGCGTGCTTTTTTTGCGCACAGGCAGCCGTACCCTTCATGCGCACGCAGGGGGGCGGCCGCATCGTCAATTTCACCGATTGGACCGCCAAGAGTGGGCGGCCGCGCTATCGCGGCTTCGTGCCCTATTACGTCGCAAAGGCTGGTGTGATCGCACTCACCGAGGCGCTCGCGCTGGAACTGGCGGCTGACAATATTCTCGTGAACGCCATCGCACCCGGTCCCATCCTGCCCCCTGCGTCATCGAGCGATGAGGAGATTCGTGCGGTGGAGCGGGCCACGCCGCTCGGCCGATGGGGGAGTGAAATCGAGATTGCCAAGGCGGTCCTGGCGCTGCTCGACGGCAATTTCACTACGGGTGAAACCATCCGCGTCGATGGCGGCCGTCACCTGAAGTAGGCGGAACCCGAGCCACGAAATATCGACATTCCAAGTCTGACATCCGATCAAGACTCCAGACCTCGTACTTCAGGTTGGGTCGTTTCTGTTTCAGCGGTCCTTGGATGGACTGGCGGCGGGCTCGATGCCTGCGCGCTCGAGGATGGACGCGAGAACGGCCGGCGCGCGCCGGATGGGCAGATTGCTGATGTAAAAGTGGCGGGCGCCGACATCGAGCAGCGTCCGCAGGGTCCGGGCGCAAGCCTCCTCGGCGCTGGCGCCCGCCGCGAACTCGCGCGTGAGCCCTTCGACCGGCACGGGCAGAAAGCTCTGGAGCGCGGCAAGGGTACGAGGGTTCGCGCTCCGGTAGAAAAACACGCCGAATACGGCTGGTAATGTCATTGCGCGCCGTCTGGCGGCGTTGAGAAACCGTTCGACGGTCCTGACGTCGTGATGACTGACAACCTGTGTGAGGTAGAACTCTGCGTGAAAGCTCGGCGACGCAAGGTAGTCAATCTGCGTGTCGGCATCGCCGTGCGGGTTCGCCCATCCGCCGAGCGTGATCGCGTGGTCGCGGGCGTGAAGCAGCTGCCGCAATTGCCATGCATGTTCAACCGATCGCGGCATGCCCACCGACTTGTCGCCGCCGAGCACGACCAGCGCGGGAAAGCCGGCTTGGTGCGCTCTGTCGGCGTATGACAGGCAGTACTCGAGCGAGTGCTTCGCCGTGAGAAACGGCACGATTCGCTGGCGGGGAACGTCCTTGCCGAGGTTCGTGACGAGATGCCGCAGGTTGTCCTCTTCCTCGGCGCCCACTGCGCTGTCGGTCAGGAAGACGAAGGTGCCCTCCCGGGTGAACCGCCGCACCGCGTGGTACGTGTCGATCCAGGCGTCCATCCCTTCGCCCGGAGTGAGCTCCGTCCGCGGGGGCCGCAATTCGGCGCCGAACACGGACGCGCCGGCGCGCAGGGCGGACAAGAGATCGGGAACTGCCATGGGCAGGACGGGCGGGAGGGGCAGGAACGGCAGGAGCGGACGCCTTCCAGCCCCTCCTGCCTCTCCTGCCTATCCGGCCCTTCTATAGGTCTTGAGGGCTTCGTCGATGAGAAACAAGTCTGTCAGCAGCGCCCGCAGGTGAATGGAGGCATTGAGGTTGTCGACCAGCTGGGAGCTGATGGCCGGCTGGGCCAGCACCAGCCGTACGGCTGCCTGGGCATCGCGCGCGTCGCGGTCGAGCACCGTCATGAACGCCGTGAAAGGCGCCGCCGACTCGACACCGATCTGCTCAACGAATCTGTTCAGAAATCCGGCCAGATCCGTGAGCGCCTCGTCAGACCTGCGGAGGAACGTCCGAATCTGGCTTCCGCTGCCGGTGCCCACGTCGCTATCAAGTCCTTGTGCCGCGTACGCGAGCATGAACTCATAGCACTCTTCGATCGCGTTGCAGCGGCTGTTCAGCTCGGCCCGCGCGGCTTCGAGTACGGCGCTCACGCCCTGCCCGCCGGCTGTGTCTTCCTGCCCTTCACGTTCCAACGACCGCGATCGTGATGCTCGAGGTACTGGCGGCGCGTGATCCAGCCGAAGATCATCCCTCTCGTGATCCAGAACAGGTCGGGGCGAAGCGCGAAGTACACGTGCGCCATCACGAGGCCGACGAGCCCGACACCGGCAAAGCCGTGCAGCAGGTACGTCCACCCCCACGTCGTGTCGCTCATGAAGTAGGGATTGCGGGTGAGGATAGGCGTGCGGACGCGCTGGATCATCAGCAGCCCCGTCAGGACCGCCGCGAAGCCGACGACGACGATCGCGAGGTGGTACAGGCGGTTGCCGAGGGGATATTTGCCCGGTTTCGGTCCTGGCACATCGTGACCGAGCTCGCGCAGGATCTCGGACTTGAATTCTGGAATGTCTTTCGGACCCACCCAGATGGACCAGAAGTCCAGCCAGAAGGTGGCGTGGAAGATATGGAAAATGATCGATCCTGTCAGAACGAGCCCGGCCATCCAGTGCCACTGCACCCAGGGGAACCTGATCCCGGAGATGGGCAGGAACGCCGTGAACAGCAGCGTGAACATGGAGGCGGCCATCACCCAGTGGAACATGCGGGCCATGAACGAGTGCCGCGGGATGCGCTCGGGGAGATCCTTGTTGGTGGCTTCGAGCGCGTCAACTTCGGCCGTGTTCCGTTTCCGATGCGCGGACAGCACCATGTAGCTCGCGTGCGCGACAAGGAACATGAGGCCCGCGATCAAGGACGCCCACAGCAGGTCCCACGAAATGTGCGTCAGGATGTCTTGTCCCCAAGGATTGCGTCCCCACGACAGGAAGTTCATGTTGTCCCCTTTGCCCTATATAAGACCTGCGCTGCCGTGCGGGCCACGGCAGCGAGGCGTCAGCGTAAATGTAAAGGGCGCCGGACCGGGACACGCCGGCGCCGATGAAACGCAGTACTAGGTGGTCGCCGTCGGCCCGGTCCCGCGGATGGCGCGTTTGACGAGGTTGCGCATCAGGGGAATCTTGTAGCCGTTGTAGCGGAGCGGCACGGCGCCCTCGACGGCCAGCCGGCCGGCCAGGTCCGCCGTCGCGTCATTGCGCGGCTGCCCGGCCACCGCCGTCTCGACCGCCCGCAGCCGCACCGGCGTCGCCGCGACGGCGCCCACCGCCAGGCGCAGGGCCTGGATCGTGCCGCCCGAGGCTTTCATCGCCGAGGCGACGTTGACGAGCGGAAAGTCCCAGACCTGCCGGTCGCGCACCTTCTCGAAGTAGAACTGGGCCCCGGCCCAGGTCGCCGGAAGCCGGATGGCCGTCAGCAGTTCGCCCGGCCGCAGCACCGTCATCCGCATGATGTCGATCCCCGGGCCCACAAAGTAGGCTTCCGCGTCCACCACCCGTTCCCCGCCCCCCGCGCGGCGCAGCACCATCTGCGCGTCGAGCGCGATCAGCGCCGGCGCCGTGTCCGACGGGCTCACCGCCACGCAGCGGTCGGCATTGAGGATCGCGTGCTCGCGGTTGATCGCCGTCGGCGTATCCGCATAGCAGATGTTGCCGCCCGCCCGATAGCACGTCCAGCCGCTGCGGTAATACCAGCAGCGCGTGTCCTGCGAGACGTTGCCGCCGAGCGTCCCCTGGTTGCGGATCTGCGGCGAGGCCACCAGGTCGGCCGCTTCCCGCAGCAGCCCGAACTGCTCGCGCACCACCGGGTGCCGCCCGACCTCGGTCAGCGTGGTCAGCGCCCCGATCTCGAGGCCGCCGTTGACCTCCTTGATCCCGCGCAGCTCCGCCACCTGGCTCAGGTCGATGACGAGGCTGGTCCGCTTCGCCCGGTCCTTGAGCCAGTCAAACGTATCGAGGCCGCCCGCCATGATCCAGGCCTCGGCTCCGTAGCGATCCAGCAGGCTCAGGGTATCGGCCACCGTCGCCGGCTGAAACAGCTCGAAGACCGGCATCACGTCGCGAATGACTGCCATATCAGTTGCTCCTGAAATCTGGAGATCGGGTCATCGGGTGATCTGGTCACGGCTGGAGTCAGGTGACTGACCCATCCCCCAAATCACTAACTCGTAAATCACTGAATCGCCAAACCACCAAGTCGCCAAATCACTCCTGATCACTAAATGTTTGCCGTCAACGTGTCATGCATCGGCCGGCCGTGTTCGAGCGCCATCAGGATCATGTCCGGCGTCACCGGCGCGCGACGGAAAACCTCGTCGCTATTGAGCGCCGCCGAGATTGCATTCACGATGGCGCCGAAGCCCGCACCGACCGGCGCTTCGCCCACGCCGCGCGAACCCACCGGGGTCTCCGGATCGGCGATATCGACCGCCGCCCATTGCATCTTCGCCGGCGCATCGAGAATTGACGGGGGCTTGCTGTAATGGAAGCGCTTGGCGAGCGGCACGCCGTAGTGCTGGTCGTACACCCACTTCTGACCGATCGCATGGCCGATCCCGAGCATCACCCCGCCGAGAATCTGACCGCCCAGATTGCGCGGATGCAGCACGGTCCCGCAGTCGGCCACCGCCAGGTAATCGAGGATCTTGTACGCTCCGGTTTCGGTGTCGATCTCCACCTCGGCAAACCCGGCGACGTACGATTTCGAAATGCCGTCGCGGCCGTAATTGTCCTTCGCAACGCCCATCAGGCCTTGCCCGGCGAGCGCGGTCGCCGACGTTCTGGTGACGGGGTTGATATCGGCCGGCAGTTCATGGCCGTCGTACGTCCCGCCGAGTTCGATCGCCTTCTGCGCCGCCTGGGCCAGCGTCATGCTGCGTCCGCCTCCAGACACCCGCTCGTTCGCGACCTGATACGAGGCGGGAGCGCCGCCGAGCGTCTTGGCCGCGATCTCCTGCAGCTTCTTCTTGGCGTCGGATGCGGCTGCGTGGGCCGCGCGCGGCATGGCGTGCGCCGTCTGGCTGCCGCCCTGGTTGCATGTGTTCGGCAGGTTCTTGGCCGTGTTGCCCCAAGCGATATCGACTTTGTCCCACGGCACACCGAGGATGTCCGCCGCCACGCGATGGGAGTCGAACACCGATTCGGTGCCCAGGTTGCCAATGCCCGACTGGATGGCGAGCCGGCCGTCCGGCTTGATCACCATGAGCCCGTCGAACCCGATCGAGCCGGCGGAATACGTGCTCACTGCGACGCCGACGCCGCTCACCTTGGATCCCACGCGCTGCCCGCTTCGCGCTTTCCGCTCTTCCCAGTTGAAGAGCGCGGCCCCTTTGTCCAGGGCGTCCTTCAGGAACGCGCTCGTCACATGATTCCGCTGTCCGCGCGCGTTGGGGGCGCCAAAGTCCGCCTTCCCCTCAGGGGCGTTGATCCGCCGGATGGCGACCTGATCGATGCCGAGCTGACGAGCCGCCTTCGCGAGGATCGGCTCCATCAGCGAGTTACCCTGCATCCCACCCGGCGCGCGCTGAGCGCCGCGCGGCGGGGTGTTCGTCAGCACGGTGACCATGCGCCACCGCATCGCGAGCGGCTGACAGGCCAGCGAGATATGGTCACCGGCCGACCGCGAATCGTTCACGACGTCGTACGGCCCGTTGTCGATGATGGCGAACCCGTCGAGCGCCGTGATGCGGCCATCCTTCCGGAAGCCGATCTTCACGCGCGAATGCAGCGCCGGGCGGGCGCGGCCGATGGCATGCTCGTCGTCGCGCGTGATCCGCATCATGACCGGCGCGTTGGCTTTCTTCGACAAGAGCGCCGCCACAGCCACGAACACCGACGAGGAGCCCTTGCTGCCGAAACCGCCGCCGGTGTACTCGCTGATGATGACGACGTTCTCGGGCGGGATGCCGACCCATCGCGCGACCGAGCCGACGGTGCGCATGGTGCTCTGGGTCGAGCAGTGCATATACAGCTTGCCGTTCTGCCAGTACGCCATCGCGGTGCGCGTCTCGAGCGGCTGATGGCTCGTGTTGTTCCCGACGAACGTCTCGTCGAGAATGAGGTCGGCCTGCTTGAAGCCCGCCTCGACATCGCCGGCCTGCCACTCGTCCGTGTGCTTGCCGAGCGGAAGTTGTCCGGGTCCGGCCGCGGCGAAATCCTCGTCCGTCCACTTCAGTTCCTGCACCTGAGGCCGCGCGGGCGCGGCCGCCGGGCCTGCCCCTGGTCCTGCCTGTGGGGCGCCCGGCGCCGGCAGCGGGCGAACCCAGGCGTTGCCCTGCGTGCGCGCGTTGGGACTGTTGGGTCGCAGCGTCTCAATCGGATCCACCGCGAAGGGCAGCGGCTCGTACTCGACCTGGATCCGCTCGATCGCTTCGGTCGCGGTCAGCTCGTCCACCGCCGCCACCGCCAGAATCGGCTCGCCATGGTACAGCGGCTCCATCGTCAGGCCGCGCTCGCTCAGCGTGCTCGCGATGATGCCTTCGCCGAGGTTCGCGCCCTCGACGACGGCCGGCAGATCGTCGACCGTCAGGATCGCTTTGACGCCCGGCATCGCGAGCGCCGCGCTCGTGTCGATGCGTATCACTCGGGCGTGCGGCATCGGGCTGCACAGCAGCTTCGCGAACAGCATGCCCTCCGCGCGGAAGTCTTCGGCGTACTTCGCCTTGCCCGTGACTTTCGCGACGAGGTCGGGGGTCGAATAATTCTGGCCGACTAATTTATCTGCCATTGTCAGGCCCTCCGCATGTTCTCAGCGCCCTTCATCAGGGCGGTGAGGATCTTGTCGTAGTCCTGGCACCGGCACAGATTGCCGGACACCCCATGCGCCAGCTCGGCCCGGGTCGGGTTCGGATTCGTCTTGAGGAAGCCGGCCGCCGCCATCACGAAGCCCGGCATGCAGAAGGCGCACTGGAACCCCTGCTCGCTCACCACGCCCTGCTGGATCGGATGCAGCGTCCCGTCGGCGCTGGCCAGCCCTTCGATCGTCACGATCTTCGCGCCGCGCACCGAATGCGTCAGCACCGAGCACGAATACCGGGGCACATCGTCCACCAGGACGGTGCAGGCGCCGCATTCCGAGCGGTCGCAGCCCAGCTTGGTGCCGGTCAGCCCGAGCTTGTAGCGCAACGTCATGGCCAGCGTTTCCTGCTTCATCACGTCGACGCGGCGATCCTGCCCGTTGACGTTCAGCGTCAGGAGCCGCTCGACGCTGCCCGGCAGCGACGGCTGCTGCCCGAGCAGCGCGCTCCCGCGGAACACATAGGCCGCCGACGAGACCGCGGCGCCCGCCGCAATCACTCCCTTGATGAAGTTCCGTCTGGAGACATCTCGTTGAGTGTCCTCAGTCATCGTTCTATCTCCCATAGCTGAAGCGCCTAGGCTCGTTTGGACCGGGCTGGACAAGAGGAAATGAAGGAAACATACGCTGAATCGGGCCAGGTTTCAAGGTCTGACTGGATCGGTGGTCGTGGCGGGGATCGCCTCATCCACGGAAATGGACCATTCCAGCGCCGCTGATTCGATGCCAAGGTAGAACGGACGGGGATCCTCGTTGACGTACACCGTATTGCTACCGGTGCCTCGATGGTCGACAGCCAGGACGAGCGGCCGTCCGCTGACGTCGCTGTAAACGGTGATCTGAAAGACTCCCTTCCCGGGAGCCGCCTCGTTGCGGGTTTCCCATTGCAGCCGCAGCGTGCCGGTATCGCTGATGAACGGTTCGGTCGATATTGGACCGCGGCCAGTCCAGGACCCGAGCTTCCGCCAGGCTTGCACGTCCCTTGTGACAGGCTTCGGTTTGTCTCCGCACGCGTCGAACAGGAAGCCGAACGTCGCTACGACAACGACCTGGGAGCCGAGTAACCGGAGCGCTCGATAGTTCAATGACCCGAGTACCCCGTGACTCGTGCCGAAGCGAAAGGGGGTACGACCCCTTTTTGATGACGGATCGAGCAAAAAAGCGTCACAAGCGCCTTCCGCGATCAGGTGGTCGCCGTCGGCCCGGTCCCGCGGATGGCGCGTTTGACGAGGTTGCGCATCAGGGGAATCTTGTAGCCGTTGTAGCGGAGCGGCACGGCGCCCTCGACGGCCAGCCGGCCGGCCAGGTCCGCCGTCGCGTCGTTGCGCGGCTGCCCGGCCACCGCCGTCTCGACCGCCCGCAGCCGCACCGGCGTCGCCGCGACGGCGCCCACCGCCAGGCGCAGGGCCTGGATCGTGCCGCCCGAGGCTTTCATCGCCGAGGCGACGTTGACGAGCGGAAAGTCCCAGACCTGCCGGTCGCGCACCTTCTCGAAGTAGAACTGGGCCCCGGCCCAGGTCGCCGGAAGCCGGATGGCCGTCAGCAGTTCGCCCGGCCGCAGCACCGTCATCCGCATGATGTCGATCCCCGGGCCCACAAAGTAGGCTTCCGCGTCCACCACCCGTTCCCCGCCCCCGCGCGGCGCAGCACCATCTGCGCGTCGAGCGCGATCAGCGCCGGCGCCGTGTCCGACGGGCTCACCGCCACGCAGCGGTCGGCATTGAGGATCGCGTGCTCGCGGTTGATCGCCGTCGGCGTATCCGCATAGCAGATGTTGCCGCCCGCCCGATAGCACGTCCAGCCGCTGCGGTAATACCAGCAGCGCGTGTCCTGCGAGACGTTGCCGCCGAGCGTCCCCTGGTTGCGGATCTGCGGCGAGGCCACCAGGTCGGCCGCTTCCCGCAGCAGCCCGAACTGCTCGCGCACCACCGGGTGCCGCCCGACCTCGGTCAGCGTGGTCAGCGCCCCGATCTCGAGGCCGCCGTTGACCTCCTTGATCCCGCGCAGCTCCGCCACCTGGCTCAGGTCGATGACGAGGCTGGTCCGCTTCGCCCGGTCCTTGAGCCAGTCAAACGTATCGAGGCCGCCCGCCATGATCCAGGCCTCGGCCCCGTAGCGATCCAGCAGGCTCAGGGTATCGGCCACCGTCGCCGGCTGAAACAGCTCGAAGACCGGCATCACGTCGCGAATGACTGCCATAGGCTGACTCCTGAATCTGGTCATCGGGTCATCTAGTCATCTGGTCATTGATTGACCAAATAACCAGATAACTAGATGTTCGCAGCGTCAACGGCTCCTGCATCGGCCGGCCGTGCTCCAGCGCCATCAGGATCATATCCGGCGTCACCGGCGCGCGGCGGAAGATGTCGTCGCTGCCAAGCGCCGCTGAAATCGCGTTGACCACGGCACCGAACCCGGCACCCACCGGCGCCTCGCCGATGCCGCGGGCCCCGACCGGCGTTTCCGGATCCGGAAGGCCCAGCGCGACTGCGTCCATCTTGAGCGGCGCATCGAGGATCGAGGGCGGCTTGTTGTGGTAGAAGCGTTTGGCGAGCGGCACGCCGTAGTGCTGGTCGTACGCCCACTTCTGGCCGAGGGCATGTCCCAGCCCGAGCATGATGCCGCCCAGCACCTGCGCCTTCAGGTTGCGCGGGTGGATCACGGTGCCGCAATCGGCGACCGCGAGCAGATCGAGCACCTGATACTGCCCGGTCTCGACGTCCACTTCGACTTCGGCGAACGCCACCGTGTACGCCTTCGTGATGCCGTCGCGCCCGTAATTATCTCTGGCGACCCCCATCAACCCCTGACCCGCGAGATTAGTCGCCGATGTCTTGGTGAAGGCCGCGATATCCTCCGGGAGCTCGTGACCGTCGTACGTGCCGCCGAGCTCGATCGCCTTCTGCGCCGCCTGCGCCAGCGTCATGCTGCGCCCGCCGCTCGACACTCGCTCGTTCGCCACACGGTAGGACTCGGGACGTCCGCCGAGCGTCTGGGCCGCGATCTCCTGCAGCTTCTTGACGAGATCGCTGGCGGCGGCGTGTGCGGCGCGCGTCATCGCGTGCGTCGTCGAGCTGCCGCTCTGGCTGCAGGTGTTCGGCAGGTGCTTCGACGTGTTGCCCCACGTCACGTCGACTTTGTCCCACGGGATGTCGATCAGTTCAGCGGCGACGCGGTGCACATCGAACGTGGACTCGGTGCCGAGGTTGCCGATGCCCGACTGGACGGTCAATCGCCCGTCGGGTTTCAGAATCAGCAACCCATCGAAGCCGACGGGTCCGCCGGAATAGGCGCTGACCGCGACGCCGACGCCGCGAACCTTCGAGCCATTGCGTTCGCCATTGTGCGCCTTCCGTGCCTCCCACCGGAACAATTCGGCGCCCTTGTCCAACGCCTCTTTCACGAACGCGCTCGTCACATGATTCCGGACGCCGCGTGCGTTCGGCCCGCCGAACTCCGCCTTGCCGGACGGGGCGTTGATCCGGTGAATCTCGACTTCGTCGATGCCAAGCCTGCGCGCCGCCTTCGCAAGAATCGGCTCCATCAATGCGCTGGCCTGGTAGCCACCCGGGGAGCGCTGCGCGCCGCGCGGCGGCGTGTTCGTCAGCACGTTCAGTGCGCGCCACCGCATGGCCAGAGGCTGATGCGACAGGGATCCGTGGTCCCCCAGGGATCGCGAGTCGCCGACCACGTCGTACGGTCCGTTGTCGACCACGAACAACCCGTCGAGCGCCGTAATGCGGCCGTCCTTCCGGAAGCCGATCTTGACGCGTGAATGAATGGCGGGGCGGGCACGGCCGATGGCGTGCTCGTCGTCACGGCTGATCCGCATCATGACCGGCGCGTTGGCCTTCTTCGACAGCAGCGCGGCGACGGCGATGAAGACCGACGACGAGCTCTTGCTGCCGAACCCGCCGCCCGTGTATTCGCTGATCACGACCACATCCGCCGGCTTGATGCCAACCCATCGCGCCACCGCCGCCACCGTGCGGACCGTGCTCTGCGTCGAATTGATCATGTAGAGCTTGCCGTTCTGCCAGTACGCCATCGCCGAGCGCGTCTCGAGCGGCTGGTGACTCGTGTTGTTCCCGACAAACGTCTCGTCGAGAATGAGAGCGGCGTCCTTGAACCCTGCCTCCACATCGCCGTACGACCACTCGTCGGTGTGCTGGCCGAGGGGCAGCTGTCCGTCGTGCGCCGCGGCAAAATCCTCCGCGGTCCACTTCAGCTCTTTGACCTGCGGCCGGGCGGGCGCCGCGGCGGGCGTGGCGGTACCGCTCGTAATCGGCTGCCCCGCCGCCGCCTGCGGCGCGGGTGGCGTCGCAGGCGGCCGGATCCACACGTTGCCCTGCACCCGCGCGTTCGGACCGCCGGGGCGCAAGCTGACGAGCGGATCGACCGCGAAGGGCAGCGGCTCGTACTCGACCTGAATCCGCTCGATCGCTTCGGTCGCGGTCAGCTCGTCCACCGCCGCCACCGCCAGAATCGGCTCGCCGTGATACAGCGGCTCCATCGTGAGGCCGCGCTCGCTGAGCGTGCTCGCGATGATGCCCTCGCCCGAGGTTCGCGCCCTCGACCACGGCCGGCAGATCGTCGACCGTCAGGATCGCTTTGACGCCCGGCATCGCGAGCGCCGCGCTCGTGTCGATGCGTGTCACTCGCGCGTGCGGCATCGGGCTGCACAGCAGCTTCGCGAACAGCATGCCCTCGGCGCGCAAGTCCTCGGCATACTTCGCCTTGCCCGTGACCTTCGCCACAAGGTCGGGCGTGAGGTAGTCCTGCCCGACCAATTTGTCAGCCACGTTACGCCCTCCGCATGTTCTCAGCGCCCTTCATCAGGGCGGTGAGGATCTTGTCGTAGTCCTGGCACCGCGCTCCTGCTTCATCACGTCGACACGGCGATCCTGCCCGTTGACGTTCAGCGTCAGGAGCCGCTCGACGCTGCCCGGCAGCGACGGCTGCTGCCCGAGCAGCGCGCTCCCGCGGAACACATAGGCCGCCGACGAGACCGCGGCGCCCGCCGCAATCACTCCCTTGATGAAGTTGCGTCGTGACACGTTCGGCTGCGTCGCTTCGATCATCTGAACGTCTCCCTGTCGCTGGAATCGGCCGGGCTCGGCGACTGCGTCGGCGGGCGTTTGTCGATGTCTGTGATCGCGACCACGATAAGCTGAATCAGGCCAATGTTCAAGCTCAAGGAGCGCTGATCACCGACCCGTTTGATGGGGCTTGTCTTGGACTTTTGACGCGGTGACGGCAAGGCCCTCCTCGACCGTCACGGACCACTCGAGGTTGGCCGAGTCCACGACCAGGTAGAACACCCGGGGATCTTCGTTGATGTAGGAAATGTCGTGACCCACGCCCCGTGATTCGCCGGCAAGTGCGAGGGGCCGCCCGCTGATCGCGCTGTGAACGGTCACCTGAAACCTTCCGCGTCCGCGCGCGGTCTCGTTGCGCGTTTCCCACCTCACGCGCAGGGAACCGGTCTCGCCGATGAAGGATTCTGTCTGTTGCGATCCCCGGCCCGTCCATGAGCCCAGCTGCTGCCAGATGAAGGCGTCCTCGGTGGCGGGCTTCGACTCGACGCCACAGCCGGCAGCAAACAGAACGCCTGCCGCGACGAGCAGAGTATGTAGGTTCAACTGTGAGGTCTCACGTCTGAAGTCTGAGAGCCTGTGAAGAAATCGCCAAACAGCGATTTCTTCACAGGCTCTGAGGCGTGCCTGAGCACGTCGGACGTCAACGTCCAAGAGACGATCCGAGCCGCGACCAATCAGGTGGTCGCCGTCGGCCCGGTCCCGCGGATGGCGCGTTTGACGAGGTTGCGCATCAGAGGAATCTTGTAGCCGTTGTAGCGGAGCGGCACGGCGCCCTCGACGGCCAGCCGGCCGGCCAGGTCCGCCGTCGCTTCGTTGCGCGGCTGCCCGGCCACCGCCGTCTCGACCGCCCGCAGCCGCAGCGGCGTCGCCGCGACGGCGCCCACCGCCAGGCGCAGGTGCCTGGATCGTGCCGCCCGAGGCTTTCATCGCCGAGGCGACGTTGACGAGCGGAAAGTCCCAGACCTGCCGGTCGCGCACCTTCTCGAAGTAGAACTGGGCCCCGGCCCAGGTCGCCGGAAGCCGGATCGCCGTCAGCAGTTCGCCCGGCCGCAGCACCGTCATCCGCATGATGTCGATCCCCGGGCCCACAAAGTAGGCTTCCGCGTCCACCACCCGTTCCCCGCCGCCCGCGCGGCGCAGCACCATCTGCGCGTCGAGCGCGATCAGCGCCGGCGCCGTGTCCGACGGGCTCACCGCCACGCAGCGGTCGGCATTGAGGATCGCGTGCTCGCGGTTGATCGCCGTCGGCGTATCCGCATAGCAGATGTTGCCGCCCGCCCGATAGCACGTCCAGCCGCTGCGGTAATACCAGCAGCGCGTGTCCTGCGAGACGTTGCCGCCGAGCGTCCCCTGGTTGCGGATCTGCGGCGAGGCCACCAGGTCGGCCGCTTCCCGCAGCAGCCCGAACTGCTCGCGCACCACCGGGTGCCGCCCGACCTCGGTCAGCGTGGTCAGCGCCCCGATCTCGAGGCCGCCGTTGACCTCCTTGATCCCGCGCAGCTCCGCCACCTGGCTCAGGTCGATGACGAGGCTGGTCCGCTTCGCCCGGTCCTTGAGCCAGTCGAACGTATCGAGGCCGCCCGCCATGATCCAGGCCTCGGCCCCGTAGCGATCCAGCAGGCTCAGGGTATCGGCCACCGTCGCCGGCTGAAACAGCTCGAAGACCGGCATCACGTCGCGAATGACTGCCATATCAGTTGCTCCTGAAATCTGGAGATCGGGTCATCGGGTGATCTGGTCACGGCTGGAGTCAGGTGACTGACCCATCCCCCAAATCACTAACTCGCTAAATCACTGAATCGCCCAATCACCAAGTCGCCAAATCACCCGATCACTAAATGTTTGCCGTCAACGCCTCGTGCATCGGACGCCCGGCCTCGAGCGCCATCAGGATCATGTCCGCTGTCACCGGTATGCGCCGGAACACGTCGTCACCCACCGCTGCCGCAATTGCATTCAGCACAGCCGTGCAGCCGGCGCCGACCGGCGGCTCGCCGATCCCCCGCGCGCCGACCGGGGTCTCCGGATCCGGCAGGTTCACGGCCGCAAACTGGAAATTGGCCGGCGCATCGAGAATTGACGGCGGCTTGTTGTAGTGGAAGCGCTTGGCGAGCGGCACGCCGTAGTGCTGGTCGTACACCCACTTCTGACCGATCGCATGGCCAATGCCCAGCATCAACCCGCCGAAGGTCTGGCCCTGCAGGCTGCGGGGATTGATGACGGTGCCGACGTCGGCGACAGCCGTGAAATCGAGAATGGCGACGTGGCCCGTCTCGACGTCCACTTCGACCTCGGCGAAGCCGACGACGTACGAACGCGACTGGCCGTCTCGCGGATACGTGTCGCGTGCGGCCACCACCAGACCTTGCCCGGCCAGCGCCTTGATCGACGTCTTCGTGTAGTTGTTGACGTTCTCGGGCGGCTCATGACCGTCGAACTTCCCGCCGAGCTCGATCGCCTTCTGCGCCGCCTGTGCCAGCGTCATGCTGCGCCCGCCGCCGAACACGCGGCCATCGGCCACCTGATAGCTCGCCGGCGCGCCGCCGAGCGTCTGGGCGGCGATCTCCTGCAGCATCTTCTTGGCCTGGGTGCCGACAGCGTGCGATGCACGTGTCATGGCATGCAGCGTCTGGCTGCCGCCAGACGCGCAGGTCCAGGGCAGGTTTTTCGACGTGTTGCCCCAGACGACCTCGCATTGCTCCCACGACACGCCGAGAATCTCGGCCGCCACGCGGTGCACGTCGATCACGGCGTGCGTGCCGAGGTTGCCGATACCGGATTGCAGCTGCACCTTCCCGTCGGGTCTGATGACCAACAGGCCGTCGAAGCCAATCGAACCGGCCGCATACGTGCTGATGCCGACGCCAGAGCCACGCACCTTCGACCCGATCCGCTGTCCGCTCCGCGCCTTTTTTTCTTCCCAGTTGAACAGCTCGGCGCCCTTGTCGAGCGCTTCCTTGACGAAGGCGCTCGTCACGTAGAGCTGCTGGCCGCGCGCCGCGGGCGCTCCGAATTTCGCCTTCCCTGCCGGAGCGTTGATCTTCCGGATGGCCACCTGATCGACCCCCAGCTTGCGCGCCGCCTGGGAGATGATGGGCTCCATGATCGCGACGCCCTGCATCCCGCCGGGCGCGCGTTGCGGGCCTCGCGGTGGCGTGTTGGTCAGCACGTTCAGCATGCGGGCGCGCATCGCCTTCGGCTGGTACGCCAGAGAGATCACGTCCGCCGCCGACCGCGCATCGCCCACGGCGTCGTAGGGGCCGTTTTCCACGAGGGCGAACAGATCGAGGGCCGTGATACGGCCTTCCTTGTCGAAGCCGACCTTGGCTCGCGCGTGAAGCGCGGGGCGGGCGCGGCCGATGTAGTGATCTTCTTCGCGCGTGATGCGCATCATCACCGGAGCGTTGGCCTTCTTCGACAGCAGCGCCGGGATGGCCATGGCGATGTTGCCCGGGATCCGGCTGCCGAAGCCGCCGCCCGTGTACTCGCTGATCAGCACGACGTTCTCGGCGGGAATGCCGACCCAGCGCGCGATCGAGGCAACGGTCTGGACCGTACTCTGCGTGCCACCGTGCAGATACAGTTTGCCGTTCTGCCAGTACGCCATCGCAGAGCGTGGCTCCAGGGCCTGGTGGCTCGTGTTCTGGCCCACAAAGGTCTGGTCGATCACGAGGGCTGCGTCTTTGAACCCGGCCTCGATGTCGCCGTATGTCCACTCGTCACCGGTGTGCTTGCCCAGGGGGAGCTGCCCCTCACCGGCTGCGGCGAAGTCCTCGGCCGTCCATTTCAGCTCTTTGATTTCGGGACGCGCGGGTGCTGCGGCAGGCTGGCCCGGCGCTGCCGGCGGCGGTGCGGCCGTCACCGGAGGGCGGACCCAGACGTTGCCCTGCGTCCGCGCGTTCGGCCCGCCCGGGCGCAGGCTGGCGATCGGATCGACGACGAAGGGCAGCGGCTCGTACTCGATCTGAATCCGCTCGATCGCCTCGGTCGCGGTGAGCTCGTCCACCGCCGCCACCGCGAGGATCGGCTCACCGTGATACAGCGGCTCCATCGTCAGGCCGCGCTCGGTCTGGATCGAGGCCGTGATGTTCTCGCCGAGGCTCGCCCCGGCGGCAGCACCAGGCAGGTCCTCAACCGTGAGAATGGCTTTCACCCCGGGCATCGCGAGCGCCGCGCTCGTGTCGATGCTCACCACGCGCGCATGCGGCATCGGGCTGAGCAGCAGCTTCGCGAACAGCATCCCGTCGGCGCGGAAGTCTTCGGCGTACTTCGCCATGCCCGTGACTTTCGCGACGAGGTCCGGGGTGGTGTAGTTCTGTCCGATTAGTTTGTCAGCCACGTTACGCCCTCCGCATGTTCTCAGCGCCCTTCATCAGGGCGGTGAGGATCTTGTCGTAGTCCTGGCACCGGCACAGATTGCCGGACACCCCATGCGCCAGCTCGGCCCGGGTCGGGTTCGGATTCGTCTTGAGGAAGCCGGCCGCCGCCATCACGAAGCCCGGCATGCAGAAGGCGCACTGGAACCCCTGCTCGCTCACCACGCCCTGCTGGATCGGATGCAGCGTCCCGTCGGCGCTGGCCAGCCCTTCGATCGTCACGATCTTCGCGCCGCGCACCGAATGCGTCAGCACCGAGCACGAATACCGGGGCACATCGTCCACCAGGACGGTGCAGGCGCCGCATTCCGAGCGGTCGCAGCCCAGCTTGGTGCCGGTCAGCCCGAGCTTGTAGCGCAACGTCATGGCCAGCGTTTCCTGCTTCATCACGTCGACGCGGCGATCCTGCCCGTTGACGTTCAGCGTCAGGAGCCGCTCGACGCTGCCCGGCAGCGACGGCTGCTGCCCGAGCAGCGCGCTCCCGCGGAACACATAGGCCGCCGACGAGACCGCGGCGCCCGCCGCAATCACTCCCTTGATGAAGTTCCGTCTGGAGACGTCTCGTTGAGTGTCTTCGGTCATTCGTGAAATCTCCCGTGGCTGAAGCAGCGAGGCTCCCGACGGATCGGGAAAAGAAACCGAGCTCACAATACGCGGAAATCGCCGGAAATCAAAGACTCAAGATCGAATCGAACGCGGCACACCACCCGAGTCGCGACGGCGTGCGGAGCAGCTCTAAACTATAGCACGCGCATGTTTTACGTGGAAGATCTAACCGCTGGCCTCCGGTTGTCAGAAGTCCGGTCCGCTATAGTCAATCGATGCCTTCACTGACGTTTCTCGGTGCAGCCGGCACGGTCACTGGCTCCAAGCACCTGCTTGACATCGGCACCCATCGGATCCTCATCGACTGCGGCCTGTTCCAGGGACTCAAGGAACTGCGCGACCGCAACTGGCAGCCGCTCCCGATTGCGCCGACGGCCATCGACGCGCTGATCCTGACGCACGCACACCTCGATCACTGCGGGTATCTTCCGCGACTGGTCGCTGGAGGCTTCCGAGGACGCGTGTTCTGCACTCCAGGCACGAAGGACTTGTGCTCTCTCGTGCTCCCCGATTCGGCGAAGATTCAGGAAGAGGACGCGCGCGAAGCGAATCAACAGGGTTTCACCCGACACCATCCGGCACTCCCCCTGTATACGGCGGCGGACGCCGCCCGTGCGCTCACGTTGCTGCAGCCGGTCGGGTACAACCGGCTGATTCCGGTGGCGCCGGAGATCGAAGTGGAATTTCTCCCAGCCGGCCATTTGCTCGGCTCCGCCTATGCCCGGGTGCGGCTTGCGGACGGCAAGACGATCCTGTTCGGCGGCGATCTGGGACGTTACGGCCGTCCTATCCTGCCGGATCCAGCGAACGTGGAGTCGGCTGACGTGCTGCTCGTCGAATCGACCTACGGAGATCGGCTCCACCCGGAAGACGACGACGGGGCGCAACTGGCGGCGATCGTCAACGACACGGTCTCGCGCGGAGGCAAGCTCATCGTGCCGGCGTTCGCCATCGGCCGCGTCGAGGAAGTCATTTTTTGGCTCAAGCGGCTGGAAGAGGCAAACCGTGTCCCGGTCCTGCCCGTGTATGTCGACAGTCCGATGGCCGCCCGGGCGCTGCGCTTCTACAGCGAACGTCTCGACGAGCTCGACACCGATTTGAAGCCTGCGGCGCGCGGGTTGAGCGTCTTCGCGACGCAGCGGATGACCACGGTCGCCTCGGTTCAGCAGTCGATCGAGCTCGTTCAGTCACACAGGCCCGCGATTGTCATCGCCTCGAGCGGGATGGCGACAGGCGGCCGGGTGCTGCACCACCTCGCCGCGACCCTGCCCAGCTCGAAGAACACGGTGTTATTTGTCGGGTTCCAGGCGGCAGGCACGCGTGGCCGGCAGCTCGTCGACGGCGCGAAGCAGGTACGCATCAAGGGACGCGACATCCTGGTCGCCGCGAAAATTGCAAAGATCGATTCGATGTCGGCGCATGCCGACGCCGGCGAGATTCTGCGGTGGTTGTCCGGCTTCTCGAAGCCGCCTTCGATGACCTATCTCGTGCACGGCGAGAAGGTCGCGCTCGACGCGCTGTCTGCACGGATTCAGCAGGAGCGCCAGTGGCCCACGCACGTGGCGGCGTATCTGGAGCGGGTAGAGCTATAGACTACTTCTCAGACAGCTTACAGTTATCAGTTGACAGCTTTCAGCAGATCGGGAAGTGAGACGCTCATCCTGGCTGCGCGTGAACTGTCGCTGATGTGACTGACTGATAGCTGTGAGCTGTCAAGCTAACGAGGATCGTTCAAGATGCCGATCGCTGTGATGTCCAACCTCGGAGCCGCCGCGTCCGGTGGTCGGCCTTCGACTGCTGCCGGGGCGCCGGTTCCTGATACGGCGTCCGAGCGGAAGTACCTCCTCGAGCGCGTCGGCGACGCGGCCGTCGTGCAGTTGTACGCCGATGGCTTTCGCGATCTGCCGCTTGCCGAGAAAACGCTCATCTGGCATCTCTATCAGGCGGCGCTAGCGGGCCGGGACATCTTCTACGATCAGAAGCACGCGCGGAGTCTGGAAATGCGCGACGTGCTCGAGGCGATCATCACCGCGCCGGGCATCGAGCCCAGGACGTACGCCGAGATCCTCAGGTACACGAAACTGTTCTGGATCAACAGCGGTCCCTACAACAACAAGAGCGCGCGCAAGTTCGTGTTGGCCTGCACCGCGGAAGCGTTCGCGGCCGCGGCGCACACCGCCGCAAAGGCCGGCGCGAGGTTCGCGACGGCTGCCGGTGAGACGCTCGATCAGCTGCTCGCCCGGTTGAACCCGATGTTCTTCGATCCGGCCGTCGACCCGCTGGTGACGGCCAAGACGCCCGAGCGCGGGTATCGATATTCTTTCGGCGAGCGCCAACAACCTGTACGAGGACGTCTCGATGGAGGACCTCGCAGGCTTTCGCGAGGAGTTCCCGCTGAACTCAAGGCTCGTGAAGAGAGATGGCTTGGTGATCGAGGAGGTGTATCGCGCCGACGGGCGCTACGGCAGCCAGATCTCGGCTGTCATCCGGCATCTCGAAGCGGCGATCCCCTTGGCAACCGGACCGATGGCCGAGGCCCTCCGCGCTCAGGTCCGGTATTACCAGACCGGCACGGACAGCGATCGTGAGGCGTACGACATCGCGTGGGTCGAGGACAAATCGTCACCGGTCGACACGATCAACGGCTTCGTCGAAGTGTACCTCGACGCGCGCGGCATCAAAGGCGCGTGGGAAGGCATTGTGTTCTACGTCAACCGCGACAAGACCGAGGGCATGCAGAAGCTTGCCGCCGCCGCGCCGTGGTTCGAGGAACGGATGCCGTGGGACCCGAGGTATCGCAACCAGGGCGTCCGCGGCATCACGGCGAACGCGATCGACGTCGTCGTCGAGACCGGCGACGCCGGACCGGTGACCGCCATCGGGATCAACCTGCCGAACGATCAGCGCGTGCGCGAGCGGTACGGCAGCAAGTCGGTCTCGCTCGCGAATGTCCGCGACGCGAACGACAAGTCCATGCTGCCGGAATTCCGGACGGAGTTTTCATGGAGCAGCGAGGAGGCGGAGCGATCCGAGCGCTGGAGCGCTCTTGGCGGCGAGTTGACGACGAACATGCATGAAGTGATCGGCCACGGATCGGGCAAGGTGGAGGAGCGGCTGAAGGGGAGCCCCCAGACCGTCTTGAAGGAACAGTACTCGGCGCTCGAGGAGGCCCGCGCCGAGCTCGTCGCGTTGTATTTTCTGCCCGATCGCAAGCTCGCCGAGCTCGGGCTGGTGAACCCCGACGAGCAGGCGGAACTCGTGCGGGCCGAGTACGAGGCGTACGCGCGCAACGCGCTCGTGCAGCTGCGGCGCGTACGCGAGGGCACCCAGCTCGAAGAAGACCACATGCGGGCCATCCAGCTCATCGTCGGCTGGCTGATCGGCCACGCGAAGGCGATCGACGTGCGAACGCGCGACGCGAAAACCTATTTCGTCATGACCGATCCCGAGGCGTTTCATGAAGGCGTCGGCCGTTTGCTCCGTGAAGTACAGCGCATCAAATCCGAAGGCGACTACCCGGCCGCCCGCTCGCTCTTCGAGACGTACGGCGTGCATTTCGATCCGAAGCTTCGGGACGAAGTGGTCGCCCGTGTCGATCGGCTGAACCTGCCGTCGTACAGCGCGTTCGTCATGCCGAAGCTCGAGACCGTCGTGGACGAGGCCGGGCGGATCAGCGACGTGGCCATTTCTTATCCGCAGGATCTGGCCGTCCAGATGCTCGAGTACTCCGCGGCCACGCGCGACCTGCGGCGGTGAACAGCGATGCAAAGAGGCGAAATCGATGCGACACCATTGAACGCATCGAGATCGGTTCCACGCGCTGATGTTCTCCAGCCGCGTGCAAGCCGACCTGACGCCCAATCGACTGACGCATGCGCTCGAGCGAAGGCGTGCGGAGGGCCGTCCCTACATCGACCTGACCGAATCCAATCCCACCCGCGCTGGACTGGATTATCCGGCCGATCTTCTCGTGCCGCTCGGCGATCGCCGCGGGCTGACGTATTCGCCGCAGCCGTTCGGCGCGCTGGAGGCGCGGCAGGCCGTCGCGGACGACTATGCACGCCGCGGGATCGCGGTCGCCCCTGAGCGAATCATCCTCACGGTCAGCAGCAGCGACGCCTATTCGTTGTTGTTTCGCGTGCTCTGCGACCCGGGAGATCGGATTCTCGCGCCGCGCCCGAGTTATCCGCTGTTCGAGCATCTGGGCCGTCTCGACGCCGTGACGATCACCCCGTACGACCTCGACTACCACGGCGTCTGGAGCGTCGATATCGCAAGTGTCGAGCACGCCCTCTCCGACAGGACGCGCGCGCTGCTGATCGTGACTCCCAACAACCCGACGGGGTCGTACGTGAAATCGCACGAGCTGGATCGCCTGGCGGCGATCTGCGCCGCGCGCGACATCGCCCTGATCGCGGATGAGGTGTTCGCTGACTACGAAATCGTTGCCGGCGCCTCGCGGTCGAGCGGCCGCGTGCTCGAACGCCAGGACGTCCTGGCGTTCAGCCTCGGGGGGCTTTCCAAATCCATCGGCCTGCCGCAGGTGAAGCTGGGCTGGATCGGCGTCGGCGGCCCGGCGAATGCCGTCGAGCACGCGCTGGCGCGGCTGGAGTTCGCGTGCGATACCTATTTGTCGGTGTCGACGCCGGTGCAGCTTGCCGCGCCGGAACTGCTGCATCGCGGCACGTTGCTGCGCCGGCAGATTCAGGCGCGCGTGACCGCGAACTACAATCATCTGGCCGCCACGGGCGCGGCGATACCGACCTGCGAGGTGCTCCACGCGGAAGGCGGATGGTACGCCATCGTCCGCGTTCCCTCGCTCTGCCCGGAAGAGGAGCTCGTGCTCAACCTTCTTGCGGATGCAGACGTGCTGACACATCCAGGTTATTTCTTCGACTTCGCGCGCGAGTCGCACCTCGTGGTCAGCCTGATTGGCTCCGAGACTCGCTTCCGCGAGGGCGTTTCGCGCACGTTCCGGTACCTCGAGTCGCGCGGCGGCCAGGCGTGAGCGCGTCTTCCGGCCGCCGTGCCGGCGTCCTCATCCCGTTGTTTTCGTGTCCGTCGACCGCGAGCTGGGGCATCGGCGATATCAGCGATGTCGCGCCGATAACCGCGTGGCTCGCCGGCGCCGGCCTGCGCGTCCTGCAGCTGCTGCCGCTCAACGAAATGGCGCGTGGCGGGACATCGCCATACTCGGCGACGAGCGCGATGGCCATCGATCCGATCTTCATCCGCGTCACCGCGGTGCCGGAGTTTGCCGCGATCGGCGGCGAGGTCACGCTCCCGTCGGCCGATCGGGCACGTCTCGCCGAGGCGCGGCGTTCCCCCCGGGTGGAGTATCAGCCGATCCGGCGCTTGAAGGATGCGGCGTTTGCCGTGTCATTCGAGCGTTTCAGCGAAGAGGAATGGCGCCGCGACACGGCGCGCGCCCTCTCGCTGCGAGCGTACATCGCCAGCCAGGCGTGGTGGCTCGACGACTACGCCCTGTTTCGGGCGATTCATCGTCGAGAACAGGACCGGCCGTGGACCGAATGGCCCGAGCCGCTCCGTCGCCGCGATCCAGACGCTCTTGAGCGCGCGCGCCAGGAGATCTGGGCCGACGTGCTATACCACCAATACCTGCAGTGGCTGGCCGACTCGCAGTGGCGAGAGGCGCGCGCCGCTGCCGCGGCAAACGGCGTCGGGCTGTTCGGCGATCTCCCGTTCATGGTGGATGGCGACAGCGCCGACGTATGGGCCCGGCAGGACCAGTTCCATCTCGACGTGTCGATCGGCGCACCGCCCGATGCGTTCACCGCAACCGGCCAGGACTGGGGCATGCCGGCCTATCGATGGGCCGCGGCCGCAGCCGACGATTTCGGCTGGCTGCGCGATCGCGCGCGGCGAACCAGCGACCTATACGACGGGTACCGCGTCGACCATGTCGTCGGTTTCTACCGGACGTATGCCCGGCCGCACGACGGCCGCGAGCCGTTCTTCACGCCCGCCGAAGAGGAGCGGCAGCTCGCGCTCGGCGAACGCGTGCTGGCCGTGCTTCGCGAACCAGGCGCGGAGATCATCGCCGAGGATCTCGGCACGGTGCCCGATTTCGTCCGGGCTTCCCTGATGCGGCTCGGTGTGCCGGGCTTCTGCGTGTTCCGGTGGGAGCGCTATTGGCATTGGGAGGGTCAGCCCTTCCGCGATCCTTTCGAATACCCTGCGCTCTCGGTTGCGGCGTCCGGCACCCACGACACCGAGCCGATGGCGACGTGGTGGGAGCATGCATCGCCGGACGAACGGTCGAAGGTGAACGATCTTCGGACGATTCAGTGGCTCACCGGCGGAGCGGGGCTGACGATCGGTCCGTACGATCCCATCATCCGGGATGTCTTGCTCGAAGCGCTCTTTGCGTCCCGATCGGACCTTTTCTTGACCGTCGTGCAGGACGTGTTCGGGTGGCACGACCGGATCAACGAGCCGGCCACGGTCAATGACAGGAACTGGACCTTCCGCCTGCCCTGGCCATCCGATCGGCTGAACGAGGTGCCTGTCGCCGTGGAGCGGCAGTCAACGCTGCGGGCGTGGGCGAGCCGGCACGGTCGTTAGCACTAATCCCGGAAGGCGACCCAAGCGCCTTCCGGGACGCCCAGCACCTCATGACATAATTTGATCCCCATGGCGTCCCTGCACCCGTTTCGCGCGCTGCGTCCAAGGCCGGCAGACGCCTGGCGGATCGCGGCGGTCCCCTACGACGTCGTCAGCACCGATGAAGCGCGGGCGCTGGCGGAAGGCAACCCGCTGAGTTTTCTGCGCGTCTCTCGCGCGGAGATCGAGCTGGCGGCTTCGACCGATCCGTACTCGGAGGCCGTCTATCGCCGCGCGGCCGAGAACTTCTCCAGACTGAAGACCGAATCGCTCGTCTTCGAATCCGAGCCCTGCGTGTACTGCTATCGCCTGCGAATGGGATCGCACGAGCAGATCGGCGTGGCCGCCTGCTACTCGATCGACGAGTACGACCGCGACCTCATCAAGAAGCACGAACGGACCCGGCGGGACAAGGAGGACGATCGCACCCGGCACATGCTGACCCTTGGGGCGCAGACCGGTCCCGTGTTTCTGACCTACCGCGCCACCGACGGGATCGATGCCGTGTCCCGACGCGTCGCGAAGGGCGATCCGCTCTTCGACTTCGAGGCAGACGACCACGTGCAGCACACCCTGTGGGCCGTCCACGGGACCGATCGCGACACGCTCGTCGCGGAGTTCGGCCGCCTGCCGGCGCTGTACATCGCCGACGGGCACCACCGTGCGGCGAGCGCCGCGCGCGCGCGCGACGGGATGGCCGCGCGCGGTGCAACGGGCACGTCGATCGGTGACGGCGCCGATGCCACGACGATGCTGGCCGTCGCGTTTCCGCACGACCAGGTGCAGATTCTCGCGTACAACCGAATCGTGAGGGACCTCGGCGGGCTGTCTGCCGATCAGTTCCTCGCTGCGCTACGCGAGCGTTTCACGCTGACCGAAGGGCCCGCGCCCCCAATCTCGCGCGGCGACCTCGCCCTCTACTTCGAGCGCCAATGGCGGACCCTCCGGCCGCGCCAGGCGCCGGACCGCTCCGATCCGATTGCGTCGCTCGACGTGAGCGTGCTGCAGGATCAGTTGCTCGCGCCCGTGCTGAACATCGTGGACGTCCGCACGGACAAACGCATCGATTTCATCGGCGGCGCTCGAGGAACCGGGTCGCTCGAGACGCTCGTCGACTCGGGCCAGGCGGCGGCGGCCTTCTCGCTGTTTCCTGTCAGCGTCGCCGATCTGATGGCAGCCTCCGACGCCGGCGCCATCATGCCGCCCAAGAGCACCTGGTTCGAGCCCAAGCTTCGAGACGGTCTCCTCATACACGTCATCTAGCCACCAGCGGGAGGGCGGGAAAGGGCAGGAGGGGGCTGGAGGGGCGGGAAGGGCAGGAGGGGCGGGAAGGGTTGGCCGCCGCAGCCCTTCCTGTCGCCTCTTCGGGCGGACGGTCGATCGCGGAGGAGAACATGAACGTCCTCGTCGCCGACAGGTTCGAGCAGAGCGGCCTCGACGGCCTCAGGAAGGCCGGATGCGACGTTTCCTATCAACCCGACCTGAAGGATGCGGCGCTCGCAGAGGCGATTCTCGAGAGACGGCCGAGGTGCTGGTCGTCCGCGGGACTCCGGTCACGCCGGCAATGCTCGAAGGCAGTGCGCTGTCGCTGATCGTCCGTGCCGGCGCCGGCTACAACACGATCGACGTGGCGGCGGCCTCTCGGCAGTGTATCTACGTGTCGAACTGTCCCGCTCAAAACGCCATTGTCGTCGCCGAGTGGACCCGTGCAGATCGCCGCGTCGCCCCAGACGATGGCCGAACGCGCGGATATCCTGAGCGTGCACCTGGCGCTGACGGCTGCCACACGCGACTTCGTCGACAGCTCGATCCTCGAGAGGCTGAGGCCGGGCGCCTACGTGATCAACACCGCGCGCGGAGCTCATCGACTCCACGGCCCTCGAACGATCCGTGCGCGAGCGTAGCGTTCGCGTCGGCGTCGACGTGTTCGCGAACGAGCCGACCGCAGCGACGGGCGCCTTTGCCGACCGAATCGTGCAGTGGCCGAACGTCTACGGGACGCATCATATCGGCGGATCGACCGATCAGGCGCAGGACGCCATTGCGGACGAGACCGTCCGGGTCATCGTCACCTACAAGAACACCGGCAAGGTTCCGAACGTCGTGAACCTGGCGACCAAGACGCCGGCCACGCACATGCTCGTCGTCCGGCACCGCGATCGTCCCGGAGTGCTCGCTCACGTCTTCGACCGCTTGCGGAGCGGCCTGATCAACGTGCAGGAGACCGAGAACGTCGTGTTCGAAGGCGCGGAAGCCGCTGTGGCCCGCATCAATCTGGACCAGGCGCCGTCCGACGCGCTCCTTCAGGCGATCCGTGCCGGCTGCGGTGACATCCTCGACGTGCATGTTATTGCCATCGGAGTTGACAGTTGACAGTTAACTGACGACCCTAGACCATGACCTCCAAGACCACTGTCCATCGCATCTTCAACTTTTCCGCCGGACCCGCAGCGATGCCGGTGTCCGTTCTGGAGGAAGCGCAGCGCGATCTGCTGGCGCTGCCAGGCGCCGGCATGTCGATTCTCGAGATCAGCCATCGATCGAAACGGTTCGAGGCGATTCTCGCGCAGGCCGAAGCCGACATTCGCACGCTGGCGGCGGTTCCCGCCAACTATCGGGTGCTGTTCCTGCAGGGCGGAGCCAGCCTGCAATTCTCGATGGTCCCCATGAACCTGCTCGGCGCCGGGGCCACGGCCGACTACATCGACAGTGGATCGTGGGCCGAGAAGGCGATTCAGGAGGCGAAGAAGGTCGGGACCGTGCACGTGGCGGCCACGACGAAAGGCGACCAATATACGCGCGTGCCGGATCAGAGGGAACTGACGCTTACCAGCGGCGCGGCCTACGTGCACATGACATCGAACAACACGATCGAAGGCACGCAGTTCCAGCAAATCCCGGACGTTGGCGACGCGCCGCTCGTGAGCGACACGTCCTCGGAGATGTTCAGCCGACCCATCGACGTCTCGCGCCATGCCCTCATCTACGCCGGGGCGCAGAAAAATATGGGACCGGCAGGCCTGACGATCGTCATCATCCGCGACGATCTGGTCGCGCGCTCGCTGAGCCGCAAGGCCACGCTGTCCACGATGCTGAACTACGCCGTCCACGCGGAACACGGATCGTTGTACAACACGCCCCCCGCCTTCGCGGTCTACCTGCTGGGGCTTGTCATGAAATGGCTCATCGCCCGAGGTGGCCTCAGCGCGACTGCTGAGATCAACGAACGGAAGGCGGCGAAGCTGTACGCGGAAATCGATCGGACCGGGTTCTATCGCGGCACGGCGCACGCCAGCAGCCGATCGTTGATGAACGTGACGTTCCGGCTGCTCACTGAAGAGCTTGAGAAGCGGTTCATCAAAGACTCAGAAGCGGCAGAGTTGGACGGCCTGAAAGGACACCGAGCGGTCGGCGGCATGCGCGCATCCATTTACAATGCGTTTCCGGAGGAAGGCGTCGATGCGCTCGTGGCGTTCATGCGCGAGTTCGAGCGAAAATACGGCTAAAAGCGTGATAGAATAGGATGTTCCCCCTAGCGACACGCCTTCAGAGGAGTTGTCCGTGCTTGCTTCGCTCCTGTTGTGTCTCCTCGTCGCCGCGGTCCTCATCCAGGTGGCCGTGTTCAGCACGACCATTTTCCTCCACCGCACCGCGACCCACCGTGCGCTGACGCTGCACCCGGCTGTTGCCTGGCTCTTCCGTCTGTCCCTGTGGCTCACGACTGGCATCGCGACACGAGAATGGGTCGCCGTTCACCGCAAGCATCACGCGTTTACCGATCAGGAAGGCGACCCGCACAGCCCGATGTTGATGGGCTTCTGGTCCGTTCAGCTTGGCAACGTGTTTCACTACGTCAAGGAAGCCAAGAACAAGGAGGTCGTCGAGCGCTACGCGCGCGACATCCATGAAGACATCTGGGATCGGCTGTTCTTCAATCACGGCGTTGCCGGGCTCTTCGTGGGGATCGCGGCGCTGTGCGCCGTGCTCGGCCTCGGCTGGGGCTTGCTGGCGGCCAGCGTTCATGCGGTGATGTACGTCTTCGTGCTGTCCTCCTCGATCAATGGTCTGTGCCACCACGTCGGCTACAAGAACTTCGACAACACGGCGACCAATCTGCGGCTGCTCGCACTGGTCACCGGCGGCGAGGGTCTTCACAACAACCACCACGGATACCCGCGCAGCCCGAAATTCAGCTTCCGCACCAGCGAGATCGATCCCGCCTGGCCGCTCATCAAGCTGCTGATCGCACTCCGACTCGCCAAGCCGTACAAGACGATCGAGGAAGTGGCCGCGTAGCGTCGCCGCACGCTCCGCGAGTGACTGGTTGACACGAAGACCGGTCCACTGCGGGTTGCCTCTCCGCACGGCATTCAACGGCGTCGAGCTCTGAGTCGCTACTGACGGTACTGGCCGGGCGCGGCGCCGGCGTCGCCGACGCCGCCGGCGGAATGGCGGGGGTTCGCTCTCAACCTCGCCCGCGGCCGGCAGATCCGCCCCGCGCTCGGCCAGAACGGTCTTCCAGTGGGCGACGACCTCGGGCGCGTTCCCGTGGACCTCGAGCCACGTGAGCGCTTCGCGAAAGACAGCGCGATGGGTGAGGGTCCGCTGCGCCCGCAGGTTCGCTTCACGATCGCGAATCCGCCGCTGCAGCCCGAGGACCTGCTTCAAACGCTCGACGTCGCGCCGGGCCAGCGGGAGGTCGCCCAGTCGTGGTCCCATCGCCGCCTCGTCGTCGGAGGACACCGATGAGGGGTGGGCCGATGTCGGGGGAAAGCCAAGCGGAACGAGCAGGCTGCCGAGGAGCAGCGTGTTCGTGAACGTGTCGGGCGTCGACTCGAACCTGCGGCGGTAGGCGTCCACGGCCGCAAGCGATCGCCAGAGCGGCTCGTCGGCTCCCTGATGGAGCTCGGCGGAAATCGGTTCCAGCAACCCCGCGTGGGCAAGGCCCCGAAACGTCTTCTCCGCGTAACCCGAGCGCAGGATCTTGTAGTACTCCTCGAGGAGGCGTGGCGGTGAACTGCGCGCGATCTCGTGGCGATGCAGCCGAATCGCTTCGAGCACCGGCGGATCCAGCGTGAAGTCGAGGCGCGCCGCGAGCGCGACCGCACGCAGCATCCGTACCGGATCCTCGACGAACCGCACTTCCGGATCGCCGATCGAGCGCACGATGCCGGCCCGCAGATCCTCCATGCCGTTGACGTAGTCGATGATCGAGAAGGTCGCGATATCGTAGACGAGCGCGTTGATCGTGAAGTCGCGCCGGAACGCGTCCTCTTCGGGCGTGCCGAAGGTGTTGTCGCGGTGGATCAGCTGCTGGCCCGCATACGTCGACGGGTCGTGAACCGGAACGCCCTCCTGCGACGATTTCTTCGCCGGCCTGCACCTGGCGGCGGAACGTCGCCACCTCGATCACCTTCGAGCCGAACTTGACGTGGGCCAGACGGAAGCGGCGTCCGATGATCCAGCAGTTACGAAATAGCTTCTTGACCTGGTACGGGATGGGCCGACGTGCCGATGTCAAAATCCTTGGGACGGCGGCCGAGCAGCAGATCGCGCACGCTTCCGCCAACGAGGTAGGCCACGTAATTGAACTGCCGGAGTCGATAGAGAACCTTGAGCGCGTCGGGGTCGATATCGCGGCGCGAGATTGGATGCTCTGCGCGCGGGATCTGCCTCGGTTCGACCACGGCGGCATTGTACCAAAACCGTCGCGACGGCGGACTAACTGCTGTTGTCTCAGTGACTTATCGGCCGATATGGTCTGTGGTACCATCGCCAGCATGCGCACGTGCTCTGCGGGGTGATCGCCCTGCTGATCCTTGCCGTGATGCCCCTGCGGGCGGCCGATCCGAAGGATCCGCTCGATCGCGCGCGGGCTCTCTACAACGAGCGTCAATTCGAGGCGGCACTCGCGGCGGCTGAAGAAGGAGGCCGCGTGCCGGCGCGCCAGGACAGCGCCGACCTGATCGCGGCGCGCGCGTATCTCGAACGGTTTCGGGAGAGCGCAGCGCCGGAAGACCTGGCCAGCGCGCGCGATCGCCTGCGCCGCCTGAACCCCGAACGGCTCAGCGCCCGAGAGCGGGTCGAGTTCCTGGTCGGGCTTGGCGAAGCGCTGTTTTTCGGAGAGTCCGCGGGGGCAGCCGCCCAGGTGTTCGAATCAGTGCTCGCGCGGCGCGACGATCTTCCGCCGGACGCCCGGGAACGCGTGCTCGACTGGTGGGCAAGTGCGGTCGACCGCGATGTCAGGCCGCGCCCCGATATCGAGCGCCAGGAGGTATACCGGGAGATTCGCAAGCGGATGCAGTCCGAGCTCGGCGCCAATCCCGCGAGCACTGTCGCGTCGTACTGGCTCGCGGCGGCGGCGTGGGCGCAGGGCGATCAGCAAGCCGCATGGGACGCTGCCCAGGCGGGATGGGTTCGCGCGCCGCTCGCGGCCGATCACGGCGTCGCGCTTCGCGGCGAGCTCGATCGTCTGGTGCAGCGGGGGATTGCGCCCGCCCGCGCCAAGGCGCTGGCGCAGCCGCCCGACGCCGTGCGCCTCGACTGGGAGGGTTTCAAGGAGAGATGGAACAGATAGAAATACTTACACTCTAGCCCTTCGCTTCTTTCCAGTTCGCTCCGATACCTACATCGACCGTCAGCGGCACGTCGAGGGCCGCAGCCGACTCCATCGTCTGGCGCACCAGCGCGGCGATCGTCTCGGCCCGCCGGGCCGGGACCTCGAACAACAGCTCATCATGCACGGTCAGGATCATCCGCGCATCCGGTGATCCTTCGAGCGCGGCGTGTACGTGAATCATCGCCCGCTTCATGATGTCCGCGGCCGTGCCCTGAATCGGCATGTTCACGGCGGCTCGTTCGGCGGCCGCCCGGATCTGACCGTTGCGGCTCGTGAGCTCCGGCACGAGCCGCCTTCGCCCGTACAAGGTCTTCACCACGCCGGTGACGCGCGCCTCCTCGAGCGTGCGCTCGATGAAGCTCCGCACGCGGGGAAAGCCCGCGAAGTACGCGTCGATGAAGTGCTGAGCGGCCTGCGGCGTCACGCCGATATCCTTGGCGAGGGTGAACGCGGTCTTCCCGTAGAGGAGGGCGTAGTTGATGATCTTCGCCCGTCCGCCGCAATTCGTGCGGATCCAGGCCGCTCTCCGGGCCGAAGACCTTGAGGGCCGTCTGGTCGTGGATGTCGGTCCCGGCCTGGAAGGCCTCCCTCAACGTCTCGTCGCCGGCCAGGTGCGCCAGCACGCGGAGCTCGATCTGCGAGTAATCGGCCGAGATGAGGACGTGTCCGGGATCGGCGGTGAAGGCGCGCCGGATCTCGCGCCCGAGCTCGGTGCGGATCGGGATGTTCTGCAGGTTCGGATCGCTGCTGCTCAAACGCCCCGTCGCCGCCACGGCCTGGTTGAAGCACGTGTGGACCCGCCCGGTCTCCGGGTTGACGAGCTCGGGAAGCGCGTCGATGTAGGTCCCCTTCAGCTTCTGCAGCGCCCTCCACTCGAGGATGAGGCGCGGCAGGTCGTGGACGAGCGCCAGTTCCTCGAGCACGTCGACGGAGGTCGACGCGGTCCTGGTCTTGACGTTCCGCTTGAGCGCCGGCAGTTGCAGCTTGTCGAACAGGATCTTCGAGAGTTGCTGCGGTGAATTGATGTTGAACGACTCGCCCGCGATCTCGAAAATCTGCGCCGTCAGCCGCGTCATCGTCCTCTCGATGTCGTGCGACTGCCCGGCGAGCGCCACCCCGTCGATGCGCACCCCGGCTCGTTCCATCGCCGCCAGCACGGGGATGAGCGGACGCTCCAGATCGCGATACACCTGATCGAGCCCGTCGGTGACCAGCATGGGCGCCAGTCGATCGGCGAGCTGCAGGGCGAGATCCGCCCGCTCCCCCGCGTAGTTCAGGGCGGCGTCGGGGCTCGTCGCCTCAAACCCGATCGCCTTCGCGCCCCGGCCGCAGACGTCTTCCTCGGTGAGCGCCTTGTAGCCGAGATGCTCGAGCGTCGTGCCCTCGAGCGGGTGGTTGGACCTGGTGGCGTCGAGCAGATAGCTGGCCAGCATCGTGTCGAGGCCGAGGCCCTCGAGCCGAACGCCGTGTCGCGCGAGCACGACGGTGTCGAACTTCAGGTCGTGCCCGACCTTCTCTATCGCGGGATCCTCGAGGACGGCCCGCAGTACTCGAAGCACCTCCTCCGGGTGCGGCCAGGAGCCAGCCGGCGCCGGCGGTGGCGCGGGAGTCAGGAGGCCGTGCTCGACGCGCGGCTGGCCGATGCCCGATCGGGACGTACCTCGCCGACCGCGGCCCCATGGAAAATGCCAGTCCGACGATGCCGGCTCGAACGGCGGCGAGGCCGTCCGACAGCACGCGCAGCCCGAAGCGGCGCGCCGCGCGTAGTTCGGCCGCCAGCGCCTCGAGCTCCTCCGGCCGCGTCACCAGGCGGTAGTCCTTGCTCGTCGTTTCCGCGGTTGGCGCGAACTCCATGACGATCGAGCGGAACCCGAGCTCCGAGAACAGCTCGTAACAGGCTTCACGGGACGGTCCGCGGTAGCGGAAGGCGCCGATGTCGAAGTCGACCGGGACGTCGGTGTGGATTCGAAGCAGCTCGCGGCTGCTCCGGGCCTCCGCCGCGTGAGCCATCAGCGCCTCGCGATACTTCTTCTGCGGGACCTCGGCGGCGCGCTCGAGCAGCGCGTCGAGCGTGCCGTAGCTGGAGATCAGATCGCGCGCACCCTTCTCCCCGATGCCGGGCACTCCCTTGACGTTGTCGATGGTGTCGCCCATCAGCGCCAGGACGTCGACCACCTGATCGGGCCGGACGCCGAACTTCTCCTTGACCCCGGCCGCGTCGTACCAGCGTCCCTTCCTCGCGCGGGTTGAAGACCCTGACCGT
This sequence comes from uncultured Acidobacteriota bacterium, assembly GCA_963745495.1. Classification (GTDB taxonomy): domain Bacteria; phylum Acidobacteriota; class Vicinamibacteria; order Vicinamibacterales; family CAVVIG01; genus CAVUXJ01. The sequence goes on from CAVUXJ010000005.1 coordinate 231,694, forward strand.
ATCGTCCACGAGCTGATAGAAATCCTTGTCGCCGGTGACGATCGCGACGCCGTAGCCTTCCGCCGCCGCCCGCGCCGTCATCGTCCCGATCACGTCGTCGGCCTCGTACCGATCGTAGGTGATGATGGGTACGCCGAGCGCTTCGCACGCGCGATGCACGAGCGGGATCTGGCCGGCGAGCTCGTCGGGCATCGGCTTGCGGTTCGCCTTGTAGTCGTCGGCGAGATCGTCGCGAAAGGTCGGGCCCGGGAGATCGAATGACGCCGCGATGAACTCGGGCGCGTGATCCTTCAGAAGCTTGCGGAGCATCGTCACGAAGATGTAGACCGCGTTGGTCGGAATTCCCTGCGCGTTGCGCAGCAGCGTGCCCTCCAGGGTGCGGATCGGCGCGTGGTACGCGCGGTACATCTGCGAGCTGCCGTCGATGAGGTACAGGAGTGGCTTCACGAATAAGACTTCCTGATGTCCGCGGAGCGATTGAGGAGACAGGACGGCGAAATTTTTACTATATCATTGGCTCACGTGCGGATCGCTCTTGCCGTCCTGCTTCTGGCCGCGGCCATCGGCTGCGGCCGCGGACTGTTCCGACAGTACGAGTACGAGGAAGAGATGTATCTGTCGCTCGACGGATCGGCCACGATCTACGTCAACAGTTCAGTGCCCGTGCTGAATGCCTTGCGCGGTGCGTCGTTCGACGTCCGACCGAACGCGCCGCTGGATCGGGCGGCCGTGCGTGAATATTTCACGACGCCCGTGACGCGGGTGACGCGCGTGAGCACGTCGCGACGCAACAACAGGCGCTTCGTCCACGTGCGGGTCGACGTCGACGACGTTCGGCGGCTCGGCGCAGGCGCCGCCATTCGCTTGGTCTTCCTACCAGTTCTCGAACGGCGGCGATGTGGTCACCTACCGTCAGACGGTCGGCGCGGCCGCGGGGAAGCCGGTGGAGGAAGGGCGCTGGACGGGACAGGAAGTCGTGGCCTTCCGGCTGCACATTCCAAGCCGGATCGTCTTCCACAATGCCGGTCCGGGCAACCCGCAGCGCGGCAATATTCTGGCGTGGGAGCAGCCGCTGATCGAGCGGCTGCGAAGCACGCCGTTGGCGCTGGACGCTCGAATGGAACCGCAGTCGATTCTGTACAGCACCCTGTTGCTGTTCGCCGGCACCGTCGTGGCCGTCGCGATGATGTTTGCAGTCGTTGTCTGGCGAATTCTGCGGACCGGCCGTCGCCGCGGGCTCACGCCGGGGCAGGAAAGGCAGGAAAGGCTGGAACGGCAGGAAAGGCTGGAAGGGTAGGAAGGGCTCTTTCCTGTCCGCCTCCTGCCCTTCCCTCCTATCCTGCCCTATTAGAACCGGAACCCTACGGCCGCCCGGTAGGTTCGGCCGCCGGTGAAGGGAGCGTTGCCGTCTCCCGTGAACGGGTTCGGGAAGTGTTGATTCGAGGTCGCCTTCCCGAAGCTGCCGCCCTGGTGTACCCGGTCGGCAGCCCCAATGCATCCGTGGCGCTGGACGGATCCGGATTCACCGTCGTGTTCCACTGAATCTGCTTCTGATTGTTCAACGCATTGTACATGTCGAACCTGATGTACGGCCGGAGCTTCTTGAAGACCGGCACGTTATAACCCAGGCCGACGTCGACGACGCCGTAGCCCTTGAACTGCTCCGATCCACGTTCGCCGAAGTAGATCGTCTGCTCCGACGGCGCATCCGGGTAACCCGCGGCCGTGAGCAGCGCTGTTTGGATATCGCTGAGTGGCTGACCGGTGGCGCGGAGGCTATACGTTTCCCCCGAATTGACACGCCACAGGCCGGACACCATCACATCACCGAGCTTGCCCAGCCCGAGGTTGTAGATGCTCCACAGGGCCAGCTTGTGCCGCTGGAACCCCAACAGTCGTCCATCGGGGAACAGCCGGTCCGCGGTGAAGATCTCCGGGTAGTCGCCCATGCTGCTCGGCACACCAGGCTGATTCGCCTCCTCACCCTCGTTGTTGCCGTTGTTCTTGATCTGCAGGGTGTAGTGGCCGTTCACGGTCCAACGCGGCCTGATGTTGTAGCGGCCCTGGAAGAGAAGACCCTCGTACTCCCGCCTGGCAAGGTCGAGGTTCCGGTAGATGATGTTGGTGAACGTGCCGACGTCGAGCCCGTTCTTGACGACATCCGTCACACCGTTGGCGAGCGTGATCGTGTCGTCGATGATGTGGGAAGTCCGTCGCACGATGTAACTGACCTCTCCGTAGCCCTTGCCTTTCATGAGCTCCGCCCCGTACGACAGCGTGAACTCCTTGACGATCGGCGAGGTCAGGCCGTCCTCGAGGAAGATGTTGGCGGTGGGGAACTGTCCCAGGACGGTCTCGTAGTTCGCCGGGTCGAATCCGGGAGCAAAGCTTCGGCCTTGTCCGGCGGGACCGATATAGCTGCCGATCAGCAGGTCGGGATTGCCGACGTTGTTGTTGGCGCCGATTTGCGCCTCGTTGTACCGGCCCGAGTAGTGCCCGTACGTCGCGTGAAACACGTTCCGGCCGTTCCCGCCCGGGTCGAACGCGACGGCCAGACGCGGCACGAATCCATTGGTATCGACGCCGATGAAGCCTCCAGTGGCTTCGCTCTTCACGTGCTCATAGCGAAAACCCAGATCGGCCGACCAGTGGGTGTTCATCACCCAGTGATCCTGGACGTAGATCGACTGGTTATCGACGTTGAGCACCGCGCCTCTGCTCGGCAGCCAGTTCTCGAGTTGCGTTTCCCCTGGGACGAAGACCGGGATGAAACGTCCCTCCGAGTCGAGCACGGGCGCCCCGCCCGCGTCCTCCGCCCAGTCGGCGTCGAACACATAGCCCGTGGACGATTGCGAGTTGCCGCCCGTGTTCTGACTCCGGAAGAACTCGTAGCCGCTCTTGAACTCGTGCCGTCCGGCGCGTTGAACGAAATAGGTGATGTTGCCGGTAAATTGGCCGTTATTGCGGTTCTCAGGATCGGTGGCGTCGAAGTACTGCGCGTTGTAGTGCCAATTCCCCTGATTCAGATCGATGAACGGCGAATCGACGATGTTCGTGCTCGTGCCACCGGATCCCCTGAACCCGAACTTCCTCTGTGAGTACTGGGCCTCGGCCAGCAGGTTGTTGCGGAGCACGCCGCGGTAGTTGGCGAAGGTGTACCAATTCGGCAGGGTGCGTTCGCCGACGGCGGCCTTGTCGATGGTGAACGAGAAGGTGGGCCGGCTGGCCTGCGTCCGCGAGTTGTTCAAGTAGCCGCCCTGAATCGTGTGATTCTGGACGAGCGTGTTGGTGAGCTTGATCTCGCCGCGTTTGTTGGTGTCGGTCTGGGTGTTGGCGAGATTCGAAATCGGCAGCGAGCCCGACGTCGAGGTCTCGGCATAGCGGGTGGCGCCGAAAAACCACAGCCGATCCCTGACGATGGGACCGCCCAGCGTGCCTTCGTAGGTCGGTTGCAGCGTGTCCAGGCGGGGGGCCGCCTTCCCGCAGCTCGCCGTCGTGACCGCCGGGTCGCAGGTCTCGAAGGGCGTCGGCTTGGTCCAGCTCGGGTTCGAGAAACCGGTGCGGAAACTGCCGGAGAAGGTGTTTCCGCCGCTCTTGGTCACGGCGTTGACGACGCCACCGGTGAACCGGCCGTATTCGGCGGTAATGCCGGAGGTGATGACCTGGGTTTCCTCGATCGCGTCCTCGATGAACAGGTTCTGCGGTGACCCGAAGAGATTGTCGTTCACGTCCACGCCGTTCAACATGAACACGTTGTCGAACGCGTACGCGCCGTTGATCGTGATCTGGCCCGCGTTCGGCGTGTTCTCCGTCAGCCCCGGCGCGAGTTGCGCGATGCCGGCAAGAGTCCGTGGAGTGGCCAGCGCGTCGATCTCGTCGTGCTTGTAATTGGCGCCCAGCGTCGCGGTTGCAATCGGGGCCGGCGCCGTGGCGGTCACCTGGACCTGTTCGCTCAGGCCGGCGGTCTGAAGCTGCACGTTCTGCTCGACGGTCAGGCCGAGAAGAATCGCGGTCGTCCGCGTCGTGGGTGCGAATGCCGTCGTTTCGAAGGTCAGGTCGTAGGTGCCGGAGGGGAGCTGGAGAAGGGAATAGGTGCCATCGGGGCCGGTGGCCGTGGTTCGCGGGCCCTGCATGCTTGGGGACGTCGCCGTCACCGTGACGCCCGGAATCGGCAACCCTTGCGGGTCGGTCACCGAGCCACGAATGATGCCGTATTGGACACCTTGGGCTGCGGCGTCGCCGACGCCAAGGATGCCGGCGAGCATGATCGCCACCAGCGCTGTACTTCGTCTCATTACTTGCGGTCTCCTTTTGCGTGAACGTTTTCACTTGAACGCTCGTTCAATATGTTTGAACAAGCGTTCAGCAAAACTATATTAGAACACGCCCTCTCACCTCCGATCATCATCAAAATGCAGACAGAGTTCGGTTCTCTAACTCAGATTCCCTCAGGAGTGAGGCTACTATCCAAACAATTGGATAACTGCGACTAGGCGCGGGCGCGCTTCCGTGGGCTCACTCGCGCGGGGCCGGCTGCGCGGAGGGGCTTCTTGGTGGCGATCGTATCGAGACTTTTCCGGAGCGCGTCCATCAGGTTGACCACTTTCGGCGGCGCTTCAACCTCCGCGGCGACGACCTCGCGGCCGCTGACCTTCGCGTCGATGATCTCGCGCAACCCTTCCTGGTACTCGTCGCGATACGCCGCGAAATCGAGCTCGCCTTCGAAGGTGCCAATCACCTGGCGCGCCAGCTTCACCTCGTCGGGTTTGACCGCTTCCGGCACGTCCGCCAGCTCGTCGATCGCCTTCATGCTCCGGATCTCGTTCGCGTGCCGCAGCGTGTACATGATCAGGCCACGCTCGCGCGGCTCCACCTTCACCAGGTACTCGCGGCCGTACAGGGCGACCTTGCCAATCCCCGCCTTGCCTTTCATACCTTCACGGATGACGGCGAACGCCTCCTTGGCGACCGGACCATCCGGCGCGAGGTAATACGGACGCTCGAGATAGATCGGGTCGATGGCGTTCCCGTCCGTGAACCGCTCGAGATTGATCACGCGGGTCGACTCGACGCGCACTTTCTCGACGTCCTCATCGCCGACCACGACGTAACGGCCCTTCTCGAACTCGTAGCCTTTGACGATGTCGGTGTTCGGGACCTCGCGCTCGCAGCGCGGGCACCAGCGCTTCTGCTGGATGCGCGTCTGGCACTCGGCATGGAGCTGGTTGAAGCTCAGCGTTGCGCCCGTATCGGTCGCCGGGAACACCTTGATCGGGATATTGACCAAACTGATTTTCAGGTAGCCTTTCCAGGTCGGTCGCGCGGCCATATGCGGTCTATTAGAACACGCCTCGAAAACACGAACGCACGAAAACCTTCACCAGGCGCGAAAACACCGGCCGCGACGCCCACGAAACGATCGTGAAGGTCGCGCGCGGTCAAGGCTTCTTGGCCCGCGGCTCCGCGCCGCCGGTGGCCTCCGCTCAGACCCCAGTCACGGTAGAATGGGGCCCATGCGCGCGGCTCTTCACGCGACACTCATCGAAAGGACCCGATCGATGCGGATATGCCGGTCGCCCCGTTTTCTGCTCGCAGCGGCATTGCTGCTGGCATGCCTCGGCGTCGTCCGCGGCGCCGACAAGTCGGCGACGGAGATGGGCGGTGCCGCCGCGAAATTCCTCGCCGGGCTGTCGGCGGAACAGCGGCGACAAGCGGCGTTCCCGTTCGAAGGCCCCGAACGGCTTCACTGGCATTTCATCCCGACGGAAATGTTCCCTCGCAAAGGGCTTCCGATCGCCGCGATGAGCCCATCGCAGCGGCAGCTCGCGCATGCCCTGCTCCGAGCCGGGCTGAGCCAGCGGGGTTACCTGACCGCGACGGCGATCATGGATCTCGAGACCATCCTCGGGGCGCTCGAAGCGGCAGACGGATCTTCGGGCATCCCCGGGCGCCCCGGCGAGCTGCTGGTCCGCAATCCCGAGGGCTATCTCTTCTCGGTGTTCGGCACACCGTCGCCGAGCGGTGCCTGGGGCTGGCGCGTGGAAGGGCATCACGTCTCGTTGAATTTCACCGTCGTCAACGGCGCCTTTGTCGCCGCCACGCCGTCGTTCTTCGGGAGCAACCCCGCGGAGGTTCGAGCGGGGCCGAAGAAGGGGTTGCGCATTCTCGCTGCCGAAGAGGACTCGGCCCGCGCCCTGGTCGCGGCGCTCGACGCGTCCCAACGCGCGAAGGCCATCACCGCGGCGGCGGCGCCGGACGACATCCAGACGATGAGCGCGTTGAAGGTCGATCCGCTATCAGCGGCCGGCATCGCCGCGGGAGAACTGACGCCGATCCAGCGCGAGCTCCTGCTCAAGGTCATCGATGCGTATGCGTCCGCGATGGCCCCCGATCTCGCAGCGGATCGACTGGCCAGGATCACGAAAGCCGGCCTCGAGAAGGTCACGTTTGCGTGGGCGGGAGAGACCGCGCGGGGCCGGCGGCACTACTACAGGGTGCAAGGCCCCACGTTCCTGATCGAATACGACAACACCCAGAACGACGCGAATCACATCCACTCGGTCTGGCGAGACTTCGAGGGTGACTTCGGGCGAGACCTGCTGCGGGAACATCTGAAGTCCGTCGCGCACTGAAACACACGCTGCACGTCTCAAGGCTCAAGTGTCAAGTCTCATTCGGCACAGACTTGAGACTTCGAAACTTGAGACTTACGCCTTGCAGCCTAGATCTCGCCGCGGATGGCGTCCGCCAGATCCTTCGTCTTTCCCTGGCCGCCGAGGTCCGGCGTGCGGTTCTTGCCGGACGCGATCACCCGCTCGATGGCCCCCACAATGCGGTCGTGCAAGTCGCGGTGGCCGAGATGGTCGAGCATCATCGCGGCGGCCCAGATGGCCCCGATAGGATTGGCCACGCCCTTCCCCATGATGTCGGGTGCCGAGCCGTGGATCGGCTCGAACATCGACGGATACTGCCGCTCCGGATTGATGTTCGCCCCGGGCGCGATACCCAGACTGCCGGAGATGGCCGAGCCGATGTCGGTGAGGATGTCGCCGAACAGGTTCGACGCCACGATGACATCGAGAGAGCCCGGGTGCGTGACCATCCGGGCGGCGATTGCGTCAACGTGGTACTTCCGGTACTCGACCGCCGGGTAATCCTGGCGCACACGCTCGGCGATCTCGTCCCACAGGACCATTGAGTGCCGCATCGCGTTCGACTTGGTCGCGCTGGCCAGCATCCGGCGGGGCCGTTTCATCGCGACCTCGAAGCTGTAGCGCAGGATGCGCTCGATGCCGTGACGGGTGAACAACCCGGTTTGCTCCGCGACCTCGTGCGGCGTGCCCACATGGACACGTCCCCCCAGCCCGGCGTACTCGCCCTCCGTGTTTTCTCGAACGCAGACCATGTCGATGTCGGCGGGGCCGCGGTTCGCCAGCGGCGAGGCGAGGCCGGGCAGCAGCCGCATCGGGCGGAGGTTCACGTACTGCTGAAATCTCTGCCGCAGCGGGAGCAGTAGGTCCCAGACGGCAATGTGATCGGGCACGGTCGGCGCGCCGATGGCGCCGAGATAGATTGCGTCGAATTTCGCCAGCCGCTCGAAGCCGTCGGCATCCATCATGCGTCCGTGGCGCGTGTAGTAGTCGCAGCCCCACGGCAACGGCGTGAACGTGAAGGAGACGTTTGAACCCCGCGCTGCGGCCTCAATTGCCGCGATTCCTGCCGGTATGACTTCCTGGCCGATTCCGTCACCGGGAATGACGGCAATAGTGTGTGCGAGTGTGTTGGTCATGTGATGGTGGAGAAATCGCGGACGGCTGGCAGCCCAGGCAGACCATCCGCCTGGGTGGCCGCCCGCACGATTGCGTCGGCGACAACCTCCGCCGCCAACGCGCCGATGATGCCTGCCGTCGCCGCACCCGGCCGCTCGCCGGTGGCGAGCGTGAAGATTACGTCGCCGTCCACCGGGGTATGGCTCGGCGTGATCGCGCGGGCGAACCCGTCGTGTGCCATCTGCGAGACGCGCGTCGCTTCCGTCTTGGTCAATGCGGCATTGGTGGCGACAACACCGAGCGTCGTGCTGCCGGGCTGGAAGCGGAGCAACCCGGCGCGCAGCAGCTTTCGTGCATCGGCGAGCACCCGGCCGTCAGCCCCCCGCACCCCGGCGACGATCCGGCCCGTGGCCGGATCGACCACATCGCCAAATGCGTTCAAGACGACCAGGGCGGCGACGATCAACCCGCCCGTCATGGTCACGGCTGCGGTACCGACGCCCGCCTTCATGGCGCCATCCATCCCCAGGGCTTTACCAATCGTCGCGCCGGCCCCCGCGCCGACGTTGCCTTCGGGTGCCGGGTCAGACGTCGCGGATTGAGCGGCCAGATAACCGCACGCCGCTGTCGGGCGAACCAGCGGATCTCCAACGCCGAGGTCGAAAAGCGCGGCACCGGGGACGATCGGGACTCGCGCCGGACCGAACGGGAATCCAATTTCACGCTCCTCAAGATAACGCATAACGCCCGCACCGCTGTCGAGCCCGAAGGCGCTGCCACCGGCGAGCACGATGGCGTGCACCTGCTGAACGCTATTGACCGGATTGAGCACGTCGGTCTCTCGAGTCGCCGGCGCCGCTCCCCTGACGTCGATACCTGCCGTGGCGCCCGCCTCCGCGAGAATCACCGTGCATCCGGTCGGCCGCTCGTTCAACGTGTGGTGGCCGACCTTGATGCCGGGCACCAGCGTCAGCGTGGTGTTCCGCATTGTTTGAGCCGCCGGGGTCACGACTTCGGCGCGCGCTCAGCATGGCGCCCCGAGCGGCAGAAGGGCGCCGGCTCAATTGTCTTCATCGGCGGACGCGGACATCAGTTCCGCTTCGAACGAGTCCAGCTCGTTTTCCAGCATGGTGTAGGTATGCCGATCCTCGGGGAATCGGCCGGCGCGCACGTCGCTGGCGTAGGCTTCCAGCGCGGCGAGCATGGCGGCGCCGATGTCGGCGTACTGCTTGACGAACCTGGGCAGCTGCCCGTTCGAGAGCCCCATCAAATCGTGCCAGACGAGCACCTGGCCGTCGCACGCGGCGCCGGCGCCGATGCCGATCGTCGGGATGCTGAGCGTCTTGGTGATGAATGCGGCGACCTGCGGCGGGATGGCCTCCAGCACGAGGGCGAAACAGCCCGCCCGCTCGAGCGCACGCGCAGCATCGACAAGGCGGCGCGCCTTGACGGCGGTACGGCCTTGCGGTTTGTATCCGCCCAGGAGCTTCACCGACTGCGGAGTCAAACCGATGTGACCGATGACCGGAATCGCGGCATCGACGATCGCCTCCGCCCGCCTGAGCATCGGGCCGGCGCCTTCCAGCTTCACCGCATCGGCCCCTCCGTCCTTCAGAAAGCGAATGGCGTTCTGCACGGCGACCTCGTCCGATGGCTGAAACGAGCCGAACGGCATGTCGGCCACGATGAGCGGCCGCGTGGCGCCCCGCGCAACCGCGCGGGTCAGCAAGAGCATTTCGTCCATGGTGACGGGCAGCGTCGAGTCGTGCCCGAGCATCGTCATGGCTGCCGAATCGCCGACGAGCGCGACATCGATGCCGGCGGCATCGGCGAGCCGAGCGCTCGGCGCGTCGTACACCGTCACCATCGTGATGCGCTTGCCGCTGCGCTTCATCGCGCCGAGCTCGGGGACCGACACCTTGCCGCCCGCGACCCTTTCAGGTCCGGTGGGCGGCGGCTGGTTGCTCATTGTCAGGCTCCTTCAGCGACTGACCGCTCGTCCCAATCCCGGGGGACGCGTTCGAGATGTCGAGGACGACGTTGTCGATCAAGCGGATGCCGCCGACGCGGGCGGCCACCGCCAGTGTCGGGTGTCCGTTGAGATCGGCCACCGCCACGTAGTCGGGCTCGAGGCCGGACAGCAGCGCGCGGGCGGCGGCGATCGGATCCCGCCCTTCGCGAAACGCCGCCAGACCGGCCGCGAGCGCCCGCGGGATCGCCAGCGCCCGTGTCCTCTCCTCCGGCGACAAGCGGACGTTTCGCGACGAGAGCGCCAGCCCGTCGCTGTCGCGGACGGTCGGGACAATCTGAATCTGCAGATCGAGGTTCAAGTCGCGAACCAGCTGCGTGACGACCGCTACCTGCTGCGCGTCCTTCTGTCCAAAGCATGCCACGTCCGGCGCCACAATCGTGAACAGCTTCAGGCAGACCGTGGCGACGCCTCGGAAGTGCCCCGGACGAAAGTCGCCTTCGAGCCCGCGCGCCGGGCCTCCGACCTCGATCCAGGTGGCGTAGTCGGCGGGATACATTTCGGCGACCTCGGGGACAAACAGCAGGTCGATGCCCTCCTGGGCCGCGATATGCGCGTCGCGAGCTTCGTCGCGGGGATAGGCGACAAGATCGCCCGGATCGCCGAACTGGGCCGGGTTCACGAACGAGCTGACCACGACGAGGTCCGACGATCGGCGCGCGGCTCGAAACAGCGCGACGTGGCCGTCATGAAACGCGCCCATGGTGGGTACGAGTCCAATCCGCGACGTCCGAAGGTGAGCCAGCGTTCGCCTGAGCTCGACGGCGGTGCGGACAGTGTTCACGGCGCGGTCACCTCCGCGAGCGCTCGATACATCCGCTCGAGGTCCGGCGCGGTGTCGTGAATCGCCGCCAGATGGGCGTCGATGGTCGCCCAGTCGCCACGCGCGATTGGTCCCGTCAGCTGGAAGCCGTTGTCGATGGTCCGGCGCATCAACGGGACGAGCGCTTCCTTCGGTGCTCCGGCCGATTCGAGCAGCCTGCTGGCGGATCGATACAGCGTGACCAGGTAGTTGGACGCGATCGCGGCCCCCGCGTGATACAGCATCCGGGCCTCGTCGCGGATCTCGAAGGGCGTCACGCCCAGACGCTCGGCCAGCCAGAAGCCGCGCGCACGGCCGGCGGGCGTGTCAGCCGTGACCGCGGCCCACGCGCCGTCGAGCTGATCGCCAGACCCCGAGCGATCGAACGTCTGGAGTGGATGGAGTCCGAAGCGGTGAATGTGCGGCGCGAGGGCGGCCAGCGGCGTCGCGCCGCTGATGTGCGCGATCCAGGGGCCAGGCTCGATGGTGCTTGCCACCTCGCGGATCGCCGAGTCGGGGACACACAGCAGCACGAGGTCCGGCGCGCCCTCCCGCCAGTCCAGATCCCGCTCGCGCAGCCGCGCGTTCACGGCCGACCCTGCGCGGCCGTGTCCGATGACCCTGACGCTCCTGAACATCTGCTCGGGCTCTTCCATAGAGATGTCAATCCGGCTAACGAGCCTGTGAAGAGATCGCTGCAGTGCAGGCCTTGGGCGCGCCTGCCGCTTCCGCGCCTTCGGCGCTTCAGCGAGCCACGCCGAAGCTTGCCTGAAGGTCGTGCGAGCGAAGGCGGGAAGCTCCGCACGACATCAGGAGCGATGTCTTCGCCACCACTAGAGCCGGACCACTACGCGTCGACGCTTTCGGCTATCAGCCGTCAGCTGCTCCCAGCTGAAAGCCGCTGAAGGCTGACAGCTACGAGCTGATAGCTCCTAAGGCTGACGGGTCGGGCGCAAAAATGCAAGAATGCCCGAATGCGCATGACAGCTGCTCTGAATGCCGCGCTGCTTGCTGCGGGGGTCCTGGCCGGCGCGTGCTCGGCCCCCGAATCGCAGCCCGCCAGCGACGCCAGGCCCGGCCCGACCCCGACCGTCGAGCGGATCCCCATGGGCGAGCTGCCGCAGGTCGACGTCGATACGGTGCTCGCGCACACGAAGGTGCTCTCGTCGGATCAGTTCGAGGGACGCGCTCCCGGCGGCAAAGGCGAGGAGCTCACGGTCGGGTATCTCGTGAACCAGTTCAAGAAGATCGGCCTGAAGCCTGGCAATCCCGACGGCACCTACGTCCAGAAGGTGCCGCTTGTCGGGATTACGGCTTCGCCCGCGCCCCTCGTGTTGCGGAAAGGCTCGCAGCTGGTCACGCTCAAATGGAGGGACGACCTGGTTGCTGGAACGAAGCGGGTCGTGGAAACGGTCGCCCTGGCCGATTCCGATCTCGTCTTCGTCGGTTACGGCGTCGTCGCACCCGAGCACGACTGGGACGACTACAAAGGACTGGACGTCAGGGGCAAGACGCTCGTGATGCTGGTCAACGATCCGCCGGTGCCCGACCCTTCGAATCCAGCGGAGCTCGATCCGAAAATGTTTGGCGGCCGTGCCATGACCTACTATGGGCGCTGGACGTACAAGTTCGAGATCGCGTCCGAGAAGGGAGCCGCAGGCGTCTTCATCATCCATGAGACGGGTCCCGCCGGCTATCCGTTCGAGGTCGTCCAGGGGAGCTGGACGGGCGAACAGTTCGACCTCGTGGCCCCGGACAAGAATATGAGCCGGGTGCCCATTCAGGGATGGGTCAGCCTCGAGCAGGGCACGAACCTGCTGAAGATGGGCGGCCAGGATTTCCAGACGCTCAAGCGGAGGGCGGCATCGCGCGATTTCGAGCCGGTTCCGCTGGGGGTCACGGCGTCGATGACGCTCAAGAACACGCTGCGGACGATCAACTCGCAGAACGTCATCGCAAGACTCGAAGGGCGCGATCCGAACCTGAAGACGGAACACGTCCTTTACACCGCCCACTGGGACCACCTCGGGACAGGCGAGCCGGTGAACGGCGATCGGATCTACAACGGGGCGGTGGACAATGCCGTCGGCGTCGCCGGTATCCTCGAGATCGCGCGGGCGTATGCGGCACTCCAGTCGCCGCCGAAGCGGTCCGTGCTGTTCATGGCCGTCACGGCCGAGGAGCAGGGACTGCTGGGGTCGGCGTACTACACCGTGAGCCCCCTTTATCCGCTCGCGAAAACGGCGGCAGTCATCAACATCGACACGCTGAACGTCCACGGCCGCACCAGGGATCTGACGCTCGTCGGGTACGGCGCGTCCGAGCTCGACGACTATGCGCGCGACGCGACGGGCGAGCAAGGTCGGATCCTGCGATCCGATCCCGAGCCGGAAAAAGGCTTCTATTACCGCTCGGATCACTTCAACTTCGCCAAGCAGGGTGTGCCGGCCCTCGACCCGGACGAGGGTGTGGAATTCGTGGGCAAGCCGGCTGACTACGGCACCCAGGTGCGCGCGCAGTACAACGAGCACGACTACCATAAGCCGTCCGACACCGTGAAGCCCGACTGGGATCTCGCCGGTGCCCGTGAGGATCTGATGGTGTTCTTGGCGGTGGGGTACCGCGTGGCGGAGGCTGTCAGGCTTCCAGAATGGACAGCCGGGAACGAGTTCAAAGCGAAACGCGACGCGATGCTCAAGACCGCGCAATGACCGGGGACGAGATGATCGCGCTCTCGAAGAAGCACACGCTCTTCGAGTGGTCGGCCCAGTCGCAGGTCGATCCCATTCCAATTGCGCGCGCCAAGGGGATCTATTTCTGGACGCCCGAAGGCAAGCGGTTCATCGACTTCAACAGCCAGTTGATGTGCGTGAACATCGGCCACGGCGACGCGCGGGTGGTTCGAGCGATTCAGGAGCAGGCGGCCACCCTCGTCTACGCTGGAGCCTCGATGGCGACCGAGCCGCGCGCCCGCCTCGGCGCGAAGCTGGCAGAAATCACTCCGGGCGACATCGACGTGTTTTTCTTCACCAACGGCGGCGCCGAGGCGAACGAGAACGCGATCAGGATTGCTCGCCGGGCCACGGGACGCCACAAGATCCTGGCGAGATACCGATCGTTCCACGGTGCGACGGCCGGGAGCGCCACGCTGACAGGCGATCCGCGGCGCTGGGCAGTCGAGCCGGGGCTGCCCGGCGTCGTGCACGTCCTCGACCCTTATCACGGTATCGAGCGCGGTTGGGACACGACCGCGCAGGCGCTCTCCGCGCTCGAGGAGGTCATTCAGCTCGAAGGCCCACATACGATTGCAGCCTTCATCCTGGAAACGGTGACCGGCACCAACGGAGTACTGGTGCCGCCGGACGGATACCTGCAGGGCGTACGCGAGCTGTGTACCCGATACGGTATCCTGTTGATCTGCGACGAAGTCATGTGCGGCTTCGGTCGCACCGGCGAATGGTTTGCCGTCAATCACTGGAACGTCGTCCCAGACATCCTGACGATGGCCAAGGGGCTGACGAGCGCATACGTGCCGCTCGGAGCGGTGGGCATGCGGAGGAGCATCGCCGAGCAGTTCAAGGACAACGTGTTCCCTGGCGGCCTCACGTACAACAGCCATCCGCTCGCTTGCGCGGCGGCGCTCGCCACCATTCGCGTGTACGAGGAGGACAAGCTGGTCGACAATGCCCGGCGGATGGGAATCGTGATGAAGGAGGTGACGGCCGCTCTTCAGGAGCGACATCCGTCCATCGGGGTCGCCCGTTCGATCGGGTTGTTCGGAGTCCTGGAGCTCGTTCGCGATCGCGCCAAGCGTCAGCCGCTGGCGCCCTTCAACGGGACATCGGACGCGATGAAGGCCCTGACGAGGTTCTTCCGCGAGGAAGGACTGTATACGTTCGTGCGCTGGAATACGTTCTTCACGAATCCCCCGCTGTGCGTAACCGAGCCTGAGTTGCGTGAAGCGTTCAGCATCATCGATCGCGGCCTCGAGCTCACCGACCAGGCGGTCGTTTAATCTGGTCATCTAATCATCTGGTCATCTGGTTATTTCAATTCAATAACCAGATTACAAATCACCAAATCACCAAAGATCACCAGATCAGCCAGATCACCAGATCACCAAATAGAGGATCAGTACGTATTGCGGACGCGACGCGACACCGTCAGGTACGTGAGCCACCCGCCGTAGTAGGCGAGCGTAGCCGCGATGTAGAGCGGCGTGTCGCCGGGCATCCGGTTGTTTGGGAAGTACGGCGTCGCGTACACGAAGACCGTGGTTGCGGCCGAAAGCGCGAGGGAGGCCTTGGCGATCGTCACGGCACCGTGGTGCCGGCCGGCGAGCGCGCGCCCGGCGGCGATCGCCAGGGCTGCCACCGAGAGTCGGAGGAGCAGAATCAAGGCCAGCGGCGTGCCGCGGATCGGCAGGGCCGTGAGGGCCGCGGGCGCCATGACAGCAATCGTGATCGGTTCCCCGAACAGCAGCAGCCCGCTGAGCAGCAGCAACCAGCCGCCGACGCCTCGCGGGCTGTCGTTGACGCGTTCCATGCCTACCGCTAGGATGCCACCAGAAGCCGCGCGAGGTACCGCCGCCACCTTCGGCCGGGTGCGCCTTCCGGCTGATCTCAGGACCGTGCTGCCAACGGAGGAGACCGGATGAGCGGGGTCACGCCGAGCCGGAAAGAAGAAATGGGAACGACGTCCCGGCGTCATCTCCGGTAGTCCACGAGGTTGCACCTGTTTCTCGTTCATCACGGCGACGCTGTCGGGCCGGAGGTCGATCCGCGGCGCCCGCTCTCGTCCGAGGGCCGCAAGGCCGTGGAGCGAGCGGCGGAGGACGCCGCGGCCCGGGGCGCGCGGCCCGCGGTCGTCTGGCACAGCGGCAAGCTGCGCGCACGTCAGACGGCTGAAGCGTTCTGGCGCGCTTGCAACGCGCTCGCTGAGTTTTCCGGGACGCGCGACCTGCAGCCGGACGACCCGCCCGGATGGATGCGCGATCGGCTGCGCGACGAGCGTCGGGACATTCTGATTGCGGGACATTTTCCCCACCTGCCCAGACTCCTGGCCCTGCTGTTGACGGGAACTGATGAGGCTCCCGCCTCATTTCCACCCCATGGCGTCGTCGCTCTGGAAACGGTCGACGATGGCGAGACGTGGCGGGAAGCTTGGCGGATTCGGGCGTAGGCGCCGCGGCGAGGCGCTCCCTGAACCTCAGGATCTCACGAGACACTAGGCTACGACGGTGAGGTGACGGCCAGGATCGCGTCCGCTCAACGTGTCGATGCGGCCGTGCAGGTCGGCGCCCTCAGCCATCGCGACGCGCGGCGCGGTGATGTTGCCGTCCACCTTTCCAGTGTCCCTGATGTCGACCTTCTCGCTGGCCTTGATGGAGCCGGTGACCGCACCGTGGATGGTGATGGTCTTGGCACTGATGTTGGCGTGGATCTCGGCGTCCGGACCGATGGTGAGGGCGTGATCGCGAACGTCAACCGTTCCCTCGACCCGGCCGTCGATGCTCATGTCTTCGGAACTCACCAGCTCGCCCTTGAAAACGACCGATTTTCCGACCCAGACCATGACACGTCGCTCCTCAGCCGGGCGGCCAGGGGGGACCGAGTCAGAGCTCTGTCCGGCTTGTGTTCTGTCCGTCGACTCGCGCGTCTGCATAGGCAGCCCCTTCATGAACTCAGCGGAGCGCCCCAAGTATGTCAGAGAGGGGGGAGGGAGGACAGAGGGGACCGAGTGGAGGCCAATTCGTTCAATGACTTCGGGCCCAGATTCCCCGCTCGACCTCGACAAGCAATCCGGTTGACGTCAGACAGGCGAGAATCCGGTGGGCGGCCTCGTCCGGCACCCCAAGCATGGCCCGAAAACGCCCGAAAGTGAACCGGGCACTCGGGTTCCGCACGACACGGGACACGATGCGGGCAATGACTTCGCCCCGTCTTGCATAATTGCGCCGATCAACAGTCACGAAATAGGCTCCCGCGGTCATCTCCTGCAATATCAACGACGTGAGCAGGACGCACGTGGCTTCCTGGCCGTTCTGGGGCACCTGGTGACCGCTCAGGTCGGCGGGGAGGGACGCGTGACGCCCGCCTGCAGATCGAGCCACCCGCCATACAATGCTGTATGCCCAAGCTGATCGTCGAAGGATATGGAGCGTTTGAAGTCCCGCAGGAGAAACGTCTCGTGCTCGCGATCGAGCAGGACGCCGGAGTTGACATCATGCACGCGTGCGGCGGGTTCGCGCGATGCACCACCTGCCGCGTTGAGTTTGTCGAGGGAGAGCCGGCAAGCTGGACCGTCGCAGAAAGGGAGCGGCTCGCCGCGCGCGGTCTGACCGGCATCCGTCTGTCATGCCAGATTCTCTGCGACCACGACATGGTGGTGCGCGCGATCAGCCGCCTCGAGGGCACTGGTCGGCCCGACCCGGGGCCTGTGCCGCAGGAGACGATCACACCGCCGCCCCAATGGGTCTGACCATTTGATCGGAATGCCGGTGTCTCTCTTGATACGCATCCGAAGGCGACGAAACACGGCGAGCCACGCGTTCGTATGACAAGTGGGCGGCACGAGGCCTGAGGACGCGACGGCCCTGGCTTGACTCAAACACATTCAGCTGGAGCGACGTATGAAGGGCGAACACATGAAAGCCATGGCCTCGATGAGCGTCCTCGTCATCGTGACGATTCTTCTGGGACTCGTCCCCGCTCCTATCCGATCGGTCCAAGGTCAGGAGCGCCAGACGGCAATCGACCGGCTGCATTTTCATCACGTTCACCTGAATTCGGTGAATCCGTCGGCTGCCGCGGCGTACTATCCCAAGGCGTTTGCGACCTCGTCTACCAAGACGACGTTCAACGGCTACGAGGCGGTCAAGACGGGCAACGTCTACGTGCTCTTTACGAAGGTCAACACCCCTCCCCAGAACGAGCTGACCGGACCTCAGACCTCGGTGTGGCATTTCGGCTGGAACACGCCCGACTCGCGCAAGTACAACGAGCGGTTCCGCGCCATGGGCCTGAAGATCGCTCAGATGTGGGACGCTGCCGATGGCAAGCTCGTGGACATGTCGAGCGATACGCTGCCGGGCTTGCCGACGCAGGAGCAGATTCTCGACATGCGCGAGAAGGGCGTGGAGCCGGCCAGGCAGGGCGGCTTCGGCTACCTGCGCGGCCCGGACGGGGCGATGATCGAGAACGCGCAGGCCGGCACGGTGGAGCGGTTCAACCACGTGCACATGTACCACGAGCACCCGCTGTGCGCGATGCAGTGGTATGTCACACATCTCGGAGCGACGCTGCCGCAGGGTCGCGGCGCTGCGCCGGCGCCGCCGGGCGGCGAATGTAAACAGTTGTACGCGCCGCCCACATGGCCTTCCTTCGCCAAGACGGGATTTGTCCGCGAGCCGTCAGGCGCCGTGTTCTTCGACGACATCTCCATCTCTATCCGGCCGTGGCCGGGCGGGGGGCTCGTCAGCCCCCGCGGAAAGATCGTCGATCACTGGGCGCTTCAGGTCGCCGATCTCGCGCCGACCCTCGCCCGGTTGAAGCGTGAAGGCGTCAAGGTCCTCGAAGAGGTTCACCCCTGGGGGAACACCCGCGCGGCCATGATCGAGGGACCCGATCGAATTGCGATCGAGCTCGTGGAGCTGAAATAGTCGTTTGTCAACCCAATCCGGAGAAGTGATGAGTCGCGGTATTCAGGGCGGGTCTCAATCGGACGCAGACGTCATCGTCATCGGCGGAGGTCCGGCCGGATCGACCGTCTCGACCCTCATCGCTCAGCGTGGCTACCACGTCGAACTATTCGAGCGCGATCGCTTTCCGCGCTTTCACATCGGTGAATCGCTCATCCCGGAGACGTACTGGGTGCTCGCACGGCTCGATATGCTACCGAAGATGCAGAAGAGCCACTTCGTCAAGAAATACAGCGTCCAGTTCGTGAACGCCGCCGGCAAGCTGTCCGCGCCTTTCTACTTCCGGGACAACAAGCCACACGAGTGTTCGCAGACCTGGCAGGTGGTCCGGAGCGAGTTCGACAAGATGATGCTCGACAACGCGAGCGAGCACGGCGTCCAGGTGCACGAGGGTGTTCGTGTCGTCGACGTCCTCTTTGACGGCGATCGAACCGCCGGCGTCACGGTCCAGACCGAGGGCGGCGCGCGGCGGGATGTCCGCTCGGCCGTCGTCGTCGACGCGAGCGGACAGAACGGGCTGTTGATGAACCGGCTGGGGCTCCGTTTGTGGGATCCGGTGCTGAACAAGGGCGCCATCTGGACCTACTGGCAGGGCGCCTACCGCGATGCCGGCCGCGACGAAGGCGCGACGATGGTGATTCAGACCACCAACAAGAACGGCTGGTTCTGGTACATCCCGCTGCACGACGACCGGGTCAGCGTGGGTGTGGTCGCGCCGTTCGATTATCTGTTCAAGAGACGTGGCGATCGGGAGCAGACCTATCAGGAAGAAGTCGAGCGCTGCCCCGCCATCAAATCACGTGTGGCGAACGCGACGAGGATCGCGGGCTATTTCGCCACGAAGGATTATTCGTATCGCTCGACACAAGTGTCGGGGAACGGATGGGTCCTCGTCGGCGACGCTTTCGGCTTCCTCGACCCGCTCTATTCGTCCGGCGTGCTGCTCGCGTTGAAATCAGGTGAGATGGCGGCCGATGCCATCTGCGACGGGCTGGTCAAGGGTGATGTCTCCGCCGGGCAGCTTGGCCGCTGGGGCCCCGTGTTCAATCAGGGTGTCGATCGCATGCGCCGGCTGGTCTGCGAATATTACGACGGCTTCAGCTTCGGCAACTTCGTGCGCCGCTTTCCGGAGTTGCAGGGAACAGTGACCGATCTCCTGATCGGGGATCTCTTCACCGACCGCGTCGACAAGGTGTGGGGTCCGATGGAGTCGCTGTACCACGAAGGGAAGGTCCCGATTCCGTCCTGGAACGGGGCGGCCTCGCGCGAGACATCAGATATCCGGGCGAACGAGCTGGTGCTGCCGGCCGGACCGAAACCATAGCTCTCCCATTTGTCTTTCCTGCACGGCCCGGTCTAGCATCGCGGCCAGAAACGTGCTTTTGACCCAGCCGGCGTTTCTCTTCCTCTTTCTTCCGGCGCTGCTCGCTCTGTACTTTCTCGTCGTGGCGATGGCCACCAAGGGGACCGGCGACGCCGATCTGAACGCCGCCAACGCGCTCCTGGTGGCGGCGAGCTTGGTCTTCTACACACAAGGCGCCGGTCGATACGTCTGGTTGCTGTGCGGGTCGATCGCCTTTAACTGGTGGGTGGCCGGTGCCATCGATCGGGCGCATGCGGGGGCTGCCGGACCGTCGGCCCGCATCGCGAAGACGCTTCTGGTGTGGGGCGTAACGGTAAACGTTCTGGTGCTCGGGGTATCCAGGTACGTGAACTTTTACGCCGGAAACTTCGGTACCCTGTCCCTGGCGCTCGGCAGGCAGCCGATCGGGACAGGCGTGGTGCTTCCGCTTGGCATGTCGTTCCTGACCCTGCACGCGATCTCCTATCTGGTCGATGTGTACCGGCGCGACGACCGTTCGCGGCGCCGACTCGTGGACGCGGCGCTGTACCTTGCGTTTTTTCCGCCCCTCATAGCAGGACCAATCGTCCGTTACCGGGATTTCGCTCATCAGATCTCCGAACGGGTGGTCGGCGTCGGCAACTTCGTGTACGGCGTCCGGCGTGTCGTCATCGGTCTCTGCAAGAAGCTCCTGATCGCGGACGTCGTGGGCGTCATGGCCGATCGGGCCTTCGACATGCCGGTCGATCGCCTCGGCGCCGGCACGGCGTGGTTCGGTCTCACCTGCTTCACGTTGCAGATCTACTTCGCGCTGTCGGGGTATTCGGACATGGCGATCGGGCTCGGACGCATGTTCGGGTTCCGTCTGCCCGAGAACTTCCGCTGGCCGTATGTCGCGGAGACGGTGCAGGAGTTCTGGCGCCGCTGGATGATTTCCCTCTCCGCCTGGTCGCGCGACTATCTGTATCTCCCGCTCGGCAGCGACAACCCGGCGGCGGACCGGATGTTCCGCCCCCAGGCAGCGATCGCCGTGTTCGTGTTGTGCGGCCTGTGGCACGGGACGAGCTGGACTTTTGTCATCTGGGGTCTCTATCACGGCGCCTTCATCGTTCTCGAGCGCGCGGGACTCGCGTTGACGGTCGGGAGGTTGCCGACCCCGCTGCGCCACGTGTACCTGGTCGTTGTCGTGATGATCGGGTGGGTGTTCTTCCGGGCCGAGAGTGTCCTCGCGGCGCTGACGTTCTTGAACGCGCTCGCCGGACTCCAGACCTCGGGGGCCCCTGTGTTTGCCCTGAAGCCCGCTCCGAGCCTCTACTTCTGGATGGCGCTGCTCGCGGGCCTGACTGCGTCGGCGCCGCTCGTGGGTTCGGTGAGCCGATGGCGGGTGACGATCGACGCCGTCACTGTTTCAGCGCTGGCGATGCTGTTTGCCACGGGAATCTTCATCTGGTCCAGCATCCGCTCGTTGTGGTCGGCGTTCGAGGCGAAACGGTAGGGCATCAAGGAAAATCTGAAACCTGAAGACTGAGACTTCAGACGTGAGACTTTCCCGTTTCTAAGAGCGTCTTCGTTCAGTCACCACGAAGGCCCGAAGCCTAGAGCCCAATCAGACTTCAGATTTCAGACTTCAGATTTTGAAAAGATCATCGAACGCCTGCCGGGCGCTCGGTGGCCCGGCCGTGCCAGTCTGGCGCTCGATGGTCGTCCGGGCCGAGAAGAAGCTGCACTCGTTCCGCCCGTCTTTCGGCGTCACGCGCGCCGTCAACGTCTGCGTGCACTCCCAACGCGCGCCGGTGTCGAACGACATGCAGTGGATGCAGCTGTGCAGATCGGCGCCGCAGCGGGAGCAGCGGCCGTCCGACGGCACCGGCAGCGCCAGGCGGTTGCCGCAGCGCGCGCAACGGAAGACTTCGTGGGAGCCCATCAGGTTCGGCGTCTTCGGCCCCGACGCGTGCTGCAGCGGTCTGCCGGGGGCTCGCGGTTCCTGGGGGGCAGCGGGCTTCCCGCGCGCACCCTGGCGGTCCCGCGGTTCGTCCTGATAGCCGCGCTGGCGGTACTTGCGATCGCTCATCGCTTCTCACCCAATCCTGACGCAGAGAGCCCCACCTGATCAAGCGGCTGGTCCGGGAACGCGGCCCGACCGACATATAGGCCAGGTGATACTCTTTTTCGAGCGTCCCGAACCCCGGGGTCTGGACCAGGAAGGTGTGTGATGCGCTCGTGTCTT
This sequence comes from uncultured Acidobacteriota bacterium, assembly GCA_963745495.1. Classification (GTDB taxonomy): domain Bacteria; phylum Acidobacteriota; class Vicinamibacteria; order Vicinamibacterales; family CAVVIG01; genus CAVUXJ01. The sequence goes on from CAVUXJ010000005.1 coordinate 253,562, forward strand.
AGCGTCATAGGGCTGCTGCTGGCCCTGGCCGTGGCGACGCGGATCCGGGACACGCGCGTCGATGCCCAGGGCCGGCGGCCGCTGACCCTGGTCGATCTCGCCGAGATGCCTCGACTTCTCGACCCGCAGCTGTCACCCGATGGCCGGTTCGTCGTCTACACGCTGGCGAGGGCCGACTGGAAGGCCAATCGTCCCGTTGGTCAGATCTGGCGCCAGGCGGTTGCCGGTGGACGGCCCGAGCAGCTCACGCGCCTCGAGACGGGCGTGGTGCCCTCGGTGCGATGGTCGCCTGACGGGAAATCGATGCTGTTTCTTGCGAGCGGCGGCGAGGCCGGCATCCAGGTCTACCGTCTGCCCGCGGAGGGTGGCGAGGTAAAGCAGCTCACGCGGCACGCCACTGGCGTGTCGCAGGCCGCGTGGGCGCCCGATGGCTCGTCCATCTACTTTGTGGCCTCCGATGCGAGAACGGCCGCTGAGCGTGAGCGCGATCGATTGAGAGACGATGTGTACGCGTTCGAGGAGAACTTCAAGCAGCGGCACCTCTGGAAAGTGAGCGTGGCGGACGGCGAAGAAACAAAGGTCACCGACGGCGCCTGGTCCGTGCTGGCGTATCGGCTGTCGCAGGATGGCCGGCAGATCGTCGTCCACCGTGCGCCGACACCACTCGTGGACGACAGCGCGCGGAGCGAAATCTGGATGATGGATGCCGGCGGTGAAAGCGCCCGGGCGCTCACGGCCAACGTCGTCGAAGAGAACGAGGGCGAGCTCTCCCCGGACGGCACGCAGCTGCTATTTCTCGCGGAGGCCAACGAGCGGCTGGAGCCGTTCCACGCCTCGAGGCTCTTCCTGGTTCCCGCTCGCGGCGGCACGCCAAAGGCCTTGCTGCAGAACTTTCCGTACGCAATCGAGCGCGCGGCATGGCGACCGGACGGCCGCGCGATTCTCGCCGTGGTCAACATGGGCCTCCATAGCGAGATCTACAGCATCGATCTCGCGACGAGACGAGCGCGGGCGCTCACCGACGGTGCTCATGCGGTGATGTTCTGGAGCGTCGTGCCGGCGGCCGGCCGGATGGTCTTCCAGTTCGACGAGCCCGCGCGCCTGGGCGACGCCTGGACGCTCCCGTTTGAAGGGGAAAACCTGACCCGCGTGAGCGGAGTCTACGATGGGCTCGAAGGTGGCTTTCAACTCCCGCGGCAGGAAAGGGTCGCGTGGAAGGGCGCCGACGGGGTCACCGTGGAAGGGCTCCTCTTTTATCCGATTGGCTACGAGCGCGGCCGGCGCTCCCCCCTGGTCGTTCAACTCCACGGCGGGCCGCACGAGTCCGACAAGTTCGGCTACGGGCCGTATTTCATCATGAACTATGTGCCGGTGTTGACAGCCAAGGGCTACGCCGTCCTTCGCCCCAACTACCGTGGCAGCACGGGCTATGGGGACGGGTTTCTTCGGGATGTGATGGGCACCTACTTCAAGAACATGCACACGGATGTGCTCGCCGGTGTCGACGCCCTCGTTCGGCAGGGCGTTGCCGATCCCGACCGGCTTGCCGTGATGGGCGTCAGCGCTGGAGGGCACCTCACCAACAAGCTCATCACGATCACGACTCGGTTCAAAGCCGCCTCAGCCACCGCCGGGGCGGCGAACTGGGTTTCGATGTTCGCGCAGACCGACACGCGCATGAGCCGGTCGGGGTGGTTCGGCGGTACGCCGTGGCAGCCGAACGCCCCCATCGACGTCTTCTGGAACAACTCGCCGCTGAAGGACGCCGCCCGGGTCAAGACGCCCACTCTTCTCATCGTCGGCGAGCAGGACATGCGCGTACCCATGATGCAGTCGGTGGAGATGTACCGTGCACTCAGGGCCAGCGGGGTGCCGTCGCGGCTGATCGTCGCGCCGAGAGAGCCGCACCAGTGGGGTGAGCTGCGGCACCAGCTGTACAAGGCCAACGTCGAACTCGAGTGGTTCGAGCGCTACGTCAACGGCCGGATGTATTCGTGGGAGCGCGTGCCTGGTGATGCGCTCGACACGGCAAGGGCACCGATCTTGCCATGACCTGAAAAAGCGGGGTAAGCTCCAAAAGGAAACCGGGCTAGCTCCCGGTGGCGCAACGGGTTCTTTCCGGTCTCCATCCTCGCGCAGCCCCGGAATCAATGGCCCAGATCTTTCACCGCAGTACCAACACCATCGCACGCGTCAGTCTCTTCGGCGCAGTCTTCCTTGTCGCGGCCTTCCTCCTCGTGCTCACACAGGTGAACCGGTCGCCCTGGGTCACCCAGGTCCATGTCGCGCGCGAGCAGCCCATTCAGTTCAGCCACGAACGCCATGTCGGCAGCAACGGCACCGACTGCCGCTACTGCCACACCTCGGTCGAGGAATCGTCGTTTGCCGGCATTCCGCCGACCAAGACGTGCATGAACTGTCATTCGCAGATCTTTGCCAACAACCCGCTCCTGCAGCCGGTGCGCGACAGCTTCGAGAACGGGCGTGCCATCCAGTGGACGCGTGTTCACGATCTGCCCGACTTCGTGTTCTTCGACCACAGCATCCATGTGAACAAGGGCGTCGGATGTACCACCTGCCACGGCCAGGTGGACCGCATGCCGCTCATGTCTCAGGCACAGTCCCTGCAGATGGAATGGTGCCTCGACTGCCACCGGAATCCAGAGCGATATGTGAGGCCGCGAAGCGCCGTGTTTGCCGTCGACTATCAAGCGCCGCCGAACCAGGCTGAGCTCGGCGCGCGCCTGGTCGCCGATTATCACATCCAGAAGCTCACCAGTTGCTCGACGTGCCATCAATGAGGAAGGATTCGCGGAAGCGCGCGGAACATCGCGTCGTCGCGACCGCCCAGCCCCGCATCGACGATCGCAATCGCGATAGCTGGTGGCGCACGCTCGACGAGCAGGCCGACGATCCCGCCTTTCAGGAGCGGCTGTACAACGAGTTCCCTTCCCAGGTTGAGGCCGTGTCCGATCCGGTCGCCCGGCGTACGTTCTTGAAGCTGATGGGCGCGTCGCTGGGGCTCGCCGGCATCACGGCCTGCACCCGCCAACCCACGGAAAAGATCGTCCCTTACGTCCGGCAGCCTGAGGAGGTCATTCCGGGCCGGCCGCTGTTCTACGCAACCTCGATGACGCTCGGCGGGACGGCCACCGGACTCCTCGTCGAGAGCCATGAAGGCCGGCCAACCAAAGTCGAGGGCAACCCGCTTCACCCCGCCAGTCTCGGCGCCACGGACATTTTTGCGCAGGCGGCGATCCTGAATCTGTACGATCCTGACCGGTCGCGCGCGCTGACTCATCTAGGGGAGATTCGGCCGTGGCCCGATTTTCTGTCGGCGCTCGCGTCGGTACTGACTGCACAGCAGCCCGTCCAGGGACGCGGGCTCCGCATCCTCACCGAATCGATCTCGTCGCCTACGCTTGGAGGGCAGTTGCAGGAGCTTCTGTCCCGCTTTCCGTCTGCACGCTGGCACCAGTGGGATCCCGTCAGCCGCGAGAACGCGCGAGCGGGCGCCCGCCTGGCATTCGGCGAGTTCGTCGACGCGCAGCTCCACCTCGATCGAGCCGACGTCATTCTCACGCTCGACGCCGATTTGCTCGGCGCCGGCGCGGGAAGCCTGGCATACGCGCGCGCCTTCGCCGCCCGGCGCCGGCCGGAGCAGGGGGCGCGCATGAACCGGTTGTATGCGCTCGAAAGCATGCCCACATCGACCGGTGCACGAGCCGACCACCGCTTGTCGCTGCGCCCGAGCGAGGTCGAAACCCTCGCGAGGCAGATTGCGGCGGCGGTTGGCGTCGGTGGCGCCGCCGCTGGTGGGCCGCCGCTGTCTGGCCGTGTCGCCGAGCTTGCCCCGGCTTGGATCGCGGCCGTCGCCAGAGATCTCCAGGCACACAAAGGTACGAGCCTCGTGGTGGCGGGCGACAACCAGCCGCCAGTGGTGCATGCCCTCGCCCATGCCATGAACGGTGCGCTCGCCAATACCGGCCGCAGCATCGTGTTTACCGATCCCGTCGAAGTCGTGCCAATCGAACAGGTGCAGTCGCTTCGCGATCTCGCACGCGATATGAGCGCCGGACAAGTGGACGTCCTGATCGTCGTCGGCGGCAACCCCGCCTACACCGCGCCGGCCGACCTGAACTTCAAGGAAGCGATGGTCACGGTGCCGTTCCGTGCGCACCTCAGCCAGCATGTCGACGAAACGTCCGAGCTGTGCCACTGGCAGATCCCTGAGGCCCATTTTCTCGAGACCTGGAGCGACGCGCGTGCGTTCGATGGGACTGCGTCGATCGTGCAGCCGCTGATCGCGCCGTTATACGACGGACGCTCGGCCCACGAGCTCATCGCCGCGATGAGCGCGACGCCGGAAAAGCCGGCATACGATCTGGTCCGCGAGCACTGGATCGCGTCGTTTGGATCGCAAGACGCCCAGGAATCCCAGGCCGCGATGTCGGGCGGCAAGACCGATACCGCTGTATCTGACGCCAGGAACCCGAGCGCCGCCCCTGCCGTGAGCACCCAGACGGCCGGTGGCGTTGCCAAGACGCAAAGCGCTTCTCCTGGCGCGAGGACCGCTGCGGCTGACGCGAAGACCCAGACGGCGGCGCCGGCTTCAGAAGCCAGCCCGCTGTTCGAGGCAGCATGGCGCCGCTGGCTGCATGACGGCTTCATTCCGAATACGGCGTTCGCGCCGCGCACCGTCACGCTCCGACCCGAGTCCCTCGCACCGGCGCCGCGCGCCGGCAACGGGACGACCGGGCTGGAACTGACGTTTCGCAACGATCCGTGCGTGCTCGACGGCCGGTTCGCCAATAACGGCTGGTTGCAGGAGCTGCCGAAACCCCTCAGCAAGTTGACGTGGGACAACGCGGTGCTGGTGAGCCCGGCGACGTTCGCCAGGCTGCAGGGCGTCGCGGCGCCGGCCTTTCGCGGCGGCGAACACGGCCAGATCGTGACCGACCTCGTCGAGCTCCGTTCTCGCGGGCGCTCCGTCCGCGGCCCTCTCTTTCCGGTCGCCGGTCATCCTGACGATTGCGTCACGATACATCTGGGTTACGGCCGAACGCGTGGCGGGCAGCTCGGTACCGGGGCCGGATTCAACGCCAGTGCGCTGCGGACGTCAGAGGCGCCCTGGTTCGAACGAGGTCTCGACGTCGCGAAGACCGGCGAACGCTATTCCCTGGCGTGCACGCAGTATCACCACCTCATGGAAGGCCGCGGGCTGATCCGCGCCATCACCCGCGATCAGTTCGAGCGCGATCCGAAGATCGTGCATGAAGGCCACGAGGCCCCGCCGCGCACGCTGACGCTGATCCCCGAGTATCCGTACGACGGGTACAAATGGGGCATGGCGATCGACGTCTCCGCCTGCATCGGCTGCAACGCCTGCATCGTCGGATGCCAGGCCGAGAACAATATTCCCGTGGTCGGCAAGGACCAGGTCCTGCGCGGCCGTGAAATGCACTGGCTGCGCGTCGACACGTACTATCGCGGCCGCGAGGACAACCCGGAAACCTACTTCCAGCCGCTGCCGTGCATGCACTGCGAGAACGCCCCGTGCGAGGTCGTCTGTCCCGTCAATGCCACCGTTCACAGCCACGAAGGTCTGAACGACATGGTCTACAACCGGTGTGTCGGCACCCGGTACTGCTCCAACAACTGCCCGTACAAGGTGCGGCGCTTCAACTATCTGCTGTATCAGGACTGGGAGACGCCGAGCTTGAAGCTCGGTCGCAACCCCGACGTCACCGTTCGCAGCCGCGGGGTCATGGAGAAGTGCACGTACTGCGTGCAGCGGATCAACGCCGCGAAGATCGACGCGGAGAAGGCCGACCGCCTTGTCCGTGACGGTGACATCAAGACGGCCTGCGAGGCGGTCTGCCCGGCCGAGGCGATCGTCTTCGGGAACCTGAACGATCCGGAGAGCCGGGTGGCGAAGCTCCGGTCCGAACAGCGCAATTACTCGCTGCTCGCCGAGCTCAATACCCGGCCGAGGACGACGTATCTCGCGGCGATTCGGAATCCGAATCCGGAGCTCGGCGAATGATGGAGAGCGTGCAGCCGAGCGACGACCCGCCCCTGCTCGCGCCCGGCCATACCTTTTCGTCCATCACCGACCAGATCAGCGCCGCCGTCCTGTCCCCACGGACGCCGCTGTGGTGGTACTTCGGCTTCATGGTGGTGTCGGGGTTTGCCCTGTTGCTCTTCGTGTCGCTGACGTACCTCGTCATACGCGGCATCGGCATCTGGGGCAATAACCAGCCGGTCGGGTGGGCGTTCGACATCACGAACTTTGTCTGGTGGATCGGTATCGGTCACGCCGGCACGCTGATCTCGGCGATTCTGCTCTTGTTCAGGCAGAAATGGCGGACCTCCATCAACCGCTTCGCCGAGGCGATGACGCTTTGTGCGGTCGCCTGCGCGGCCATCTTTCCTCTGATGCACACCGGGCGCCCCTGGTTGGCGTACTGGCTGCTGCCATTTCCGAACACGATGACGTTGTGGCCGCAATTCAAGAGCCCGCTCATCTGGGACGTCTTCGCGGTCTCGACCTACGGCTTGGTGTCGCTGTTGTTCTGGTATGTCGGGTTGATTCCCGACGTCGCCACGCTGCGCGATCGCGCGACGACGCGGACCGGCCGCGTGGCGTACGGGATGATGGCGATGGGGTGGCGCGGGTCGGCCCGGCACTGGCACCGGTACGATACCGCCTACCTCCTGCTGGCGGGTCTCGCGACGCCTCTCGTCGTCTCGGTGCATTCCGTCGTCAGCCTGGACTTCGCCGTCTCGGTCATCCCCGGCTGGCACACGACCATTTTCCCCCCTACTTCGTCGCGGGCGCCATCTACTCGGGCTTCGCGATGGTGCTGACCCTCGTGATCCCGATCCGCGTCCTCTATGGGTTGGAGGATTTCATCACGATGCGTCATTTGCAGAACATGGCGAAGGTGATGCTCGTCACCGGGCTGATCGTCGCCTACGGTTACACGATCGAAGCGTTCATGGCGTGGTTCAGCCAGAACCAGTACGAGAGCTTCATGATGTGGAACCGCATGACCGGGCCGTACTGGTGGGCTTACGCGACGCTGATCGCCTGCAACGTGATCACCCCGCAGGCCCTCTGGTTCAGGCGCGTCCGCATGAGTGCGCCGATCCTGTTCGTCATCGCGCTGATCGTGAATGTCGGGATGTGGCTCGAGCGGTTCGTGATCGTGGTGACGAGCTTGCACCGCGATTTCCTGCCCTCGTCGTGGGGGCGGTTCAGCCCGACGTTCTGGGACTTGAGCACCTTCCTCGGGACCATCGGTCTTTTCTTGACGCTGCTGTTGCTGTTTCTCCGCTTGCTGCCGATGATCTCGATGTTCGAGATGCGCACACTGCTGCCGGCGGCGAAGGTGGAACTGGAACCCGACCGGGGAATGTGAGCGATGGCGATACGTTCACCTTCGATTTACGGCTTGATGGCGGAGTTCCAGGACCCCAATGCGCTCGTCGCGGCGACCTACCGCGCTCATTACGAGGGGTATCGTTCGATGGACGCGTACTCGCCGTTCCCCATCGAGGAACTGCACGACGCGCTCGGAGAGTCGCACACCCGGCTCCCGCTGATCGTGCTCGTCGGGGGACTCTGCGGCGCGCTCGGCGGATACGCCCTTCAGTACTGGGCCGCTGGGATCGTGTACCCGCTGAATATCGCCGGCAAGCCTTTCAACAGCTGGCCGATGTTCATTCCGGTCACCTTCGAGTGCACCATCCTGGTCGCCGCGCTGTCGGCCGTGCTGGGCATGCTGGCGCTGAATGGCCTTCCCATGCCCTATCACCCGGTGTTCAACGTGGCGCGCTTCGCGCTGGCCAGCCGCAACCGCTTCTTCCTGTGCATCGAATCGCGAGATTCGAAGTTCGAGCTCGAGAAGACGCGCCGTTTTCTCGAAACACTCGGGGCTCTCGAGGTATCGACCGTTGCGCGCTAGGCCAATGGCGATCGTGCGCATGGGGGCCGCGGCGCTGATCGCCCTCGGCTCCCTGGCCTGCCGCCAGGACATGCACGATCAGCCGAAGTATTCCGCGCTCGAAGCCGCGCCATTTTTTGCTGACAGCAGCTCGGCGCGGCCGCCGCTGCCAGGCACCGTTCCGCGCGGCCAGCTGAGGGACGATCGGTCGCTCTTCACGGGCAAGATCAACGAACAGGATGTCACGGCCTTCCCGTTTCCAATCACCGAGGCCGTCCTGGCGCGTGGACAGGAGCGCTTCAACATCTACTGCTCGCCCTGCCACGCCCGGACCGGTGCGGGCGATGGCATCGTCGTCCAGCGCGGGTACACCCCGCCGCCGCCGCTCGATGCTCCCTACCTCCGTGAGGCGGCGCCGGGGCATTTCTTCGACGTGATCACGAACGGCTTCGGCTCGATGCCCGACTACGCCGCTCAGATCAAGGTGACGGATCGATGGGCCATTGCGGCTTATGTCCGCGTCCTGCAGGCTGCTTCTTCCGCCACGCTGAACGACGTCCCGCCTGCCGAGCGCAGCCGGCTCGAGAGTCAGCGGTGACCTCCAAGCCGCTGCGTCAACCGGCCGATCAGCTGATTCCCGAGCTTGCGGGCTACCAGCGCCGGTTCTTGATTGCCGGCGGCGCTGCGGGCGCGGTATCGCTCGTCGGGCTGTTCACCAATCCGGCGCAGTTCTTCCAATCGTATCTGACGGCGTACATGTTCGTGCTGGGTGCGACGCTCGGCTGTCTCGCGCTCGGCATGATTCACCAGCTGTCGGGGGGCGCGTGGGGAATCGTCACCCGCCGGCTGATCGGGGCCGCCTCTCGCGTCCTGCCGGTCCTGACGCTGCTCTTCCTGCCGATCGCCTTCGGCATCGGCCATCTGTACGAATGGAGTCACGCCGACATCGTGGCGGCCGACGTGATTCTGCGCGGCAAGCAGGTCTACCTGAACACGCCGTTCTTTCTCGCGCGGGCCGCGGTCTACTTCCTCGCGTGGAACGCGCTGACGTACTTCCTCAACAGGTGGTCGCTCGAGCAGGATCGCAACCCCGATCCCCGCATCGCCCGTCGCATGCAGCGTCTGAGCGGCGGCGGGTTGCTCGTCTACGGGTTCACTGTCACGTTTGCGTCGTTCGACTGGCTCATGTCACTCGACCCGCACTGGTACTCGACGATCTACGGCGTGCTTCTCATGGGCGGTCAGGGCTTGACCGCGCTCGCCTTCCTCATCGTCGCGCTTGCATGGCTCAGCCGCCGCCAGCCGCTCGACGCCATCGTCGTACCCGGGCATTTCCACGACCTCGCGAATCTGATGCTCGCCTTCGTCATGCTGTGGGCGTACTTCTCGTTCTCCCAGTACTTGATCATCTGGGCGGGGAATCTTCCCGAGGAAATCACCTGGTACGTCAACCGCCAGAAGGATGGGTGGCGGTTCATTGGTCTCGCGCTCATCGTGTTCCACTTCGCCGTGCCGTTCCTGCTCCTGCTGTTTCGATCCGTCAAGCGCGCCTCGACGATCGTCTGGAAGATCGCGCTCGGCATTCTCGTCGCGAAACTCGTCGATCTGTTCTGGCTGATCGCGCCGCAGTTTCATCCGGATCGTCTGGCCGTCAGCTGGATGGACGTCGCGCTGCCGTTGTCGCTCGTGGCGCTGTGGCTTGGCTGCTTCATCGGGCAACTCCGCGGCCGGGCGATTCTGCCCGTTCACGATCCTCAGTTCGAGGAAGCCCTCGGCCGGTTCCTGGAAAGCGGTCGGGAACGGCCGGCGGCCGGATAGGGTCGACATGACGCAGACGCCCTCGCGGCACGCCGCAGTCCACCACGAAGAGAGCGACGTGGACATTGGTGCGATCTTCAAGATCGGGACGGGTCTCGCCATCCTCGCGGCCGTCATTCACGTGGTGATCTGGCTCATGTTCGGGTATTTCAACGGCCGTGAAGCCACAAATCCGGGCAACTGGTATCCGCTCGCCGCCGGCCAGGAAATGAGGCTGCCGCCGCCGCCCCGACTCCAGGTCACGCCTCGACAGGATCTGCGGGATCTGCGCGCACGCGAAGACCAGATGTTGAACAGTTACCAGTGGGTAGACAGAAAGGCCGGCATTGTCAGGATCCCGATCTCGGAGGCGATGAAGTTGACGCTCCAGCGGGGGTTTCCAGTCCTCCAGTCGCCGGAGCCAGGAACGCCATGACACGACAGTCGCCGCGGGCGCGGAGATCGAGGGTTGTGCTCGCAGCAGTCTTTGCCTGCTCCGCGGTGATCGTGGGCGACGCGCAGATGACCGGCGCCCCGGCACCGGGGTATCGGATGGAACCGGGCCTGTCGGCCTCCGTGATTCCCGCGCCGCTGCGCGAGATTGGCTTCGACCAGAATCTGAATCATCAGGTGCCGCTCGACGTCGAGTTCCGGGATGAACGGGGACGGGTCGTGCGTCTCGGCGAGTACTTCCGAGCCAAACCCGTGGTGATGGCCTTCGCCTACTACGACTGTCCCATGCTCTGCAGCCGGGTGCTGAGTGCGATGGTCAGCAGCCTGAACGTGCTGGCGCTCGAGCCCGCAGGGGACTTCGAAGTCGTCGTGGTCAGCTTCGATCCCCGGGAGACTCCGGCGATCGCGGCGGCGCACAAGTCGGCCATACTCCAGCGATACGAGCGCCAGGGTGCGGCCGGCGGCTTGCATTTCCTGACCGGCGACCAGCCCTCGATCGAGCGCCTGACCAAGGCGGCCGGGTTCCGTTATGTGTGGGATCAGGAGACGCGGCAGTTCGCCCATCCCGCCGGGCTTGTCGTCCTGACGCCGGACGGCCGGCTCGCGCGATACCTGTTCGGCCTCGAGTACGGACCGCGCGATCTCCGGTTTGCGCTCGTCGAGGCCTCCGCCGGCAGGATCGGCAGGGCCGTCGACGCGCTCCTCCTCTATTGCTACCACTACGATCCGATGACGGGCCGGTACGGTTTCGTGGTGATGCGCGCCCTGCGACTCGCCGGCGGCGCGACGGTTCTCGTCCTGGCCACTTTCATCGCCGTCATGGTGCGTCGCGACCGCCACCGTAAGTCCTTCGTAGGGCGCGACGCCCCGACGGACCAGCCACCCGGCACCGGCCGGCCGCTGGCGCCATAGCCATGGGAACCGCCGCCTTGTTTCCAGAGTCCGCTTCGACGATGGCACCACGCGTCGACGCGTTGTATTTCTTCCTCCTCGGCATCTCCGCGTTCTTCACGCTGCTGATCGCCGGTTTGATTCTGCGGTTTGCGGTGCGATACCGCAGGCGGTCGCCCGACGCCGTGGGTGCCCGTGTCACCGGTGGGACGGTGCTCGAGATTGCCTGGTCGGTGATCCCCCTCCTGCTCGTGCTCGTGATTTTCGTGTGGGGCGCGAGCGTGTTCTTTGCCATGACCCGGCCGCCCGACGGGACGCTCAACGTGTATGTCGTTGGCAAGCAGTGGATGTGGAAGTTCCAGCATCTGAACGGCGCGCGCGAGATCAACGAGCTGCACGTCCCGGTGGGCCTTCCGGTGAAGCTGATCATGACCTCCGAAGACGTGATCCACGACGTCTTCGTTCCCGCCTTTCGCGTGAAGGCGGATGTCGTTCCGGGCCGGTATACGAGTCTGTGGTTTCAGCCGACGAAGCCCGGCAGCTACCACCTGTTTTGCGCCGAGTATTGCGGCACGCGTCATTCCGGGATGATCGGTCAGGTCGTCGTGATGGATCCGAGCGAGTTTCAACGGTGGCTGGCCAGCGGACAGGCCGAAGGATCGCTGGCGTCGGAAGGCGGGAAGTTGTTCGCCGACCTGGCGTGCAACACCTGTCACCGTCCCGACGCGCAGGGTCGCGCTCCCGTGCTCGAGGGTTTGTTCGGCAAGACCGTCAGCCTCGAAGGCGGCGGCACGGCGCTCGTCGATGAAGCGTACCTCCGCGAGGCGATCGTGAACCCGGCGGCGAGAATCAGCGCCGGGTTCCAGCCGATCATGCCGACATACCAGGGCGTCGTGAACGAAGAAGGACTGCTCGCGCTGATCGAGTACGTGAAATCGCTGCAGAACCGGCCGCAGGCGCCCTCCGTGCGACCCGAGAGCGGCGGTCCAACGCCCGGCGAGACCACGCCGGCGCGAGGCGAGGTGAACAGGTAACCATGGCCTCTCCTGTTCTCCATCCAGTCCGGCACTACCTGAACACCGGACTCGGCCTCGGCTCGTGGCTCTTCACACGCGATCACAAGCGCATCGCGCTCTTGTATCTTGGCGCGGTCACGTTCTTTTTCTTTGTCGGCGGCGCCTTCGCTGTGCTCATCCGCCTCGAGCTCGCGACCCCGGCAGGCGACATGGTCAGCGACGACACCTACAACAAGCTCTTCACGATGCACGGCGTGATGATGGTGTTCTTCTTCCTCATCCCTGTCATCCCCGCCGTCCTCGGCAACTTCCTCGTGCCGCTGATGATCGGCGCCAAAGATCTGGCGTTTCCCAAGCTGAACCTGCTCAGCTGGTACATCTACATGATCGGCGCGATCTTCACCATGTATGCGGTCGTGACGGGCGGGCTCGACACCGGCTGGACGTTCTACACACCGTACAGCACCGTTTCCTCCAACACGAATGTGATCTCGGCGGCCGTCGGCATCTTCGTCACGGGATTTTCCTCAATCCTGACCGGCCTCAATTTCATCGTCACGATTCACCGGATGCGGGCGCCGGGGATGACATGGTTCCGGCTGCCGCTCTTCATCTGGTCGCACTACGCCGCGAGCCTGATCATGGTCCTCGGCACGCCGGTCATCGCCATCACGCTCCTGCTGGTCGCGGCCGAGCGCCTGTTTCACTTCGGGATTTTCGATCCCTCCGTCGGCGGCGACCCGGTCCTCTTCCAGCACCTGTTCTGGTTCTACTCGCACCCGGCCGTCTACATCATGATCCTGCCGGCAATGGGCGTCGTCAGCGAGCTCGTGGCCGCCTTCTGCCGCAAGCAGATCTTCGGGTACACGTTCGTGGCCTTTTCGAGTCTGGGCATCGCCGTGCTCGGATTTCTCGTCTGGGGCCACCATATGTTCGTCGCGGGACAGTCCGTGTATGCGGCGCTGATCTTCTCGATCCTGAGCTTCCTGGTCGCGATCCCCTCAGCCATCAAGGTCTTCAACTGGACGGCCACGATGTACAAAGGCGCGATCTCCTGGGAGACGCCGATGCTGTACGCCATCGGCTTCATCGGGCTGTTCACGATCGGCGGCCTCACGGGACTGTTTCTCGCGGCGGTGGGGCTCGACGTTCACGTCACCGATACCTACTTCATCGTGGCGCACTTCCACTACATCATGGTCGGCGGCACGATCATGGGGTATCTGGGCGGGTTGCACTACTGGTGGCCGAAGATCGCGGGCCGCGCCTACAACGAACTGCTCGCCAAGGTCAGCGCGGTGATCATCTTCGTCGGATTCAACCTGACGTTCTTCCCGCAGTTCGTCGTCGGCTACCTCGGAATGCCGCGGCGTTATCATGCCTATCCGCCGGAGTTCCAGGTGCTGAACGTCCTGTCGTCGGCCGGTGCGTCCATTCTGGGCGTCGGCTATGTGATCCCGATGGCGTACCTGACGTGGTCGCTGCGGTACGGCAAGTACGTGGGCTCGAATCCCTGGGGTGCGGTTGGACTGGAGTGGACGACAACCTCGCCACCGCCGACCGAAAACTTCGCGGAAACGCCGATCGTGACGTGGGACGCGTACGACTATCCGACGCAGGTGGGGGGGCACGTTGTCTGACGCCACGATGAGCGCCGTTCACCGCGGCCGCCATCCGACCCTCGCGCATCACTTCGAGAGCCTCGATCAGCAGAAAGAGGCGGCCACGCTCGGCATGTGGGTCTTCCTGGTCACCGAAGTGCTGTTCTTCGGCGGGCTCTTCGCCGTCTATGCCGTCTACCGCAGCTGGTATCCGGACGCGTTTGCCGCGGCCAGTCGCGAACTCGACATCGTGCTCGGCACCATCAATACGGTCGTGCTGATCACCAGCAGTTTGACGATGGCCCTTGCCGTCCACGCGGCGCAGACGGGTGAGCGCCGTCTCGTGCTGTGGTTCCTCCTGGCCACGATGGCGCTGGGCGCGACGTTTCTCGGAATCAAGGGTGTCGAGTATTACCACAAGTTTGCAGAGCTTCACGTACCGGGTCCCGCGTTTCGCTTCGAACCCGAGCACTTCAGTCACGCCCAGATCTTCTTCTCGTTGTACTTCATGATGACGGGACTGCACGCCCTTCACATGGTCATCGGCCTGGGCATCATGGTCGTGATGCTCTGGTGGACCTGGAACGGCACGATCACGGCCGACTACGCCAGCCCGATCGAGATCAGCGGACTCTACTGGCATTTCGTGGACATCGTGTGGATCTTTCTGTTTCCGCTGCTGTATCTGATCGGCAGGCACGCGTGAACAGATCACTTCCCGTGTCTGACCATATCGTGCCCACGCGTGTGTATTACGTGGTATGTGTCGCGCTGATGGTGGGCACCTACCTCACGGTGCAGGCGGCCTTCTTCGATCTCGGGGCGTTCAACACGGTCGTCGCCGTGGGAATCGCGGTCATCAAGGCGACGCTGGTCGTGCTGTTCTTCATGCACGTGAAGTACAGCACGCGGCTCACCTGGGCGATCGTCGCGGGCAGCCTGTTCTGGCTGGGGATTCTGCTCGTCCTGACCTTCAACGACTACCTCACGCGCGCGTGGCGGACATACGGATAGGAGAAGACCCCAAAATCTGAAGTCTCAAGTCTCAGGTCTGATCAGACTTCAGGTTTGAGACTTCAGGTTTTCGGTAGGGGTCCGCCGGAGAAAGCCGGCGTGCTGGCGGCGCGGCCGCCGCGCGAATCGCGCGGACGGCCGCCCCCGAGGTGGGTTTCGTAGGCGATCCGACGTCAGTCGGCCTATCGTGCCTGCGGCTTCAGCGTCAGCTTCTGAACTCTCCAGTTACCCAGCTCGCCCACCAGCAGCTCGTTTTCGTTGCGGCAGTCGATGGAGTTGACGATGCCGAATTCCTTCGGCAGCTTGCCAGCCCGGCCGAACTTGCCCAGGAGTTTCCCGTCGAGGTCCACCTTGTAGATGGCCGCGTCCTCCATGCCATCGGGATCGCCCGTGTGCGCGATGTACAAGGACTGGGGCGTTCCCGGTGTGATGCAGATTGCCGTCGGCGTTCCGACATTCAGAAACTGCCGTTTGAACGTTCCGTCGCTGTCGAACACCTGCACTCGCCTGTTACCCTCGTCTGCGGCGTACACGTTCCCCTGCGCGTCGATGGCAATGCCGTGCACGATGTTGAACTGGCCCGGTGCCCGGCCTCTCGATCCCCACGACTTGATGTACTTGCCGCCCGGCTCGTACTTGGCGATCCTGGCGTTGCCGTAGCCGTCCGCCACGTAGATGTTGCCTGCGGCATCCCATGCGACGTCGGTGGGACGCTGAAAGCTCTCGCCGTCGACGCCCGCGCCCGGCAGCGGACCGCCTGCTGGCGCCGCGGGCTTGGCTCCAGGCGCCTGCGCGGCGGCCGGCGGCTCGACGGTCTGCACGATCGGAAGTCCGGTCGCGAGGGGTGCGAGCGGCAGGGCGGGTACGCGCATGGCCTCGGGCTTGCGGCTCAGAATCATCTGGACGCGGCCGTTCGGATCGAACTTGATCACTTGCGTCGACATCTGATCGACGATCCAGACGTTGTCCTGGCGATCGACGCGCACCTGCTGCGCCTGCAGCAAGCCGTAGGCGCCCTGGCCGATCTCCCGGACGAATTTGCCGCTCCGATCGAACTGGAACAGCCGCGACCCGCCGTGCGAGACCGCGCGGGCGGTGCCGAGCGTGATCGTCGGGTTGCCCGTCCGCGTGTAGACGAACACATCGCCCTTGGAATTGGTCGCCACGCCGGCCGCTTCACCCATGTAGATGTTGTCGGGGAGCTTCAACGGCTCGGGCGCCGAGTCGAACTGAATCTCGGGAATCGTCAACTGCGCGGTCAGCAGCGCGCCGCCAGCCACCACCGCCGCGCCGACCAGCAGGATTCGCAAAAGATGTCTCATGTTCAGTCTCCCGCCCTATCGTGCGGCTGATGCGGTCTGCGGTTTCTGGGGAGTCAGGAGAATCTTCTGCGCGCGCCAGGCGGAGATCTCTGACACAAACAGCTCATTCGGATTCCGGCAGTCGATCTCATGGACGGTGCTGAATTCTCCCAGCCCCTTGCCCGCCTTCCCGAACTTCCCGATGATGGTGCCGTCCAGCTCCATCTTGTAGATCTCGCCCGTGATCGCCCACGAGGCGGCCGGATTGGAGTCCGGGTTGGAGTTCGACACGAACAAATATTGATGCGGTCCGGGCGAGATGCAGACCGCCCAGGGATTGCCGACGTTGTCGTAGATCGCGCGCAGCGTCAGGTCGTTGTCGAAGACCTGGACTCGTGCGTTGCCGCGATCTCCCACGTAGATGTTGCCCTGGGCGTCGGACGTGATCGAGTGCGGCGTGTTCATCTGGCTCGGTTCGGACCCGCGCGCCCCGCCGACCGACTTGACGAACCGGCCGTTCTTGTCGTACTTCACGACACGCGAGTTGACATACCCGTCCGAGACGAAGATGTTGCCTTGCGCGTCCCATGTGACGTCGGTCGGCCGTCCAAAGCGGTACTTCTCTGGCGGCGCGGGCGGCAGCGTGCTGTCGAAGGCACCCGCGACCGGTTCCGGCCGCCGGCCCAGCACCATCATGACCCGCCCTTCGGGGTTGAACTTGATGACCATGTTCGTCCCCTCGTCGACGACCCAGATGTTGTCCTGCGCGTCGACGCGCACCTGGTGCGCGAACTCGATGCCGTACGCACCCTGACCGATTTCGCGGACGTAATTGCCGTTCTCGTCGAACTCGAACAGACGGGTGTCGCCGCTGCGATGGTAAACGAAAACGTGCCCCTTGGAGTTGGTCGCGATGCCGATGCCTTCGCCGAAATAGAGATCCGGCGGAAGCTTGAAGAAATTCGGCACCGACGTGTGGGGGATGACGGGAACGTTTTCCGCCTTCGCCTTGGTCTGCGCGCCGACAGGCGCCGCGATGAGCACGGCGGCGATGAGAGAGAAGCCAAGACGTCGCCTCATGAGAGCCTCCTGAAGTCAGGCGGAATTTCCGAGCGTCGGACTGCCTGGGTAACAGGGCAATTTACACCCTCCAGCCCCGTTGCATCAAGGTATTAGGGCCTTAGGGCCCGCGAAGGAATAAGGTTGGCACAACGTAAACCTCAAGGGAAGGGAGGGGTTCACCGGCCGAGACGGCCGCTCGTTCAATTCTGATGGCCGAAATCGATTTCCACGCGAATCGGCGCCGACGTCGCGGCAATCGTGCGGCGCTCCTCGCCGGCCGTCGGGTGCCTGACCACGATCTGGTGCGTGCCGAGATCGATCGGCACGTCGACCACGGGGGCCGCGCCGATATGTGTGCCGTCCAGCCACACTTGCGCTGGCGCCGCTGCTGTCACCGTGAGCGTCGTCTTGGGCGGCTCGATCGACAGCCTCGTGACCGCACCCGGCTTTAGGTCCACGACTCGCGAACTGCGATATCCCAGTTCGCGGCTCACCACCACGATTTCGTGCCGGCCCGACGGCAGGAGAGTCTGATGCCGCTCGTCGAACTGCAGCACGCGTCCCTGGGCCTGAACCTCGACCTCGATCGGCGCGAAAATGGCCAGCCAGCCCGGGTAGATTGACGCCTCCACGGTCGTGGTCTGGTTCGCCTTGACGTCGGTCGACTGCTGAGCCGTGCCGCCCGCACCTTCGAGCGTCACGGAGTGGCGGCCTGAAGGGACGTCGTTGAGCATCAGCGGCGTGACGCCGCGCGGGCGCCCATCGACTGCGACGGTCGCGCCTGCGGGGGTTGACGTGACGCTCAGACGTCCCGTTTTCCGGCCGGCGCTCGTCCCCGTTTCCTGAACCGGCATTCTGGGGCCGGGGTCAGTCCTCGTCGGTGGCGTTCCAGGATAGGCACGGGTGTTCTCCGGCGCCGCCGTGAACCATTCCCCCTTCCGGTTCAAGCCAGTCGCGGTCGTCACGGCCAACACCAGCACGAGCGCCGCGCCGAGTGACCGCTGCCATCTCGGGGACGGTTCGCGCTGGGTGCGGACGCGTGGGGAGTCCAGTCCGAGACCAGAGAGCCGCGCCAGACTCGCTCGAGCCGCGGCCCCCGTCGCCAGCGGCAGCGCCGCCCCGAGCGACCCCAACCACGCCGCGGGCGCCATTTGCGGGCCTTGGCCGGGGGGGTGCTCGCCGCTGGGCCTCGAGAGCCTTGCCAGGCCCACTCGCGCCAAGGCCGCTGCCGCCGCCACCGTCGGCAGCAGCGCTGTCCTGGCTGACCCCAGCCACTTCGAGAGTGACAACCGCGGGCGCCCGACGGGCGGATGTTCGAGTCTGAGTCCGGCGAGCTTCGCCAGGCTCGCACGCCCCGCTGCCGCCACTCGATCCGCCAGCGAGTTTCCAGCCGCGGCCGAGAATTCGCGGAGCAGTCCCGCTGAATCTTCGCCGCGGCCGGTTTCCAGATAGTCGCGTATCTCATCGGCGAACGCGCCAGAATCGGGGAGGCTTTCCGTGGCTCCGCCCCGCGGTTTGAACCAGTAGAACCATCGAGCGGGTGTGGCAGGCGTTTCGGCAACGGTGGACGCCAGCAGCGGAATCGCGAGCGTGCGGGGATCGTCGGCGTGGGACAGCGCACCCACGCGCGCCGCGATTCGGACCTCGTCAGCGTCCGAACAGAAAACCGGGAACACCACGAGATCAGGGATATGCCGGCTGATGATCGCCAACGCCTCGTCGCACGAGGAGGCAAACACGATCTCGTGCGCGGCCAAGTCGTCGGCCAGTCGCTGGAGCGCATCGTGATGCTTGAACGCGGGATCGATTGCCAGGACGAGCGCCACAGAGGTCCTTGCGTGCGAGGGCACACCCGTCTCCCCTGCCAACAGATTCTTCTGAAGGCAAGGGTACGGCCACCGCGGGCTTCCCAAGATCGACGGCATCAAGTTATTGCGCATAAAAGACTTAGAGGACATGAGGCCGCGCGGCACCAGCTGGGCCAGAGGTTGGGCAGGTGTGTTTTTCGCAGCACGCGCGGCAAAACCGGCATCGGGCGCCGCATCGCCACTTCCCGGCCCGGGTCACGTTGCTGACGTTCAGCAATGCGCTGCGAACCGTGCTTCGACAGATCCCAACATCATCATGGTCGGCGAGATCCGCGACAAGGAAAGGCCGAGCACGCCGTTCAGCGGCGCTGACCGGACCACCTGGCTCTCTCGACGCTTGCATCCCAACGACGCGCCTTCATCGATCACGCGGCTGCCGGATCTCGGTATCCCGCATTTTGCAATTCCTGGTTCCTAGTTCCTAATTCCTAATTCCCGAAAAGGGGTCTAGTCAGCTGAGGGCCGGCCGGAGTATCCTTCCCGCCCATGAAACCATTTCCCATCATCCGTCGATCTGTATTTGCCCTTTCGTTGTCACTGGTCGCATCCGGCGCCTTCGGGCAGGCGCAGCCGGCCACCAAGCCGTTCGAGCCGCAGGTCGGCCAGGCCGGCAAGGATGTTGTCTGGGTGCCGACGCCGCAGGCGCTGGTCGACCGCATGCTCGATATGGCGAAATTGACGCCGCAGGACATCCACATGGACCTCGGGTCGGGAGACGGCCGGACGGTCATCACGGCCGCGAAGCGCGGCGCGACGGCCACCGGCATCGAATACAACCCGAGCATGGTGGAGCTGTCGAGGAGCAATGCCGCCGCTGCGGGGGTGCCCGCTGGCAAGGCGACATTCACGAACGCCGACCTGTTCGAGACCGACCTCTCGAAGGCGACGGTGATTACGATGTTCCTGCTGCCGCAAATCAACATGAAGCTGCGGCCGAAGATCCTCGACCTCAAGCCCGGCACTCGCGTCGTCTCCAACACGTTCACCATGGAAGACTGGGATCCGGACGAGACTTCGACGGTCGGCGATGGCTGCGAGAGCTGGTGTACCGGCTTGCTCTGGATCGTGCCGGCCAAGGTCCAGGGCACCTGGACGCTGCCGCAGGGTGAGCTGACGCTGACCCAGACCTTTCAGAAGGTTGCAGGGACGCTCAAGTCGGGAACGACATCCACCCCGATCGCGAACGGCCGGTTGCGCGGAGACGAGATCACCTTCGTCGCCGGCGGCTCGACGTATACCGGACGCGTGAACGGTAACGCCATGCAGGGCACGATCGCCGGCGCTGGCGCCGGCAAGTGGACCGCGTCGAAAGTCAAATAGCCAGAGGGCGCCCGCGTCTGCGTTCGCGGGCTCGCCCGTTGGCTTTCGCGGGCACGTGCAGGCCGGCGAACGGACGGCGCTCCGCCAGCAGGTCGGTAAACGCGGCCACGTACGGGACGCGCGCCATGTCCTTCAGCGTCGCCGCGCTTCCATACCCTCTTGAAGCCCTGCCGTGTGAGGGGCCCTGCCGTTTTTCATATGCTCTATCCGAGGGCGATTGCCACGACGACAATTGTGCCGGCGACGCCGACAACCTGCCACCAGAGTTCGGCGCCGTTCTTGAGGGCGACAGTGGCCAGACAGAGGACGAGCGCTGCGGCGAACAACAGGTACCAGTAAAGCTCCTCGTAGCCTTCGTCGACGTGAAGGATGGGGGCCTGACGTTTGATGCCGGTCAGAATGCTTCGCGCGATGTCGCGATCGGGCTCCCGTCCCATCTCGAAGTAATCGCCGCCGCCTGCGCGGGCGATCGCCTGAAGCGATCCCCGGTCCAGGACGGCGCGGATGCGCTCGGTGGGCGGGACGCCCGCGCGGGCCGCCGGTTCCGGGATGAGACCTCCCGATGCGGTGCCCACGCCCACGACGTAAACAGCGACGCCGCGCGCGCGCGCGGCCTTGAGCGCGCCGGCCACGACGCCGCTCCACGCCTGGCCGTCGGAAATCACGATGAACGCTTTCGGATTCTTTGTTTTCCCGAACAGCTCCTCGTCGATGTTCAGCAGCTGCAGTCCCCAGTACACGCCTTCTTCGATATTGGTGTCCCACGTCGGATCGTTTGCGAGCAGAAACGGTGAGTGCTCGCCGAGGTGGTCCAGGAAAAAGAAGAAGGCGTTCGGGTCCTTGCTCAGGCGCAGCTGGGGGGCCGCGATATGGGCGAACAGCGCCAGCGCGACACGGTCGCCGTTCTTCCACGCCAGCGCGTCGGCGAACGTCCGCATGAACTGGACGGATCGGCGCCAGCGGTCCGGCTTGACGTCGTTGACATACATCGACGCGGAGCCGTCCTGCAGGATGACGATGTCGGCGCCGGTTCTGACGAGTGCAGTGACCAGCGCCTGCGGGCGGGCGAGCGCGGCAATGCAAAGACTCGCGGCCACCATCGGACACAGCCAGAATGCCAGCTCCCCGAAGAGGGAATAGCGCTCGCGGGCGGGCAGCACTTGCTCGTGCCGGTAGCGCCGGACATCTGCGCGCCGTCGGAACACCCGCCAGGCCCAAAGGATCGTCAGGATTCCCGGCACCACGAGCAGCCAGAGGTAGAAGGGCTGGGCGAATCCGAGCGTGCTCGCATCGATTCCGGTCAGCATCCCTCAGCCCTTGCGTTTGATCGGCTGGCCCTTGCCGGAATCGGCCTTGTCCAGCTCGCCTGGCGTCAAGGGCACATATGTCTTGAAGTTCTTCATGTCGCCCGCGGCTTTTTCCGGAGTGGCCGCGCTCCCGAGCGGGTTCTCCAATTTACCGCCGCCAGGATCCTGCTTTCGGCGTCCCTTCTCGATGTCTTCCCGCAATCTCAGGAGATACTCGTAATTGAACGCGGCGTCTTCGCGCCTGGTCGAATTTTTCAGGACGACGAGGTAGCCGTTGATACCCGCGTTCAGCGCTTCGATCATGGTGCCGCGGTCCTTTGCCTCAGACTGGTGCGCGCGATACACGGCGTTGGCCACGATGAACTGCAAGTCGACGTTGTCACGCGGAATGGCGTTCGTGGGATCGCCCTGGTCGGGTACCAACGCTGCGTACTGATGCTGCCAGTAGTGCGATGCCGCGCGGCGGGCTCGCACCTCGTTCAACAGGCGGTTGCCCACTCCGGGGATGCGGCTGCCGTATTCGAAATAGCGCTCCGCCCTCTCGAACGTGATGTCCGCCTCGGCGTATTTCTGCAGCGCGACCTCCTGCTGCGCGTGCGCCATGTCGCGTTGGAGGAAGCCGCTCGCGAGACACACACCGCCGAGCACCGCCGCAACGACGGTCGCCACAAGGTACCGGATCGCACTCTTCATCGAGATGCTCCTTCAGCTCTGTTGCATCGAGGACACGTCACGGAAAGCTGCGGAAGAACCGGAGCCCCAGCTTCAGCAGCGCCGCGGTCAGCCACAGCGCGATGGCGATCAGCACGTATCCGCCGAACCGGGGACGCTGCACGGTGTATTCGACCGTGTCGATCCGCCCCGCCGCAAGCTTGTCGATTTCCGCGACGACGCTCAGCAGCGTCTGCTCGTTGGCCGCGGGATAGAAGCGGCCACCGGTACTCTCGACCGCCGGTTTCCAGATCCTGTCCTCCTTGACATCGCCAAGCTTCATGTTGAATGCCGTCCGAACCATGTAGATCGGAATTCTGGATCTGCGCGCGTCGACCATGATCTGGTCCATCCGCCTGTCTCCGAGCATGGTCTCTTCGTCACGCCCGTCGGTGAAGATCACCATGAGGTTGCCGACGGCCTCCAGGAAATTGAACGACTTGAACAATTGGGTGCCCTGGTCGATTCCCCGCAGGATCGTCGTGCCTGAATCGTCGAATCGGCCCCAGTTCTTGGGATCGCCGACGAGCCGGATGCTCAGCAGCACGTTCTCGTAATCGGTCGTGAACGGCGTGACGACGTAGGCCTGGTTGCCGAATTCGATGAGCGCGACGAGGTCGTGGTACGGTCCCGTCATGCGCAGCTTCATGAAGCGTTCGGCCGCCGCGATGTTCGTGTAGTAGGCGCGGGCATCCTGCGGACGAAGCGTCTTCGTCTCGAATTTCGTGGTCATGCTGGACGACCCATCCAGCAGGATCGCGATCCGCCGCCCGGGATACGTGACCTCCTCGCGCGTGAACGAGGTACGAGGATCGGCCAGGGCCACGGCGAAGAACGGCATCCCGAGCAGAAACAGCAAGAAGGCGGCATGACGCAGCGCCGGCAGGTACGATCGCCGCATGGCCGGCAGGATCGCCGGCAGCCCGATGTGGGTGCGCCCCGCGTTTCTCGACCGCAGGCCACGCGCGAGGAGCATGAGCAACGACAACGCAAGCAGGACGGCGAACACGAGCAGCGTCGTCCCGGCTTGCGTGAAGTGGAGATCCTGCCATCGGAGGCGGACCCATTCGGTCAGCGTGCCGCGGATGCCGACGAGGACATCTCTCAGCGTGATCACACCGCCGCTCCTCGTCTGCCGACCGACTTGACCAGCGCGTCCGCCGTGCGAACAGGCCATCGCGTCGTGAATCGTATGCGTCGCAATGCCGTTTCGCCGCGAGCCAGTGCGGTATCGAGCTCCGTGACATCGAGCTGGCCGTTCCGCCTGTAGTGGGCGGCGTTGAAGACGAGCAGCGATTCGCGAATCTCGCCGAGCGCCATGCGGAGGCGCGGGCCTGGCGCCGTGCCGTTGGCCAGCTGCCTGGCGATGGCGTCAGCGGTGGTCGGCGCCGAAACGAGCGTACGTTTGCGAGAGAGAATCCTCTTGCGGACCTTGAGCTGCCCGGTCCGGCCTTCAACATCACGATCGACCGTCGTCTGCGCCACGCGCCGCCCGAGGGCAACCGCCCCGGCGACGCGCAAGAGCGCCAGAGCGCGGCCGACCATCTCGTCGGTCCAGCCTTCGCGCGCCACGTCAGACTTCAGGAGGCCGAGGCCCTGAAGGCAGCCGCGCAGCACGGCCGCCGCCGGCAGCGGGCGCCTCTTCGTGGGTGCGCGCTCCATGTACCGGCCCACCATCTTGCGGGCCGACAGCCCGAGCAGCACGACGGCAAATGCGAAGAACACTCCGGCGGCAGCGAGCGTACTTCGCGCCTGTGAGAGCCTGGTCTCGATATCGCCGAATGTCTCCGTCGATCCGTCGCGGATATTGGCTGTGTTCTTCGAGACGAGCGAGTGAACGCGCATCGGCAACGCGGGGAGCACAATCGCCTGATCCCGTCCGTCGGCCTCGCCGGTGGTCGCCGACCGCAGGCCGTAGGTGATCTTCAGCGCGGGGATGTCGACGTCCTGACCGAAGAAGGTCTCGCCGAGCAGCCGCATCCGGTATTCACGCTGGAAGTATCGCCAGGGCGGGTCCTGGATGTCTTCGTGAGACGTGCCGGAGAGCACTTCGAACGGCGCGAGCGCCAGCGCCGTCGGCTCGAATTGTTTGGCATCGGCCGCGACTTTGGTCCGGCTGTTTTCGGCCACCCCGCACGTCAGCGTGAGCGCGAACTGCTCGCCGATCAGGACGGCGTCTTTGTCGGTGTGCCACCAACATTTGATCGACTCGGCGGCCGCGATCGCCGAGGCCGGCGTCTGCTGGGCGTCCAGCCGCGCTCCGAGCCATGTGCCGCACATGAAAATGGCCAGGAGGAGACGTCGGCGGCCAAGACAACACCTGCTGCTCATGATCCTCACGACACCTTCCGGAGCCGCCGCTCAGCCACGAATTCAACGAGGATCGTCTCCATCTCCCAGCGGTCCAATCCCACGCGCACGATGTCGAGTCCCGCATCGCGCGCCAGGCGGCAGATCTCAGCCTGCCACGCTTCCACTCTGGCGCCGAGGCGCTGAAACTCCCTGCGGGACACGACCCGCGTGCGGCCGGTTTCGATGTCGAGAACGTCGATCCACCCGGCCGATGCCGGCGCAGGGAGCTGATACGCGAAGCGCCCGTCGACCATCATCAGGAACACGTCGTGCGTGGCGTTCAGGAGGGACACCTCCTTGATGAATCGAGAGGCGTCGGCGAACAGAAAATCAGAGATGATCGGGACGAGCGAGGTCTTGCGGAGATGCCCGGCGATCGTGGCCGTGACCGAAAGCGCGTGGGCCGGTGCGGCGACCGGCTGCCGATGCTGGTACAAATCGAGGCAATACGAGATGTGCGTCTTTCCGATCCCTGGCCGCGCGGCCGCGACCTGATGGCCGTGCTCGTCGAACATGATGAGGCCGAACAGGTCCTGGAACAGGACGGCCGACATGCCCACCGTCGCCACGGAGCGCGCGATCGCCGCGGCAATCGACGAGCCGTGGACGCCGCAGCGCGTCGAGAGGGACGCGTCGGCGACGGCCATGATCGTGGCGTTGCTGTTCTGCTCGAACTCCCGCGTGATCATGGGGCTGAAGTTGGTCAGCGACGATTGCGCCCAGTCGATCGACGAGAGCCTGTCGCCCGGCTCCCAGTCGCGGAGGCCGACGAAATTGAACCCCGGCCCCTTGAACGCGCTCGCGTGACCGCCCAGCGTGAACTCCCGCATGCGCTTCAGGATGAACAGCTCGATCTCGGCGATGTCCGCCAGGCTGACGAGCGGTTCGGCCGACTGCACGTACATCATGGAACCGGCACCTGTTCGATGACTTCGTTGATCACCATGTCGACCGTGACGCCGTGGCTGGCCGCATGGGGTCCCAGCCAGATGCGATGGCTGAGCACGTACTTTGCCAGATCCTGGATGTCCTCGGGGTAGACTTCTGCGCGCCGGTGCTGGACGAGCGCCCAGACCCGGGCCAGCCGTCCCCAGCAAATCGTCGCCCGCGGCGACGCCCCCAGATCCACGCACTTTTCGACCAGCTCGGAAGGCGAGTATTGCTCCCACTCGGTCTCCGCATTTCGCGGCCTGGTCGCGCCGACCAGGCGCTGGATGTACGTGGCCAGGTTCTTGTGGAGGAACACCTCGCGCGAAATCGCCGCGCGCAACTCGATAATCCGCTCCTTGGACATCAGCGGGTCGAGGTGGACCTGCTTGAAGTCGAAGTTCACGAGCTTCTCTTCCTCCTCGGGACGCAGGTACGGAATGTTCACCATGATCGCGAACCGGTCGGTGGCTGCTTCCGACAGCGGAAACGTACCCTGTCCAAGCTCGACCGGATTCATGGTCGCGATGGCGAAGCTGAACGCCGGCAATTGATAGGTGGTCTTGCCGACGGTGACGGTGCGATCCTGCAGTCCCTCGAGAAACGCGCTCTGCGATTTCAGCGGGATGCGGTTGATCTCGTCGAGCAGGATCACTTCGGCCGACGCCAGCGGCCCGAACTCCGTGACGAGCTCACCGGTCGCCGGATTGATCATCTGGAAACCCACGACCTCGTTCGGCTGCAGATCGGCGCGTCCCTGCAGCCGGGCGAATTTCGCGTTGCTGATCGCCGCCAGAATGACGCCGAAGAAGGTCTTGCCGACACCGGGTACGCCTCGCAGCAGCAGATTGCCGGCGTTGACCTGCCGTTTCTGATCCTTGTCGTACGTGGTCGGGATTTCCGACAGCAGGACGACATTGGCCAGGGCCTTTTCGGTCTCGTAGCCGACCAGTGCCTTGCTGCCTTCGGCGACGATCGCCTGGTGGAAGTCGATCGCGTCGAGGAGGTCAGGATGCATCACCGTCGGCGAAGGGGAAACAAGCACCATAGATTAGCGCCGGAAAAAGCGGTTTGATCGGTGCAACGAGCGCGGAATGATCGTCCTGGCCCAGATGGCGGGGCGCTGCCGATCCGCAGAGACGGACGAGGGGCCCGCTGCGCCGGAAAATACTACCATGCGGGGTAGCCGGAGCTTCACGGACTCGGTATGCTCTGGCGGGCGGACAGAACGCCACGCAGCCGTGGCGAAGGTCCGGCGCGGCGCCGGGGCCGGGGATGCGCCCGACTGGCAAAGCGCGACCCGCCTCCGCCAAGGCTTCGGCGTGGCCTCGCCGAAGTTCGGGTGAACGCTGGCGAACGAAGGCGGGCGAACGAGAATACCGGGCATATTTGAACGACGAGCAGCGCAGTCAGACGGGATGCAGCGCCGGCCAATGCGGCCGGAGCTTCACCACGGGCTGCAAGGAAGGCTCTGGGCTTTGGGTTTCAGGCTTCGGGTTTCGGTCAGCTCGTGGATTCCCGTCGTGTTTGGCGCAATTGGCTGCCTGATGGTCGGGGCGCTGCCGCGCCCCGCCAGCCCGGCGCAACTGGCGGCCCCGCCGATCGACGTAGACGCCATCGCGAAGACCGCCGGCGATCTTCCACGGCTGCACAGCCTCCTCGTGAGCTGGCGAGGCTCCGTGATCGTCGAGCGCTATTTCAATGGCGCGCGGCCCACCCGGCTCGCCAACATCAAGTCCGCATCCAAGAGCCTCATTTCGGCCCTGGTCGGCATCGCCATCGAGCGTGGCCTGATTGCCGGTGTACGGCAGCCGATCGCGCCGTTTTTCCGCGACCAGCTCCGTGACGAGCCCGACTCGCGCAAGTCGCAGATTACGATCGAGAACCTGTTGACGATGCAGTCCGGTCTCGAGCCGACGAGCAACCGCAACTACGGCGCGTGGGTGCAGAGTCCCCACTGGGTGCGCCACATCCTGCGACGGCCGATCGAGAGCGAGCCCGGTACGACCATGCGGTACAGCACTGGCAACACGCACCTGTTGTCCGCCATCCTGACCACGGTCAGCGGCAAGAGCACGTGGCAGTTCGCACAAGAGAGCCTGGCGCGCCCGCTGGGCTTTTCGCTGGCCGAGTGGCCGCGCGATCCCCAGGGCGTGTACTTCGGCGGCAACGACATGCTGCTCACGCCGCGTCAGATGCTGGCCTTCGGTGAGCTGTATCTGCATCGCGGACGTGGAGGCGATCGACAGATCGTGCCGGCCGCGTGGGTGGAGGCCTCGCTGATCCCGCGCACGCGATCGAACATCAGCGGACAGGACTACGGGTACGGCTGGTGGAGTCGCGAGATGGCCGGCGTGCGCGCGTATTTCGCCTGGGGCTTCGGCGGCCAGTTCATCTTCGTCGTGCCCGCGCTGGATTTGACGATTGCGTCGACCTCGTCCGCCACGGCGAGCGACGATCGTCGCGCTCACCGCCTGACCGTCGATGCGCTCATCGAGCGGCTCGTCGTTGAGCCCATCAGCGCATTGGCGCGCTGAAGGTGCGCCCGCCCGAGAGCGGAGAGCACGGTCAAGGCGGTCAAATACCTGCGTCCTCTCGGTTCGTGCCCGGCGCACTGGTCAACGTCGTCCATTGACAACCCGGCTGATTAAAGGGGAGTATTTTCTACGCGGGGGCCGCGCTTTCGCAAAAGAATCACAAGGTTGTCGAGAAGGAGTCGATCCGATGCGGAACCGGTGTGCTCGTGTGATGATGGTCACGGCCGGCCTGTGGCTGGCGGTGGCGACGGTCAGTGGCCAGGCGCCGTACCGGGCCCCGCGGACGGGGGACGGCAAGGCCAATCTCAACGGAATCTGGCAGGCGCTGAACACCGCCAACTGGGACATCGAGACGCATTCCGCGGCGCCCGGGCTGATCAGCGCGCTCGGCGCCAGTAACGCGGTGCCGGGTGGGCTCGGCGTCGTCGACGGCGAGATTCCCTATCGGCCCGAGGCGCTCGCGAAGAAGAAAGAGAACTACGCGAACCGGTTGAAGCTGGACCCGGAGATCATGTGTTATCTGCCGGGCGTGCCCCGCGCCACCTACATGCCCTATCCCTTTCAGATCCTGCAGGGTCCGCGGCACGTCATGATCGTGCACGAATTCGCCAGCGCCGTGCGCACGATCTACATGGACAAGAAGGACCAGATCGAAGCGCCCGCCGACAGCTGGATGGGATGGTCGCATGGGCGGTGGGAAGGCGACACCCTCGTCGTCGACACGAAGGGATTCCTGGATTCCACCTGGTTCGACCGCGCGGGCAACTATCACAGCGACGCTCTGCATACGATCGAGCGCTTCACACCGCGGAGTCCCGAGACGCTGATGTACGAAGTCACGATCGAAGACCCGAAGGTGTTCACGCGGCCGTGGAAGATGAGCATGCCGCTCTATCGGCGTGCGGAACGCAACGCCCAGCTGTTTGAATATCTCTGCGTGCCGTTCGCGGAAGATGCGATCTGGGGCCACCTCCGCAAGCCGGGCAGCAACTGAACGGGCAGCGCGGTAGGTGCGTGCCTCTGGGGCAGCTCTCAGCTTTCGGTTCGAACCCGAGAGCGGCTGAGAGCTGAAAGCTGTTAAGAGAGTAAACCGATCAGCCGTGCGCCTACGGTCACGGTCGTCCAAAGCGTGATCGAGACGAGCGCCTACCACCTTACGCCAGAGCGGTCCGACGCGCTTTTCGTCCGCCTGGGTCACCCAGCGGCGAAGCGTAAAGGTGAAGATCAGAGCCACGGCCAGGATTTCCATCTTCCCCCAGAAGAACTCGCTGTAGTACTGCTTCGTGCCGGTCGAGAGCAGCTGAGGGATCCCGGTGAGGGTCAACGCGATGAACCCGCCGATCAGCCACGGCTGCGCGGCGCGCGCCAGCGACGCCACCGGTTGTCGAGTCACTCCCGTTCCCAGCAGCCGTAAGTCGACCATCAGGAGCGCGCCGGCGAACACCGTCAACGCCAGCAGGTGCAGGATATTGATCCCGGGTCCGAGCCACGGCGAGTTCCGGAGGACGCCGCTGATCTCGAGGTCCTGCATCCACTGAAAGAAGGGCAGCAGCATAGGCCTGGACTCCCTAATCCGATAATGTCATGTAGTCGTAGGCGACCAATCGCCCGAAGACGATGACGCCCGTCCACAGCGCGATCGACAGGGCACCGGCGAGCCTGGCGCCGAATGGTCCCTTGGCGTCCGAATCCCACGACGCCACGGAGCGGTAGGTGCTGTAGTGGAAGGCCAGCGCGTTGACGCCGGCCAGGCCCATCAGAACCATCTTCACCCAGAAGAAGACCTTGCCGTAGAACCGCATCGGCTGGCCGTAAAAGAGCAGGAGCCCGGTGAGAGAGCTCAGCGCCATCCCGAGCATCTGCCAGGGAAACAGACGCTTCTGGACCTGCGATACGGGCGTGTCGGTATAGGCGACCCCGACCAGACGCAGGTCCATCATGACGATCAGCCCCGCGAACAGGCACATCGTCACCACATGTGCGGTCAAGAGGAGGGGATATCCATAGAGCGACTCGCGAAGAGCGACGCTGCTAGGGAACTCGTTCACCCATTCGAACCAACTCCGCAAGAAGACCAAGCGAACCCTCCTGACGCCAGACTCGAATAGCCGCCCAGCGGTTAGGGAATGCAGCGGTTCTTCAGGTCTGGCTTGTCGCGATAGACCGCGTGGCAGTTCTCGCACGCTTCGGACACCGTGCCCGAGACCTCGACCATGTTGTCCATGTTCTTCGACTGTGCGGCCTTGAGCGCGGCCTGTCCTGCTGTCCGCAGTGCCAGAGCGAACTTCCTGAAATCGGCCCGGTCCACGGGAACGGGGCGGCCGTTCGAGCAGAGGCGTCCGGGCTTCAGGAGCAGGTCGGCGGACTCCGCGAGCGCGACGGCGGCATTTTCGACAACCGTCCATCCGGTATACACCTTCGCATACGTCCCGAATGAGGCGTCGAGTGGTTTCTTCGGATCGGCGGGATCGTCGCCTTGCGTGGCGAAAATGAGGTTCGAGCTGTGAAACAGGATGCCGCGCATCACCTGGAGAAGGGTCCCAACCGGCGGGGAGGCAGCCGCTCTGGCGGCCGGCGCCTGCGCTGCAGGCTTGGCAGTCGGTGCCGGGGCCGCAGGCTTGGCTCCAGGCGCCTGCGCGGCGGCCGCCGCGACCCAGAACAGGAATGCGAAACATACGCCGAGGACTCGCATGATGGCCCCTCCGTTAAGCAAGCAACGTCGCGCGTCTGTCCAATCTGGTGATTGAGGTTCTCGGTCTGCCACAAGACCCAACGTGCGCACTCTAACCGAGACATCCGTCATCCGGCAACTGAAGATTGCCTGAACTCCAACCTGACTCAATCGTAGTACTCGCGTCCAAGGTGGGTGATGAGCTCTTCGCCTTTCAAATAGCGCAGCGTGTTCTTCAGCTTCATCAACTGGATGAAGAGGTCGTGCTCAGGATACAGCCCCGGCGCGTGCACGGGACTCTTGAAGTAGAACGAGAGCCACTCCTGAATGCCGTGCATGCCCGCGCGCTTCGCGAGATCGAGAAAGAGCGCCACGTCGAGCACGATCGGCGCCGCCAGGATGCTGTCGCGGCAGAGAAAATTGATCTTGAGCTGCATCGGGTAGCCGAGCCAGCCCACGAGATCGATGTTGTCCCAGCCTTCCTTGTTGTCGCCGCGCGGCGGGTAGTAGTTGATCCGGACCACGTGACACAGATTCCCGTACAGTTCGGGATACAGTTGCGGTTGCAGGATGTAGTCGAGCACCGACTTCTTGCTTTCCTCCTTGGTCTTGAACGACTCGGGGTCGTCGAGCACCTCGCCGTCGCGGTTGCCCAGGATGTTCGTCGAGTACCAGCCGTCCACGCCGAGCAGCCGAGCCTTGAGCCCGGGGGCGACAATGGTCTTGATCAGTGTCTGCCCCGTCTTGAGATCCTTTCCCGCAAGCGGTGAGCCGGTGCGGGCCGCGAGGTCCACGAGCGCGGGAATGTCGGCTGTCAGGTTGGGCGCCGCGTTGGCGTACGGTATCCCTTCCCGGATTGCGGCGTAGGCGTAGACCATGCTCGAGGGGATCGCCGGGTCGTTCTGCTCGAGCGCGCGCTCGAAGCTGTCGAGCGAGCCGTGAGCCGGCGTCTGGGTCATGAAGATCTCGGTGCTGCCGCACCAGACCATCACGAGGCGTTCGAGCTTGTGATCGGCTTTGAATGTCCGGATGTCGGCGATGACCTGTTCCGCGAGGTCGCGCTTGTTCTTGCCTTTCTTGACGTTCGGGCCGTCGAGCCGCTTGACGTACCGCTGGTCGAAGACGGCGGGCCAGGGGCGGATCTTCTCGAGCTCCGGCCGCACCTGATCGAGCAGCGAGGGCTCGATGACTCCTGCCGTGCGCGCCGCGGCGTAGCAGTCGTCCTCGAAGATGTCCCAGCCTCCGAACACGAGATCGTCGAGGCCCGACAGCGGCACGACGTCGCTGATCTTGGGCGAGCGTCCTTCTGTTCGCTTGCCGAGGCGAACCGTGCCCATCTGCGTCAGCGAGCCGATGGGCTTGGCGTAGCCCTTCCGGATCGCGAGGACCCCGGCAATCGTGGTCGTGCTGACAGCGCCGAGGCCGACCAGCAGTATTCCTAGTTTTCCTTGAGCGGGAGCAATATCAACGGGAGTGGACACGAGCGAAGACTATATATCAGACACTCTGCAGTTCACAGTTGACAGTTCGCTCCTGCTGATGACCGAGGTTCACCGAGATCATGGCGCGCACACAGTTCCAAGGCTTTGGAAGTTCGCAGACTGACGGTCAACTGACCTGTCAACTGTCAACTGTCAACTGTCAACTTCGCCGATGAACCCGTTGACAGTAAACTACGCGCTTTACGATGGCGATCCTCCGTCGCGACGACCCGTATCGGCTGATAGTCGGCATGACCGGTGTGCAGATGGGCGACCGCATCGCGCAGATAGGATGTCCGGAGGGCGGACGTCTGGCTGCCATCGCCGGCAAGGTCGGCCTTTCGGGTCGTGCCGTCGCGATCGTGCCCGACGAGGTGTCGGCCGCGCGCGCCCGGAAGGCCGCCGCGCGCGAGGGCGTCCTGCTCGAGCTCGAAATCGCGCCGCCGACCACGCTGCCCCTCGAAGACGGCGCGTTCGATCTCGTCGTCGTCGACGATACGGGCGGACTGCTCGGGGGGATGGGCGCCGCCGATCGCGATTCAGCGGTCCGCGAGGCGCTCCGCCTCCTGCGGCCGGGCGGCCGCGTGATGGTAATCGGTCCGGCGCCCCGGCCCGGCCTCGCGGCGCTCTTTACGCGGGCCGAGCCCGCCCCGCGCTTCGATCCGACTCCCGTGCTGCAGGCGGGCGGGTGCAAGGCGGTTCGCGTGCTGGCGGAACGGGAAGGGCTTGTCTTTGTCGAGGGTATGAAGCCCGGGGCCTAACGTCATAGAATGGGCGGCGCGTTTACCGACGCCGATCCGGGGGACGAGGACTGACGTGCCGAAATTCGCTGCCAACTTGACGATGATGTTCAACGAAGTCGGTTTTCTGGACCGATTCGCCGCGGCCGCGGCCGCGGGCTTTGCCGGAGTCGAATATCTGTTTCCTTACGAGTACGACCGGGAGCAGCTGCGCCGGCTCCTCGACGAACACCGGCTCGTGCAGGTGCTTCACAACCTCCCGGCAGGCAACTGGGCCGCCGGTGAACGAGGCATCGCATGCCATCCCGAGCGGACCGCCGAGTTCGCGGCGGGAGTGAATCAGGCGATCGAGTACGCGACGGCGCTCGGCTGCACGCAGGTGAACTGCCTGGCCGGGATCGTCCCCGCCGGCGTGGATGCCGCCGAAGCGCGCGCGACATTCGTGTCGAATTTGCGGCTCGCCGCGCGGCGTCTCGAGTCGGCGGGCATCAAGCTGCTGATCGAGCCGATCAACACGCGCGACGTTCCCGGTTTCTTCCTGTGCCGCACCCAGCAGGCGGTGGAGATTGTCAAGGCGGTGGCCTCGGACAATCTGTTCATTCAGTACGACGTGTATCACATGCAGATCATGGAAGGCGATCTGGCAGCGACCTTCGAGCGTCATCGGCCGCTCATCGCGCACGTGCAGATTGCCGACCCTCCGGCGCGGCATGAGCCCGGCACCGGCGAAATCAATTTTTCCTTTCTGCTCGGCCGGATGGATTCGCTTGGCTACTCTGGCTGGGTCGGATGCGAGTACAAGCCCGCGGGCCGAACCACCGAAGGCCTCGGCTGGATGCGGCAATACGTCGAATCCTCGTCGGTCCGGTAATTTCACCGGGACTGCCGCAGCGATCGCCGATTTCAATTGGCAGGTTGAACATGGCAAACATCGGCTTCATCGGTCTCGGCATCATGGGCAAGCCCATGGCGAAGAATCTTCTGAAGGCCGGCCACAAGCTGGTCGTGTACGACATCGTCCCCGCGGGCGCCGACGAAGTGGTCGCGGCAGGCGCGGCCAGAGGCTCCTCCCCGAAAGACGCGGCGGGCCAGGCGGAGATCGTCATCACGATGGTGCCCGACGGTCCGGAAGTCGAACAGGCGGTGCTCGGACCGGGCGGCGTGCTCGAAGGCGCGAGGAAGGGCACGATCGTCGTGGACATGAGCTCGATCAGCCCGATGGTGGCGCAGAAGGTGGGCGCGAGCTGCGAAGCGCAGGGCGTTGATTTTCTCGACGCGCCGGTGAGTGGCGGTGAACCGAAAGCCATCGACGGCACGCTGGCCATCATGGTTGGCGGCAAGCAGGAAGTCTTCGACAAGGTCGAACCCATCCTCAAGACCATGGGGTCGACCGTCGTGCTGACCGGCAAGGTGGGCGCTGGCAACGTCACCAAGCTTGCCAATCAGATCATGGTGGCATGCAACATCGCGGCGATGGGCGAGGCGCTCGTCCTGGCGACGAAGGCCGGCCTCGATCCCGAGGTCGTGTTCAACGCCGTCAAGGCGGGCCTGGCTGGCAGCACAGTCCTCAATGTCAAGGCGCCGATGGTCTACTCGCGCAACTTCAAGCCCGGCTTTCGCATCCGCCTCCATCAGAAGGACCTGCGCAACGCGCTGCTCGCCGCGGAATCGCTGAAGGTGTCGCTCCCGCTGACCAGCTCCGTGCACAACATCCTGGTGGCGCTGATGAACGACGGCAAGGGCGACCTGGACCACTCGGCGATTGTCCAATTCATCGAGGGGATGGCGGCGGTCGAGGTGAAGAAACCAAGCTAGCGATCGCGACTGGCTGGACTTCCGGTCCGGTGGAGGCCTTGCGCCGGTCGGACCACTGAACCGACACTCCCTGAGGGGACACTGACTGTCTTGAGGCGAGCACAGCTCGGCTTGGGGGCCGCGTCCGCCTGACGCTGATTCAGTCCGGAACGGCCAGAAATCAGCCGTAGATGCTCCCACCTGCCGTAGTGGCAAACGGCAAGCCTTTTGCCCTGCCATATCTTGCCAAATGTCCATTTCCAGGCCGTCCGAGGCATACTCCCCGCGGGAGATCGCGCAGGCGGCAGGCGTTCCTGTCGATCAGGTCATCGCCGCGCTCGGCCGCGGGACGCATGCGGGCGTGTTCGTGCCGCATGCAGAAGCCGTCCGTATCGGCCGCGTGCTCATGGCGGGCCCCGACGACGCCGGCCAACCAGAGCAGCCGTTCGCGGCCGTGTCGCCACGCGACCCGAAGGCTCTCTTCTTGATCGTCGAGATGGGGCGGACGTCCCATCAATCCAAGGGTGTACCGCTCGCCGTGTCGGGCACGCTGCACGCGGGCCTCATCGCCGCCGTCGTATTCATTACGACTCTCGGGCTGGCGCCTGCCGCGACGACGGTGGCGACCGCCAGCCGCGCGGAAGATCTGCACATGGTGTTTATCGCCACGCCGGGGCCTGGAGGGGGAGGCGGGGGCGGGGGACTCCGTCAGCCTGCGCCGCCGCCGAAGGCTTTGCGGGAGGGCCGTCGTTCACTGAGCAGCCCGCTGCCCGTGCGCCGGCCGCCACCGCCTGTCGAACCGGCGGTCGCCCCGCCCGAGCCGCCGCCGCAGCCGCTCAAATCCGAGCCGCTGCCCACGATCGTGGCACCGATCATCGCCGCGCCCGCTGACAACCGCGATCGCATCGGCGTGCTCCAGCAGGCCAAGACCGAGGTAGACAGCCGCGGTCCGGGCCAGGGAGGCGGTGTCGGAACAGGCAAGGGAACAGGGATTGGGGAGGGCGATGGGTCTGGAGTGGGTGAAGGATCCGGCGGAGGAACCGGCGGGGGGCCTTATCGGCCGGGCTCCGGCATCGAGCCGCCGCGGCTGCTGCGGGAAGTCAAGGCGGATTACACCGACGAAGCACGGCGTCAGGGCCTCAAGGGCGAGGTCGTCCTGGAACTCGTGGTCCGCCGTGACGGAACCGTCAGCGACGTGAAGGTGCTGCGAAGGCTCGGCGGCGGGTCTCGACGATCGCGCGGTCCAGGCCGTGCGGCAATGGCGGTTCGCCCCGGCTACGCGGCGCGGGACGCCGGTAGATGTCATCGTGGAAGTCGCGGTGGAGTTCAATCTTCGCTGATCGCGTGAAGCTGTCAGCTGTCAGCTCGTCGCTGTAGCTGGTGACGTCGTGCTGTAGCTGGCTTGGAGCTGAAGCCAGTGAAAGCTGAGAGCTGAAAGCTGAGAGCTCAAAAGGTAACCCAAAATGGAGATCACCCTGATCGTCGTGACGGCGCTGTCCCTGGCCATCGCGGGAGCGATGAGCATCCTCGCCTGGCGTGTTGCCGGTGAAGAGCGTCGCCGATCCGAGGCCCGCGTCGCGGCCCTCGCCGCGGACATCCGATCGTCCGACGTCGATCCGCCGCTGGTGACTGCCGTCCCTGACGTCGCCGACGCCCCGACCTCGGGCAACATGTTCACCTACATACAACCAGTGACGGCCCTTCCGCGGCTGGCCACGGTGATACTTGCCGGCGTGCTGGTGGTGGGCGCCGGCGCGGCTCTCCTCGTTGCACTCGGCAGGAGCGGCGATGTGGCTGCCAATTCGGTGGCGAAGCCCGCCGCCGGCGCGGCCGAGTCGCAGGCGGCTGTCCCTCCAACGACAGCTCGCGCGCTCGAGCTCGTCGCACTGGGGCATGAACGCGACCGCGACCGGCTGACCGTGCGGGGCATCGTTCGAAACCCGGCGAGTGGTTCACCGTTGAATCAGCTTACAGCCGTCGTACTCGTCTACGATCGCGCTGGCGGGTTTCTGACGACCGGACGCGCCTTGGTGCAGGTGCCCAGTCTGGGGCCCGGTGGCGAGAGGCACATTTCTGGTGACCATTCCCGGCGCCGCCGATGTCGGGCGTTATCGCGTGAGCTTCAGAAGCGAAGATCGGGTGATCCCCCATGTCGACATCAGAAGTTAAGAAACTGAGCGCGGCGTTCGCGGCCATCCTTCTGGCCGTCGCCACGTTGCGCGGGCAGCAGCCGCCCACCTCGAGCGCCGAGCAGGGCAGCGATTCGTTCCGGTTCAAGAGCGGAGTCGAGCTGATCAACGTGACGGCGACGGTGACCGACGCGAGCGGTCGATTCGTGCCCGATCTCAGGAAAGAAGATTTTCTGGTCTACGAAGACGATCAGCTCCAGACGGTTACGCATTTCAATGCCGAGCGCGTTCCGGTCAGTCTCGGGATCGTCCTCGACACGAGCGGCAGCATGGCAGGCGACAAGATTCGGGCTGCCCAGAGCGCGCTCAATCGGTTCCTGTACGATCTCCTCAACCGCGACGACGAACTATTCCTGTACCGGTTCAGCAACGATGCGCTCCTGCTTCAGAACTGGACGACCGACCGTTCGCTCCTGTCGCGCGCGCTCGGGCGCATCGTGCCGAACGGCGGCACGGCGATGTACGACGCCGTGGCAGAAGCCATTCCGCTGGCCGAAGAGGGCAGGAACCGCAAGAAGGCCCTCCTCATCATCTCGGACGGCAACGACACGTCGAGCCGGGTTGACGTTCGAGAGGTGAAGCAACTGGTTCGCGAAAGCGAAGTGCTGGTATATGCGATAGGTATCGACGGAGACGCGGAGCCGGCGTCCCGGCGCCAGCCTCGCGTGCCGACGCGCATTCCTTTGCCACTGCCTTTCCCGCCCGGACGCAGCCGGCCCGGCTGGCCGCGGCAGCCGCCGATGAGCGGAGGCGGCGGCGCGTGGGGGGCGAGCGACGATCGCGTGAACGTTGTCGCGCTCCGCGACATGACCGACGACAGCGGTGGGCGCACCGAGATCGTTCGCGACACAGGAGACCTGAATCCAGCAACGGCGAGCCTCGCCAACGAGCTGAATCAGCAGTACTACCTGGGATACGCGTCGAGCGGAAAGAAGGACGGCCGCTGGCATAGCATCCGCCTCGAAGTGCGCAAGGGCGCCTACCGCGTGCGCGCGCGGCGGGGATACGTGGCGAGCTAGTAGAATGTCGGCGTGCCGTTACTCGCGACCGCCCTTGGGCTGAGCCTCCTCGGCAGCCTGGGCGGTCTCCTCGTCGCCTCTTCGCTGCTGCTTTTCACCGACAACATCCGTAGCCGCATCGTGCCGTGGCTCGTCAGTTACGCCGTCGGCGCGATGCTCGGCGTGGCGCTGCTGGCCCTGCTCCCCGAGGCGCTGGAGACGTTGTCGCCCACCAACGTCTTCGGCACGCTGCTCGCCGGCATCCTGACCTTCTTCGTGCTCGAGCGATTGGTGCTGCTCCGCCACTGCCATACCGATGAGTGCCATGTCCATGGCGCGACTGCTCCCCTCGTGCTGATTGGCGACGCCTTCCACAATTTCATCGACGGCGCGATCGTGTGCGCCGCTGTGCTGACCTCGGTCCCGCTCGGGATCAACACGGCCATCGCGGTGGCGGCGCACGAGATCCCTCAGGAAGTCGGCGACATCGCCGTGCTGCTTGCTGCCGGGTACAGCCGGCGGCGCGCGCTGATCTTGAACGTCGTTTCGGGCTCCTCAGGTCTCCTCGGCGCCCTGGTGGCGTATGCCGGCGTCAGCGTCGTTCCGAACGCGCGCCCCTTTGTGCTCGCGTTCTCCTCCGCGAGCTTGTTGTACATCGCCATGTCCGATCTGATCCCGGATCTTCACCGCGGCCAGATCGAGCGCGGCTCCGCGCGCCAGGTCCTGCTGATCGCGGCAGGCATTGGAACAGTCGTGTTATTCGGACGGCTGGCCAGCTAGTGTCCCGTCCCAGTGGTTCGCGACACCATTCCAAGGCGGGGCATCCCGCCTCGCGTTGCTCCTCGCTCACATACGGCCTGTATGCTCGCTCGCCGCGCCCGGGACTTATGCCACGATCCACTGCAACGGGACACTGGCTTCCGCCGACATGATCGACAAGAGCAACCTCGCAACAGTCGAGAAGATGTGGCGCCGCGAAATCGAGGCTGCGACCACGTACCGCCATCTCGCCGATCGGGAGCCCGATCCGAAACGAAAAGCCATCCTCATGCGCCTGGTCGCTCAGGAGGAAAATCACGCCGCGCGCTGGGCCGAGCGTATTGCCGCCGCGACCGGGCATCCACCCGATCGCGCGAAAGTCGAGCGCGGATTGTCCTGGTTCGATCGGATTTCGGATCAGCGCGTCGTGCTCAATCGTCTGGAACAGGAGGAAAACCAGGCCGAAGCGGATTACGAGCGGCTCATGGAGCGCTTGAGCGATCCGGACGACCGTCGCATTGCGGAAGAAGCGAAGCTCGATGAGCGCAGCCATGCGGTGATCCTGAGGACCCTGGCCGGCGGCGTCCTGCCGACGCCGCGCTCCACGCTCGACACGATTCTCCGCAGGGAGCGCTGGCACGTTCGCGGCACCGGTTGGATAGGAGATGCGATCTACGGCGTGAACGACGGCCTGGGCGCCGTATTCGGCATCGTCTCCGGCATGGCGGGCTATACCGGCGGCAGCGACGTCGTGCTGGCCGCCGGGCTCGCCGGCACGCTCGCCAGCGCCTTGTCCATGGGCGCAGGCGCTTATCTGGCGTCGAAGTCCGAGCGAGAGGTCTACGAGTCTGAGGTGTCGCGTGAACGCGCCGAGATCGACGAGGATCCCAACGAGGAACTGCTCGAGCTGGAGCTCTTCTACCAGCTGAAGGGGTTTTCCGCCGACGAATCGCGGTCCATGGCTGAACGGATTCAGAAGGAGCCGAAACAGTTTCTCCGGACGCTTGTGGCCGAAGAGCTCGGTCTCTCGGAGGAAAATTTTCCGAACCCCTGGCGATCGACGCTCTCGGCGACGGTCTCGACTGCCATCGGCGGCTTCATTCCGATCATTCCCTTTTTCTTCACGGTCGGCATGCCGGCCGTCGTCGCTTCATTCGTCGTGAGCACGCTGGCGCACTTTGCCGTCGGTGCGTCCAAGGCGCTGGTGACGACGCGTTCATGGTGGGCCAGCGGGACCGAGATGACCATCGTCGGCGTCATCGAAGCGGCGATTACCTATGGCCTCGGCCGGGCGTTCGCAGGGCAGTGAGAACGGCCGATTCAAAGCGTCCTCCTCAGGGGACATATTCCGCTTAACAAGGTGACGCTTCCAAAGTAATAACCCGTTCATTTACAGATATTTGTGTGCCTTTGTGCTGGCATCGCGTTTGCCCTAGATGCTGACAGAAATGCCGGGGAATTGCCGAGGTGGAACATGAGTAAAGGGTTGCGGGCAATGGTCGCCTTCCTGGTCCTGCTGGCGTCGGTCGGCGCAGCGCAGGCCAGGACAGCGCAGGCCACTCCAAACAGGGATCTTCGAATCGCACACGAAGTGGTCGCGTCGGTCAACGATTACGCACAGTTCACGGTTTTCGACGACGTGAGCGTGGGCGTCGAGAACGGCATCGTCACGCTGAACGGAAGGGTGACCATGCCCTACAAGCGGAGTGAAATCGAGAAGAGGGCAGCCGCGGTCGACGGCGTCCGGGAAATCAGCAACAAGATCGGCGTGCTGCCGGTCTCCCTGCTCGATGACGAGCTCCGGAACCGAATCGCCAGATCGATTTACGGCAACTCGAACTTCTGGGACTACGCGATCATGCGGAACCCGCCGATTCACATCGTCGTGGAGCGGGGACACGTGACGCTCACGGGCGTGGTTCGCAGCGGCGTCGACAGGATGCTGGCTCGATCGCTGGCGAATCAGTTCAGTGCGTTTTCCGTGACGAGCAGGCTGAAGACCGATGCCGAAGTGAACGACGGGCGTGCAGACTCCGACTGAACTGCTCGTGCCGCTCGAGTCGGGCGGCACGGTGACCGCCCTCGTGTACGGTGCGGCCGAAGGGCGAGCCAGCGCGGCGCTCGTGCTCGCCCACGGCGCGGGCGCCGGGCAGCGCAGCCCGTTCATGGCGGGTTTCGCGAAGGCGCTCGCCTCGCTTGGCGTGGACGCGATTACATTCAACTTTCCATACACCGAACAGCGGCGGAGGCTTCCCGACCGCCGCCCTGCGCTCCATGAGTGCTACCGAAGCGCCGTGCTCACCGTTAGACGTCACGTGGAGAGCGCCGGGAGGTTTCTCTTGATCGGTGGCAAGTCGATGGGCGGCCGCATGGCGACCGAGGTCGCGGCGGCGGACAAAGATTTGCCTGTCAACGGCCTCGTCCTGCTCGGGTACCCGCTTCACCCACCCGGCCGTCCGGCCGACCTGCGCGCCGCCCACCTGGCTGGGGTAAACCGCCCAATGCTCTTCGTTCAGGGCGGACGGGATGCTTTCGGTACGCCGGGTGAGCTCGGCCCGATATTGACGTTGCTTTCCCCGCCGGCGACGCTTCACGTCGTCGCCGGCGGGGATCATTCGTTCAAGGTGTCGCGCGCAAGCGTGGAGGAGCAGACGGCGGTATTCGACGATGTGCAGCGGAGGATTGTCGAGTGGATTGGACGAGTCATCGCGTCTGCCGCTTCAGGAACGCCCCAGCCTCCGCGCTGAACGCCGGCGTCCACTCGTGCCCGCCGTCGAGGACGACCGTCCCTACGTCCACTCCGGCGGCGCGGAGCCGCACTGCATCTGTTGCAAACAAGTCGGCTGAATACCACTCGTCACGCTGGCCGCGGCCCAACAGCGCAGTGCGCGTTCGCGCAAGCGCCGCGCCATCGAGTTCGGGCGGCACGTCGCCACCGAGCGCGATGATGCCGCTGACTGGGCGCGGAGACGAGCAGGCCGCGCGAAAGGCCATCGCGACGCCCTGGGAGAATCCCGCAAGGACCAGGGAGTCGGCGACGTGCCAGTGCTGGGCCACTTCGTCGATGACCGCGGCGATGAACGCTTGGTTGTCGGCCATCGCCAGTTCACGATCCTGTCGCGTCATCCAGCCCGCCACGACGTCGCCAGAACGCCGCCGGTAGAACCGGTGCAGACCCTGCACCGAGACGAGGAGCCAGCCCTGCGAACCGGGAATCGCGCGGAGGCGCTCCAGCTGCGTTTCTGCGGCCTCCGCGTATCCGTGGAAACCCACGAGCAGGGGGGCCACGTCTGCAGTATCTGCCGGCTCGACGAGATACCGGCCGTGCGTCGAGCAGGGGATGGTCCGCTCGATCACCAGATCACCGGCGGCCCGGTTTCGGTCCCAGCTCATGTTGTTCGATCAGATATTTCTGGACGATCCGTCCGCCGACCAGGTGCTCCTGGATGATCCGTTCGAGCGCCGGCGGATCACACTCCCGATACCAGGTACCTTCGGGATACACCACGGCGATCGGACCGCCTTCGCAGATGCGCAGACAATTCGCCTTGGTGCGCAGAATGCCGCCCTGTTCTGAAAGGCCAAGCTCTTTGAGACGCTTC
Source organism: uncultured Acidobacteriota bacterium (assembly GCA_963745495.1). Lineage (GTDB taxonomy): Bacteria > Acidobacteriota > Vicinamibacteria > Vicinamibacterales > CAVVIG01 > CAVUXJ01. Next base: position 295,902 of record CAVUXJ010000005.1, read on the forward strand.
TTGAGAAACTTCCACGCGGCAAGTCCCCGCTCCTTCTCACAGCATTTGGGCTTGGTTTGATCGCAGCACAGAAAAATGTGCCGCTTGGCGGCGTGCACGCCGATGCTGTCGGCGATTTCCCGTTGGGACTTGGACATGCTCTTCTCTTCGTCGCGGCCGACGTTCACGCAGAGGCCGTTGGTTGGACCGCAACAACCCGCCGGTCCCTCATTATCATCGTCTGCTGCGACCCTGCCGTTGGTGGCCGCCTCGGCCGGGGCGAGCGTAGTGGAGGCGCGATACAGCGTGTTGGACGAGCGCGATACAATAGTTTCATGGCTGATATTCAACTCGACGATCGCGGGATCGTCGTGGCCTGCCCGTCCTGTGGAAAGAAAAATCGCATTCAGTACGAGCGCCTCGGGGATCCCGTGCGATGCGGAAACTGCCAGCAGGCGCTGGCGCCGCCGGCAGCGCCATTTGAAGTCGGCACGGCGGCCGATTTCGATCGGCTCGTGTCGCGGGCATCGATTCCCGTCGTCGTCGATTTCTGGGCCCCCTGGTGCGGACCCTGCCGGATGGTGGCGCCAGAGCTCGTCAAAGTCGCGGCTCGCGCAGCCGGACGCTTCCTCGTCGTCAAGGTGAACACGGACGCCGTGCCCGAGCTCGGTCAGCGGTTTGGTATCCGCTCGATTCCGACCATGGCGGTCTTCGCCGGTGGGGGCGAGGCCGCTCGGACCACCGGAGCACGTCCCGCGGCCGACATCGAAGCCTTCGTCGCCCAGGCGGCTGATGCGCTGCACGAACGACCGAAGGGTTGAGGATCACACCCCGAATTCTTCAGCGCTCCAGGTCAGACCGAGCTCGTCTGGCGGCGCCATGTAGCCGATGAGCGCTGAGGCGGCGACGACAGCAGGGCTCGCGAGATAGCCTTCGCCGCCGACGCCCATCCGGTTCTGCCAGTTGCGGTTGAACGAGGTAATCGCCCGCTGGCCCTTCTCGAGCGCGTCGGGTCCCTGACCGAAGCAGGGCCCGCACCACGACTGGCGGATCTGACCGCCGACCAAGCGGAACACCTCGGCAATCGACTCGCCTCCAAGCCGCGCGTCCGGCCGCTCGATCTGCCGGGCCACGCCGCCCGAACCTGGAAACACCACGAACTCCGTCGCGGCTCGCGAGATGCCGCGGGCACGCGCCGCGCGCACGACCAGCGCGGCGGACAGCAGATCGTCGTAGCTCCCGTTGGTGCACGATCCAATGAGCGCCTTGTCGAACGTCATGCGCTCCCGCGCCACTTCTTCGGCGGCGAACGCATTGCCGGGGCTGAAGGGCTTGGCAATCATCGGCACCACCCCCGTCAGCGCGATCGTCTCGTCGATCTCGTACACCGCATCGGGCCCGGTCGAAAAGTGGGGGTACGGCAGGTCGGTGATGCCCTTGGCCCGGTACCAGGCGTAGGTGGTCTCGTCTGGCGCGAAGATGCCGTTGAGGGATTCGGCTTCCGCCATCATGTTGGCGATCGTGTTGCGATACGCGACCGGCAACTGGCATTTCGGGTCCACGAGCTCCACCGACATGCCCTGTGACTGCTGGGCGCCCCAGCGCCGCAGCAGCTCCAGCACGATGTCCTTGCCGCTCACCCACGGCTGCAGGACGCCCGCGAACACGACGCGTCTCGCCCGCGGCAGCGTGAAGTAGATGTACCCCGTCGCCCACCCGAACCCCAGCGTTGTCGATCCGACGCCCATTCCGACGGCGCCGTACGCACCGTAGGCCCGGCTGTGCGAGTCGGCGCCTGGAATGAACTGTCCCGGCATCACCAGACCCTGCTCGGGAAAATAGAAATGGAAGATGCCGTCCCCCGGCGTCGCGTAATACGGCTTCTCGAGGCCATGAAGGCGCGCGAATGCGCGTCCGATGTTCGTCTGGCGTTCGTCGTCTTCCCGCCCCGTGAAGACGAAGTGGTCGTTCGCGATCGCCGCCTGGCGTGGAAGGATCGATCGGCCGCCCGTGATCTGGTTGAACGTGTGGATGGCAAATGGCGCGGTTCCGTCGGAGGCAGGCAGGAGATCGGCGTAGACCCGCAGGGTCGCGCCTGGCTTCACCTCTGCGTCCTTGTCGACGCGGTGCGCCCAGACGATCTGTTCGGTGGTTGTCATCGTCCTGGCACGATCCGGGTCGGGCCACACGATCGACGGCGGGCGGGCCACCGACGACCTGAACTCGCGGTGGCCGAGCCCGATGATACCGCCCGTGCGGCGGATCTCGTCTTCCTTCGGGGGCAGCGGCAGCGGATCGTATGTTTCACCACGCGTGGTGTTTCTGAGCTGCCTCGACTCGGGATCGAAGCTGAACTCGTCTCCGTCACGCGCATCCGCGACCGCGTCGGGACTCTGCACGACATGAAGCCCGAGGTTGATCGCGTTGCGACGGAAGATGTCGCCCATGCTGTTGCCGCAGACGATCACCAGTTGGAGACCGGCTTCGTCCGCCACGCCTTTGAGGCCGGCGGGGCTCATCTCGCGCGACGAGCCGATCGCAAAGCGATCGCCGGCAATGAGAAACGTTTCCCCGCGGTGCACGCGCGCGCGGAAGTCGGGCATCAGATAGCGGAACGACCCGGCCTTCCACCTCTCGTCCAGCGTCTCGAGGCTCTCCGAAACGCAGTCGGAGGCGGGCGTGATCTGGTCCGTGTCGATGGCGTCGAGCTTCTTTCTCTTGCCCGGTATCTTTAAGTCCCAGAAGATGAGAGCCTTGCCCCGGATAAGCGCCTCGGCCTCGGCGTCGGCGGTCGGCCGGGCATCGGCGGCCGGCACCGCTCGGACGACCGATTCCAGCGACATGCCGGGCTTGAGCGTCGCGGGTTCGATCCGGTGCATGGTTGTAGTGTAGCGTGAGCGTCCGCCGCGGTCATGGGCCCGGCGGCACCTTGATGACGGCGGGTTTCCGGTCGCCAAACGCTGCTATCATTGTGGGGATGCAGGAGTCCAAAGCCCAACCGCTACGCGCGTCCACGTCGGAAGCCGTCACGAACAATGTTCGCGTCGAGGTCGAATCGCAATACGCCCCGGAGCACTCGCATCCGTTCCAGAACGAGTGGTTTTTCCATTACACGGTGCGCATCACGAACGAGGGCGACAGCAAGGTGCAGCTTCTCAGCCGTCACTGGCTCATCACCGACGCGACCGACGCCATCGAAGAAGTCAAAGGGCCGGGGGTCGTTGGCGAACAGCCGGTACTCGGACCCGGCGAGACGTTTCAATACACGTCGCGCTGTCGCCTGAAGACGCCGCACGGAGTCATGCGCGGCACCTACCAGATGGTCGCGGAGGACGGGGCGTACTTCGACGTCGAGATCGCGCCCTTCGCGCTTCACGAACCCTATACCGTCCACTGATCTGCAAGAGAGGACGCCCAAGCGGGCGCCCCACCCCGAGGCTCCGGCTGGTTTTCCCGCCAATTGCTGCTCGACTGTATTGGCACGACGGTTGCCCCCGATCTCTTGCGAGGGCAAATCATGACCCGTTTGGGCTCGACACTCGCTTGGACATCGGCGTTTCTGATCTGCGCAGTCGTGCCCGCTTTCGCACAGCTGCGTGATCCCAAGGACGTCCCGCGCGCCGATGCGCTGACGTGCGATGCGGGCGCGCTCGACCCCGACAGCTACGCGCTCACCACACGCGCGCAGGCTCACATCATCAACGAAGACCGCAGCAGCTGGTGGGATGGATTCAACGTCGGCAACGCCAAGGCCGACTTGTACGATCTGAACATGTCGACGACGTACGCGGCCGAGCGCGCGCTGGAGCTCGATCCGCGCAACCTGCTGGCTCATGGCCTGCTGGCCAGGCAGTACGTCGTGCTCGGTGAGGATGCGACGATCGCAAATCGGTCGTGGCAGGCGGTGCTCGACGGCGGCGGCGCAGTGGTCTGGACCTCGACGCTGTACGATGTGGACTCCAAGAGCTACTTCCTGTTGGCGTTCGATCGTCGCGCGCTGCGCGTTTACCGTTACGGCGAGCTTGCGGGTGCGTTCGAATCGCACCTGGGGACGCCACAGTTCGTCGGCGCCGATCGGGAGCGGTTCTGGCGCGCGATGGCAGGGTGCATTGATCCTCAGGCGCGGCCGGAAGCCATCATCCCCTGGAGCGACGTCCGCGAAATCAAAGCGGGCAACTGGGTGCTGTACTTCAAGCTCACGCGCCCGGTCACCGTCACCTCGGATCGCGGCAAGAAAAAGACGTTGAACGAAATCAAGGCGAACCTTCACGGCGCGATCGGCACGATCGAAGTCCATACGACCCGGGACACCCGCGATCCCTTGAACGTCAGCGTCCGTCCGATGGGACTTGGACCGCTCGCGTATCAGCAACGGGTTCGGTTCACCCTGGTGAAGTTCGTGGATCCCGCAGGGCGGATCGCGCTGCCGAAGGTGTCGAGAAGCGCGGGATGGTAGTCGATCGCCTCAGGCGGAGGCACCGAACGAACGGATAGCCTCGAGAAACTCACCGCCGAAGTCGGCCGCCTTCCTGACGCCGACGCCGTAGATATCGTGCAGGTCGTCGATCGTCGACGGCCGCCGCTCGACCATCTCCCGAAGCGTGGTGTCGTGAAAAATGACGTACGGCGGCACGCCGCGCTGGCGAGCCAGACGCAACCGCACCGCGCGCAACACATCAAACAACTCTGGATCGGCGGCGGACGCCGCCACGTCACGGCGCCGGCCGCGTGCGCCTTTCTTCGGCTTGATGGGCAGAACCTCGCGATAGAGCGCACACGCCCCTTGACCTTTGAGCAACAGCGCCCCGGCAGCCGTCAATCGCAGGACCGGATACGGCTCCCCGTCCCTCAGCAACAGCTGTTCTGCGACGAGTTGTTCGATGTAGCCGCGCACTGCTGCGGCGGACTCCTCTCGCAGCAGGCCAAAGGTGGATAGCGCGTCGTGGCGGCTGGCGACCACTTTGTCGGACGCGCGCCCGGTCAGCACGTCGGTCACGTGGCCGATTCCCCACGCTTGCTTCACGCGAGCCACGCACGAGAGGATCTTGCGCGCGACGACAGTCGCGTCGGCGACCGGATCGAGCTCTTTGAGACACCAGTCGCACGCGCCGCACCCGGCGCGCGTGTACGGCTCGCCGAAGTATTCAACGAGCGAACGGTGCCGGCAGTGAGTGCCGGCGGCGTACCGCTCCATCTCGCGCAGGAGAGCCCGCGCGCTGTCGGTCAGTTCGCCGTTCGCTTCGAGCATCTGCCGCCACCGCACGAAGTCGGCGCCCGAGTAGATGAGGACGCACTCGGCCTGCAGCCCGTCGCGTCCGGCGCGTCCCGATTCCTGCTGATAGTGCTCCGGCGACCTGGGAGCACCCGCGTGGACGACGAACCGTACGTTGGACCGATCGATGCCCATGCCGAAGGCCACGGTCGCCACGACGATATCCGCGCGCTCGTCGAGAAATGCCTCTTGATGCCGCGCGCGCACGTCGTCGGCCAGGCCGGCATGATAGGGCACCGCGCGGTAGCCCTCTTCGCGGAGCCACGTTGCGAGCGACTCCACTTCGCGGCGCGACGGACAATAGAGGATCCCCGCTTCGTCCTCGTGTCGTCCCAGAATCTGCAGGATCTGACCGCGCAGGTTCGCGCGACGGAGCACCCGGTACAGAAGGTTGGGTCGATCGAACGAGCCCACCAGAACGACCGGATCGCGTAGGGCCAGCTCCCTCGCGATGTCGTCTCTCACGCGCCCGGTCGCAGTCGCCGTGAATGCATGCAGCGAGACCTGCGGAAAATCCTCGCGGAGCCGCCCGAGTTGCCGGTATTCCGGCCGGAAGTCGTGGCCCCACTGGCTGATGCAATGCGCCTCGTCGACGGCAATATAGCGGACGCCGAACTGTTGGAGGAGACGCCGGAACCCCTGGCTGCCTTCGCCGACGAGACGCTCCGGCGAAACGTACAGCAGCCGGCAGCGGTCTTCGCGAAGGCTCGCAAGAACGCTGTCGCGTTCATCGCTGCTGAGCGAGCTATTCAAGTACGCGGCGGCGACCCCGTCCACGCGGAGCCCGTCGACCTGATCTTTCATCAAGGAGATGAGCGGCGAGACGATCAGCGCGAAGCCGCGGCGGTCGGCGCCGTCTTGACGGCACGAGGCGCGATCGACGAGAGCGGGCGCTTGGAAACAGAGGGACTTGCCACCGCCGGTTGGCAGGACCGTGAGGCTGTCGCGTCCGTCGAGGACGGTATGCATGGCCTCGCACTGGAGCGGTCGAAAGTCCGAAAAACCCCAGACGCGATGCAGCACCTCCCTCAGCGCGGAGTCAGGCATCGGGTAGGTCGGTAATCTCGTGACTGGGTACTCGCCGTCATCCAATGGGCTCAAGCGTCGGTTGCTCCTTCCGATTGCGCAAGATATTGGTCTTGGACCACCGAGTCGGCCATCGAGGATTATCCGTCGAATCTGGGGCTGCTAGAGGGCGATGCACAATCCGCGGCTCTGACGCAGAAGGGATCTTGGCTCACCGGTTCACCAAACGCGGGGGAATGCCGAGGACGGCCAGCGCGCCGACGACGAGCGCGGCCGATACCGCGTACATTCCAACTTCGGTGCTGCGGGTGAGATCCTTCAGCCATCCGACCGCATACGGACTGACAAAGCCTGCAAGATTGCCAATCGAGTTGATGGCCGCGATGCCCGCGGCCGCTGCGGCGCCGCCGAGAAACGCGGTCGGCAGCCCCCAAAACACGGGTCCGGCGCTGAACACGCCCGAGGCCGCGAGCGTCAGGCAGGCAATCGCGATTGTCGTGTGCCCGCCAGCCGCGGCGCTCAGCGTCAGGCCGAGAGCGCCGACAATCATCGGTACCGCGGTGTGCCAGCGCCGTTCGCGCCGTTCGTCGGCGTTCCGACCGACCAGGATCATGGCGACGACGGCGACGAGATACGGCACGGCGGTCACGAAGCCAATCTTGACGGTGCCCTCGACTCCCGCCGTCTGGATCAGGACCGGCAGCCAGAACGTGAGCCCGTAGTGTCCCATCACATAGCAGAAATAGATCCCACACAGGAGCCAGACGCGCCGGTCGGCCAACACCGACGATAGCGACTGATGCACAGCGACCGCGTCGCGTTCGCCGCGCAGATTGCGCTCGAGGAGGTTCTTCTCTTCCTCCGTCAGCCAGGACGCCGATCTGATTCCGTTGTCGAGATAGACTGCGACCGCCAACCCCATCGCGATGGCAGGCACCGCTTCGAGCAGGAACAGCCACTGCCAGCCCGCCCAGCCGAGCACGCCCGCAAAGGACTCCATGATCCAGCCGGAGAGCGGGCTTCCGACCACGCCTGCGACTGGAACGGCGGTCATGAAGAGAGCGATCATGCGTACGCGCCGCTCGGCCGGGTACCAATACGTCAGGTACAGGATGATGCCGGGGAAGAATCCGGCCTCCGAGACGCCCAGAAGGAAGCGCAGCGAATAGAACGCGGCGGGCGTCGTGGTGAACATGAAGAGGGCGGAGACGAGACCCCAGGTGATCATGATCCGTCCGATCCACAGACGCGCCCCGATTCGGTGCAGGATCAGGTTGCTCGGCACTTCGAAAAAAAAGTAGCCGATGAAAAACATCCCGGCGCCCAACCCGTAAACCGTTTCGCTGAACCCGAGGTCGTCTAGCATCTGGAGCCTCGCGAATCCGATGTTCACGCGGTCGAGATACGCGACGACGTAACACAGCACGAGGAACGGCAGCAGGCGCCACGTGACCTTGCGGTAAGCTCTCGATTCGAGTGTCATCGCGGTGGTAGAGAGCATTGGGGTTTATAACCCATATGAAAGTCGTGATCACAGGCGGTGCGGGGTTCCTGGGCGGCCGGCTCGCCGCGGCGCTGTTGCAGCGGGGCGCGCTGCGCGGCCCCGACGGCCGCGACGAGACGATTGACCAGATCACGCTGGTCGATATCGTGCCGCCGCCGCCTTTCTCAGACCCTCGCGTCCTCTCGTCGCACGGCGACATCGCCGACCCGGAGTTGCTGCAGAAGGCAGTCGCGGGAGCGGACTCCATCTTTCATCTGGCTGCGATTGTCAGCGGCATGGCGGAGGCGGATTTCGACCTGGGCATGCGGATCAACGTCGACGCCACGCGGCTGATACTGGACCTGTGTCGCGGCCATGCCGATGCGGACTTGACTACGTTGGGGCATCCGCGTCACCGTCCGCGGCTGATTTTCGCGAGCTCGGTCGCGGTCTATGGCGGCGACCTGCCCGGTACGGTGGCCGAGACGACCGCGCTCAATCCGCAGTCCTCGTACGGGACGCAAAAGGCCGTCGCCGAGCTGTTGATCAACGACTACACGCGAAGAGGCTTCGTCGACGGGCGGGTGCTCCGGCTGCCGACCGTCAGCGTTCGACCTGGACGGCCGAACGCGGCGGCCTCCTCGTTCGCCAGCGGTATCATTCGGGAGCCGCTTAATGGCGAGGACGCCGTGTGCCCGGTGGACCCGGAGACGCGACTCTGGCTGTCGTCGCCGTCGGCGGCCGTTGACGGTTTGATCGCCGCCCATGACGTCGCGCTTGGATCGCATCGGATCGTGAACGCCCCGGGGATTTCGCTCACGGCGCGAGAGATGGTCGCGTCGCTCGAGCGCGTCGCCGGTGCAGAGGTCGCGAGACGGGTGCGGTGGGAGCGCGACGCCCGCATCGCCCGAATCGTCGCCACCTGGCCCGGGGCGCTGGACACCACGCGCGCCCGGGCGCTCGGGTTTCGCGGCGACGAGACGTTCGACTCGGTGATTCGCAGCTACATGGACGAGAGGGGGGCTGGCCCGGTGGCCGTATGAACCCGGCTCGTCAGCGTGCGGATTGAATCGTCGAGGAGCGACCCGGATTACCCGCTTCTCCGAGCGTACCTGCTGGCAACATACGTCTCGACGAGCCGCTGAAATTCAGCGGCGATCTCTTCATACGTGCCGCGAAACGTCGTCGCATGTTCGCCGTCGATGAAGATCGGGCAGTTGGGTTCCTCCCCGGTGCCTGGCAGGCTGATCCCGATGTTCGCGGCCTTCGACTCACCCGGCCCGTTGACCACGCAGCCCATCACGGCGAGGGTCAAGGCCTCGGCCCCTTCGTACTGGGTCTTCCAGTCGGGCATCCGCTCGCGGACATATCCCTGAATGCGCTCGGCAAGCTGCTGGAACGTGGTGCTCGTCGTCCGGCCGCAGCCCGGACACGCCGTGACGCTCGGCGAAAACGTTCGCAGGCCCAGGGCCTGGAGAAGCTCGCAAGCGGCGTATACCTCTTCGCGCCGATCGCCGCCGGGTCGCGGCGTGAGCGAGACGCGAACGGTGTCGCCGATCCCTTCGGCGAGCAGGACGGCCATCGCCGCCGACGACCACACCAGCCCTTTGACGCCCATGCCGGCCTCGGTGAGCCCGAGGTGCAGCGGTTGATCGGTCGCTCGCGCGAGCGTCCGGTAGACAGCGATGAGATCGCGCGGACGGGAGGTCTTGCACGAGATGATGATCTGATCGCGGCGCAGACCGCTGTCGAGGGCCAGCGCCGTGGATTCGACCGCGGAGAGGACCATGCAGTCGTTGATGATCTCCTCCGACGACTTGCCGAGATCGCGGTCGGTGTTTTCCTGCATCCTCGCGACGACGAGCTCCTGATTGAGCGATCCGCCGTTGACGCCGATACGCACCGGCTTTCCACGATCGACGGCGACTTTGCAGATGGTGGCGAACTGCTCGTCGCGCCGCCTGCCGGTGCCGACATTGCCCGGGTTGATACGATACTTGTCGAGCGCGCCGGCGCACGCAGGATACCTGGTGAGCAGCAGGTGCCCGTTGTAGTGGAAATCGCCGATGAGCGGCGCCGTGCAGCCGGCGTCGAGCATCCGCTGTTTGATCTCGGGCACCGCGGCCGCCGCCTCCGGGACGTTGACCGTCACCCGGACCATCTCCGACCCGGCTTCCGACAGCTCGATGCACTGCGCCGCCGTCGCCTGGGCGTCGGCGGTGTCGGTCATCGTCATGGACTGGACGACGACGGGCGCACCGCCGCCGACCTGGACGGAACCGACCTTCACGCCCACGGTCTTGTGAAGCCTGGCGAGTGCCATGGATCCCTCTCATGATAGCATCCGCGCCATGCGCGCCATCCTCGTTCGAGAGTTCGGTGGTCCCGATGTCATGCGTCTGGAAAACGTCCCGACGCCGAAGCCCGGCCCGTCGGACGTGCTCGTCAAGGTGCGTGCGGCGGGCGTGAATCCGGTTGAGGCGTACATCCGGGCCGGCACCTACGCGCGAAAACCGACGCCCCCGTTCATTCCAGGCGCCGACGGCGCTGGCGAGGTCGAAGCGGCCGGTTCCGACGTCGCCGATTTCAAGCGCGGCGATCGTGTCTACATCGCCGGCGACAATGTGTCGGTGGCCGGGGCCGGGACGTACGCCGAATATGCGCTCTGCAGCCGCGCGCAGCTCCATCGGCTTCCGCCACAGGTCTCGTTTGGCCAAGGGGCGGCGATCGGCGTCCCGTACGCGACGGCGTTTCGCGCCTTGTTCATTCGCGCAGCCGCCCGGCCGGCCGAATCCGTGTTCGTTCACGGCGCGACCGGGGGCGTGGGCATCGCGGCCGTGCAGATCGCCCGCGCGCACGGCATGAGGGTCATCGGAAGCGGGGGCACCGAACGCGGATTGGAGCTCGTGCGTGAGCAGGGCGCCGAGGTCGTGGTCAATCATCGCGAGCCCGACTATCTGGACGAGGTCATGCGCGCCACCAGCGGCCGCGGCGTCGATGTGGTGCTCGAGATGGCCGCGCACATCAACCTCGACAGGGATCTCACCGTGCTCGCGCCGCGGGGGCGGGTCGTCGTGATCGGCAACCGTGGACGCGTCGAGATTGATCCGCGGCAGACGATGGGCCGCGACGCCGCGATTTTCGGGATGACGCTCTTCAACGCCGACCCCGCAGAGCTGGCCTCCATCCACGCGGCCCTCGGGGCGGGCCTCGCCAACGGATCGCTGGCCCCCGTCGTCGGGCGCGAGATGCCGCTCGCGGATGCCCCTCTCGCTCATGAAGTGGTCATGGAACCCGGCGCGCTCGGCAAGATTGTTCTGGTCGTTTGAAATCTAGAGGTTCTACAGGTTCTAGAGGTTCTGGTGGAGGCACGAACCTTTAGAACCTCTTGAACCTTTAGAACCTTTAGAACCTCTTGATGACGGACTGTTAGGATGACGGAGTGCGCGTTCGCTTCTGGGGCGTCCGTGGATCCGTTCCCTGGGCCACCTCGAACTCAATCGGGCACGGGTGCAACACACCGTGCGTCGAGATCCGGAACGAGCGGACAGGTGCCGTTCTCGTGCTCGATGCCGGGTCGGGAATCGTGGGCCTCGGCGAAGCGATTGGCCTAGAGCCCCGGGCGATTCCCATTCTGCTGAGTCACTATCACTGGGACCATGTCCAGGGACTGCCGTTTTTTCCGCAGTTCTATCAGGCAGGCTGGACCGCGACCCTCTGGGCGCCAGTGTTGGAGCATGTCGATCTCGCCTGGCTGGACGTCATCTTTCAGCAGCCGTTCTTCCCGGTTTCACTCGATGCGCTTCCCTCGCGTCCGACGGTGGCGCTCGTGCCGCCAGGCGAGACGGTGATCGGCGGGTTTCGCATTCGTACTCAGCCGCTCACTCACCCGGGCGGCGCGTTGGCCTACCGGATTGAGGGAGATGCGGGCGACGTCGTGTATGCGACCGATCACGAGTTCGGCGATCAGGCCGTCGACGAAGGGCTCGCCGAGTTCTGCAAGGGCGCGGCGGCGGTCATCCTCGACGCGCATTACACACCCGCCGAGCTGCGCTCGCACAAGGGTCGCGGCCACGGCAGCTGGAAGCAGTGTGCCGAGTTCGCGGCCGCGAACGGGGCGCGCCAGCTCTGGCTCTTTCACCACAGGCCGGGCAGGACCGACGAGGAGCTGGCGGCAATTGAGGCGCGGGCGCGCGAGGTGTTTGCGGCGACGACGGCGGCCGGCGAAGGGGATAGTTTCGAGGTCTGAATGCGGAAAACCCAAGCGTTGGCCGGGGTCTTGGTCGGCCTGCTGGCGGCGACGATTGTGCTTTCGGTCGACGCGCTCTTCACTGCTGTCGGGAAAGGCGCCAGCGTCACCCCGCTCGAGACCATCGAGCTGAAAACCTATGACTGGCGCCTGTCGGCGACCGCACGCCCGGAGACCGCCCGGAAAGACATCGCGCTCATCGAAATCGACGAGTACTCCCTTCGAAACCTTCAGCCGAATCTCGGCCGGTGGCCGTGGCCGCGCGTCATCCATGCGGAACTGCTCGACTATCTCGCGCGGGCACCAGCCAAGGTGATCGCATACGACATCAACTTCGCCGAAGCGGATACCAGACGGGGTTTTGACTTCGGCTCGTCGGTGATGACGGGCGCGGAGTCCGATCAGGCGCTCATCGAGTCGGCGAAATCCGCTGACAATCTGATCCTGCTGGCCGACGCGACGTACGAAGCCGCGGAAGGCAGGAGTCCTCCATTCGCGGATCCGGGATTCACGCTGCCTGGCCCTGGCATCATCGAGCGGTCGGTCGTCTTTCCCCCATTTCCAGCCCTCGCTGCCGCAGGCTCCGCATTTGGGCACAACCTGTTCATGATTGATTCCGATGGCGTCCTTCGCCATACCGTGCCGTTCGCGCGAGCGGGCGATCGCCTTCTTCCCTCACTGGGGCTGGCTGCCGCGGTGCGGGCAGAGGGTTTCCGGCCCCAGGACGTCAGCCTTCAGGGCGACGTGTTGAAGATCGCCGATCGAGAGATGCCGCTGGTGTGGCGTCATGTGCGGAGTCAAACTGGGATTACGAGTTTCCTCTGGAGCCTCGTGAACTACCGGGGTCCCGCCTTCCTGTCAGATCTCAAGACACGCCCGTACGCCAGCTATTCCTTCTTCGATTTGTTGTACTCGGAAGAGCAGATTCGCGCCAACACGAAGCCCGACGTGGATCCGACCGTCTTCCGCGACAAGATCGTGTTCGTTGGCGTGACGGCGAGCGGACTGTTCGACGTGTTCGAAACGCCATTCGCGCGCGGCAGAATGCCGGGCATCCAGGTCCACGCCGCCGTCGTGGACGACATCCTGTCGAACCGGTTCATGAAGCCCCTGGGCAGCGGGGCCCGCGTGGCCACCGTCGTGGCTTTGGGAATCCTTGTCGGTCTCGCGTCCACGTTGCTTCCGGCGTGGTGGGCGACTGGCGGCGCGATCGTCCTCATTGCTGCGTTCGGCTGGATTGCCACCCGGCTGTTCGCTGGCGGATATTGGCTGAATCTGTCTCAACCTGTTCTGGCGTCATCGGCTGCGTTGTTTGGCGGCGTGGCGTATCAGTATTTCGTCGAAGGTCGCGAGAAGCGCAGGATGAAACGGCTGTTCGGGCAATACGTGTCGAAGGACGTCTTCGAGCAGCTGGTCGCCAATCCGGGGGTGGCGCGCCTTGGGGGACAGCGCCGCGATATGACGGTCTTGTTTTCGGATATCCGGGGGTTCACCACCTTGTCGGAAACGGGGCAGCCCGAAGACATCGTCCATATCCTCAACGAGTATTTCACCAGGATGGTCCACCTGGTATTCCTCCACAAGGGAACGCTCGATAAGTTTGTCGGCGATATGGTGATGGCGCTGTTCGGGGCTCCACTGTCAGATTCCCAGCATGCGGATCATGCGGTCGAAGCGGCGCTGGACATGGTGGCTGAGCTCGAGAAGTTGAATCAGAAGTGGAAGGCGGAAGGACGTCCCGAGCTCGACATCGGGATCGGCATCAATACCGGACCGATGATCGCCGGCAACATCGGATCGGACGCGATCATGAGCTACACGGTGATCGGTGACGCCGTGAACCTCGGCTCGCGGCTCGAGTCGCTGAACAAGGAGTACGGCACGCGGATTATCATCAGCGACGCCACCCGCCAGCAGCTGACGGGCGGCTACCTATGCCGGCCGCTCGGTGACGTGGTGGTCAAGGGCAAGACAAAGGCGGTCGCGATCTTCGAAGTCGTCGGCCGCGCTGACACGGTGGAGGTATCGAACCGGAGCGCGGCGGATCAAGACGCCGCTTCAAGAAAAGAGGCTCGGCTATGAAGCAATCATTCCTCACGGTGGTGCTGCTCGTCCTGGCGAGTCCGGCCCATGCGCAGCTTGGCGGCGTTGGCGGCGCCCTGAAGAAGGCGCAGGAGATGAAGCAGAAGATCGACGACCTGACGTTCTCCGAAGCGGAGGAGCGGAAGCTCGGCGAAGACGTCAGCGTCCGGATTCGCCAGCGGTTCGGCGTCGTGCAGGATGCAGGCGTCCACAAGTATGTCGCGCTGACCGGTACGGTCATGGCCCAGCAGTCTGACCGACCCAATCTGCCGTGGACGTTCATCGTGCTCGATACGGACGGCGTCAACGCGTTCGCGTCGCCTGGCGGTTTCGTCCATGTCACGCGGGGTGCGCTCGGCCTGATTGCCAACGAGGCCGAGCTCGCCGCGGTGCTGGGCCACGAGATCGCGCACGTCACCCGCAAGCACACCATCAACGCGATCCGGAAGAACAATGCGGTCAAGCTGGGGAGCGATCAGGCAGGCGGCCGTGCGGCGCTGATCGCGGCCGCGGCCAGCGCGGTCTACGACAACATCATCGAGAACGCCTACGATCGCGGCGACGAGCTCGATGCCGACAAAGTCTCCATCGAGCTCACGCAGAAGGCCGGCTACAAGCCGTCGACGCTCGGCGACTTCCTGAACCGGCTTGCCGAGCGGAACAACAGTCAGAAGGAGCGCAACGGCCTGTTCGCGTCACACCCCGAAACCAAGGAGCGTGTGACCAAGATCGGTCAGCTGGCGGCATCCGCGAAGGCCGCGGCCCTCGTCGAGCCGCGCTATCGAACCAACATCAAATACCGCCCGATCGATATCACGTCGATTGCGGTGGCGACCGAGGGCTCCGCGGGCCTGGCCGGATCGGCCGCCAAGGAGCCGGAGAAAAAGGAAGAGCCCAAGAAAGGCCTCGGGCCCGGGGCCCTGAAGAAAACGGTCGCCCCGGAAAAGCCGACCGCGCAGGTGTCCGCTTCCGGAGGCGCCCGAGGCGTCGGCGCCGATCGGGCCGCGAAGGGCGGGAGCAACCCGAACCTGGTGAAGGTCCTGGTGTCCACGCCGGAAATCAACGCGTTCAAGAAGGGCATCGCCTGATGGCTTACGTGTCAGCCCGCCGTGAGCCGTCGTTGACGTGCAGACTTGAGACTTGAGACTTGAGACTTGAAGGATTGTTTCGCCTTGTACTGCGTTTCACAATTACGGTGATGCATCGCCGGCCGAATGCCACCGTAATTGTAAAACGCAGTACTTAAACCGCTGCCCAATGTCCCTCCACGATCTCGCGCAGGGACGCCTCGCGGTTGATCGAGGCCGGATCGAGTGTAATGCGGCGCTTGGGCGCATCCGGATCGGGCACCGGAATCGCCGACAGGAGCGCCTGGGTATACGGATGCTGCGGCGCCGAGAACAACAACGGCGACGGCCCCATCTCCACGATCTTGCCTAGATACATCACCGCCACCCGGCTGCAGATGTACTCCACGAGCCGTAGATCGTGCGCGATGAACAGGTACGTGAGTGTCAGCGTCTTCTGGAGATCCATCAGCAGGTTGATGACTTGTGCCTGCACCGACACGTCGAGCGCTGACACCGGTTCATCGAGGATCAGAAACGACGGGTTCAGCGCCAGGGCGCGGGCCAGGCCAATCCTCTGGCGCTGACCGCCGCTGAACTGGTGCGGGTACCGCTCGAGGTGCGCGGGATCGAGGCCGACGAGGTGAAACAGTTCCGCGACCCGATCGCGCCGGGCACGCCGATCGCCGAGGTGGTGGATGATGAGCGGTTCCTCGACGATTTGCCGCGCCCGCATTCGCGGGTTCAACGAACTGTACGGATCTTGAAACACGATTTGCATGTCACGGCGGGCTTCGCGCAGCCGCCGGCGGGGGAACGCCAGCACGTCTTCGCCGCGGAAACGCACCGATCCGGAGGTCGGTTCGATCAATCGGAGGAGGCACCTTCCCGTGGTCGTCTTGCCGCTGCCGGACTCGCCGACCAGGCCGAACGTTTCCCCCGCCGCGATGCTGAAGCTCACATCGTCCACGGCCTTCACCACGGTGCTGCGACCGAACAGACCTCCGCCGCGAACGAAGTGCTTCACCAGGTGCGACACGTCAACGAATGACATCAGTCGACCCGCCGCAGTACGTCGAGTGCACGCAATCCGTCAGCGGGGTTGACCCCACTCACTGGAGGGGCGTGCAGGTAGCACTTCGCGGTGTGCTCCGGTCCCGTCACGTAGTCGGGGGGAGGCGCGGACAGGCAGCGGTCGAAGCGATCGGGGCAGCGCGGATGGAAGGCACACCCTGCGGGCAGCGATCCGAGCATAGGGACCGAGCCCTCAATCGCCTGCAGCCGTCCGCCGCGCGTGCCACCTGGGATCGAGGCGAGCAGGCCCCGCGTGTACGGGTGCTGCGGTTCCCTGAAGATGGCACGTACGGGTCCCTGCTCGACGATTCGACCAGCGTACATCACCGCGACGCGGTCGGCTGTTTCAGCGATGACGCCCAGATCGTGGGTGATGAGGAGCAGCGACAGGCTGAATGCCGACTTCATGTCCCGAAGCAGGTCGAGGATCTGCGCCTGTATGGTGACGTCGAGCGCCGTGGTCGGCTCGTCAGCGATGACCAGTGAAGGACTGCAAGCGATGGCCATCGCGATGAGCACCCGTTGCCGCATCCCGCCGGACAGCTGGTGCGGGTAGTCCCGCACCCGTGCGCCGGCATCGGGCATTCGGACCGCCTCGAGCAGCGCGACGGCCCGGGCCTTCGCGTCGCGGCGGGTCGCGCGCTTGTGCACGAGGAGCGTTTCAGCGATCTGATCGCCAACGGTGAACACCGGGTTGAGGGCGGTCATTGGCTCCTGAAAAATCAGGGAGATGTCGGCTCCGCGCACGGCCTGCATCTCCCCTTCGCGAAGCTCGAGGAGCTCGCGGTCCTTGAAGCGGATGCTGCCGCCGGCAATCCGCCCCGGCGGCTGGACAAGCCGCATGATCGAGAGCGCGGTCACCGATTTGCCGCTTCCCGACTCGCCGACGAGCCCGAGCGTCTCTCCCGCGCGGACCTCGAAGCTCACCTCGTCAACAGCCTTCACCAGACCGCCGGGCACGTCGAAGACGGTTGTCAGACCTTCGACGATCAACAAGGGAACGTTAGTGGTCAATTCGTCAATCTATGACTTGCAGTCTGAAACAATCTGAAATCTGCGATCTGAATCTGCCATTGTCATGCATCAGAAACGTGCTCGCCGAACACTGAACGCATCACGTCCGAGATTTCGCCGACCGTCGCCTTCGCTTCCACGGCGGTGACAATCGGCGGCATCAGGTTCGCGCCGCCGACCGCCGCGTCGGCCACGGCGGCCAGCGCCCGGCCGCACGCCCCGGCGTCTCTGCCGGCCCGGAGTGCGCGCACACGGTCGATTTGGCGGATCTCGAGCTCCGGATCGACACGGAACACCGCCACGCCGGTCGGTCCTTCTTCGGCCTCGTTCGCAAACTGGTTCACGCCGACCACGACGGCCTCACCGCTGTCGATCGCGATTTGCGCGCGATACGCCGATTCCTGAATCTGCCGCTGGATGAAACCGGTCTCGATCGCGGTGAGCGTGCCGCCGGCGCGCTCAATCTGCGCGAGGAGGTCCGCGGCGCCCTGCTCGATGTCGTCGGTGAGTTTCTCGATCGCGTACGAGCCCCCAACCGGATCGACCGTGTTCGCGACGCCCGTTTCCGCAGCGATGATCTGCTGCGTTCGCAGCGCCGTCCGCGCGGCGTCCTCGGTCGGAAGCGCGAGCGCTTCGTCACGACCGTTGCAGTGAAGTGACTGCGTGCCGCCGAGCACGGCCGCCAGTGCCTGGAGGGCGACGCGCACGATGTTGTTGTTCGGCTGTTGTGCGGTCAGCGTGCTCCCGGCGGTCTGCGTGTGGAATCGGAGCTGTTGCGCCCGCGGATTGGTCGCGCCGAACCGGTCGCGCATGATGCGCGCCCACAGCCGGCGGGCCGCCCGGAATTTCGCAATCTCCTCGAGAAAGTTGTTGTGGGCGTTGAAGAAAAACGAGATCCGCTGGCCGAACTGGTTCACGTCGAGTCCGACGTCGATCGCCGCCTGGACGTACGCGGACGCGTGCGCGAGCGTGAAGGCCACTTCCTGCACAGCCGTCGATCCGGCCTCTCGAATGTGATAGCCGCTGATCGAGATTGTGTTCCAATGCGGGACCTCGCGCTCACAGAACGCAAAGATGTCCGTGACGATGCGGAGGGAGGCGCGGGGCGGATAGATATAGGTGCCGCGCGCGACGTATTCCTTGAGAATATCGTTCTGAATGGTTCCGGCCAGCTTCGCGGCTGGCACCTGCTGGCGCCGGGCGACCGCGATGTACAGGGCCAGCAGAATGGCCGCTGTCGCGTTGATGGTCATCGACGTGGAAACGCGATCGAGCGGGATGTCGTCGAACAGGACGGCCATGTCCTCGATCGAATCGATGGCCACGCCGACCTTGCCGACTTCCCCCTGCGCCATCGGGTGATCGGAGTCGTAGCCCATTTGAGTCGGCAGATCGAAGGCGACGCTCAGCCCGTTGACCCCCTGGGCCAGCAGGTAACGGAAGCGCTCATTCGACTCGGCGGCCGTGCCAAACCCGGCGTACTGCCGCATCGTCCACAGCCGGCCGCGGAACATCGTCGGCTGGATGCCGCGCGTGAACGGAAATTCGCCGGGGAAGCCGAGCTCGCCCATTGGGTGTCTGATCGAGGTCTTTTGTTCGGGTGTGGCGTTGGCCTAGCCTGCATTGTAGCGCCGGAAGGATGAAACCGTCGCCGGTAGTGTCT
This sequence comes from uncultured Acidobacteriota bacterium, assembly GCA_963745495.1. Taxonomy (GTDB): domain Bacteria; phylum Acidobacteriota; class Vicinamibacteria; order Vicinamibacterales; family CAVVIG01; genus CAVUXJ01. Next base: position 314,811 of record CAVUXJ010000005.1, read on the forward strand.
CAGTTTCAAATAGTTAGCGCGGACGCTACATGACCCCTCTACGCCGTCGTGACTGGTCACGACGCCGGCGCTTCACCCTGGCGATGGAAGCTGGATTTCAGATCGCGTTGGTTGATTGAGGAAATCGGGGCGTGCTTCGCTGCGGCGAGGGCTGTCATTCAAACCACACGAGAGGGGGTGGCGTTCAAGGTGAGACACCACCACCGTCGCCGTAAGTGCTTGACGGACAGGGTATTTGAGCTTATACTCAAGTTACCTTTACGGCTAATCCGATGTCAACGATCGACAGGTGCCCGATCCCTGTTCGTCGCCTTGGTGTAGGCAGGTCCGGATCGGGAAGCGCTCCGGTTCCCGGGCCGGCGGCGTAGGGAGGAAAGAGGATGGACGACGTCGTCAACCGGTTCGCGCGCGAGCTGGCGGATGCCATTGCCGCTGCCGTCGCGGAAAATGCACAGGTCGAGGCCTGCCGTGAAAAAGCGCGCGCGGCGGGGTTTGAAATGAAAGTGACGCTTGAAGCGGTGGTGGGGTTCGTGAGCCGTTCGCAGACCGCTGCCCTGGCGAAGGTTGCCACCTCGACGCAGCCGCGTCCGGTCCGCGATGTTCAGCCACGGCGGACCTTCGAGGTGACCGCCAACGACCGGCGGTTCCTGCGGTCGCTCCGGATCGCGGCGGACGAAACCGCAGAACCGGTCGAATAGAGAATCGACAGAATAGAAGAGTTCGACAACTTCACGCGGCCGTGCGGGCCGGTTCGCCTCGAGCGAGCCGGCCTTTTTTATTCTTTCGCCTGCGAGGCGACTCGCGCGGCGGCCGCCGCCGCTCTCTCAGGATCGCCCAGGTAGTAGTGTCGCAAGGGCCGGAGCTCGTCCTCGAGTTCGTAGATGAGCGGGACGCCGGTCGGAATATTCAACTCGAGGATGTCGGATTCGGAGATGTGATCGAGGTACATCGCGAGCGCGCGCAGGCTGTTGCCGTGCGCGACGATCAATACCTGTTTGCCCGAGCGAATCGCCGGAGCGATTGTGTCGTGCCAATACGGAAGGAATCGCGCCACCGTGTCTTTCAACGATTCGGCGGCCGGCAAGTCGCCCGGCTCGAGCGAGGCGTAGCGCGGATCGCGCGACGGATGCCGCTCGTCGTCGGGTGCGAGCGGAGGGGGCGGAATATCGAAGCTGCGGCGCCAGATCTTGACCTGGGCTTCGCCGTGCTTGGCGGCGGTCTCGGCCTTGTTGAGACCCTGCAGGGCTCCGTAGTGCCGCTCATTGAGTCGCCAGCTCTTGACGATTGGCAGACCTTCTCGGCCAAGGACCTCGAGCACGATCTCGAGCGTTTCGATCGCGCGCTTCAGCACCGACGTAAATGCGATGTCGGGAGCGTACCCGCCCTCTTTGAAGAGCCGTCCTGCTTCGCGGGCTTCGGCGCGCCCGCGTTCAGAAAGCTCTACGTCCGTCCAGCCCGTGAATCGGTTCTCTTGGTTCCAGGTGCTCTCGCCGTGGCGAAGCAGGATGAGTTTATGCATCGTCTTTGTCCCCGCGCGTTCAGCCGAGCGCCCAGACCGCTGCGCGGCCGGCGAAGACGGCATCCGCGCCGAGCTCCTCCTCGATACGCAGCAGCTGGTTGTACTTGCAGGTGCGATCGGTCCGGCTGCCCGAGCCGGTCTTGATCTGGCCGGCCGCTGTGCCGACTGCCAGATCCGCGATCGTGGCGTCCTCGGTTTCACCGGATCGGTGCGAAATGATCGTCGCGTATCCGGCTTTCCTGGCGAGCGCAACGGCGTCCAGCGTTTCGGTCACGGTCCCGATCTGATTGAGCTTGACCAGCAACGCGTTCGCCACCCCGTCGACGATGCCGCGCCGGAGGATGTCCGGGTTGGTCACGAAGACATCGTCGCCGACGAGCTGGACCCGTGAGCCGAGCGTGGACGTCAGCATCTTCCAGCCCTCCCAGTCGCCTTCAGCCAGGCCGTCTTCAATCGACGCAATGGGGTACTGCCGCAGCCAGTCCTCGAAGAGACGCACCATCTGCTCGGACGTGCGGTCGGCTTCGCGCGACTTCTTGAAGGTGTAGCGGCCGCTTCCCGCCCAGAGTTCGCTCGATGCGACGTCGAGGGCAATGTAGACCTCGCTGCCGGCCTTCAGTCCGGTTTTTGCGATCGCTTCGAGGACGACCTCGACCGCCTCGCGATTGGATTTGAGGTTTGGGGCGAAGCCCCCTTCGTCGCCGACGCCGGTCGATTGACCGCGGGCCTTCAGGATGCCGCGGAGGGCATGAAAAATCTCGACGCCGATGCGCAACGCCTCGCTGAACGACGCGGCGCCGACGGGCATGACCATGAACTCCTGGAAATCGACGCTCGAATCGGCGTGTGCGCCGCCGTTCAGAATGTTCATCATCGGCACGGGAAGCGTAAACCGTCCGTTGCCGTAGAGCTCCCCGATGTGCCGGTAGAGCGGGATGCCGCCGGAAGCGGCATCGGCCCGTACGGCCGCCATCGACACGCCGAGCAAGACGTTGGCCCCGAGACGGCTCTTGGTCGGTGTGCCGTCGAGGGTGATCATCGCCTCGTCGAGGCCTCGCTGATCGAAGTGCCGGTTGAGGATCGCGGTGGCGAGCTCGCCGTTCACGTTCGCCACCGCCTTGCGGACGCCTTTTCCGCCGTATCGTCCTTTGTCCCCGTCGCGCAGTTCGAGCGCCTCGCGCTCGCCCGTCGACGCTCCCGAAGGCACCGCGGCGCGGCCGAAGGCGCCGTCGGCCATCGTGACATCGACCTCGACTGTCGGGTTGCCGCGCGAGTCGAGGATCTCGCGTGCGTGCACTTTCGTGATCTTCACTTCAGCTCCTTCAAACTTTTGACTCGAAGTTTTCAGCCCTCGCTGCTTTCAGATTTCAGACTTGAGCTCTGAGCCTTCCTACCCTCCGCCTCCGCCTCCGCCTCCGCCTCCGCCTCCGCCCCGCCGATCGGCCTCCGCCTCGAAGCGCAGCGCCTCTTCATCGAGCGGCCCGACGAGGGGCTCGTCGTCGGTGGTGACGACGACGACGCCCGAATCGGTCACCGTGTGACGCTTGCGATCCTCCTCGGCGTTGAAGCCGATCAGCGCCCCCCGAGGAATCAGGACGTCGCGATCGATGATCGCGCGCCGGATGCGAGCGTGACGTCCCACGCGGACGCCCGGCATCAGGATGCATTGTTCGATGTGGCAAAAGCTATGCACCCGCACGTTCGGGCACAGGACGCTGCCGAAGATGTTGCTACCCGAAACGATGCAGCCCGGCGAGATCACCGAGTCGAGCGCCTGTCCGCACCGCCGTCCGGTTTCGGCGAACACGAACTTCGCGGGCGGCGCCTGTGGTTGGTAGGTCCGCAGCGGCCACTCCGGATCGTAGAGGTTGAACTCAGGGTTCACGTGGCACAGGTCCATGTTGGCTTCGAAGTACGCGTCGAGCGTGCCGACGTCCCGCCAGTACTTCGACGCCTTCTTGTTCTCATCATAGAACCGGTAGGCATATACCGGCTCCTCCTGAATCAGGCCGGGGATGATGTCGCGGCCGAAATCGTGGGTCGTCGGCTGATTGGCGTCGGCCTCCAGCGCGCGGACAAGCACCTCCGTGTCGAAGACGTATACGCCCATGGAAGCCAGAGCCAAGTCCGGCGATCCGGGAATCGGCCTCGGAACGGCCGGTTTTTCCTCGAAGCCGACAATCTGCTCCTGCTCGTCAATCGCGACGACCCCGCATCGCCGTCCGTCCTCGCACGGCACCTCGATCGCGGCCAGCGTGGCGGCTGCGCGGCGCTCCTGGTGGAATCTCAGCATGCGCGAGTAATCCATCTTGTAGACGTGATCGCCCGACAGGACGATGAGGTAGCGTGGCCGTTCCCGCATGATCGAGTAGAGGTTCTGGTACACGGCGTCCGCCGTGCCCTGGTACCAGTGCTCGCCGACGCGCTTCTGCGGCGGGAGGATCTCGACGAACTCGCCCAGCTCTTCCGAGACAATGCCCCACCCCATCCTGATGTGGCGGTTGAGGGACAACGATTTGTACTGGGTCGCGATGAAGATCTTCCGCAGGCCCGAGTTGATGCAGTTGCTGAGGACGAAATCGATGATGCGGTAGGGACCCCCGAAGTAGACGGCCGGCTTTGCGCGATCCTTCGTGAGCGGGTAGAGCCGCTCCCCGGCACCTCCGGCGAGCACGATGACCAGGCTGTCGTCGAGCAGCGCCGACATGCGATCAACTCCTGCGCAGCACGACCCGCGCCGGTGCCCCGTCCGAGCCGACGACGCGCAATGGCAGGCAAAACATCTCGTAGGTGCCCGGCTCAACCTCGCTCAAGTCGAGGCCCTCGATTACGATTGTGCCGCCGCCGAGCAGGACGTGGTGCGCCGGCGCGCCCGGCTTCTTGAACTCTTCCACCGAGAGGTAGTCCACGCCAAGGACTTTCACGCCGCGCCCCACGAGAAACCGCGCACCCTCCTCCGTCACGCCGACGTAGTCCGTATGAAACCGGGCCGATCGCCACAATCGTGAGTTCTGCGTCTTGATCAACACCCGGATGTCCTCGGTCGCGACGCCGGACAACTCGCTGGGTCCGATTCCGGTGCGGGACGTCACTTCCAGAACGCGCGCCCGGCCAATCAGCAGTTCCAGGGGCAGTGCGTCGACGCCGGCCGTTCCGTCGAAGACGTGATTCGGGGCGTCGACGTGAGTGCCGGCGTGAGCGCTCATGTGGAGGGTCGAGACGTTCGAACTGTCCCCGGCCGCGATCCGTTTGATCGGCTCCAGGGTGAACGGCGTGTTGCCTGGATAGACGGGAAGATTCGAGTCGAACGGGACCGTGACGTCGATGAGTTTCATGACCGGCGGGGGGCCGATGATAGCACAGCGGCGGCAGGCCACGGTCCAGCTGAAGTGCTGACAGTAGAGCAGTTTGACTTGGCGAACGGGGGTGCCTATGATTAGCTGTTGTTCATCAACTGTGATGATATTAGGGGAGAGTAGTCCTATGGCGATTGGGCGACGTGTGGTCGCAATGTGCGCGGCGGCGGCTTTGGTCTGCTCCGGGACGCTTCTTGCGCAGCAGGTCAAGAAGCTCAGCGACGCGCAGAAGCGCGAGGTTCAGGAGATCGTAAAGATTATCGACAGCACCGCCGCAGCACCCACTGCGCCGAATGACCTGTCGCTGACGTGGACGCGCGAGGACTTCCTGAAAGCCCAGGGCAATCAGGAGTACGTGCCATTCACCGTCACGATCGATCCTTCCAAGGTGTCTGGCAACAACGTCACCATCTACTGGCGGGTGGTCGCGAAGACGGCGCCGGCGCCGGCGCCGGCTGCGCCCGCGACGCCCGCGCGAGCCGACGAGGACCGCAAGGCGCCTCCCAAGCCCGACTATGCGTACGAGGACATCAGTACGGCGGCCCTCTCGTCGAAGAACGCTCCGGTCTCGATCAGCCGTTCCTTTGCGGTGGCGGCCGGGACGTACGAGGTGATCGTTGTCGTAAAGGAACCGACGCCTCAGAAGCAGCAGAAGAACGCGCCGCCGCTGAAGCTGTCGGTGCTCCGGCAGAATGTCGATGTCCCAGACCTGTGGAACGGCGAGCTCAACACGAGCACGGTGTTCCTGGCGCAGCGCATCGATCCCCTGCCGGCGCCGTTGACGCCGCAGCAGCAGGTCGAACGTCCCTACGCGCTGGGCACGATGGAAATCGTGCCGGTCGCCGACACGAAATTCACGAAGAAGTCAGAGCTCTCGACGCTGGTCCTGATTTACAACGTGAAGACCGATGGGACCAACAAGCCGGATGTCACCGTCGAATACAACTTCTATACGAAGCAGGGAACGGGTGAGAAGTTCTTCAACAAGACGAACCCGCAGAGCCTGAACGCCCAGACGTTGCCGCCGCAGTTCGATTTCGCGGCGGGACACCAGCTCCAGAGCGGCCAGGCCGTGCCGCTTGCCTCGTTCCCGGAAGGCGACTATCGCCTCGAGATCAAGATCACCGACAAGCTTGCGGCCAAGTCGGTGACGCGCAACGTGAGTTTCACCGTCGTCGCCGGATAGAGCGATATCCTCCTCGTTCGTCGGTTCGCGCCTGACGGAGCAGACGACAGATGACGTCCAGATTGATGGCCTCGGCGGTAGTCGGCGGCCTGATGGTGGTGGGCTTTCCGGCGATCTCGAGCGCGCAGCGCGCTTCAGGCTCGCCGCCACAGCCCATCAACCGGATCGCGTCTGTCACTCAGGACTCCATCCGCGGCGTCGTACGTGACGAGAGGGAATCGCCGGTGGCCGGCGCGGTCGTCACGGCCCTTGGGAGCACCGCAATCCTGGCGTTGACTGACCGCGATGGCCGGTTCGAGTTGCTTGGCCTCACGACCGGCTCCTACGTCGTGACCGCTCACCTCAAAGGCTATGTCGCGCCGCCCGCGCAACGGGTAGAGATTGGGTCCGGTGCGCGACGCATCTCCACGCTTGTGCTGCGACGCGCTAGCGTATCGGTGCCTCTGCTGACGGCAGGGATTGGCGCCAGCGAGCAGGAGCCGCCGCCGGTGGCAGCCGATTCGGCGTCCGGCGGATCGAGCGTCGATCCGCCGGCCGGCGACGACACGCCGGAAACCGACGCCGACCATGGCGAAACCGCGTGGCGTTTGCGCCACGCGCGCCGGAGCGTCCTCAAGAATGTCGCCCTTCCCGACGAGCTGCTGACCGACGCCGCCCCGGCGACCAGCTGGCCGGGCGAAGCTTTCAGCCGCGCCGTCGGATCGCCGGCCCGTTTCGCCACCAGTTTCTTTGCCGACACGCCCTTCTCCGGCCAGGTGAATTTCCTGACGACCGGATCGTTCGAAACCCCGAAGGAGCTGTTCTCGTCCGACAGCCTCGCTCACGGTATCGCGTACGTGCGCCTCGGCGCACCGGTCGGCTCGAACGGCGACTGGGCACTGCGCGGCGCGCTCACTCAGGCCGATATCTCGTCCTGGATTCTGGCCGGTTCGTATGCCACCCGAGGGCCCGCGCAACACAAGTACGACGTGGGGTGGTCATACAGCACACAACGCTACGACGGCGGTAATGTGCTGACACGACGCGACCTCACCGATGGGAGCCGGAATGCCGGTACCATGTACGGTTTCGACACGTTCACGATCACTCCGGCACTGACCGTTTCCTACGGCAGCCGCTATGCGCGGTACGACTTTCTCGAGGACCGAAACCTCGTCAGCCCCCGTGTCGAGGTGACCATGACGCCGGCTGAGCGCACGCGCATCAGCGCCGGCGTCTCCCGCACGGCCCAGGCACCCGGTGCCCAGGAATTCCTCCCGCCCGGCGACACCGGCATCTGGCTTCCGCCGCAGCGCACCTTCTCATCGATCGAGCCAGGGCGTCCGCTGCGGGCCGAACACACGACCCATCTTTCGGTCGCGCTCGAGCGCGACATCGCCGGATCCACGGTTTCCGTGCGGGCGTTCCGCCAGGAGGTCGACGACCAGCTGGTCACGCTTTTCGGCGCCGACCTGCCCTCCCAGCCGAACGCAAAGATTGGCCACTACGTCGTGGGCAACGCCGGGGATGTGTCGGCCATCGGCTGCACGGCCGCGGTTCGAACGCTCGTGGCGAGTCGGGTCCAGGGTTCCATTGCGTACTCGCTCACGAAGGCTCAGATGAGGCCGGCCGACGATCTGCAGTACCTCGTCCTTCTCGCGCCCTCCGCGCTGTATCGCGGTACTGAGCGTATCCACGACGTGGCCACGTCCATCGAGACCAACGTGCCGGAAACGTCGACCCGTGTGCTGGTCCTGTATCGCGTCAGCAATGGCTTCGTGCGTCCCTCCCCAAGCTCGGACCGTCCAGGGCTCGGTTCGCGTTTCGATGTGCAGGTCCGGCAGTCGCTGCCCTTTCTGAATTTCACGAGCGCCCGGTGGGAGATGCTGATCGCGGTCCGTGATTTCTTCAGTGAAGCCGCTGTGGATCAGTCCGTCTATGACGAATTGCTCGTTGTCCGGCCGCCCAAACGCATCGTGGGCGGCGTGACAATGCACTTCTAAGCAGCAGGCGCGCTCGTCAGAACGTCTGTTTGATCCATAATATTGAAGATAGCCTACGGCTATCTGGAGTCTGAGGACACTGGCTCTCGGTTCATGTGTCAAAAATCGCCTATTTTCAATTATTTAGCGATATTTCTCGACACCACGCCCGGGAATAGGCTTTGCTAAGGCGACGACCGGATTCGTGTCTCCGCGGGATACGCTCTCTATGAAGAAGGGCGGAACGTCGCTCGATGTGAAAAGCCGGGCCTCGGCGAGCCCGGATCGCGCGGCGTCCATCGAGGGCCGTCCTTCGACCGGTGCCGGACGCGCGGGTGATGCCGAAGGGCGCTGGCTTTCGTGGGGCCGTTCCTTGTTTGCCGTCGCCGTCGTCCTTGTGCTCGTCGCGCTCGGGATTGCGAACATCGCGATGCGCGCGCGCTGGCACGAAGTCGAAGACGGCGTGCTGTGGGGCGCGCGCCCCGAAGGGGTGACGGCGCTCGAGGTCAGCACCGGTTCGGTGGCGGCGCTTGCCGGGGTCGCGCCTGGCGACATCCTGCTCACGGTCAACGGTGCGCCGGTCCACACGCCCGCCGAGGTCGTCGAGCACCAGCATCAGAAACCGCAGGGGACGCGGCTCTCGTACACCCTGCTTCGTCTGGGCGAGCAACGGGCGCTTGACGTGTCGCTCGCATCGATCTCCCCGCGGGGCTCGATGTATTTCGTGCTCGCGGGCGTCGGCCTCTTCACCCTGCTGGTCGGCGCTTCGGTGCGGCTGCGGCGCCCGCGCGATCAGGCGACGCTTCATTTCTTCTGGCTCTGCGTCGCCTTTTTTGGCGCGTTCACCTTTTCGTTCAACGGTCCCTTCGACCGTCTGGACTGGACCTTCTACTGGGGGGATGCCATCGCGATGGCGGTGCTTCCGCCCCTGCTGCTGCACTTCACGTTGGTGTTTCCTGAGCGACCGCACGGGCGCGCCCGCCGGCGGCCCGGCGTCGTCCTGCCGCTCGTGTATGTCTCGGCGCTGGCCCTGAGCGCCGGGCGAATCATCGCCGTCGCCCGCGGCGCGGCAGACGGCCCGGCGCTCTCCCGTGCGCTCGATCTGCTCGATCGCGCCGAACCCCTGTTTCTCTTTCTGTGCTCGCTCGGCGCCGTGGCCGTGCTGACGCGCGCCTTTCGCGAGATCACGTCGTTGACCGCACAACGGCAGCTGCGATGGCTTGCCTGGGGCACGGTTCTCGGTGTCGGCCCCTTCGCGCTCGGGTACGCCTTGCCGTGGGCCCTTGGTGCCGATCCGCCCTTGGCGTTGCAGCTCACGGCAGTGCCGCTCGGCCTCGTTCCGCTCTCCTTCGCATCGGCGATCGTCCGGTACCGGCTGCGGGATGTCGAAGTGATTATCAAGCGCGGCCTCGCGTATACCGCGTTTCTGGCGGCCAGCGGAGTGCTGTATCTCGCGATTCGCCGGTTCACGGGGTTCATGTTCGCCAACGACACGGACCCCCGCAACTGGATCATGGCCTTGCTGGCGACGGTCATACTCGTACTCCTGGCGCAACCGGTGAAAGAGGCGGTGCAGAATGCGCTCGACCGCGTGTTCTATCGCGATCGATACGACTACCGTCGGGCGCTGGTGGGCTTCGCGCGCGATTTGAACAGCGATCTCGACGTCGTGCGGTTGAGCCGGCGGCTGGTCACGCGCATCGTGGAAACGCTCCTCGTGGACCGCATGTCCCTGATGCTCGCCGATGAGCGCGCCGGCGACTTCCGGACGATCGGCGACTTTGGATTTACCGATCCGGTGCCGCGGCTGTCGCGTTCCTCGTCGTTCGTCGCCCGGCTCGATGCCGGTCACACCGTGGCGCTCGACGATCCCATCGCTGCCGCCCGCTTCCTGGCCGAGGAGGTCGAGTCGTGGCGCGATCAGGGTATCTACTACTTCGTGCCGTGCGTCTTCGAGGGCTCGGCGATCGCGGTCCTGGCGCTCGGGCGCAAGGATTTCGACGAAGCGTTCAACAGCGAAGACCTCGCGCTCCTCACGGCCGTGGCGGGTCAGGTTGCCACGGCGATTGAAAACGGCCGGTTGTACCGGCAACTCCACCTCAAAGCGGAGGAACTGGGCCGCATGCGGGAGTTCAACGAGAACATTCTCGAATCGCTCGACGATGGACTCGTTGTGTTCGACGTGGACGAGCGTATCGTCCGCTGGAACCACGCCCTCGAGAGCTTTTACGGGGTGCAGCGCGCGGACGCCATAGACCGGCCGATGGAAGAGGTGTTCGATATGCCCTTTGTCGAAGCGTTGCGAGCGGCCCGCCGGGAAGATCCTCACGGGGCAACGCTCTTCAAAGTTCCCCTGAGCGGTCGCCGCGCCCACGCCGAAGGCGACGCTCCTGCCGGGTCGCGCCTGTTGATCAACGCGACGGCCGTCCCCCTTCAGAACCCGGCGGGCCCCGACGGGGCGGCCGGGACCATTCTGTTGATCGAGAACATCACCGAGCGGGTTCGGCTGGAGGAACAGCTGCAGATTTCGGAGAAGATGGCGTCGATCGGGCTGCTGGCGGCGGGAGTGGCGCACGAGGTCAATACGCCGCTCACCGGCATCTCCAGTTTCGCGCAGATGCTGCTCGAGGGCGCGGACCCGAACGATCCCAAGACCCTGCTGCTCGAGAAGATCGAGAGCCAGACGTTTCGGGCCGCGAAGATCGTCAACGGCCTGCTCACGTTGTCGCGGCCGGGCACCGCCGACGGCGAGCGCACTCGAATGGACCTGAACACCGTGGTTACCGACGTGATGTCGCTGCTCGAGCACCAGTTCGGGATCAGCAGCATCAAGATCCGCCGCGAGTTGTGGGCGGCGCCCGTTCCCGTGTCGGGCATCGAGCACCAGCTTCAACAGGTGTTCCTCAACCTGTTCCTCAATGCGCGCGACGCGATGCCGGGCGGCGGCTGGCTGACGGCGTCCACGCGGATCGAGGATGGCCAGGCCATCGCGGAGGTGGCGGATACCGGTTCGGGGATCCCGCCGGCGCACCTGGCGCGGATCTACGACCCGTTCTTCACGACGAAGGCGATCGGGAGGGGGACGGGCCTGGGCCTGTCGATCACATACGGCATCGTTCACGAGCATGACGGGTCGATTCGGTGCGACAGCGCGGTTGGCCAGGGTACGCGGTTCACGCTCACCCTGCCGTTGAGCGCGCGGCTCGCCGCGCGGCGCGCCGTGCAGTAAAGAGATGGCTCCGGCTCACCCCGGACCGATCGGATATGGCTGGAACACGTAAGGGCGCGATCCTCGTCGTCGACGACGAAGAGATCATGCGCGACATTCTCGAGACGCTGCTGGTGCGCGAGGGCTACGACGTGAGCGTCGCCGCCTCGGGCGCCGAAGGGCTGGAGCTTGCCCGCGCGCTGCCGTTCGACGCGGCTCTCGTCGACATCATGATGCCGGGCCTCGACGGCATCGCCACGCTTGACGAGATGAAGCGGATCGACGAGGACCTGGCGGTCATCATCATCACGGCGTACGCGTCAGTCGAGAGCGCACTTGCCGCGATGAAGGGCGGGGCGTTCGATTACGTCACGAAGCCCTTCAAGAACGAAGAGGTGCTCGTCGTTCTCCGCAATGCCATGGAGCGGCGGCGGCTGGTCAGCGAGAATCGTGAGTTGTTGAAGGAGCGACACGGCCGGTACCACAACTTTGCGAACATCATCGGCAAGAGTCCGCGGATGCGCCAGGTGTTCGATCTGATCATCCAGGCGGCGCCGAGCCGGTCGACCATACTGATTCAGGGCGAGAGCGGGACGGGCAAGGAGCTCGTCGCGCGCGCCATTCACTCCAACTCGTCCCGGTCCGAGCGCTCGTTCGTCACCGTCAACTCCGGCAACTTGCCGACTGACTTGCTGGAGTCGACGCTCTTCGGTCACGTCAAGGGCGCGTTCACAGGCGCCGTCTACCCGAAAAAGGGATTGTTCGACCTGGCGGATCGGGGCAGCATTTTTTTCGACGAGATCGGCAACGTTCCACTCGAGACCCAGGCGAAGCTGCTCCGCGTGATTCAGGAGCGCGATTTCATGCGCCTCGGTGGCATGGAAACGATCAAGGTGGACGTCCGGATTATCGCCGCCACCAACGCCGATCTGCGGCATCTGATGGAGCAGGGCCGCTTCCGCGAGGATCTCTTCTACCGTCTGCATGTCATCTCGATCCAGCTCCCTCCCCTCAGGGACCGGAAGGACGACATCCCGCTGCTGGCGCAGCATTTCCTCGTGAAGTACGGCGAGGAGAATCTCAAGACGAACCTCGAGCTCACGCCGGACGCGCTCGACGTGATGGCCGAGTACGACTGGCCGGGCAACGTGCGCGAGCTCGAGAATGTGATCGAGCGCGCTGCCGTGCTGACCTCGGGGAGCCGCATCGGGATCGAGGCGATTCCGGAGCACGTCCGCAAGGCACCGAACTTCAGCATGCCGCACTTCGTCGTGCCTCCGGAGGGGATTTCCTTCAAGGATGTGATTACCGACTTCGAGAAGAGGCTGATCGAGTCCACGCTCGAGGCAGCCGGCGGCGTTCAGAAGCGCGCTGCAGAGCTGCTGCACATCAAGCCGACGACCCTGAACGAGATGATCAAGCGGTACGACATCCGGCCGAAGCGGAAGCGGCAGGGCGACGGCGACAACGAGCAGGAGCCGGCCCCCGCCGTGCCGCGTCGTGCGGCATTGCCCGGTGCGGCGCCCTTGGCGCCGGCCTTCGAAGAGAAATAGGGCCGCCTACCGCGCGTTCCTGACCGCCGAGAAGATGCGGTCGTACTTTCCCAGCACCACGTCCCACCGGTAGTTGCGGCGAACATAGTCACGCCCGCTGCTCCCCAGCGCCGCGCGCAGACGGGCATCGCCGACCAGCAGCGTCAGGCACTCCACGAACTCGTCGCGGTCGGCGTAATACAGCCCGCCGTTGCCGTTGATGCAGTGCTCCACGAGCACGGTGCTGCGGGCATTCGCGAGGACGGGAGTGCCGACGGCCATGGCTTCGAGGGCAACCAGTGACAGGCTCTCGTAAGGTGAGGGACAGACGACGACCGTGGCCGCTTCCAGGGCCTGCACGCGCTCACGATCGGAGAGCAGACCCGCGAACCGGATGGACGGCTCCTCCGGCAGCGACATCAGCTTGACGCCCATCAGAGCCAATGTCGCCTCGCCGCCCTCCTTTACATAGCTGCCGAAGTACTCGATCAGTTCCTCGCAGCCCTTGCCGGGATCGATCCGGCCGCCGAACAGGACGATCGGTCCGTACAAGCGGTGGCGCCGCCGGAACACCGCGCCGCGGGCGAGAAGGTGGGAGGGAACCTCGTCCGGGGTGTCCTCCTCCGCCGGCGACGATGGATCGCGATCGCCTTCGCCAGGCGCGACGACCTCCTCCTCGAGCGCCGGCGGCGTCCGCCGATCCGGCGGCTGTGGCGGAATGTCGATTCCGACTCCGACAACCTCTTCGATGAGCGGCCGGTCGGGGAACACGGCCCGGACGAATCGCCGTTCGCTGTCAGTCAGGTAGCAGAGGGCCGCCGGCCGGCTGAAGACGTCCTTGAAGATTTCGAGTCTGATCGCCGGTTCATCGTGAGCCGTGGGGATGACCACGCTCTTCGCCGGGTTCACTTCGAGGCCGAGCACCGTCGGTGCATAGAGATAGGTGAAGAACACCAGCACGTCGTATTGCTGTTGATGACGCCGCAGGTAATCGACCAGCGGGGGACACCAGGGGCCCTGCTGCGTGAGCCATTCCATCTCGTCGGCGCGGGTGTGGGCGTTGCTGTAGATCCACTCGGAGTAGCGATTGAACGAGTCGAGATCGCGCGTGCGCGCGTTCGCGAAGCGGCGCACGGTGACGCCGCGGATCCGATCGGCGCCCTCCGGATACTCGTTCTTCCACGTCACGTAGTCGCGGGCGCATGTGGTGAGAACGTCGACGTCGTGCAGCGCCGCGAGACGCTCGGCCATGAGGCGGCAGAGGTGTTCGGCTCCGCCGAGAACTTCGGTCCCATACCGCTGGATGATCAGCGCGATGTTCATGTGGACTCCGGGGGGGCCGGGATCCCGCCGCTCGACGCGTCGCGCTGGCCGCCCTCAGTCTGTGGTCGAACGAGTCCGGTCTGGCGAAGGTCCGGTATCCCGCCGCGCACAATCGCGCCAAGTTGCTGGATGATGTGGTCGTCGCCGAAGTCGGCCAGCCGGCGCCGCTGGCCGGCGATGATCCGTGATCGCAGGTCATCGTCGAATGCCAACGCTCCGGCCAGCTCCGCCGCGTGCTCGAGATCCTTCGGCGCGAACTGAAGGCCGGCTCCGCCGAGCGTCTCCGGCACGGCCGCCGCCGCGTAGGCGAGGATCGGCACGCCGGCCGCCATCGCTTCGATCAGCGGCGCGCAGAAGCCTTCATGCTCGCTGAGGGAGAGGTAGACCGCCGCGTGCCTGTAGTAGATGGCGAGATCCTCATCCGGCACCGGACCGGTGAACACGAAGCGCTCGTTTAGCATCCGGTACTCGGACATCAGCGCCCGGATCGTCGAATAATACCGCGGCACTGCGTCGTAGCGGCCCACGAAGATGAACCGGTAGTGAGAGTCGACGTACCGCTTGTAGTGCTCCGCGAGGCGGATGTGATCCTCGATCGCCTTGTTCGGCGCGATCCGGCCGACGAAGAGGAAGTTCACGAGGTCGTCATCGAGCACCTGTTCGAGCGCCGGCCGCGTGACCGCTCTGGTAACGCGCGATGTATCGACGGCCAGCGGGAAAACCCCCGTCGGCGCGAATCCGAGCGCATCGAGCTCCTGCCGGTTGTACTCGGACACGCCGAGCGCCAGATCGACGCGGCCGGCCAGGGTTGCCAGATCCTGCCGTGCCAGCGTGGCCAGGCGGAAGAGCGCCGGATCGTAGGGAGCGAAGAATCGGGCCGGCGTGACGTTGTGATACTGCAGGATCCGGCCGTCGCGAAGACGTCCGAACGCGCCGGTCATCGGCGAGGGCAGCGCGTAGTGAAAAATCGTGATGTCGCCGCTGTGGGACGCCGGGTCGCTGAACGGCCGAACCTCTTCAACCAGGGCCTCGTCGATGGTCAGCGCGTAGAGCTCCGATCGATGACCCATGCGGCGCAGCAAGTCCCGGATGTGACGTGCGCTGCCGCCGATCGCGTCGCCCTGGTGGGCTGCAGGGACCCACTGGTTGACGATCACGGCAGCGCCTTGTACAACGACGGCCGCACTTGCCGCAGCTCCTCGAGCGCCTGCGCGGCGTCGAATTGGGGCCAGAAGTCGACGGCCACCTTCGGCCCGGCCGCGCGCGGCGATGCGAGAATCCGTTCGACGAACCCAAGAAGGGTCCCGCTGAAATCCTTCGCTTGGAGCCGTTCAACCGCCGCCATCTGTCCCTGCACGATCGCCTCTTCGAGAGTGCGGTCGGACAGGATGGCGTCCATGAGCGCCGCGACGTGGCGGGGATTCTTGTCGGCGTACAGAATGCCGGCGCCGTCCATGGTCTGCGGCACTGCGGTGGCGGCATAGGCGAGCACCGGCACCTGTTTATAGAACGCCTCGACAAGCGGTACACAGAAGCCTTCGTGCTCGCTGGCGCACAGGAAGAGGTCGGCGATTTCGTAGAACGCCACCAGCTCTTCATCGGACACGTGACCGGTGAAGTGAACGTTCGAAAGATGCAGGTCCGCGGCCAGTTCATTCAGCGAGGCCAGATAGCGCTCGAAGAGACTGAACACCCCGACGATCAGCAGTCGCGAGCGCGGGTTGAAGAGCGTCTGGTAGGCATGAAAGATCCGGATCAGGTCTTCGATCTTCTTGTTCGCGATGATCCGGCCCACGAAGAGGATATTGGTCCACTCGTCGTCGAACTGGTCGGCGACGAAACGATTGGGGACCTGGTCGAGGTGAGAGAAGTCCGGAACGACCGGCAGCACCGCGGTGCGTGGAAATCCCAGCGCCTCGAGGTCCTGGCGGTTGAACTCCGAGTCGCCGAGAGCGAGATCGCAGCGACCGACGTATGCCTGAAGCTCGCGGCGGCCCCGAAAACACTGTCCTGCGAGCGTGCGGTGGACGCCGACGAAGTACTCCGGGGGCGTGATGTTGTGGTAAATCAGCGCCATCCGATCCGGCAGCGCGTACGCGGTTCGCGACGCTTTGCTGCCAATGGAAAAATGATGCAGCAGCAGGTTGTCCGGATGACTGGCATCGACGAGCTCGCGATAGTCGCGCGTCAGAGGCTCGAGCCGGCGGTCGGCCGTTTCGACGAATATCTCCGAATCGTAGCCCGCCAGCCGCAAGGCGCGTTGAATACCCAGCACTTCGTGACCGATCGCGTCGCCATACCCGAGTGTCGCGAGTACCTGGTGAACCACCGCCCGGCGCCGTGAAACCATTTACGCCCCGCCCATTCGCGAACCGCCTCGCGGGCGGGCACGCTGGTATCGGCCGCGAGGCTCGGACGCGGGACCGGCGATCCCGATCCTCCGGCGGCGGCTCTGCGGGCGCCGCAGCAACACCGGATGGCGCCGCGGCGGCCGTGTCCTGGACGAACACGGGTCCTGTCGGGAGTGCGGCGACGACCTGAGCGCCGGGAACACAGACCTGCCTTCGTCGATCGAACCACCCCGGCAGAGGATCCATGCGGGGTGCCGGCGCCGTCTCCTTCGAGAGTCGCGCGAGCATGTCGAGGTATTTCCGCTCGATCACGCTCCAGTCGTAGTGTTCGCGAAAGAACGCGCGTCCGTTCCATCCGAGGGTCGCGCTCAGCCATCGGTTCTGCTCGATCGCGCGCAGCGTCTCGACGAATTCGGAGGCGCCGTCGTAGTAGAGGCCCGCGTTGCTGCGGATGCACTGAGCCTTCAGCACGTCGCACTTCGCATTCGCGAGCACCGGCCGCCCGAGCGCCCACGCTTCGAGCGCCACCATCGATAGACTCTCGAAGTACGACGGCATGATGAGCAGCTCGGCGGCGGCCATTGCATCGAACTTGTCCGAATCGCTGAGGAATCCAAGGTGTCGGATCCGCGGGTGTTTCGGGATGGGCAGCAGCGAGTTCCCGACCAGGACCAGCGACAATCGGCCCGCCCCCGCGTTGACGTATGCGTCGAAGAACTCGAACAGCTCCTTGCAGCCCTTGTTTTCGTCGATGCGGCCCACGTACACAGCGAAGGGGCCGCGGACATTGAACGTGCTGCGGAACCGCGCCGGCTGGGGATTCGAGGGTACATCCGAACCGATTCCCACGACGACCGACGGCACGGCCTCATTGCCAGAGACCGCGTGAATCATCGCGCGCTCCTCGGGCGAGTTGTACATCAAGGCGCGGACGCCACGGAAAATCGGCTTGAAGATCGACAGACCCACCGCCGCGTCGCGCTCGGCCGTGGGGACCAGGATGGCGCGCGACGCAGCCGCGCGCACGCCGTGATAGGCGTGATAGTACCGGTAGCTGAAAAACAGCAGGTAGTCGAATGCCGACGCATGCTTCGCGATGTGAGCGACGAGCGTCGGGCTGGCAGGTCCTTCGGCGTCCAGCCATTCGAGCTCGTCAGCGAGCGAATGCTCCCGGTCGAAGACCCGTTGCGACCATCGCGCGAACGCCGAGGGGTCCCGTTCGCGCTTGACGGGGAATCGGCGCACCGGCACGCCGTTGACACGATCGAGGCCGGCGGGCAGCTCGTTCTGCCACGAGACATAGTCGGTCGAGCATGTGGTGAGTACCTCGACATCCGCGTGGCGCGCGAGATGTTCGGCCACATAGCGTGCGTGCAGTTCCGCGCCGCCATTGATTCCCGCGCCGTACCGCTGGACGACGACCGCGAGCTTCACTGCTCGCCG
This sequence comes from uncultured Acidobacteriota bacterium, assembly GCA_963745495.1. Taxonomy (GTDB): domain Bacteria; phylum Acidobacteriota; class Vicinamibacteria; order Vicinamibacterales; family CAVVIG01; genus CAVUXJ01. The sequence goes on from CAVUXJ010000005.1 coordinate 332,690, forward strand.
TCTGGCTCGCCGGCGCTCCGTCCGGAGTCGGCGGGCCCGGCGCCTGCCAGCGGTGCACCCTGCTCGAAGGATTCCGTCCGACCAGGTCCGCCCGGCGACGGAGGCGGACCCGGTTCAGGCAGATCTGGTGAAGCTGGCGCGGCATCTGATCGAACGGCCGGGGCCTGCCCGGGGGGAATCACGTCCGGCCCCGGACCGGCACCCATGATCGAGACAGCTGATCCGCCTCCGCGCCGCCCACGGCGGCGGCGGCGGCGGCGGCTGCGCTGCCCTGGGCCTTCGGCTGGCACTTCCGGCGGCTCCTGTGCGGGCGGCAGTGGTCTCTCGGCGGGAGCAGCCACCGGCGGCGGCTGCCGCGGCGGGATTTCGGCGATGCGCTCGCGGGTCACCGGTTCATACGCGACGACGCTTTCGAGCGCCCGGGCACGCCGCTCGTTGAACTCCAGGCGGCTGGTCAGCGACTCGACGCGCATCTTGAGGTTCTTGACCTCGATGCCCATCCGTGTGGTTTCGATCACCAGGTTGTGCATCACTTCGTAGTGCAGCTGGTCGAACTGATCCCGGCCCGCCTGACGTTTGGCGTTTGCGGTGTTGAGCTCCGACTGGATGTGGAGGGCCTGAATGAGCGGGTTCGGGTTGAACAACAACTTCAAGACTGGCCCCAGCAAGCGGCGGATCCACCTCAAGGGCGCCCGATGGGTCTCGAAGAGCGTCTGTGCCCCAAAGGCGTAGTTGCCAGGCTCGGGCGGCGGGAACATGGGTTGTGCGCGCCGAAACTGCTCGAGGAGGTCCGACCGCACGCCCTTCGGATCGAGGAACTTCTCGAGCTTGACCGCCGCCAGCTCTCGGATTTGCTGCTCGGTATAGTCGACGCCGCGTTTTTCGCGGATGCGCGCGCGAATCTGCTCCATGATCTGCTCGACCTTGACCGAGTCGGAGCGCACGTTGAAGTCAGGCATAAAGTTCGTCAGCTTGAAGCTGTCGGCTTTCAGCTACCGGCGATTGCGCTGATAGCTGACGGCTGAGAGCTGAATGACAACCGCCGCAGACGAACCACGGCGTCATCAGCTCCACGGCCTATAGATTATCAATACGACCGCGACGACCCACAGCATCACGCACGCGAGCAATGGGCGATCGCTGAGCAGCAAATCGGCGGGATTCCCGCCTCCCTCGCGCCGATGCACAAGATACAGATATCGGAAGATGCCGTACAACGGGAACGGAATCGTGAGACCCAGCCAGTCGGTGCCGAACTTTGCCGACGTCTCGGGACTGATCGTGTAGAAGATGTACGCGATCATCGTCGACGCGGTGACCACGGCGATCATTTGATCCAGCAGATACAGGCTGTACTCGCCGAGTATCGGCCGATGGCTGGCCGCGCTATCGGCCAGGAGCACCAGCTCGTGCCGGCGCTTGGCGAGGGCGATGAACAGTGCCAGCAGGATGGTGCACACCGACAGCCAATGACTGATGACGACGTTGACCGCAACCGCGCCGGCGACGGCGCGCAGGACGAAGCCGATCGCGACCGTCAGCACGTCCACGATGACGATATGTTTCAGCGCTCCCGAGTACAACCCTTGCAGCGCCAGGTAGATGGCGGCCACCAGACCAAAGCGCCAGCTCATGAGGAACGCGGCGGCGAGAGCGGCCGCGGCAATCACCACTGCGGCTCCGATGGCCACCGGCAACGGCAGGGTCCCCGCGGCGATCGGCCGCCGTCTCTTCAACGGATGCTGTCGATCGGAATCGCGATCGGCCACATCGTTGACAAGATAAACAACACCGGACAGCGCGCAGAAGATCGCAAAGCCGAGAACCGCCGCGAGCACCGCCGCCGGCTCGAACAGCCGCCGCCCGAACACGAGCCCGGCGAACAACAGCAGGTTTTTCGTCCACTGATGGGGCCGGAGCGCGATGAGCAGGTGGTAGGCAGTCGGACGGCTCGATACTTCGGTGAACGAAGGATCCGGGACCGCCAGATCGGGAGAAGTACTGCGCGCCATCTAGCGCAGACGGGGGGCTGCTTCAGGCCTTGGCCGAAGCGGAAAAACTCCGGACTACCTCGTCCTCCGACTCGAAGGTTTCGAAGACGGTCAAGAGCTTCGTGATGGCCAGCAAGTCCGCGATCTTTTTCGTCAGGTTCAGCAGCTTCAGGCTGCCGCCCTGCCGGCTCACGGTGGTGTAGGAACCGACGATTTCACCGAGGCCGGCGCTGTCGATGTACGGCACGCCGGCGAGATTCAACACTATCCGCTTGCGTCCCTGATTGACGAGGCTGTTCACCTTGTCCTTCAGGAGCTGATCGCCTTCCCCCAGCGTGATTCGGCCCTTCAGGTCGAGCACGACGACGTCGCCAACCGACCGTTCCTCGATCTGCATGGATGTGCTCCAGAGTGTACTCGCGTGAGCTTAGCACACGCACACGGCGGTCTTGATCGTGAACCCGTACGAAACGAGGCAGGTGGAGCTAGACGCCCCCAGCCCCGGCAAACTTCCGGGACTGGAAGCATTCCTTGCAGAAGACAGGACGTCCCTGCGTCGGCTTGAACGGCACGGTTGTTTCCTTGCCGCACGCCGAGCAGGTCGTGATGGTTTCGACCCTTTCCCGTCCCATGGAGCCACCGGCGGGTCGAGACGCCCGCTTGGTCTTGCAGGCTTTGCACCGCTTGGGCTCGTTCTTGAAGTTCTTATCGGCGAAAAACTGCTGCTCTCCCGCCGTCCATACGAACTCCGCGCTGCAATCCACGCAACTGAGGATCCGGTCTTGGAACTCCATGGGTCGCTACCTCGTCGGGTCCGCTTATTCCACTTCGCGCCGCAGCTTCTTGCGGTTGCGCTTACGCGCGAGCGCCTGCTTCGCCCGGCGTTTGTCGCCGGGTTTCAGATAAAACGAATGTTTCTTGATATCCTTGATGATGTCTTCCTGCTGGACCTTTCGCTTGAATCGGCGCAGCGCGCTCTCAATCGATTCGCCCTCCTGGATCTTGACTTCAGCCACGAAAATCACACCCCTTTCGCGGGTGGCTCGCATCAAATGGTAAATACAAGTGTGTTAGGCTAGCACAGGTAGACGCGAATTCTAGGCGCAATTACCCGTCAAGGTCAACGAGATAGTCCCCGCTGCCTTCGCAGCCGTGCAGCATCAGCGCACCCATAAACCGTTCCTGACATGAGAGTTCTGGTGATTGGCGGCGGTGCGCGCGAACATGCGCTGGTCGCTCGTCTTGCCGGAGAGCGAGACGTGGCCGAGCTCGTCTGCGCACCTGGGAATCCCGGTATGGCGGCGATTGCCAGGATAGCGCCCGTCGACATCTCACGGCCCGAGGAGATCGCCGCGCTCGCCGAGCGCGAGCAGATTGATATGACGATTGTCGGCCCCGAGCTGCCGCTCAGCGTCGGCCTCGTCGACCGCTTTGCCGAGGAGAACCGGCTCATTTTCGGACCCACCGCCCGAGGCGCCCGGCTCGAGGCGAGCAAAGCCTTCGCGAAGGCCTTCATGGCGCGGCACGGTGTGCCGACGGCACGTTTTCGAACCTGCGACGCAGCTGACGACGCCCTGGCGTGCGTGCGCTCGGGCGAATTCGGCTTTCCGGTCGTCCTGAAGGCGGATGGGCTGGCTGCCGGCAAGGGTGTCGTCATCGCCGAAAATCGCGCGGACGCCGAAGCCGCCGTCATGGACGCGATGACGGCGCACCGCTTCGGGGAGGCCGGCGATCGGCTCGTGGTGGAGGAATGTCTAGCAGGGCCGGAGGTGTCATTCTTCGTCGTCAGCGACGGCGAGCGGGCGCTGCCGATCGGCTCAGCACAGGATCACAAGCGGATCTTCGACGACGATCGGGGACCGAACACCGGCGGGATGGGCGCGTTTGCTCCGAGCCCGCTCATCGACGGCCCGCTGCAGACCCGGGTCATGCACGAAATCGTGGACCCCGTGGTGGGCGGCATGGCCACCGAGGGTCATCCGTTTCGTGGCTTCCTCTACGTCGGACTGATGTTGACGGCCGCCGGTCCAAAGGTGATCGAGTTCAACGTGCGGTTAGGCGATCCCGAGGCGCAGGTGATCCTGCCGCGGATCGCGGAGCCGCTGCTGCCGATGCTCGTGGCAGCGGCAACGGGAAACCTCCGTCAGCGTACCTGTCAGCTCTCCTCCGAAAAGATCGTCGGCATCGTCCTGGCATCCCGAGGCTACCCTGAGTCCTCCGAATCGGGCCGCCCGATTTCCGGAATCGACGAAGCCGAGCGGTTGCCCGGGGTGACGGTCTACCACGGGGGCACGGCGCGTTGCGACGACCAGCTCGTGACCGCAGGCGGCCGGGTTCTGACGGCTGTGGGGCGCGGCGGCGAATTCGCTGAAGCGATCGCGCGAGCCTACGACGCCGTGAATCATATTTCATTCGAGGGGATGCAATACCGGCGGGATATCGGGAGGAAAGCCCTCATCATCGACGATCGACGATCTGGCGATCGTCAATCTCTGTAGGATCTGAGAATAGACTGACGATGACTGACGATCACCAAATCGCCAGATTGTGGATGACGTGAAGTATTCCATCGTCACGTTCGGCTGCCGTGTCAACCAGGCGGACTCCCTGGAACTCGAGGAAGCGCTTCTGGCGAACGGTGCGTCGCCTGCGTCACCCGATCAAGCGGACCTCGTCGTGGTGAACACCTGCTCGGTGACGGCCTCGGCCGACCAAGGTGGCCGGCAGACCATCCGCCGCATTGCGCGCGCCAACCCCAGCGCCCGCATCATCGTCACGGGCTGCTACGCCACGAGACGCCCCGGCGAGGTCGGCGAGCTGCCGAATGTCGCCGAGGTTGTGCCCAATGACGACAAGCCTCGGTTGATTCAGGTGCTGCGATCCTTGTCGGCCTTCACGACGACCGCCGAACGCTTCGGCGACGGGGACGGGAGCTTGCGGAGCCCGGATCGAGCCGGGAATGGCCGGGCGCACCGCGTTTACCTTACGCGTGCAAACGGGATGTGCCGAGCCATGTACCTACTGCATCATTCCTTCCACCCGCGGGCGGCCGCGCAGCGTCCCGGTCGAGCAGGTTCTATGCGAGGTCCGGCGGGTGGCGGCAGCCGGTTTCAGGGAGATCGCACTGACCGGCGTTCACCTGGGGTCGTACGGCCGGGACCTGACACCGGCTTCATCGCTGTACGGCCTGCTCCGGGCGTTGGCGGCCTGGTCGAATGCCGATGAGGGCGGAGCCAGGGTGCGCTTTCGGATCAGCTCGTTGGAGCCGATGGATTGTTCGCACGAGGTCGTGGCGCTCGTCGCCGACCACGCGTGCTTTGCGTCTCACTTCCACCTGCCGCTGCAGCATGCGAGCAACCGCATGCTCGACGCGATGCGGCGGCCTTATACGCTCGCACAGTACGCCGAGCTCGTCGACGGCATCAGAACACGGATTCCCGACGCGTCGATCGGGTCCGACATCATCGTCGGATTTCCGGGTGAGACGGATGACGACTTCCGGCAACTCGCGTGCTATCTGGAGGGCTCGCCGCTGACGCACGCGCATGTGTTTCCGTACTCGGATCGATCGGGGACGGCGGCGTCAGCCATGTCGGGCAAGGTGCCGGGGACGACCGTTCGTGAACGTTCGAGCCGCCTTCGCCGGATTTCGGAACAGCTGGCCGAGCGGTTCCGCGCCTCGCAGATTGGCACCGTGCAGCAGGCGCCTGACCCTCGAGGACGGATTGCTGGCCGTCACGTCGAACTACCTGAAGGTCAGGATTGCGCCCGGACGAGCCCGAAACGAATGGGTGGATGTCAGGATCGCCTCTGCTGAGGAAGGGACCCTGCGGGGAGAGGTGGGAATCTTGTAATCGGGTAATTGAGTAATCGAATTGTCCAATTACCAATTTCCCAATTACTCAATTGTTGAACGCTAGGGTCGCCAGTTGCTGGCCGGGTGATCGTCTCTGGCCGTCCACGATCAACTGGCCGCATGCGGCCCGGATGTCGCGGCCGCGGCTCTTCCGAACCGAAACCGTCAGTCCTCGTTCGGATAGAGTGCGCGCGAAGCGATCGATGGAGGCGTCCGACGGCCGCTCGAAGGCAATCCCGGGAGCGGCATTGAGCGGGATGAGATTCACCTTCGATTTCACGCCGGCCAGCAGCCTGGCCAGCAGGCGCGCATCCGCCGGCGAATCGTTCACGCCGGCGAGCAGCACGTACTCGAACGTGATTCGGCTCCGGCGCTTCAACGGAAACCGCTTGCAGGCCTCGATGATGTCGGTCACGCCGTATTTCGTGTTGATCGGCACCAGGCGGCCGCGCTGCAGATCGGTAGGAGCGTGCAGCGAAATCGCCAGGTTGGGCATGACCGGCTCGTGCGCCAGGCGCTCGAGGGCGGGCAGCAGTCCGACAGTCGAGAGCGTGATCCGGCGCGGTGGCAGTGCGAAGCCGTGTTCGTCGGCCAGAATCCGTATCGCCTTCATCGTCTCGTCGTAGTTGTGCAGCGGTTCCCCCATGCCCATCAGGACGATGTTGAACGGCTTGTCCCGGAGCGCGAGGACGTTGGCGAGAAGCCGCACCTGCCCGACAATTTCGCCCGCCGTGAGGTTGCGGACCAGGCCCATCTTGCCGGTCAGGCAGAACGCGCATGCCATGGCGCATCCGACCTGCGTCGAGATACAGAAGGTCATCGCCGGTGTATCCGGGATGAACACGGACTCAATCTGGCGGCCATCGGTGAGACGAAGGAGAAACTTCTCGGTGCCGTCGGTCGATCGCTCGCGCGCGACGACCACCGGCGTGGCGAGTGTGAGCTCCGAGGCGAGGGCCGCGCGCAGCCCTCGCGGCAAATCGGACATCGCGTCGAGGTCGGTCACGCCACGGCGGTAGATCCAGCGGTAGATCTGTCGTGCACGGAAACGTTCATGTCCCCGTTCGGCGAGAGCCGCCTCGAGCGCGGGGCGCTCCAGCCCGCCGATGTCCAACGCCGGGCCTTCTGTGGGGACGGTATCTTCCATGATTCCAACGACTTGGTCGCGATCCCGATGACGATCTCGATCCTACAGCCAAACGGCGCGCCCCAGGGCCGAGCGCGCTGTGCTTGCCCCGGGTGCTGGGCGCATGTTATAGTTGGGTGAGAGCTTGTAATTCCTTACTGGTCAATGCTTTGCGGCGTGCAAGTGGATGTCGTGAAGCCGCCGGCGTGCCCGGCACTCCCTGCTGCGAGCCGTTCACCTTGTCGAATTCACCAATCGTCAGAGACGTTCTCGACAACGGCCTCCGTATTCTCACCGAGCGGATGACTCAGGTCCGCTCGATCAGCATCGGCGTCTGGCTCACGCGCGGCTCTCGCCACGAAACTGCAGAGCGCGGCGGGATCGCGCATTTCGTCGAGCACATGCTCTTCAAGGGCACCGCCAAGCGGTCGGCGGAAGACATCGCGCAGGCCATCGATTCGATCGGCGGGCAGCTCGATGCCTTTACGGCCAAGGAGTACGCGAGCTACTACATCAAGGTGCTCGACGAGCACCTGCCGCTTGCCATCGACATCCTTTCCGACATCGTGCTCAACCCGGCGTTCAGCCCGGCCGATATCGAGCGCGAGAAGAAGGTCGTGGTCGAAGAGATCAAGATGGTCGAGGACACGCCGGACGATCTTGTGCACGAGCTCTTCACCCAGGGATTCTGGGAGAATCATCCGCTGGGCCGGCCCATTCTGGGGATCCGCGAAACGGTCGAATCGTTCGGCGCCGATCTGCTGCGCGATTATTTCGTCAACGTCTACACGCCGCACAACCTGATCGTCTCCGCGGTGGGGAATCTCGAGCATGGACGTGTACGGGAGCTGGTCGAGGAGAGATTTGGATCGCTGAACTCGGGGGGCGCGACGCTCGGCGAGGAAGCGCCGACGGTCGTCCCGAAAGTGCTGATTCGGAACAAGGAGCTGGAGCAGAGCCATCTCTGCCTCGGCGCAAGCAGCTACCCGCAGAACCACGACGATCGTTATTCGAGCTACGTGCTGAACACGCTGCTGGGGGGCTCGATGAGCTCACGCCTGTTTCAGAACGTTCGGGAGAAACGGGGACTGGCTTATGCGGTGTTCAGCGGCCTCAGTGCGTATCGTGATGCAGGCTCGTTCACCGTCTACGCCGGATGCGCGAATGAGGCGGTTGGCGAAGTGATCGATCTCGTCGTGGAAGAGCTTCGCACGATCAAGCAGGCGCCGGTGCCCGACGCCGAGTTGCAGCGCGCGAAGGATCACCTGAAGGGCAGTCTCATGCTGAGCCTCGAGAACACGGCCAGCCGTATGTCGCACCTGGCGCGGCAGGAGATCTACTTCGATCGCCAGTTCGGCCTCGACGAAACGCTGCTCGGCATCGAACGGGTGACCGCCGAGGAAGTGCAGCGGGTCGCCGTGGATCTCTTCAGGAACGATTCGTTGGCGGCGACGGTCCTGGGAAACGTGAACGGGCTGCAGATTCCGCGGGAGCGGCTCAACCTGGAATGAGACGTGCCGCCTTGCGCGTTCGGCCCGTGAGACCTCAGACGTGAGACTTCAGACTTGATCGCACGCTACACGCACCCGGAGATGGGCCGGATCTGGAGCGATCAGCGCCGGTACGAAACCTGGCTGCTGGTCGAGACGGCGGCGGCCGATGCGATGGCGGCAGCCGGCATCGTGCCCGCCGAGGCTGCCCGGGACATCCGCGAGCGTGGCTCATTCGACATCGCACGAATCGCGGAGATCGAGCAGGTCACCCAGCACGACGTCATCGCGTTCACGACAGCGGTTGCGGAAAAAGTCGGACCGTCGGCTCGCTGGCTGCACTTCGGCATGACCTCGTCGGACGTGGTCGACACGGCGCAGGCGCTGCAGATGCGCGAGGCGTGCGACCTCATTCTGCAGGACCTCGACGGCGCTCGCCGCGGTCGATCCGGGCCCGGGCGTTCGAGCATCGCCGAACGCCGATGGTCGGCCGCACGCACGGGGTCCACGCCGAGCCGATGACGTTCGGGCTCAAGCTCGCGCTGTGGTACGCGGAAACCGACCGCGCCGTCCAGCGGGTGGACCGCGCGCGGACGACGATCAGCGTCGGGAAGCTGTCGGGCGCGGTCGGGACGTTCGCGCACCTTCCCCCCTCGATCGAGGCCGACGTGTGCCGGCGGCTCGGACTGCGGCCCGCTCCGGCGGCCTCGCAGGTGATTCAGCGCGATCGACACGCGGAGCTCGTCGCGGCGCTCGCGATCACGGCGGCCTCGCTCGAGAAGTTCGCGCTCGAAATCCGCGGGCTGCAGAAGACCGAAATCGGCGAGCTGGAGGAGCCCTTCGCCAGGGGCCAGAAGGGCTCGTCGGCGATGCCGCACAAGCGCAATCCGATCGGCTGCGAGCAGATCGTCGGCCTCGCGCGTCTCATTCGCGGGAATTGCCAGGCGGCTTTCGAGAACGTCGCCCTCTGGCACGAGCGCGACATCTCGCACTCGTCGGTCGAGCGGATCATTCTGCCCGACAGCTTCATCGCGCTCGATCACATGCTGCGGCGATTCACGCGCATCGTGGCAGGCCTGATGGTCCACGCGGACCGGATGCGCGACAATCTCGAGCGCTCGCGCGGCGTGATCTTTTCGGGTTCGGTGCTGCTCGAGCTGGCGAAGAAGGGCGTCTCGCGCGAACAGGCGTACGAATGGGTCCAGCGCAACGCGCTCAGAGCCGTCGACGAGCGGCGCGACTTCAAGGCGCTCCTGCATCGCCGATGCCGACGTCTCCCGGGTGCTGCCGCGCGCCGATCTCGAGCGCGCGTTCGATCTCGACGAGCAGTTCAAGCACGTTGACGACATCTTCGAACGCGTGTTTGTTCCTGCGTCAGACGCCGACGATCCAGGGGACGCCGGGGCGGTGGCGTCGGTACGGGCGTCGCGGGCTCTCACATAGTCGCTCGCGTCAGGAGGAAGATGCGCGCACGCGTATTCGTCACGCTCAAGCCATCCGTGTTCGATCCGCAGGGTCGGACCATCGCCGAGGCGCTGCACTCACTCGGCTACGGTGGCGTCCAGGATGTGCGTCAGGGCAAGTACTTCGAGCTGGATCTGGCGACCACCGAGGCGGCGCAGGCCAATGCGCTGGCATCGGAAGTGGCCGACAAGCTGCTCGCGAACCCGGTCATCGAGAGCTATCGGGTGGAGATCGACTAGGGCAAGTTCGAGATCGAGTCGCCCACAGCGGTCGGCTTTCAGCGATCTGAGCTGACGGCTGAGCGCTGAGAGCTGAGAGCTTTGTATGAAATTTGCCGTCATCACCTTTCCCGGCTCGAACTGCGATCAGGACGCGTACCACGCGGCCAAGGATGTCCTCGGCGAACAGGCCGAGTGCATCTGGCACAAGGACATCGATCTCAAAGGCGCGGACGTGGTCGTTCTGCCTGGCGGCTTCGCGCACGGCGACTATCTGCGGTGCGGCGCGATGGCGCGGTTCTCGCCCATCATGCGGGAGGTGCAGGCCTTCGCGGCCCGCGGCGGGCCGGTGCTCGGCATCTGCAACGGATTTCAGGTGCTCCTCGAGGCTGGACTTCTGCCGGGCGCCATGCTGAGAAATCGCGGCCTGAAGTTTCGATGCGAGCACGTTCATGTCCGCGTCGAGCAGACCGATACCCCGTTCACGTCTGCCTGCCGGAAGGGCCAGGTGCTGAAGATCCCGATCGCGCACGGCGAAGGCAACTACTTCGCGGAGCCCGATGTCGATCGAACGCCTCGAGAGGAATCGGCAGGTGGTGTTTCGCTACGTCACGCGGGAGGGCGAGGCCACCGATGCCGCGAATCCGAACGGCTCGGCGGCAGCCATCGCGGGCCTGTGCAACGAAAGGCGGAATGTGGTCGGTCTCATGCCGCATCCGGAGCGCGCCTGCGAATCGGTCCTCGGCAGCGCCGACGGCTTGATCATTTTCGAATCGGTGGTTCAGTCGTTGAAATCGGGCGCGCTGGTCGCGCGGGCATGATCGATCCGCAGGTTCTCGGATCGCCACGGCCTCAAGGCCGACGAGTACGAGCGCATCGTCACCTGCCTCGGCCGTGAGCCGAACCTGACCGAGCTCGGGATTTTCTCGGTGATGTGGTCCGAGCACTGCAGTTACAAGAGCTCACGGGTCCATCTGCGGACGCTGCCGACCGAGGGACCTCAGGTGCTGCAGGGCCCCGGTGAGAATGCCGGCGCGATCGACATCGGCGAGGGGCTCGCGGCCGTCTTCAAGATCGAGTCGCATAACCATCCCTCGTTCATCGAGCCGTATCAGGGCGCGGCGACCGGCGTGGGCGGGATCATCCGCGACATTTTCACCATGGGGGCGCGGCCGATCGCCCTCATGAACTCGCTGCGGTTCGGGCCTCTCGACGGCGCGGGGACGCGGCGTCTGCTGGAAGGGGTTGTCGCCGGCATCGCCGGATACGGCAACAGCATAGGCATTCCGACCGTCGGCGGGGAGATCGCGTTCGAGCCTTCGTACGCCGGCAATCCCCTGGTGAACGTGTTCTGTCTCGGGATTGCAAGAGCCGCGGACCTCATCAAGGGTGTCGCGTCAGGTGTCGGAAACGCGGTCTACTACGTCGGCGCGAAGACCGGGCGGGACGGGATTCACGGCGCGACCATGGCCTCTGCTGAATTCGACGACACGTCCGCCGAAAAGCGGCCGGCCGTTCAGGTCGGCGACCCCTTCATGGAAAAGCTGCTGCTCGAAGCCTGTCTCGAAGTGATGAAGACCGACACGCTCGTCGGCATTCAGGACATGGGGGCGGCCGGGCTGACCTGTTCGACCACGGAGATGGGATCGCGCGGCGGCGCCGGCGTCGAAATCGACGTGTCGCTCGTGCCGCAGCGCGAAAGCGGCATGACGCCGTACGAAATCATGCTGTCGGAGTCGCAGGAACGGATGCTGCTCGTCGTCAAGAAGGGGCGTGAGGCCGAGGTGGAGCGGATCTTCGACAAATGGGATCTGCACGCGGTGCGCATCGGCGAGGTCACCGGCGACGGCCTGCTTCGCGTGAAGGATCACGGCCGGATCGTCGCCGAGATCCCCAACGGCGCGTTGACCGACGAGGCGCCGGTGTATCACCGTCCGATGGAGACGCCCTTCGTATCTGGCGGGCGTTCAGTCGCTCGATCTCAACGCCCTCGAGAAGACGCCTTCCGGCAACGACGCACTGCTGATGCTGGTCGGCTCGCCGACGATCGCGAGCAAGGAGTGGGCATACCGGCAGTACGATCACATGGTGCAGACCAATACCGTGAATCTGCCTGGGCTCGGCGCTGGCGTGGTCCGCATCAAGGGTACCGATCGCGCGCTGGCGCTGTCGGTCGACGGCAACGGCCGCTACTGCTATCTGGATCCGTACCGCGGCGCGATGCTTGCCGTGGCCGAGGCGGCCAGGAATGTCGCGTGCGCCGGGGCGCGCCCGCTTGGGGCCACCAACTGTCTCAACTTCGGCAATCCCGAGCGTCCGGCGATCATGTGGCAGTTCGCGAAGGCGGTCGAGGGTCTCGGCGAGGCGTGTCGCGCCCTCGGTGTCCCGATCACCGGCGGAAACGTCAGTTTGTACAACGAGACCGATGGCCGGGCGATCGACCCGACGCCGGTCGTCGGCGTGGTCGGTCTCCTCGAGCACGCCGATCGCGTGCTTGCCGGCCGTTTTCAGGGCTCCGGCCACATCGTCGTGCTGTTGGGAGAGGGGCGGGGAGAACTGGGCGGCACCGAGTACCTGAAGGTGGTCCACGGCCTGGTGCGGGGCGCGCCGCCAGCGCTCGACCTGAAGGCCGAGCGCGCGCTTCAGGATCTCCTCGTGACGCTGGCTGACGCCCGGTTGATTCGTTCAGCTCACGACTGTTCCGACGGCGGACTCGCAGTCACGCTCGCCGAGTGCTGTTTCGGCGCGGCGGCATCGGCGCGGAGATATCCGTTGAAGGAGTGAGCGTTTCAAGCGACGCGAGGATCAACGAGGCGGCGGCGCTGTTCGGCGAATCAGCCTCTCGCGTGATCGTGTCGCTGCCGTCCGATCATGTCACCGAGGTGCTTCAACAGGCGGCGGCGGCGCGCGTGCCGGCGCGAGTCGTTGGAGAAACAGGCGGCAACCTGCTCCGCATCGCCGTCGGCGGCCGGGTCGGTCGTCGACATGCCGGTGAGCGACGTCGAGCGTGTGTGGTCGAGTACGATCGAGCGGTATTTCGCGAAGCGCGTCGCCTGAGTCGCGGCGCGTGACGAACTGACCATGGACAAATTCAAAGATGAGTGCGGCGTCTTCGGTATCTTCGGTCATCCCGAAGCGGCCAACATGACGTACCTTGGTCTGTACGCGCTGCAGCACCGCGGCCAGGAAAGCGCCGGCATCGCCGCTTCCGATGGCCGGCAGATCCGCGTCTCCAAGGCAATGGGCTACGTGGCCGAGACGTTTGACAGCGACGAGCTATCCCGTCTGCCCGGCTCCCTCGCGATCGGGCACGTGCGGTACTCGACCGCAGGCGAGAGCAAGCTGTCGAACGCGCAGCCGATCCTGATTGATTGTGCCCACGGCCAGATTGCGATCTGCCACAACGGCAACCTGGTCAACGCGGGCGAGCTGCGGGACGAGCTCGTGCACCAGGGGTCGATCTTCCAGTCGAGCAGCGATACCGAGGTGGTGCTGCACCTCTACGCGCGGTCGAAAGCGGGCAGCATCGAGGATGCCGTCGTCGAGTCCGTGTCGCAGGTTCAGGGCGCGTTCTCGTTCCTCATGCTCTCGAAGGACCGCCTGATTGCGGTGCGCGACCCGCACGGGTTCAGGCCACTCGCGCTCGGCCGTCTGGACGACGCGTACGTGGTCTGTTCGGAGACGTGCGCGATGGACCTCATCGGCGCCACGTACATCCGTGACGTCGAGCCGGGCGAGGTTCTCGTGGTGAGCGCCGATGGCCTCCGATCCTTCAAGCCGTTTCCCTTCGCGCCGCTGGCCCACTGCGTGTTCGAGCACGTCTACTTCGCGCGCCCGGACAGCTACGTGTATGGAAAAAGCGTCAACGAAGTGCGCACGAACCTCGGACGCATCCTTGCCCGGGAGCAACCGGTCGACGCGGATGTCGTCGTGCCGGTACCCGACTCGGGCGTGTGCGCCGCGATGGGCTTCGCGGAGGAATCGGGAATCCCGCTCCGCATGGGCCTCATCCGCAATCACTACGTCGGCCGCACGTTCATTCAGCCTCAATCGTCGATCCGGCACTTCGGTGTGAAAGTGAAGCTCAACCCGGTCCGCAGCATCCTCGACGGGAGACGGGTCATCCTCGTGGACGATTCCATCGTGCGGGGGACGACGAGCCGGAAGATCGTCCGGATGGTGCGGGCGGCGGGAGCGAAGGAAGTGCACGTGCGAATCAGCTGTCCCCCGACGATTTCCCCCTGCTTTTACGGTGTCGATACCCCGAGCCGATCAGAGCTGATCGCAGCCACCCACACAATCGACGAGATCACCGCGTTTCTCGAAGCCGACACCGTCGCGTATCTGAGCCTGGAAGGACTCCTCAGCGCAGTGGGAGACGAGCGTCAGAACTACTGCAGTTCGTGTTACACGGGACAGTACCCGGTCGAGTTCCCGCGCGACCAGAAGTCGTATCTGCAACTGGCGCTGAAGCTCGACAAAGAGCCTGTCACCAACTGAGTCATGCCTCGCGTCGCGGATTCACGACAACCGATGCCGAGAACATCAAAGGCCGACGCGCAGCGCCACCCCTCGCAACCCTGTGCGCCGTCAGTGTGCTCGTCGGTCTGTTCGAGCGTCCGGCACGCGGGCAGGAACCTTCCGCGCCGCAGTCCATTTCTCCGGCGCAGCTTCAAGCCGCCATCGACAAGCTGGGCGATCTCGACTACGCGACACGCACGGCCGCTTCGCGCACCGTCCGCCGGACCGCGGGATCGCAGGCCGTGCCGGCCCTGCTGCGTGCCGTGGCCGAGCATGCCGACGGTTATGTGCGGTATCGCGCGCTGGTCCTGCTGACAGGCTTCAACGATCCGCGGACCGTCGACGCGATGCGCGAGTCGCTGACGAGCCCCAACGACCGCCTGCGCACGGTCGCATACCGTTTCTTCGAGCACAATCCCGATGCCGCGCATGGTGCCCGACTCTGCTGGCCGCAATGGAGAAGGAGCAGGCGGAGTTCGTCCGGCCCGCGTTGGTGCGCGCGCTCGCGGCCCTCGGCGCCGACGCGCGTGTGCAACCCGTGCTCGCGCGGGAGGCCGGGCGCGGCGAGGATTTCTTCCGCAGCGCGGTGATCGAGGCACTCGGCGATTACAAGGCTCAGTACGCGTTCGACGCTCTTACGGCCATCGCGAAGCTGGACGGGCCGCTTCAAGATGATGCCGCCGTTGCGCTCGGCAAGATCGGCGACAAGCGCGCGCTCGAGACGCTGGCCGCGCTTCAGCGCAGCGCGCCGCAGGTCCGACAGCCGTCGGTGGCTGCCGGCATCTGTCTTCTCGAGGTCAACTGCGCGTCGCACGAGCCGTATCTGATCGAGACGCTGAAATTCGGCGACCGGAATCCAGGGTTTCAGGAGCTGCTGCGTGCCGCGGCGGCCGGCCTCGGCGCGCTGGGGCTGTGGGGTCGCACGACGGCCGTCGAGGCGCTGTTCGAGGTGGGCATTCCCGCGCGCGATCCCGCCCGCTCCCCCATCGCACTTGCGCTGGCGATGATCGCCATGCGCAACACCGCGCTGATGATGCCGCTGCTCGAGAAGCATCCGGCCCGCGACGAGGCGATTACGCTCCTGGCGGAAGGATTCGACATGCTCGAGGAGGATTTCGAGAAGGAGCGGTTCTTCGCGTTCGCGCGACGCACCTACTGGGCGGCGCCCGAGGCGGCGCCGGCGCGCGATCTGATGCAGACGCTGATCGGCAGGCTGGATTTCTGATGGACTACCGGCAGTCCGGCGTGGACATCGACGCGGGCAACGAGGCCGTCCGCCGGATCAGATCGCTGGCCCGTGCGACGTTTACGCCGGGCGTGCTCTCCGATATCGGGTCGTTTGGTGGCCTGTTCCGGCTGGATCCCGACGCGTTCCGCGAGCCGGTGCTCGTGTCGAGCGCGGATGGCGTCGGCACGAAGCTCAGGGTCGCGTTCATGACCGGCCGTCACGACACGGTCGGCGCCGACCTGGTCAACCACTGCGTCAACGACATCCTGGTGCAGGGTGCGCGGCCGCTGTTCTTCCTCGATTACCTGGCGACCGGCCGGCTGTCGCCCGACATCGCCGAGCAGGTGATTGCGGGGGTCGCCCGCGGCTGTCGCGAGAACGGGTGTGCGCTCATCGGGGGTGAAACCGCCGAGATGCCCGGTTTCTATCGCGACGGCGAGTACGACATCGCGGGCTTCGTGGTTGGGATCGTCGAACAGGCTCGCATCGTGGACGGTCGAACCATAGAGCCGGGCGACGTGCTGATTGGTCTTCCATCGACGGGGCTGCACACCAACGGGTATTCGCTCGCGCGCCGTGTGCTGTTCGAGCACGCCGGCTTCACGCCGGGCGACTTCGTGCCCGAATTGGGAACAACCATCGGCGAAGCGTTGCTTGCCCCCCATCGCTCTTACCTGCGGCTCGTGGCCCCGCTCCTCGATTCGGGGCTGATCAAGGGAATGGCCCATATCACCGGCGGCGGGATTACCGACAACCTGCCGCGCATTCTTCCCGAAGGCTGCGACGCGGCGATTGATGCAGGCGCGTGGGACGTGCCGCCGATCTTCACGCTGCTGCGATCGCGCGGCGACATCGGGATCGCCGAGATGTTCCGGGCGTTCAACATGGGCATCGGGTTGATTGCGGTCTGTGCCCCGGCGGACCGACACGACGTATTGCGCCGTCTGGCGCAGACGGGGGAGCCCGACGCCGCCGTGATCGGGACAATCACGTCGGGCAGTCGCACCGTAGAGTACCGGTGAAAAAGCGCCGCGCGTCCAACCGCCGGTTTTGCGACGTGATACCGAGTATCGCCAGTCTCGCGCGGACCTCCGGGCATGAGGCCTTTTCCGCCAGGTCGCGGGGTGACACGCTCGGTGCCTGAAGAATATCCGCGGCCCCATTCGACACACCGGCTCGCCGTGCTCGTCTCCGGGCGCGGCAGCAACCTCCAGTCGATCATCGACGCGTCTGCCCGCGCGGAACTCGACGCGACGATCGCGATTGTGATCTCGAATCGGGCCGAAGCCCACGGGCTGTCGCGCGCGCGGACGGCCGGGATCGAAGCCATGTATCTTCGGCCGGGTGATTACTCCGGACCGCGACGATTACGATCGCGTGATCGCCAGGCTCCTGAAGGAGCGCGATGTCGGGCTCATCTGTCTCGCCGGTTTCATGCGGCGCATCGGCGCGCCGTTGCTCGAGGCGTTCCCGAATCGCATCCTCAACATTCACCCGTCTCTTCTGCCCGCGTTTCCGGGGCTCGACGCGCAGCGGCAGGCGCTGGAGCACGGCGTGCGCGTGAGCGGCGCCACCGTGCATCTCGTGGCGCCGGAGCTCGATAGCGGCCCAATCGTGCTTCAGGCCGCCGTGCCGGTGCTCGATGCCGACACGGTGGAGACCCTGTCGGCACGAATCCTCGTCGAGGAGCATCGGCTCTACCCTGAGGCGATACGGCTCGTGCTAGAGGGAGGCTGGGAGCTGCACGGCCGGCGGTTCATTCGGCGGCGGGATGGAGCGTCAACAAGGCGACTTCAGGCGGGCAGTTGATGCGCACCGGCACGTACACCGTGCCGATGCCGCGGCTCACGAATATCGTCGTGTGTTCGAGGCGCGCGATGCCGGCCACGACCGGAAATTTCCTGGCCGCCACGGCGCCGACGACCGGAAGGACCACCTGTCCCCCGTGTGTGTGCCCTGAGAGGACGAGCGGCACGCCGAGGGCCGCGGCTTCCGTCAACCGGCGGGGGTCGTGCGCCAGCAGCACGAGCGGCCCCGTTGCCCCCCGCAACACCGTGGCGATATCGACCGCGCGCTTGGTCCAGTAGCGGATTCCGGCAAGCTCGAGGGTGTCGCGGCCGATGGTCAGACGGGTCCTGGCATCCTTCAGCATCTCGACACCGCGCGCGACGAGCGCGGCAGGCATGTCATGGTCGTCGTCGTGGTTGCCCAGGATGCCAAACACACCGTGCGGCGCGTGAAGGGCGCCGAGCGCGTCGGCGGACGCCCCGACATATTGCCGGTCGCCCCACGTGACGTAGTCGCCGCCGATCACGATGAGATCCGGCGCTTGCGCCATCAAGAGGCTGACGGCTTCCGAGACGTCCTCGGCCGAGACCCAACGGCTTCGATGGATGTCGGTCATGAGGCCGATTCGAAATCCGGCCAGGCCTGGCGGCAGATGATCGACCGGAAGGGTCGCGCGCGTGAGCTCGAGGGCGCCGCGTCCGTGCAGATAGCCGTACGCGCCGGCTCCCGTCACCGCGCCAACGCCGGTGGCCGCGAAGCCCTTCAGCAGGGTGCGTCGGCTGATCGCCATCGACTGATATAGTAATCGTTCTTCGTTCGCGGTTCTCCGTTCGTCGTTCTCGGTTCGTTCGACGTTCTCGCTCCAGAACGCCGCACCACGAACCCGCGGCAACGGTGCGCCGACACCGTAGAACGCCGCACGGACGCACGTGGAACGCAGAACGCTAAATGGACAATCTCTTTGACGAGCTGACGTGGCGCGGGATGGTGTTCGACGCGACCGAGGGGCTGTCGGAGTTGCTCGCGAAGGAGCCCGTCACCGCGTATATCGGCTTCGATCCGACAGCGCCAAGCCTTCACGTCGGATCGCTGCTCACGGTCATGGGCCTTGCGCGCCTGCAGCGATTCGGCCATTCGCCGATCGCCATCGTCGGCGGCGGTACCGGGATGATCGGCGACCCCAGCGGCAAGTCGCAGGAGCGCGTGCTGCTGTCGCCCGAGCGGATCGCCGAGAACGTCGCCGGCGTGCGCGCGCAGTTGGAGCACTTTCTCGACTTCGCGCCCGGTGCGGGCGGTCCGCCGGCGGCGCGGATCGTCAACAACGCGGACTGGCTCGCGACCATTGATCTGATCTCGTTTCTGCGGGACGCCGGCAAATATTTCACCGTCAATTACATGCTGCAGAAGGAGTCGGTGAACCGCCGACTCGAGAGCGAAGAAGGTATTTCGTTCACCGAATTCAGCTATCTGGTCCTTCAGGCGTACGACTTCCTGCACGTGTTCGATCGCTTCGGATGCGCCCTTCAGATGGGCGGCAGCGATCAGTGGGGCAACATCACGGCCGGCATCGACTTGATCCGCAAGCTGCGCGGCAAGAAGGCGCACGGTCTGGTGTGGCCGCTGATGAAGACCGCGTCGGGCACGAAGTTCGGCAAGACCGAAGCGGGCACCGTGTGGCTGGATGCGGCGCGCACGTCGCCCTTCCGTTTCTACCAGTTCTGGCTGAACGTCGAGGACCGCGACGTCGTGGCCTATCTGAAGTCCTTCACGTTCCTCGATCGGCGGGAGATTGAGGCGCTCGAGGCGGCGACCGGCGAGTTCCCCGAGCGCCGCGAGGCGCAGCGCGTGCTGGCGCGCGAGGTCACCAGCCTCGTGCACGGCGCCGACGCAGGTGGCGCGGGCCGAGCAAGCCTCGAGCCTGTTGTTCGGAGAACGCATCGCGGAGCTTGCGGTTGAGGACGTGCTGGCCGTGTTCGAGGATGTGCCCTCGACGGAATTGCCGACCGCGGATGTCGATCCCCATGGGATTGGGCTGGTCGATCTCCTTGCGCGCGTGCAGCTCGCGCCATCGAAGAGCGAAGCGCGACGCCTGGTGCAGTCGGGCGGTGTGTACGTGAACAACCGGCGGG
>CAVUXJ010000005.1:357500-372842 GCA_963745495.1 uncultured Acidobacteriota bacterium
TTGAGCTGAAGCCCCGGTAAACGGCGGCCGTAACTATAACGGTCCTAAGGTAGCGAAATTCCTTGTCGGGTAAGTTCCGACCTGCACGAATGGCGTAATGATTTGGGCGCTGTCTCAACGAGGGGCACTGCGAATTTGTGGTACCGGTGAAGACGCCGGTTGCCCGTGGCTAGACGAAAAGACCCCGTGCACCTTTACTACATCCTAGTAGTGAATGCTGACGCGCTATGCGCAGGATAGGTGGGAGGCTTTGAACCCGGGATCTCGGTCTCGGGGGAGCCAATGGTGAGATACCACCCTTAGCGCTTCGGCGTTCTAACCTCGTTCTGTCATCCAGATCAGGGACACTGCTAGGTGGGTAGTTTGACTGGGGCGGTCGCCTCCTAAATTGTAACGGAGGCGCGCGAAGGTTCGCTCAGGCTGTTTGGAAACCAGCCAGAGAGTGCAAAAGCAGAAGCGAGCTTGACTGCGAGTCCTACAAGACGAGCAGGTGGGAAACCAGGCTTTAGTGATCCGGTGGTTCCGCGTGGAAGGGCCATCGCTCAACGGATAAAAGGTACGCCGGGGATAACAGGCTGATCCTTGCCAAGAGTTCACATCGACGCAAGGGTTTGGCACCTCGATGTCGGCTCATCACATCCTGGAGCTGTAGCAGGTTCCAAGGGTCCGGCTGTTCGCCGGTTAAAGTGGTACGTGAGCTGGGTTTAGAACGTCGCGAGACAGTTCGGTCTCTATCTGCCATGGGCGCAGGAGATTTGAGTGGGGCTGACCTTAGTACGAGAGGACCGGGTTGGACGGACCTCTAGTGTACCGGTTATCGCGCCAGCGGTAGCGCCGGGTAGCTACGTCCGGAAGGGAGAAATGCTGAAGGCATCTAAGCGTGAAACCCTCCACAAGATGAGATCTCCCTGGATCGCAAGATCCCTAAAGGCTCCTGGAAGATGACCAGGTAATAGGTCGGGTGTGTAAGCGCGGTGAGACGTTGAGCTTACCGATACTAATCAGCCGTGAGGCTTGACCATAAATTCTTTTGTCCGGGGCTTGCCTCGGACAGCCGGAGCTTCGGCTCCGGGTAAGAAGATGCACGCAGAAACGCTGCGTGATGGTGGACGGTCAAACTACCGTTTGCAGGATATTCAGTTGTGACGAAGTTGGAACTGAGAACTCAGAACTCAGAAGGACAGAGTCCTTCGTAGTTCTCAGTTTCTAACTTTCGAGTTCTTTGACAAGATTGTCTGGGACGACCCCGACTTCGCTCGCTACGCGAGCTACGGTCGCGGCAAGCCGATCGTGGCTTGCCCGCCGAAGCGCCGCGCAGCGCGCGAAGGCGGGGACCCCAGGCAGACAAGTTTGCCGGTGGTCATAGGAGCAGGGTCACACCCGTTCCCATTCCGAACACGGAAGTTAAGCCTGCTACCGCCGATGGTACTGCATGGGAAACTGTGTGGGAGAGTAGGTCGCTGCCGGCATTATCTCAACGCCCGCGAGCTTCGGTTCGCGGGCGTTCGTTTGTACCGCGGGCCGCGCGATCGGCGCACACCGTTTCCCATGCGCTGCATGGGCCCCGTTTCCTGGGCCGCCTCGCCCGCTCGGCGGCGGTGTGGGAGAGTAGGTCGCTGCCGGCATTATCTCAACGCCCGCGAGCTTCGGTTCGCGGGCGTTTCGTTTGTACGCGGGCCGCGCGATCGACGCACGCGGTTGCCATCCCCCGCCGCTGAAAATTTGCGCGCGATAAAACAACAGGCCCGACGCGTTTTTGAAGCGCGTCGGGCCTGTTGTCCGTGGAGATTGTGCAGATTTCAGACTGAGGGTGAGCGCAGCGAGCGCCCACCGGGTGTCTCAGCGAGCGCGTCTCACGGCTTCGGCTTGGCGGTCGCTCCTGGCTGCGGCTTCACTCCCGCCTGTCCTCGTCGCCCAAGGATCTCTACGCCAGCCTCGTCGTTCTTGTGGCGCACGAGACCCGGCGGGCTGGGCTTGGCCCCCATCTTTTTCAGCAGCGCCTCGGTGCTCGGAAAGGGCACAATCGTATTGTTCTGGAAGATGCCTTCCGCGTAGGTCATGGCGCTCCATCCTCTCGCGTTCGTCGCTTCGAGATCGGCGCCCTTGTCGACCAGGAACTGAATGATTGAATTCGCGCCCCGGGACGCGGCGCCGTGCAGCGCGGTCGAGTCCATGTCGTTCGTCGCGTTGACGTCGACGCCCAGCTCCACCAGCAGCTTGACCGTTTCGAGCGCGCTGGCCTCCTGGACCCGGCCCCCGTCGGGGTTGTAGCCGAATCCCGCCGCCAGGATCAGCGCCGTTGTCTGGTCGTCCGTTGTCGCCTTCGGATCGGCGCCGGCGGCCAGCAGGAGGCGCATCGCGGGAACATCGCCGGCCATGGCTGCGAAAATGAGGGGTGTGCCCCCGATGAGAGGCGTCCTCGAATCGCCAAACCTGGGTCCGCCCCCGCTGCCATACCGGGGCGGGTTCTTCGTGGTGCGAGCGTTCGGATTGGCCCCGCGGGCCAGCAGCAGCTTGATGAAATCAAGCTTCAGCTGTCCCCGCATCCCGCCCAGCACTCCCCACTCATTGTTGTCCTCGGTGGCGATACCGATGCGCTGCGTGACGAGGCTATTCCATTCTCCCGCCGCCCGGTGCAAGGGAGTGAGACCGGCCGTGGCGATGTCGACGTTTGCTTTCTGGTCCAGCAGAAATTCCGCGTACGCCAGATGGCCCCTGATCGTGGCCATCAGCAAGGGGGACATGCCATCGGTCGCGGTCTCATTCACGTTCGCTCCGGCAGCCACCAGGATCCGGCTGGACTTGATGTCGCCGTTCCGAGCCGCAAACAACAAGGGCGTGAAACCGCCCGTGTGGACGATGCTCGGTTGCCTGAAGCTCCCGGGGTTCGACTTTGCACGGACGTCCGCTCCACCGTCCACCAGGAGCTGCACGACCTCCGAGTGACCCTGGGCCGCTGCCCACATCAGCGCCGTCTGGCCCAGCGACGGTTCTTTCGCGTTCACGTCCGCGCCTTGGACCAGCAAGGCCTGCACGGCGCCCGGCTTGCCTGTGCGAGCGGCGATCATGAGTGCGGTTTCCCCTGTCGGGAAGGCGCCATTGGGTTTCGCGCCGGCCTTCAACAGTCTTTCGACCATGGCCGCGCTGCCGTTCTGGCAGGCGAGCAGCAGCGGGGTAATCCCGTAGTCGTTCGCCGTGCCCACCTGTGCGCCGGCGCCGATCAGCAGGTCTGCCGTTTCGAGATCGTCCGTTTGAGCCGCCCAGTGAAGCGCCGTGGAGCCATCCGGCTGCGGAGCATTCACATCGACTTTCTGCTTCAACAGGGTCTGAAGCACCTGGCGGTCCCGGTTCTTGACCGCGTCGATCAGGCGAAGATCCCTGGCTTGGGCGCCGGCGAGGCTCGCCACCGAGAGTAACGATACCGTCCAGCCAACCACGAACCGGGCGTCGACGCGCATCTTATGCCTCCTCCGCACGCTGAAGCGTGCGGCAACTGCTTCTCATTGCTTGCGTCCGATTCCGCCAGCTGCCGATGAAATGCGATAATTGCCTGAATCGACGTGGGAGGAGCGGGGCTCCATGATGGTCGAAAAATATACCCCAGGCAGGCTCTTGACGGGTAGCCCAATATGCGGGCTCTTGGGATAGAATACCTCCGGCGGCGGCGCGTGTTTCCTAGGCACGTGTGTTCCCGTATACGTGTTTCCCATTAGGCGTGTTTCCCATTAGATCGTCGCGTTGAAGATATCCAGTAACTGGGTGCAGCGTGGCTGCGTGACGCAGCGCTCACCTTGACGACGGGGTAACGACAAAATGTCTAACCATTTGAGAGCGATCGTGGGCGGGTTTGCGGGCGCCCTGCTATTCGCCGCGTCATTTCAGTCACCTCAGCTCAGCACCGATCTCCAGGCGGCGGGCGCGCAGGCGCAGCCGGCGACCCCGGCTGCTCCTGCCGCCTCCCCTCAGCGTGCGCTGCTCGACAAGTACTGCGTCACCTGCCACAACCAGAAGCTGTTGACGGCCGGCCTCGCGCTCGACAAAGCGGACGTGACGAACGTTCCAGCCGGTGCGCAGGTGTGGGAGAAGGTCGTTCGGAAGCTTGGCACCCGTGCGATGCCTCCACTTGGCATGCCGCGGCCGGACAAGCCGACGTATGACGCCTTCGCGTCATGGTTGGAGAACGAGCTCGATCGCGCGGCGGCGGCCAAGCCGAATCCCGGCCGGGTGGGCGTGCGACGCCTCAATCAGTTCGAATACACCAATGCCGTTCGCGACCTGTTGGGGCTGGAAATCGACGGCCGATCGCTGCTGCCCTCCGACGAATCGAGCGACGGCTTCGACAACATTGCGGAAGCCCTCTCGGTTTCTCCGCGTGCTGCTGGAGCGCTACATGATCGCGGCGCATAAGATCGGAGTCCTGGCTCTTGCCGATCCGAAGATGCGACCGGGCGTCGCGACGTACCGGATTCCCGCGCTGCTCGTGCAGGACGAGCGCATGAGCGACGACCTTCCGATTGGATCCCGGGGTGGGACGGCGATCCGCCATTACTTCCCGCTCGACGGCGAGTATGTCGTCAAGGTCCGCCTGCTCAGAGCGTTCAACGCCGCCACGATCCGCGGCCTCGAGATTCGGGAACAGCTGGACGTCCGCTTGGACGGCGTGCGAGTCAAACTGTTCTCCGTCGGCGGCGACTGCCCTGAAGGCGCCGAAGGATCCCAAGTGCGCCGTAAGCGCTGAAGGGGACGGCAATCTTTCGCTCTACTCGCGAACGGCGGATGAGGAATTGGACGTTCGATTCCAGGCGACGGCGGGTACGCACGTCGTTGGCGTCTCGTTCGCCAAGAGAATGTCGGCCGAACCTCAGAGTCCCACGCCCATTCGTCTGCCGGCCACGCAGTCTGAAGATCGCGAGCAGGCCCGAGCCGACCAGAGTGTGGATACGGTCCAGATCGAGGGGCCGTTCAACGTGACCGGGCTTGGCGACACGGCCAGCCGCCGCGAGATTCTCGCCTGCCGCCCCTCCAGCCGGCAGGACGAGGAACCGTGCGCGCGGAAGATCCTCTCCAGGCTCGCCCGTCGCGCGTATCGCCGGCCGGTCACCGATCTCGACGTCCAGAGGCTGGTCGGCTTCTATCGGACCGGTCGAAGCGCCGGCGACTTCGAGGCAGGCATCCGGTTGGCGCTCGAGAGGCTGCTGGTGTCTCCGAGTTTCCTGTTCCGGGCCGAGCCCGATCCGTCAAATGTCGCTCCGGCCACCGCGTATCGCGTCAGCGATATCGAGCTGGCTTCCCGTCTGTCGTTCTTCCTGTGGAGCAGCATCCCGGACGACGAGCTCCTCGATGTCGCCGCGCGCGGGCGGCTCAAGGATCCGAAGATCGCCGAGCAGCAGGTTCGGCGGATGCTGCGCGATCCGAAGGCCACGGCACTCGTCAAGAATTTTGGCGGCCAGTGGCTGCTGCTGCGGAACATCCGGCTGGTGACGCCGGACGCGGACATGTTCCCCGAGTTCGACGACAAGCTGCGGGAGGGGTTCCAGCGCGAGACGGAGCTGTTCCTCGAAAGCCAGTTCCGCGACGATCGCGGGGTCCTGGAACTGTTGAGCGCGAACTATACGTTCCTCAACGAGCGTCTCGCCAAGATCTACGGCATCCCGAATGTCTACGGGTCGCATTTCCGCCGCGTGACGCTGCCGGACGACCGGCGGGCCGGCTTGCTGGGCCATGGCAGCATTCTCACCGTCACCTCGTACCCGACGCGAACCTCTCCGGTGCTCCGTGGAAAATGGGTGATGGAAACCCTGCTCGCCTCGCCGCCGCCGCTGCCGCCGGCGAACGTGCCGCCGCTGAAAGAGAACGATGGGGCGAGTGCTCCCACGTCGGTGCGCGAACGGCTGGAGCAGCATCGCAAGAATCCGGTGTGCGCGTCGTGCCACACCAATATGGACCCGCTCGGCTTCGCGTTCGAAAACTTCGATGCGGTGGGAAAATGGCGGGTTCGCGAGGCCAATACACGAATCGATGCGTCGGGTGCCCTCGCGGACGGGACCAAGTTCAGCACCCCGGCGGAGTTCCGGAAGGCGCTCCTGGGCCAGGGTGAGGTGTTTGTCGGGGCGCTCACCGAGAAGATGATGACCTATGCGTTGGGCCGGGCCGTCACGTATGCCGACATGCCGGCGATTCGGACGATCAAGCGCGAGGCCGCGTCGACCGACTACCGCTGGTCGTCGATTATTTTGGGCATCACGAAGAGCGTGCCGTTTTACATGCGGACGACTGCAGGACAGCCAAACTCCGACACCAATGTAGCGCCGCCTCGGACGGCGGAGAGGGTGGAAAAGCCATGATCGTCACACAGAAACATCTGTCCCGCCGCACCGTGTTGCGGGGCCTCGGGGCGACGCTGGCCTTGCCGTTGCTCGACGGTATGGTCCCGGCCTTTGCGCAGATTCGAAACAGCGCGGCCAAACCGGTGCGCCGCCTGGCCGCCGTGTACGTGCCGAACGGGATGAATATCTGGAAATGGACGCCGGCCGCAGAGGGGCGCAATTTCGAGCTCGGGCCGATCCTGGACTCGCTGGAGCCGTTTCGCGACAGACTGCTCGTGCTGACCGGGATGTGCAACCCGCTGGCGGATCCGGCGGAGGGCGAAGCCGGGGGAGACCATCCGCGGGCCCAGGCCTCGTGGCTGACCGGTGTGCACGTGAAGCGGACGCAGGGCTCGGACATTCGCGCGGGCACGTCGATGGACCAGATCGCGGCCGCGCATTTCAGCAAGGAAACGCAGCTCGCGTCGCTGGAGCTGGCGCTCGAAGCCGCCGAGCTCGCGGGCGGCTGCGACGGCGGCTATAGCTGCACCTACACCGGCACCATCTCCTACAAGACGCCGACGACGCCGCTGCCGATGGAAGTGGACCCGCGCGCGGTGTTCGAGCGGCTCTTCGGTGCCACCGACAGCACGGATACCAAGGCGCGGATGATCCGTCTCCAGACGGAGCGCAGCATCCTCGACTCGGTGACCGAGGAAACCGCCGGTCTCGAGAAGAAGCTTGGGGCGGGCGATCGCATCAAGCTCAGCCAGTACCCTGGAGGCCGTGCGCGACATCGAGCGCCGGATCGAACTGGCCGAAAAGCAGAGCGACCGCGAGCTGCCGGTCGTCCAGAAGGCTGGCGGGATCCCGGCCACGTTCGAAGAGCACGCCAAGATGATGTTCGACTTGCAGGCGCTCGCGTGGCAGACCGACCTGACCCGCGTGTCGAGCATGTTGATGGGCCGCGAGAGCACCGGGCACACGTACCCGGAAATCGGCGTCCCCGAGGCGCACCACCCGACCTCGCATCATGCGATGCGCCCCGAGTTGCTCGAGAAACTGGCCAAGATCAACGCCTATCACGTGAAGATGTTCGCGTATCTCCTCGAACGCCTGCGCTCGACCCCCGACGGCGACGGCAACCTGCTGGACCACTCGATGCTCATCTATGGTGCGGGCTTCAGCAATAGCGACCAGCATCTGCATCACAACCTGCCGGTGCTGCTGGCGGGCGGAGGCGCGGGACAGCTCAAAGGCGGCCGTCACATCAGGTACGCCGATGAGACGCCGATCGCGAACCTGCACGCGTCCGTGCTGGACTTGATGGGCGTTCCCGTTACCAACTTCGGCGACGCGACCGGCAGGCTCGAGGGACTCACGACGGCCTGAGGGTCGAACCACTGTAGCGAACGCCGTTCACCGAACAGACGCCCGACCGCACCGGCGGTCGGGCGTTCTTCTTCGTTTCAACTTCCTACCATCCGTATCCCGGGCCGACGCCGCCAACCACCGTCCCTACCCACGCTTCCACGCACCACCGCACTTTCGTTCCGGACTCCCGATTCGGTAGACTGCTGACATGGGAGAAAAGGCCTTTACGAAATCTGAAGATGAATGGCGCCAGACGTTGACGCCGGAGCAGTTTCAAGTTCTGCGCGAGCACGGCACGGAGCCGCGCGGGACGAGTCCCGCTCGGTCACGAAAAACGAGACGGGACGTTTCGCTGCGCCGGCTGTGGTCAGCCGTTGTTTTCGTCGGACACGAAGTTCGAAAGCGGTACCGGATGGCCGAGTTTCTGGGCGCCGCTCGAGCATGCGGTCGGGACGACGAGCGATCACAGCTTCGGCATGACCAGGACTGAGATTCATTGTGTCGCGGTGCGGCGGGCACCTGGGCCACCTGTTTCCCGACGGCCCCCCGCCGACCGGGAACCGGTACTGCATGAACGGCATCGCGTTGGACTTTGATCCGAACGGAAAGGACTGAGCATTCGATCAGATAGGGAGTGGAACGACATCATGTTCGGCAAATCGCTGAAGGTACCCTCCAAGGCCGAGGCGCTGCCGGGACGCGCGGTGAAGATGCCCGTCGCGGCCGCGCATTTCGTCAACGGTCGAGCGTCTCGAGCCGCCATTTCCGGAAGGGCTCGCGCGGGCGATGTTCGCGATGGGCTGCTTTCTGGGGCGCTGAACGCAAGTTCTGGGAGCTCCCGGGTGTGCACACGACCGCGGTGGGCTACGCCGCCGGCCACACGCCGAATCCGACGTACCGCGAGGTGTGCAGCGGCATGACGGGGCACACCGAAGCGGTCCTGGTGGTCTTCGATCCGAAGGCGATCCGCTACGAGGAGCTACTCAGGGTCTTCTGGGAGAGCCACGACCCGACCCAGGGCATGCGGCAGGGCAACGACGTCGGGACGCAGTACCGGTCGGGCATCTATTGGTATGACGAGGCGCAGCGGTCGGCGGCGGAGGCCTCGCGCGACGCGTTTCAGAGCGAGCTGGCAAAGGCCGGTCTGGGCCGCATCACGACCGAGATCCTTCCCGCGCCCGAGTTCTATTATGCCGAGGACTATCACCAGCAGTACCTGGCCAAGAACCCGGGCGGGTACTGCGGGCTTGGTGGAACGGGAGTCAGCTGTCCCGTGGGCGTCGCCGTTCGCTGAGGCTGGCGGGCGTTATTACTGTTTACGGTAAGTGACGCGAAACCGACTTGTCGGTGAACAACTTGACGCTCCCCGGAGCGGTTCAAGCCCCGCCTGCGGCATGAGCGTTGGAGCCTGAGCCCGTGCTGAGCGGCATCTTGGGATCGTTCTCCGGTGGCCGGCGACACTCGGGATGAAACTCGATCACCCGCGATCCGCCCTGTCGGCTTCCCACCGCGTGGCCGGACGGCTCGAGCAACAGCCGGCAGGCTGAAAGACGCAAGTAGCGGCGCCAATACCCCGCACGACGCGGCCGGGCTGTGCAGCTTGGGCGCGCAGGGTCTCGGCGATTCTTCAGCCCCGCTGCTCGGAGGATTCGAGCGTCTTGATCGATTCCGCCGCCGGTCGGCCCCCGAGCTGCGCGAGGGCAGCCCGGGGCACGCCGGCGATGGTGACGGCCGCGCAGAGAGTGACCGGCGATGTGCGCACGTGCATGGACCTCGGTGTGACCGCGGCGAGACAGCCGCCGCGCCCCGTCGCTTACTTCACTTCATCCCAGACGGCTTTGACGTTCAGCCCGAGCCGGGTTGGCGGCCCCAGGACGTAGCCGGCGTATTTCGCCGGAATCGTATAACTCTTGGCGATCTCGTCGGCGGACTTGCCGGCCTTCTTCCCCGCGCGCACGGTGTTCAGGAAGTCGCGGTTGAACTCGGCGTACTCACGCAGATCGTTCATCGTCATCTGCGTGCTGTGACCGGTGATCACGACTGTCGATATTCTTGAGCGAGCTGTGGGCCTTCGACAGCGTGTCGCCAATCAGCACGCCGCTGCCGCCGTTGTTGATGTCGAGCAGCGGAAGGTTCTTGCCGGAGAAGATGTCGGCAGCGTGCACGATTCGCAGGGCGGGGAACACGATCCAGGCGTCGCCGTTCGTATGGCCGCGACCGAAATGGTACAGGTCGATCTGATCGGCGCCGCTGCCGAGCGTCATCTTGTCCTTGAAGGTCTTCTTGGCGAGTCCCTTGTCGCCGTTGCGCTGGAAGATGGTCTGGGCCGGCACCGTCTGATCCGGCGGCGCTGCTGTTCGGGATCATCTTCTTCATGTTCGCGGCCGTGTTCTCGTGCGCCACGATATCGACGGTGGTCGGAAACTCGACGTTCCCGCTCACATGGTCGCCGTGCGTGTGGGAATTGATGATCCTCGTGATCGGCTTGTTGCTCAGCTCCTTGATCTTGGTGAGAATCGGCTGCCCCCAGCCCGGATTCTTGGTGTCCACGACCGTGATGCCGTCGGCCTGCACGAACACCGCCGTGTTCCCGCCGCCGCCCTTCAGCACGAAGAAGTTGTCCTTCAGCTTGTCGACTTCGACCACCATGGGTGCGGCCGGCTTCTCTTGATACGCGGCGAGCGTCATCGACAGGGCTCCCGCAGCGATCAACACCCCGAGCACAATTGTTCGTCTCATGCCATGCCTCCAGAAAAGAACACACGTTGAATGAACCAGAACGTGCCGGCCGCGATGACGACCATGGAACCGGCGAACACGAGCTCGCTGCCCCGCTGCCTCGCTGCGGCGCCGCAGCAGGGCCAACGCGGACGCGACGGCGACGACCACGAAGAGCTGCCCGATCTCGACCCCGACGTTGAACGAAAACAACGACCAGCCGAGCGCGCGCGCCGGCAGATCCATTTCCCGCAGCACGTTGGCGAACCCGAAGCCGTGAATGAAGCCGAACGCGAACGCAATCCAGCCGCGCACGTCCCGTCCTCCACGTACCATCAGGTTGTCGGCGCCGACGTACACGATGCTGAGCGCGATGGCCGGCTCGACCACGCCGGCCGGCGGCGCGACGATGTTGAGCGCCGCGAGAGACAGCGTGATGCTGTGGGCGACGGTGAAGGCGGTGACGACGAGCAGCAGCCGCCTGGTCGAATCCGCCGAGCAGGAGCAGCCCGACGAGAAACAACAGGTGGTCCGGACCTATCAGGATATGGTGAACGCCGGCCGGCACGAACTTCCGCATGACCGCGACCACGCCCTGACGCGTGCCGCC
The DNA here is from genome assembly GCA_963745495.1 of uncultured Acidobacteriota bacterium. GTDB lineage: Bacteria > Acidobacteriota > Vicinamibacteria > Vicinamibacterales > CAVVIG01 > CAVUXJ01. Next base: position 368,508 of record CAVUXJ010000005.1, read on the forward strand.
GAAGTATTCGAACTGACCGCGGCCGCGGCCGAGAATCGCCTGCGACGCGATTAGTCCACCTGCTCGTAGACGTTGAGGAACGTTTGATGCTGCGGATCATACGGAAACAGCGAGGCGTTCACCGTGATCACACCCGAGCGGCCTGCCGGCGTCGAAGCGCGCGCGCACCCGGATGGACTGACGCTCGGGAAGCGCCTCGGGCGCGGACCACGGCCGGCGCCGAGGGGCTGGCGGTCGCCCAGGAGCTGAATGCGATTTCGCAGCAGGGTGGTGATCGCTTCGGCGCGCGACGCCAGCACCGCCGGCTCCAGCAGACGCTCGACGGGCTCGATGCCCAGGTCGTGCGCCACGTCGTAGACATGCGCGACGATCGTGACGTCGAGCGCGGCCGGATCGATGCGCACGTCGACATAACTGAACGGAACCGGATGAGCCGCCGCCGGCGTCGCGACGCCCAGCAACGCGAGCGCTATCCCGATGAGTGCCGGCCGGCTCATGGCCGTCAATGGTAACGTACGGGAGGGCTGAAACGCATGGAACTGGCGCCCGGAGCCTTCCACCTGTCACGGTATTTGCCGCTCGAACGGCAGATCCCGCTGATCGAGGCCTGTCGCCTCCTGGTCGATGGCGACGTGCCGGCCTACGTGCCGGTCGTCCGCGGCGGCGGGAAGATGCACGTCCGCATGCTATGCCTGGGACGGCACTGGAACGGAAGACGTACCGTACGAACCGATCCGGGCCGACTTCGATCGGCAGCCTGCCCCGCCGCTGCCCGACGTCTTTCGCGGGCTCGCGCGCGAGATCGCGGTCGACCGTCGGGATGTCGCTCGATCCGGACGTGTGCATCCTCAATTACTACGACGCTGAGGGCCGGATGGGACTTCACCAGGACAAGGACGAAAGCGATGCCTCGATCGCCGGAGGGGTCCCTGTCGTGTCGGTATCGCTCGGCGACACGGCGCGGTTCCTGTTTGGCGGGACAAGGCGGCGCGATCCGGTCCAGGCGATTCCGCTCGAGTCGGGCGACGCGTTTGTCTTCGGCGGTCCCGCGCGGCTCCGATATCACGGCGTCGCCCGGATCATGCCGGCGACGGCGGCGCCGGCGCTCGGTCTGACGGGCCGTTTCAATCTGACCTTTCGCCAGTACTAGCGTGTTCGACGACGGTTCCGGCTCCGGAGCCGCGCCGGAGGCGAAGGCGCGACGACCGAGCATACCGGGAGTCCGGGAGTATGTGAGGGAGGAGCAACGCCGGCCCCCGGGATGCCCCGCCCGGAAGACGTCCCAAGCGTCGGACGCAGGACGTGCTGAGTAGCAGGCCGTTGAAGAGCACAGACTGCAGAGAGCAGTGAAGGCGGACACGACGTTCCCAGCGGTGCACGACAACAGCAGATGCCGCAGATCAGGCTCGAGAGAGCGGACGACCCGCGCGTTCAGGAATATCGGGCTGTTTCCGAGCCCGAGTTGGTGCGGGACAGCGGTCTGTTCGTCGCCGAAGGCCGCCTGGTTGTGCGTCGGGTGATCGAGGATGGACGCTGCCGCGTGCGGTCGCTGCTTCTGTCGGAGGCGGCGCGACGAGACCTCGAGCCGGTGCTCGGGCGTCTTGCCGACGATGTCCCGTCTACATCTGCGCAGCCCGCGATTTCCCGGCCATCACCGGCTTCGACATTCACCGAGGGTGTCTGGCGCTGGATCGCCGGCCAGCGGATCTGCCGGCGGAGAGCGTCTGGACACGGCCCGCTCGTCGTGGTCATACTCGAAGCCGTGGCGAACGCCGACAACGTGGGCGGCGTGTTCCGCACCGCCGCAGCCTTCGGCGCCGATGCGGTGCTGCTCAGTCCGTCGTGCTGCGATCCGCTGTACCGGAAGGCGATCCGCACCTCGATGGCGGCCACGCTGCAGGTGCCGTTCGCGCGCCTGGCGGACTGGCCACGCGGGCTCGCGGCGCTCGAGGCTCGAGGATTCACGATTGTCGGGTTGACGCCGCGCGCATCGGCGCTATCGCTCGACCGGTTCGCCGCCTCGAGGCCTGCCCGTGTCGCCCTGCTCGTCGGCAACGAGGGGCTCGGCCTCAGTCGTGAGGCCGAGGGGGCGGCGCAACACCTGGTCCGCGTCCCGATCCGCCCGGGCGTCGATTCCCTGAACCTGGTGGTAGCCACGGGCATCGCGCTGTCAAGATTGACGAGCCTCGGCGATCGCGTAGTTCGACTGTTTCGACCATTTTTGTCCGTGTGCGCAGGCCGAAAAACATGCTGCGGCAGCGAACCTTGCGAGCGGCGCGACTCGCGCGACAGTGGGGAAAACGCCTCGGAGGGCCGAGTCCAGGCCAGGTCACGGACCTGGCCGGCGCTGGCCCTTCCCGGAAAGGCGTTTTCCCGCGCCGACGAGCGGTTCGCCGAGCAGCATGTTTTCCGGCCTGAAATCCTGAAAGGAGAAAGTAGTGCAGAATGCAAGAGTCACAGTTGCAGCAGTGAGGCGCATCGATAAGCTCACGAGTCGATGTTGACCGGCTTCTGTGAACTGTCAACTGTCAACTGTTAACTTCCAATATCACCCCCTGTGGTTCAACTCGAGTTACGCCTCCCAGCGCAAGATCCGCGAGCGCAACAAACTCCATTACCGCGTCAATCACCTGCCGATCTGGATCTTCGTCTTCTTCATCGCACCGGGCCCGCTCACCTTCGATCTGTTCGAGCGCGGGTTCGATCTGCGCATGGCGCTGTGGCTCGGGGTCGTCCTGGTCGGGAGCGGCGATCGCGGGTCTGCGGGGACGTCTGCCCGGCGTCCGAGCCCGGCCGTACATCATCCGCTTCCACCGGGGCCCGGCCCAACCCGCTGTACCGGCGTGTCTGCTACACGTTCGCGTGGAGCGAAGCCGATCACGTTCGCGGTCCTGAACGGCGACGGGGCTCGTTGTCGCCATCGTCACGGGTCGAGTGGTATCTGAAGCAGACTCTATCGAGGTCGGGCCTACTTCCCGCTCGCCGGATCGATCTGGCTCCTCGGCGCGCTGGGCAAGCTGCCGCGTGTCAAGCCGTCGACCAAGGGCGAGGGTCACGAGCGCCGGTATTTTTACGGATCGGTCTGGGCCGTCTGCTGGGCCCAGCCGGTTATCTGGCTGATGGCGGGCGCTCCCGCAGTCGCGCGCCTTCGACCTCTTCAAGCTGGCCGTTTTCATCGGCATCCTCGCGTTCGTCGGGCAATCTGGCACGCCTCGGGCGCTTGCCGCGCACGCGTCCGATCGACCCCGGCGAGCTCGCGGTGTCGGACTGAACCTAGTGTCCCGCCCCAGTGGTTCGCGACACAATTCCCGGGCGGGGCATCCCGCCTCGCGGTGTTGCTCCTCGCTCACATACGGCCTGTATGCTCGCTCGTCGCGCCTTGCGATCCGCGCGCCGCGCCTGGGACTTATGCCACGATCCACTGGGACGGGACGCCGCTGGCTATCTGGTTATCTCGTCATTGGGTGTCTGGTCATTCGGTCATGTGCTTCGTCTCTCCGTGGTTCCCAAGTAACGGCATAGAATCTGGCCGTGGCGAAACAGGGCTGGGGTGGGACGAGTTAGCGCCGTTCTACGATTGGGAGAATGCGCGAACGCTTGGTCGCGCGGTATCGTTCTGGAAGCGTATCGCTCGCAAGGCGGGAGGCTCGGCGCTCGAGCTTGGCTGCGGGACCGGACGGATCTCGCTGCCGCTGGCGCGGGCGGGCGTCTCGCTCGTCGGGGTCGATCGATCAGCAGCGATGCTGGGCCGCGCCGCTGCGCGCGTCAGAACCATGCGCGCCCGCCGCCGGCGAGGCGCGAGCGGAGATCTCACGCTGGTTCGCGGCGACATTTGCGCGCTTCCATTTCGCGGCGGCCGATTCTCGCTGGTGCTCGCGCCTTACGGCGTCCTGCAGTCCCTGCTGCGCGACAGCAATCTCGTTGCGGCGCTTGCCTCCGTCTCGCGGGTCCTGAATGAAGGGGGGCTTTTCGGTCTCAATCTCGTCCCCGACGTGCCCAACTGGCGGGAGTATCACAACCGGATTCAATTGCGCGGACGCGCAGCGGGCGGTGCGCACCTCACGCTCGTCGAGTCGGTCCGCCAGGATCGGCGGCGCCGCCTGACGACCTTCGAGCAGAAGTACTGGAGCGTCGCGCAGGCCGCACGGCTGGAGCACCGCTTCGAGCTGACGTTCCGAACGCTGCCGGTGCGCGCCGTGATCAAGCGGCTGGAGGCGGCGGGCTTCGTCGTCGAAGCGACGCTCGGAGACTATCGGGGGCGACCCTGGGATCGCCGGGCCGATGTCTGGCTGATCTTTGCGCCGGAAGCCTTCTCACAAATGCACCGACGGTATA
>CAVUXJ010000006.1:0-100497 GCA_963745495.1 uncultured Acidobacteriota bacterium
CGAGGTGTCCACCGACGCCACGCGGGCAAATCCAGCCATTTGTGGGGTGGGGTCCACCGACGCGGCGAGCCCGGCGCCCACGCGTGCGCCGAGTGCCAGCGCGTGCGAACCGTATCGCGAGCTGATTGTCGAGGCACTGGGGCACGGGCGGAACGCGGTCGCGATTGGCAAGACCTGGTCGACGACCACGGTTTCGCCGCGCCGGGGTACGCGAGTGTCCGGCGCTTCGTCCTGAAGCTGCGCGGCACAGCGCCTGCCGAGGCGCGCGTCGTCATCACGACTGCGCCCGGCGAAGAAGGCCAGGTCGACTGCGGCGATGGCGGGCCGATGGTCCGCGACCGGAGTACAGGGGAAGTACCGACGCACGCGGCTCTTCGTCCTGACCCTAGGCTGTTCGCGCAAGTCGGTGCGGCTGCTGGTGTGGCGCTCAAGCGCGCAGATCTGGGCCGAGCTCCACGAACGCGCATTCCGGCGGTTGGGCGGCACCGTCCGCGTCATCGTCCTCGACAATCTGAAAGAAGGGGTCCTCACCCCGGACATCTACGACCCCGCGCTGAATCCCCTCTATCGCGATGTGCTCGCGCACTACGGAGTGGTCGCCCTCCCGTGCCGTGTCGGCAATCCCGATCGCAAAGGGAAGGTCGAAGCGGGCGTCGGCCATGCACAGAAAACGCCGCTCAAAGGACTGCGCTTCGAGAGCCTCGACGAAGCGCAAGCGTATCTGGATCGCTGGGAGACGCGTTGGGCGGACACGCGCATCCACGGCACGACGAAGCGGCAAGTCGCTGTGATGTTTGCCGAGGAGCAGCCCGCGCTCGGGCCGCTGCCGCTCGAACCGTTTCGCTATTACCGCTACGGCGAACGCACCGTGCACCTTGATGGCTGCGTCGAGGTCGAGGCCGCATACTACGGCGCCCCGCCCGGTTGGATCGGCCAACGGGTCCAGGTGCAGTGGAATGATCTGCACGTTCGCCTCCTCGCCCCGAAGACGGGCCAACTCCTGCGCGAGCACCTGCGCGCGCCGCGTGGCTGGCACCGACTCCACGACGCCGATCGGCCGGTGCGGACACCGCCGAGCACGGTCGCGCTGCTCGCACGGGCGACGTCCGCAGGCCCGTCCATCAGTGCCGTCTGCACGTACATCCACGAGCACGAAGGGGCCGCGGGCGTCCGCCGGATGCTCGGCGTGCTGGCCCTCGCCAAGAAACACGGCCCGGCTGTCGTGGACGAGGCCGCGAAAGCGGCGCTCGATCTCGGCGTGCCAACGTACCGCTTTCTCCGTCGGTATCTCGAACGCCGCCTGCCGGCGCCCCTGACGCTCCGCCAGGTCGACCCGCTCATTCGGCAGCTCACCCTCTACCGCGATCTCATCGATCGCAAAACAGGAGACCCGCGATGAATCTTGTCGAGCTCGATCACGCGCTCCGGAAACTCCGCCTCTCGGGGATGGCCGCCGTCCTCGAAACGCGCTTACGCCACGCCCAGACCGAGAAGCTGACGCCAATGGATCTCGTGTCGGCGCTCGTGTCCGACGAACTCCTGCGTCGGCAGGACCGCCTGCTCGAGCGGCGGCACAAACAGGCGGGCTTTCGCGACCCGCACCCGTCACTCGACAACTTTGATTTTGATTTCAACAAGAAGATGAACCGTGCGCTGATCCACGAGCTGGCGACGGGGCGCTTCATCGCGCAGCGCGAGGACGCGCTGTTTCTCGGACCACCAGGGACGGGGAAAAGCCACTTGGCGCAAGCCATCGGCCGCGCGGGCATCCAGCAGGGGTACCGCGTCCGCTATCGCGACGCGCACATACTCCTCGAGGAGATCGCCGACACGACGCTGGCCGGCACCCGCAAGGCCTACTTCGCGGATCTGACCGCGGTCCCACTCCTGATCGTCGACGACCTCGGGATGCGGAAACTCCCTCACACGGCCGCTGAAGACCTCCTGGAAGTCGTCATGCGTCGCTACGAGCGCGCCTCGACACTCCTGACGTCAAACCGCCCCGTCGATGACTGGGGCAAACTGCTCGGCGACACGGCCGCCGTCACCGCGATGCTCGATCGGCTCTTACATCACGCCCACGTTCTCAAGTGCGGACCACGGAGCTGGCGCACGAAAGTCCACACCGACTTGCGTCCGGAGGAAGCCGCGAAGTAAAACTTCACGGTCTCGGTCGTCGCTACAAATGGCGGGATTTGAAGTGTCGATTAATGGCCGGGTTTTGAGCTGTCCACCGAGGGCGGACGGGTTTCTATCGGCAAGGCGTTCAAACGAATTTTGAAAAGCTGTCCGCCGACTCATCGAGAGCTGGCCACATGAAAAGCGACCACGCCTGTACCAGCAATCGCCTCAATGGAAGAGTTTTTGAAAAATAGGATTCGCATTCGTGAGCGATAGAGCCCACTGACGGTCGCGTCACTCCCATGAGACGACCACCCGCCGATCAATCTCGGACGGCTGGCTTCGTGATGTAACGTCTCGGACGCGGACGTCAAGTTGTACCTCGATTGCCTGCTGCTGGAGGGCTTCTTTGACGCGGTCTGCTACGCAGGACGCCCGTGCGAACGCCAATCCGACGTTGTCTCCATAAACCGCACGGAGTGCTCGGCTAAGTGGCTGCACATCCGCCCCGCCCACTGACATACCCTTTCGCGACGTGCTGCGGGATACGGATTCAACGATGTCGCCGACCCACTCATCGATTGCATTCGAGCACACTTCGCCCGATGCGAATACGTACTCAGCCGCCAGCGCCGGTGTGTGTATTCGAGCGCGGTCGGGAGGGGTGCCATCAGAGGGCATCTTCATCGCCATTGCTGCCAAACAGACGATTACGAGCACCGTGAGCCAAAAATTAATCAGAGCTATGACCGTCAGCCATCGAAGTACTGCAGTGCGGACGATGAGTAGCTTGATCAGTACATCGACGTACAGTCTCCTCCGCTCGTTGCAGTTCACGTAACGGGGCTTTTTCCCCTGTCGTTGGGTACGGGCGCCAGAGGTCTCCCCACACCGGATTGCCGATGGCGCCGAGGCAGCCCACAATCGTCACGACCCATAGGAGTGATGTGGCGTAGAAGAGGAGCGGACCACCGTGCCAGGTGTGAACCGCTAGCTTAAGCGCATTCCACAATGCGGCGCCGGTGGCGACCGAGACCATGATGCCAAGAAGACTCTGAACCTGAAGCAACGTGGAGAATTTGCGATCTAGGATGCCCAATCGATCGCTGCTCAGATAGTCGACCTGTCGTGATGAAATGTCCGCTGACTGGGGATCACCCACTTTAAGGGCACTGTAGATCGCAACTTGCCGTCGCCATTTCTTGACTCGTGACTCCACCTCGGGTCGGGACAACAGCAGCCACAAATCGTCCTCGATGTCGTTGAGCGCTTGGCGCACGAAGTCGCGGACCCCCGGCAACGTCACGACGAGGATGGCGATCGCAAGCGCAACGCCAGCTACCCTACCCATCAAGACCATTTGACCAGAGGCGTAACCGACGACATACGGCAAGACCGGCGCCGTAAGGAAGGCAATAACGTTGACGGCGATCTGGATCGCTCGCGCCACGGAGGTAGTAGTCTAACCGGGGTCGTTCACGTGTCCTGTGCGCTTGTGAGGAGAGATTCCAAAGGCGGCACCGAAAACACGCGGGCCGGCTGATTGGCTCGACATAGTGGCTTTGCCCGGCGCTCCAGCGGCGGCGCCGGTGGAAGCGGGACTCGAACCCTATTAACGCGATTTTCTAACTTAGTGATGGCGTGAGACTTCTGGCAATAAGCCTCTACCAGTCATCAATTTCTGAGCTTCAGACTGTCCGCTGGCGTCCTCGGGAATCTACTCGAATCGACCCCAGTCGTGGCAACATCGGGGCAACGCGGTCGGTCATGTCCTTCTGCTCGAAACCACGCTCTGGCTCACCGAGGAATGTGGCGAGCACGGCGGCGCGCGTTCTCAGAAGCACGGGTTTTTTCCCAACCCGATTCGCGACAAGGTGACCACGAAATTCGAGGGAATTGCGGCATAGTCGCCCAGTAGAATCCCAGTCGGCGGCGGGGCAGGACTAGCTACCTGCCCTCTACGGTGTTCGGCGGGAATCTAGGAAGAAACTGGAAATTCCTAAGGAAAAGTGGTCGGGATGGCGGATTCGCGGCCCCTTGACCCCCAGCCCCTATTTGTCCCCGCCGGTTCGGGTTGGTCCCACGCTTCAGGAGTAGAATCACCGTGCTGTTGACGGCGACTGTGGACATGCTGGAGCAACCTGCCTGAAGGATGGGATGAATGCTACTCCGGACCCTCTCCGTCATAACGATCCTCGTCCTCTACGGTTGCGACTCATCACAATCAGCCGTCACGCCCGTCGCGCCAACACCGACTCTCCTTTCGATCCTGGTTGGATCATCGTGGGACTATACAGACCCGCAGCATATGCGGCTCACTGCGACCGCCGTCTACGACAATACCGACCGTCAGTCCGTGACGAGTCGCGCGGCGTGGGCAAGCTCCGACACCAGGGTTGCGACCGTATCGGACGCTGGACTGTTGACCATCGTCGCTGATGGTGCCACTGTCGTCACAGCGACCTACCAGAACAAAGTCGGATCTCTAAACCTGAGCTTCCCAATCGAATAAGCCCGTTCACTGTATGCGCGGCCGGTATCGTCCCATCCGCATCCCAGGCGCATCCAGAGGCGTTGGTGTCCGACTACAAGATCGCCCTAAGTGCTTTAAAGAGTGTGGTGACCTAAATTTCGCCAGTTGGAACCAGCTGAACGGGTGGCTGCAGCAGGTGGAGGGGCTGAGACGGGCGGCGTGAAACCGTCCGAGCTGTTACCGATGCCCACGCGCTCGGCGCTATCGGGATGCCGCGTGTCGCTCAATCCTCCGGTTTCGAGCCTCGATGAACTCGATACTCCGGAGTCGTAGACTTCATATACGCGTCGAGTTTCTTCGGACTGAGGGAGTCTTGAAGTCATCGAACGGCATGCCAAACGTCACGCCGGAGTAATCGTCCGTAACGAGGTCTTGCAGCAGGAAGAAGTCCACGTAGCCCCTGAAGCTCTCGAACAGGGCGAAGAAGTCGACGTACCGCTTCAGTGTTCTCCCCGAACGCGTGGATTGTCCAGGCCCAGGTAGTGTCGAACGCACCGAGCGCGAGGTCGAACCGGTCGAAGATTCCGCCCAGGCACCCGCGGTGCTTGGTTGATGGTCCACTTGGAGTCGATTTGGATGCCCGGGAAGACCATCATTCCGCCGATTGTGTAGCCGATGGTCATGAACGCTTCGTTCTCTCCGCGGGCAGAGCTCGGGATGCGCCGCAGCGAACCCCCGATCTCGTGAACGAAGGGATAACCGCATCGCTGGAGAGCCAGAACTCGCCCAGTTCCGAGTGGTGATAACAGGACGTGCTGCGCTTGGTGTCATCCAGATCGAAGCGTTCTTCCACCCGGCAGCGGCTTGCTCCACAGGAGCTTGTGGTATCGACGGAGCGTTGGGCTGTGTGCGTCGGGGTCCTTTCCGCAGGCGTCGGTCCTAAAGTCAAACGAGGTGTCGATCACCATGCGTCGCCAATACTAACTGCCGGGCGAGAGACGATGTCGCGGACGCCAGTTGGAACCGGCTCGCAGACCTGGCTCACGCCAGTTGGCCAGCTCAGGCGGGCGGCTTGAGGAATGCACGAGGGCTTTTTCTGACGGATTGCCCGGTTGGGCGCCAACGACTGGGCGCTCGACGCCAATCCCAAGGGAGTCTCCACTATTGCGGTAGGAAACGTTCGATGGTTGGCCGATCCTTTGTTGCATGCAGCAGCTCATCGACATCGCGAATTAACGCGATCGGTCAAACGAATCACATTCGCGTCGCTTGACGATTGACATAACGATGTGGCGGCCGCAGCCATTTCTGTCGCCTTCGTGCGGATCAGGTGTGACTCGATGACCTCGTCTTGAATCGACGGAGCAGGATGGGCACCAGGATCTCGCTCAGTTGACCGCTGTCCATGGTCACGTTTGTTGCGCCACACATCAGGGGCACCAACAGGTCATCGCACATGGCGCTCAAGAACAAGAACAGAAAGCGCGGACGAATAAACTCCTCATCCTTTACAAAGATGGCGCACATCGTGGTCGCAAGGGCGAACTTCCCCTCCTGATAGTGGAGGCGCTTGATGTCGGCTTTGCCGTGGCCGGCTGACGAGACTAAGGGAACACAGACCGCCTTGCCTTCAAAGTCCCAGTGGTCGGCGGACTTGCGTTCTTCAGCAGGGACCACCGAAAACGAAATCGCCAGGAGCAGTTGCCGATATTGGGCGACAAGCCATCTCGATGTCACACATGTCTCCTAGTCGGTTGAGAGGCGTGTCCTGTTCGGTGAATCACTCGATTAGGTAAGTCGTGCCACCTCCCCAAGAGGTGAGGTGGCGAGCACGCAGGGTCGTCTTGTCGACCGCATACGCGCGCAATCCTCTAATCCCGTGCGACCATGCTTCACCTCTAGCTGCGGACTGTTTGAATCCAATCACGCATTCTGCTGCAGCCTCCAACTGTGACCCTTGAACCGGTTCTCTCTCTGTGTCCGACTGCGAGTATCCATCGTTCTCAAGCTCCAACGAACAAGACCGATTCAGTTCTGTGCCAGTGCACGAGATCAAATTTATCAGTATGTGTGTCTTGACACTTGCGTAGGGCTTGAACACACCATGCGGTAACGTGATGTCTGCCAGCAGAAACCCGCTCTCCAGCAACATGTGGCGTAGTTGAACGTGGCCGGATTGGGCCACAAAGTGAATTCCCTCTGGGACGATGACACCAGCCTTGCCGTGTGGTGTGAGGTGCTCGAGGAAGTAGGCCAAGAAGAGAACCTCAGAACGCTTGACATCCCACCCAGAATCGGTTGTGTTCGATTCCCCCCTTCGTGACATGAAGGGCGGGTTGGCGAGGACTACGTCGGCAATACCTGTTCCATCTGTGAGTGAGCGTGTCGTATTCGAGGATGTGCGGGTCAGAGAACCCGTGGAGTACATGTTCACCAGCGACAGGCGCACCATGTCGGGGGAGATGTCGTAGCCCGAGAAGTTCTGGCGAGGCGGCCCTTGTCGTCAGGTGAGCGTGCTGAGGCCGTTGGCGTCGGTGTTGGCCTTCAGGATGTGTTTGTAGGACGAAATCAGGAAGCCAGCCGTGCCAGCAGCGGGTATCGAGGACATGGTCTCGTTCTTCTTGGGGTCGACGATCGCGACGATGAAGTCGATGATGTGGCGCGGCGTGCGGAATTGGCCGGCGTCCCCTGCGAGCCGAGGACCGAGAGGAGGTACTCGAACGCGTCGCCGAGGCGCTCGGAGTGGTCGTATTCGAACTCGTCGATGACCTTCAGGAAGGCGCGAAGTGTCTCGGGGTCGCGGTAAGGCAGGAAGGCGTTCTTGAAGATGTCGCGGAACAGTGGCGGGATGGCAGGGTTCTCGGGCATCCGGGCGATCGCTTCCGAGTAGAGGCCCAGCATCTCATGGCCGCCCGGGGCCGCCGCGCATGAGCCGAGCCCAGCCGTATTCGGGAAGTCACCGGCGAAGAAGGTTGCGCGCCGCCGAGCACCTCGGACTGGGCGTCCATGTCGTCCATGAACTTGTAGATCAGGGCGATCGTGATCTGTTCGACCTGGCTCTTCGGGTCGGGGAGCTTGCCGACGAGGATGTCGCGGGCGGTGTCGATGCGGCGCTTGGTGTCGGTGTCGAGCACGTCGGTCTCTCTCTAGGCGGCGAACTGGTTCAAGTGACACGTAGTCCTTGACGTACTCGGGAACGAGCGTGCGGTACTTCTCGGGCACGGCCTTGAAGTCCCGGGTGGAGAGCATCGGGTTCGTCGCGAGGTCGACGTACCGGCGGCTGTCGATGATGTCACGGACTCGGTTGCTCGGTGACGTACGCTCTTGAAGTAAGTGCTTGATGGCGGGGATCGGCGTCGGCTTCCTCGGGCGTATGGTCCGCGACGAACTTGGCGAACTCCTCCTCGAGCATCTCGTCCTTCGACTTGAAGTCGGGGATAAGGCCAAAGACCTTCTCGAGGATCTCGCGCAGCGACACGCGTCGATCGACCGCTGCTGCCTTCCGGAGCTTCTCGAGCGATGTAGAACTCCTCGGGCCTGTCGAAGACCTCGCGGTTGACGTAGTCGATGACCCGATCCCATTGGCCCGCCTGACCGGCCTCGCGATCGTCGGGATCGCCGCGGACGGTTTCGTCGAAATGTTCGAAGAACATGCGGTCGATCCGCATGCCTTCGAAACCGATCGGCTCCTCCCTGATCGAGGCCACGATGTCGGCGCCCAGGTGTTCGTAGATGCCGACCGGTCAGCTTGGCCTCGGGCCGCCGGATGCCGGGTGCGTCGTCCTTCGTCTTCGGCCTAACAGCGGGAGCTTCAGGATCTCGTCGTAGTTGAACTCGTTCTCGAAGTACTCGCAGTTGGCGAAGAAGTCGAAGAGCTTGAACGTCGTCTTGTCGGGCTGCCGTGCACGTCGGCGCGGAGGGCGTCGTCGAAGAGCTGCTCGAGGAAGTTGTGCTTCCGGGTGCCGCGACCCTTGATCTGGATGAAGTCGGTGGGCGAGAAGATCGGCCGGAACGAGCCCGAGGTTCAGGATGTCGGTGCAGTCGTAGCCGGTCGTCATCATCCCGACGGTGACGCAGACGCGAGCCTTGCTGGTCTTGTACGCCGGCAGGAAGTTGCCGGAGCCGAGCAGGTTGTTGTTCGCGAAGTTGATCGAGAACTGCTGCGCGTCGGGGATCTGATGACGTGACCTGGACGGCGAAGTCGGACTGGTACTTGCCGGGCAACATGCGGTCGGCCATCTCGTTGAGCGTCTGGGTCAGCCGGGCGGCGTGGTGCTGGCTCACGGCGAAGATGATCGACTTGCCGATCTCGCCGCTGACCGGATCGCGAAGGGCGTTGTCGAGGAACGTCTTGCAGAAGACCTGATTGTCGTGGGTCGAGAAGAAGCGGCGCTCGAATTCTCGGAGCTTGTACGCCTCCTGCTGATCTTCGCCTGTGTCGTCGGTGAACGTGACGACGAAACCCTCATCGGACAGGAGCTCGGTGGTGACGTCGGTGCGGGCGTCGACCACGGTGGGATTCACGAGGTAGCCGTCCTTCACGCCGTCGAGGAGCGAATATCGGAACGTCGGTTGGCCGCTCTCGCAGCCGAAGGTGCGGTAGGTATCGAGGAGCAGCCGGCGCTCGACCTCGCGCGGGTCGCGCGGCCGGTTCAGCTCGTCGAAGCGCCGGAGGTAGTCGCGCGGCGTGGCGGTCAGCCCGAGCTTGTAGCCGACGAAGTAGTCGAAGACGGCGCGGGCGTTGCCGCCGATGGACCGGTGCGCCTCGTCGGAGATGACGAGGTCGAAGTCGGTCGGCGAGAACAGCGGCTGGTATTTGTTGTTGACGAGCAGCGACTGGACGGTCGTGACGACGATCTCGGCCTTGCCGCCAGTCGTCGCGGTTCTCCTTGTAGACGACGGTCTGGAAATCGGCGGACGAAGCAGTGCGGCGAACGCCTTCTTGGCCTGGTCCTCCAGTTCGAGCCGATCGACCAGGAAGAGCACGCGGCTGCGCATTGCTGGTGCGCAGGAAGAGCTTGATGACCGCGGCGGCGGTCAGGGTCTTGCCGGTGCCGGTCGCCATCTCGAACAGGAAGCGGTCTTGCCGTCTTGACGGCCGCCTGAAGGCGTGGATGGCCTTCAGCTGGTACGGCCGCAGGAAGCGGAGCTTGTTGGCTCGGATGTACTCGGGTCGCTCGGATTCGTTCTTCCAGCCGGCTTCGACTGCGTAGGTCGGCCGCTGTGTGAGGACGATGTAGTCGTCGTCGACCTGCTCGCTGAACGAGGCGCTGCGGATCCGGCGTGATCTTCTGGTAGCCGGCAACCGAGTTCGGGCGTCGGGAACGACGTGATGACGTAAGGATTGCCGCGCTCGAGATCCCAGAAGTAGTGCAGGTTGCCGTTCGAGAGGATCACGAACCGGCAGTTCTGAGAGCGCGCGTATTTGCGTGCTTGCTCCTTGCCGGCGAGCGGGTTCTTGTCCTCGGACTTAGCCTCGAGGACGAGCAGCGGGAAGCCCTTCGAGTCGAGCAGCAGGAAGTCGATGAACCCTTGTCGGTCTTCTCGAAGTCATCGCCGAGCGCGTCGAGGTCGGTAGGCTTGATCGCGACGTTCGGCTCGAGCCGGATGTTGGCGGGGCCGTCGCCGTCCGGAAGAATCGCCAGCCCGCCGCCTCGAGCAGCTTGTTGATCTTGATGCGGGCGTGGCTTCTTCTCGGGCATTCAGGTTCCTGTGTCGGCGGAGAGGGTCGGCAGCCTTTGAGGCCAGCCTGCACCAGCGACGCCCGTTTGAACTGTGCGCCCACGGACGCTGGGTCGCGCCCGCAGTCTATCGCGAGCGGCGAGCACCCTCCAAAGAGGCACGGAAACTCGGGACCCGACTTGGTTCGCGATCGTTGAGCGGACTGCATCATTGCATGGTGAACAAGCCAAACGCAGAAATGGTGATCGAACCACACTTCACTATGAAGGCTCAGAGCGTCCAGGGCGAGATGCTCGTAGCGGAAACCGTCGCTGGAATACTGCCACGGATGCCCAACAGCGGCGTGGCTGGAGACGTTGAAGGCGCCGCTTGACGCTCCACCCTCGATGGTCGGCGGATTGAGCGAGGGGCCTCACAACGTTGTCGTTGTCAAGCTGCCGAAGATGATTGCCGGTCTTGAAACCGGAGCTGACGCTGGGTTTGGACGAGCTTCAGCCCGGCGCCAAGCGAACCAGCGTCGAGTTCGTATATCTTCTGATGATGGCCGAGACCAGGCTCGCTGACCCAGATGTTCGCGAATTCAGAGCTCCTAAGTCATTGCGAATAAGCTGTTTACGGACTCTCTCCAAAGAGCGCTTGACGCGACCGTTCGTGACATCGATACTAGAAGGCAGCTGACAGTCCGCTGCGGCCTCACCTAGCGTGAGGTGAAGGGTGAAAGCCCTCGTGGTGGAACAGAGGCCGAGGTAGGTTTCGGATTCGCAGATGGAGCGAACGCAGACGCTCCTATAGACCGCGAATCGTAATGTAGAGACCGACGGATCTGCTAGCAAAGATTGCCCCTTTAGGACTTGTGCCTAAAGGGGACTTTACTTTCAGGAGGCCTCCGTTGGACAGCAAACCGTTCCTCTCAACTCTCCTCTCGACAATCCGAGATCTTCAAGCCGCGCGTGGCATTGACAGCGTCGATGTTGCGTATTTGGGCAACGCCCTGCGCAAGGAGGGGCACGACTGGGCGACTCACGGTTTCAGCGCTTGTCGGCCGCGCTGGCGCAGCTTCAGCAAGAGAAGCTTGTTGAAGATCCCAGAGCGAAAAGGGAGCGCTTCGAGTTCGCGCCAGTTCGCCCGCCGATCCGGCTGCACTTTCTTATCTTTGCCATTGACGGCAGCCCCTATCGTTCCGACAACCCATGGCGGCCGGTTTTCGCCCCTGCGCTCCCCCATCTGGTTTGCTTTCGCAGCGGCCCTGCCTGAAGGCCAGCGACGGTTGCTCAACCGCCGGACCGGAATGGTGTGGAGCGAGAAGACGACGCCCCCAGGAAGCGAGCTCGATTGGGTTCCGGTGATCCCGGTCGTGGAAGAAGAGCAGCGTCGCTGGGCGACAGTCTTCGATCGCCCCGACATCGCGGAGAGCAAGGAAGCGCTGGCCGAGTCGCTCAAGAGCCCCGACTGGTTCCGGCGGTTTCCGGCGGAACTCGAGAAGCTTGGTCCACTCCTAGTTCGCGCGTGGAGCCATCTCCGCTCGACCCGAATCATCGACCATGTGAATGCCTGGGCCCAAAAAAACAATGTGGCGGAGGACGTCCTGTTCGCCATGGAGCGAACCTCTGGGAGGTGGCAGGCGAAAACTTCGGCATTTTCGGGACCCATCAGCGACCTGCGGCAGGCTCTGCTTAGCGCCATCGGCAAGATGCCGACCCAGGATCTTTTGGCGTTGCCGATACCGACGCGACTGATCCAGCTATTCGCCCCGACCTGCTGCAATAGGGCTTCGACGTGGTCACTGGCCCGATTCACATCGTGCACCCGTCCGAGTTGCGCTTTCCTGGCATCGGGGAATGGATCCGCGATGTCGAGGGCGTTGTGGCGAACGACCCGGAATGGGTGGCATTTCCTCGCGCTGGATCGCGATGCGGGACGATTATGGATTTCGGGTCACCGACGTGCTCTCGCGCGTCGGCTCGGAACTCGGCCCGGTTTTGGTCTTTGGCAGCGCTCAGACGGCCCCCCGACAGGAGGTTCGGCAGCGCCTCGCACGCAAGACAGTCGTCAAGGTGACTGATCCCGCGGCAGACTCGACTCAACTCTGGTGTGATCTGCGCGAGCTCAAGAATTTCTTTGCCTCTGGAGAACCGTTTCTGCCTCGCCGCTTGGTGGCGACCATGCTGATCATCCGGAAGCTCCATCGGCACAAGTATTGGGGCGGCGGGCATGAAAAGAATTTCATTTGGGGCGACGAGCTTGCTAACGGTCGAGGTGTGGACCCGACCTTTAAGGACATCGCGCCAGAAATCGCGAACTTCCTTCGCCTCAAGGGGATTCTCGTAGCCAAATATGGCGGAGGCAAGAGCAAGGGCCAAAAATACGCGTTGGATCCAAGCCGTCTAGCCGACATCCAAGGTCTGGCGAATGACGGGCTCGTCGCCGATGAAGCTGTTCAACGCTGGCTATATAAGGACAATGCTCTCGTCTCGGCGAGGAGCTTGGACGGTTGGGAGCCAATCTGATGGCAAGACGGAGCGCGGTAATTGAACGGCTCTAGCGATCGGGCTACCTACAGATGTCGGCAGGATGAGTAATCCTTACTCCCGACCGACGCGCACCCAACGGCGTTCGATGGCGTGGAGCCTCGACCTTCTCGGCATATATGATCATCTCCCTTGCGATGCGGTTCTCCGAGGCGTATAACATTCGAAGCAGTCTTCTGGTCGGCTGCGGCCCCGTCGCGTCGTGTCAGCACGCGGGCTGAAGTCCACAGCCGGCGCTCTTCAGAGCCCTGAGCTTGGGTTCCCACACGACCACGCGCTGATCGCCGCGGCGAAACGCCCCGGCGCTTCGGCGCCTCCCTGAACTACCCCTCGCAGCAACTGCCAGGGCGTCTTCACGGACAACCCAAACAGCAGCACCCACGCAAGGAGGGGCGATGTCTGACGCTCGATGGGGTGATCCGCGCGAATACGGCGAGCGGGATCGCGGCGACGAACGGCCGCGCGTGTACGACGAGCGCGACCGGGACGACCACGATCCGCGCGACGGCCTGATGCGCGACCTCGACCTGCCGCGCGGCGAGGAGCGCGAGCTGGTCGTTGATCGCGACCGTGTCTACGAGCTGAACGGCGAGGACAGCCGCACGCTGGCCGCCGTCGGCACGTTCCGTGTCGTGCCCGAACAGGACCTCGACATCGAGCACGACACCCTCGGCCATCTCCGCGACGAGGGGCTCGTCGAGACCGTCGATCTGGGCGACGACGAGCGCGGGCTGACGCTCACCGAGGAGGGCCGTGACCTGCTCGACTCGCACACGCTGGAGCGCGACGACGAGGCCTCACAGAGCGTTCCATGCCGGCGTCAGCCGCCCGCGAGATCGACCACGATTCGAATCTCTACGCGACGTACCGCCAGGAGGAAGCCCGTCTTCGAGACGAGCACGGCGGACCTCGAGATTCGCCGCGTCATCCTCGAGCAGGACTTGAAGCGCGAGTACCAAGAGTTCCTGCAGGACCACAACCGCGACCGCTCCGACAGCGACGGACGACCCGATCGCAACGAGGACGAGATCCGCGACTGGGCGCGCGAGCACGACCTGCCGTACTTCGACGGCCAGGTGCACTTCCCGGACTACCGCATCGAGTACGAGGTCGACGGCCGCGAACGCCACGAGGACGTCGAGCTGTTCACGCCGCACTACCGCGGCGCTCACGCCGCCAGCCGCGCGAAGACAGGCTTCCGGATCTACGTCGTCGGATCCCGCGGGGCGGCGGCCGTTCCGGCGCCGCATCCGCGCGGCATGGAGGAATTCCTGTGACGCACGAATACCCGCCCAACCCGGACGTTCGACAGCGTCAGCGTCAGCCGGGTGATCGGCCCTAGCGGACTTCGGCTTCACGCAACGGCAGCGCGAGTTCCTCGTGACCGTGATGGTCCACTCCGGGTGCTTCCTGGAGCGGCAGGACTGCGCGTTCACCGGCACGGCGCGCGGCCAGAACAGCCGCGAGTTCATTGCCCGACTCGTGGCGCGAGGATTCGCCCGCGCCATGGAGCCGGGACCGGTCCGACGCGGACGGCTGTACCACGTCCACCACAAGCCGCTCTACGAAGCGATCGGGCAAGTCGACAACCGCAATCGGCGTCTGCGGACGCTCGGTCGAATGGTCGAGCGGGTGATGATTCTCGATGCGGTGCTGGGCGACCGATGCTACTGGTGGCTGAGTCCCGAGGATGACAAGCGGCGCTTCTTCGGCCTGATGCGCGACAACTGGCTGCGGCCCGAGGACTACCCGCACATCGCCTTCGGGTCGGGGCGCCAGCAGACGATTCGCTGCTTCCCCGACAAGCTGCCGATCGGCGTCGAGAAGGACAGGACCAGCCACCTGGTGTTCCTCTACCTCGTGAACCGGCGTGTGCCGGTCGATTTTCGGCAGTTCCTGATTCGCCACGCGGAGCTGTTCCGCTACCTGCACACATGGACGATCCGATTGCTTGTCCCGCGCCGCTTCAGGAAGTCCGTCGCGCTCTACAAAGCCGCCGTCCGCGAGGAACTCTGGATGCCCATGAACCCGAGTGTCAGCAAAGCGCTGGAGACGTACTTTCCCGAACGCCAGGCACAGTGCGGACACCTCGGCGACCCGGACGATCGGTACATCAGGGAGGAGTTCCGGAGGCAAGGGATGCCGAAGATCCAGGCCCTCTATCGCGCTTGGCGTCGAGAGGGCGACCGGGTGCTTTGGCGGGCTCACTCGACCACCTTGCGCGACGATCGATCGCACGGCTGCTCGGCGATCGAAGTCGAGCTGCTGAACCGCCAGTACCTCCAGCTCACCAGCACGATGGACCGTGACGTGTGGGCCAAACGGGGGGCCAAGCGAAAATCGCGTCAGGTTGGCCCCCCGGTTTCGACGCCCGCTTCGGACAGTCCCTCACCCCTGGTTGCTCCATGAGCGCGAACCACGGGCAACCGCTTGGAGCGGCGCACTTTGCCGCGCACAGCAAGGCGAGGCGGCGCTCTGTGCCGCCTCGCTCAGGGCGCCCGTGCCGACGTCACAGCACCAACGATGGCGTGAACGACCCCGCTGTCCTGCCTCGCGAGTGACCCCAGGCCGTCGGGACGGGGTCGTTCACGCCATCGTTGGTCGTGCCGCATGTCGCTGTCTCTGCGCACAGTTTGTGCCGGACGAACGCGCCGCCCGCGTGCACATCTTCGTGTCCGGATTCTGCCGGAACAAGACGGCCGATGAATCGAATGAGAAATCGTTCGCGCGTGTACGCAGGTTTCCCGGAGGAAGCGCCACGTTTGCGGACCCAGATCCGGCGTATCGCACCATCGCGTTCTTGATGCTGGCGCCGTGCTCAGCGCCGTCAATGCTCTTCGCTTCGCTTCGACCCGGCCGCTGGCCGGGCCTTCGGGCATTGACGACGCCTCCGCGCGGCACGTCTGGCTCTTACGCGATGGTGGTCAGCGTGTCGATTGGCTCAAATGAGGTTGACGCGGGAGTCGCGCAGGCGTATGTTGGCGTCATCACGTCAGTGCCGCACGGCACTTCCTCCGTTCGCCCCAAGGGCCAACGGAGCGCGCATCCGGTCGGCGCCCACAGGGCACGACATCGAGCGCAATCCCCAAACATCGCAGACTGATGCACGACGACCGAGAAGCGGTTCGTCGCCGCGTCTATTGAGCTGCGAACCTCGGTACCTCTCGCGGCGCATCATCCTCAGGATCACGCGCCGCGCAGAGGGTGCGTTCACCAGCGGCATTGCATTGCCTGGTTTTGACTGAACGCAACAGACGGTCGAACCATTCACGATCGTCGCCGCTCGGAGCATAGCTCCGCCGGGACGATGCCGGCTTCAGGCCCGCATCCGCGCTCACACGGACATCGGCGCGTCGATCGCCACATCGACGCGCCGGAGCGCGCCACCCATCCAACACGAATCGTCGCGACTCGCGTTCAAGGGGGAGCGCTATGGACGTTATCGATCGTGCGGAACAAGAGCCGGAACCGATCTCGGTCGCGCGCTGTCGGGAATTGCTCGGCGATGACGCGGACATGATGTCGGACGAAGAGATCCTCGCCGTCGCGCGTCACGCCGAAACGCTGGCGCACGTTCTGATCGCCGTCGCGTTGCAGGACGTCCGCGTCCACTAACTGCCGTGGCAAGACGACGCACCTTGCCGGCGTCCGATGTTGGCGCTAAGCTGCCAGAGATGGTCGGCGCGGTGATCTACGTTCGCGTCAGCACGAAGGAGCAGACGGAGAACCTCAGTCTGCCGACCCAGCTCCGTGCGTGCGAGGAGTACTGCCGTCGGCAGGGCTACGAGATCCTCGAACGCTTCCACGAAGAAGGCGAGAGCGCCAAGACTACGGACCGCAGTCAGCTCCAGGCGCTGCTGAAGTACTGCCGCACACACAAGGGCAAGGTCCACTTCGTCGTCGTGTACAACATCACGCGTTTCGCGCGGGAGAAGTACGACCACTTCGCGCTCCGCGCACACCTGAAATCGCTCGGCATCTCGCTGCGGTCAGCGACCGAGCCGATCGACGACACGTCCACCGGCAAGCTGATGGAAGGCGTGCTGGCCGCGTTCGCGCAGTTCGACAACGACGTGCGCTCGGACCGCACGCGCGCCGGCATGCGCGCGGCGCTGGAGCTCGGGCGCTGGACGTTCCCGGCGCCGCTCGGCTACCTCAATGCGCCGAAGTGGTCGAGCGCGAGCCTTGTGCACGACCCAGAACGCGGGCCGCTCGTGAGGCGCGCGTTCGAGGATTCGGCGACCGGACAGGTACACGAAGCAGGAAGTCATCGCACGCGCGACCGAAGCAGGGCTGCGCAGCCGGAAGGGCCTGGCGTTGTCGCCGCAGAGCTTTGGCCAGATGATGCGGAACCCGATCTACATCGGGAAGGTCGAGAGCCCCGACTACGGTGTCTCAGTGCAAGGCGACTTCGAGCCGGTCGTTGATGAGGCCACGTTCTACCGCGCGCAGGCCGTTCTCGACGGCCGTGTTGTCGTGGCTGGTCCGCGGCAGAGGAACCATCCGGACTTCCCGCTGCGCGGATTCGTCCGTTGCGACATCTGCGGCCGGCCGCTCACGGGCAGTTGGTCGAAGGGCCGCAATGGCCACTACGCGTACTACCACTGCCAGCGTCAGTGCCGAGCGGTGAACGTGAGCAAGGCCGCACTCGAAGGCGCGTTCGCGGACGAACTGGCCCTCCTGCAGCCAACACCCGGCTACATGCGCCTCGTCAAGGATCGAATCCTCCACGTGTGGGAGCAGCGTCGGGCCGAGGCGAACGACCGGACGGTGGAACAGCAACGGCGGGTCAGTGCCATCCAGCAGAAGATGGACAAGCTGGACGAGGCGTTCCTCTACTCGGAGGCGATCGACGTCACGACCTACGGCCGGCAACGCGACAAGCTGCGCGAGGAGCTGACGTTCGCCAAGATTGACCATCACGCCGACGCCGTCGATGAACTCGACGTAGAGGGCATCCTGGCGTTCGCAGAACGCATTCTGCCGCGCGCGTCAGACCTGTGGGTGCAGGCGTCGCTCGACTACAAGCAGCGTCTGCAGGAGCTGTTCTTCCCGGAAGGAATCGCGTACGACGGAAATCGGTTCAATCGAACCGCCGTAACGGCACCACTTTTCAACTACTTGGCGCCGTCCGAAGAGCGCTGATGAAAGAGTGGTGAGCCGGGTGGGAATCGAACCCACAACCCGCAGATTAAGAGTCTGCTGCTCTGCCAATTGAGCTACCGGCCCCAATCAGGATCGCGAATTGGGTCATCGAGTCGTTGGTTCATCCAGCCGTTGGGTCGTCCGGCCACGGGACTCGCAATCCCCAGCGACGATCCCAACAGCGAGATGATCGGGTGACCAGACTCGAAGGGTGAGCGAAAACAGATTCTAGCATAGTAGAATCGGAGAACGCGCCCGTAGCTCAGTTGGATAGAGCGGCAGGCTTCGAACCTGAAGGCCGGGGGTTCAAGTCCCTCCGGGCGCACCTTCTTCCCCAGGCCCAGTCCCAACCTCAGCCCGTGCTCACACGAACATGCCGAGCGGCCGGAACGTGCCCTTGAGGACCGCCGGCGTGTCGTCGTACCCCAGCCACTCCTTGATCATCGTGGCGTAGACGCTCCGAAAATCGGTCGTCATCTTCATGTTGCCGTCGTCGAGATCGGTCAGGCTGGGATGCCGCCCGTGAAAGCCGCCCTTGACGCCCTTGCCGACGACGAACATCGGCGTCGCCGTGCCGTGATCGGTGCCGAGACTGCCGTTCTCTTCGACGCGGCGGCCAAACTCGGTGAAGATCATGACCGCAACCTCGTCGGCCCGGCCCAGACGCTCGAGATCGTCCATGAAGCCGCGCACCGCGTCGGCGGTGTACATCAGCAGGCGGCTGTGCAGATCGGCCTGCTGCACGTGCGTGTCGAACGAGTTTCCCGCGTACGTCACGTAGAACAGGCGCGTCGGCATCCCGGACGCAATGAGCGCCGCGACCCGCTGGAGGTTGCCTGCCAGGCCGCCGCCCGCCCCGTAGTCCACGGTCGTGCGGTAGCCGGCCGTCGCCTGGCGGACGAAGTCCGAGCTCTCCTCGGCGTTTTGCGCCGTCGAGGCGAGGAACTCGAGCGTGGAATTGGCGGTGACCCGCGGTTGACTCAGCGCGGTCAGCGCCTGCTTTTCGGCGTCCGTTCCGTCCCGGTGGAAGCGAGCCGGATCCTGGAAGACGAGAGGCGAATGCTTCCGGCTCCTCACCGCGAGCGACTGCGAGTTGCCCAGATTCACGATGACGTTGCGCGCGGACGGCACGTAGGTCTGATCCGCCAGCCGGCCCAGCCATCCGAGCGGCTCGCCGCCATTGGGCACCCCGGTGTGCCAGAACCCCATCGACGAGAAATGCGACAGGCTCGGATGGTCGTACCCGCAGCCGTGGACCACCGCCAGATGTCCGTCCTTATAGAGCCGCTCGAAGCCGACCATCGAAGGATGAAAGCCAAATCCATGCGCCGCTTTCAGCACTTCGCGCTCCGGGATTCCGAGCTTCGGTCTCGCGCGATAGTACGCGGGATCGCCATACGGCACGACCGTGTTCAGACCGTCGTTGCCGCCAGACAGCTCGATCACGACGAGAATCCGCTCGGGATGCGTCTCGACGCTGGTGCCCTCGAGCGCCTGCGCCGCAAGCGCCGCCGACGTGCGGCTCAGCACAAGCGGCAGAGCGGCGCCGACGCCGATGCCGTACAGCCCGCGCACCAGAAAGTCGCGACGGGAACACGAACAACTCACGGGCATCCGTTTTCGTGACATCTCGAACGCTCCCTTCCAACCGGATCGATCTTCGACCGCAGACCTCGCCCCGCCTATCCCAACTGGTACTGCGGCGTGCTCAGGACGAGATACAGCAGCTCGCGGAGCGAGTCCTCGAGCCCAGGACCCGGCTGCACGCGCGTCGTGCCGAGCCTGCCGCGCAGGAAATCGATCAGCACCGCGCGGTCCTTCTCCCCCAGCGGCACCGACAGAAACCTGCGAGCGAGGTGATCGACAACCTTCTCGGGCGTGTCGCCACCTGCGGCCTGGATCATCGCGGTGAGGTCGATGGTGGCAGGGCGGCGCGGAATGAGCTTGGTCCGTTCGAAGGTCTGGAGCCAGCCCTTGTACCCGCCGTAGCGCGTGTTGTAATCCTCGTCGCGGTCCACCATCATGTTCGACTCGGCCATGATCGTCGACGCGTCGTCCTCTTTGGTGGCTTCCGTGATGCCCATTCCTTGAGAGAGCCGCTGCCCCACGCGCGCGTCGGTCGGAGACATCGTGCGATCGGGGGCGCTGAAGTTCTTGACGTCCGGGAACAGGACGGCGCGAAAGAGGTTGCCCCGCTCGAGCAAGCGTGGAGGGCGTGATCCAGGTGCGGCCGCCCGCCCAGCCAGCCACGTTCGGCGGATCGAACAGACTCTGCCCCAGGCTCGCCGTCATCCGGCCAAAGTCAGGAATCGTCGGCACTTCGGTGAGCCCCAATTTCTTGTACGTCGAGACGACGAGGTGCACGGGACTCTTGATGTGCGTGGCCACCGAGGGCCCGCTGTAGAAGTCTTTCGAGAGGAAGATGCGTTTCAACAGCGGCTTCACCTGATAGCCACTCTCGCGAAAGGTGCGTCCCAACGCCGCCTTCACCGGATCGGCGATCTCCTCGCGCACGAAAAACCGGTAGAGCTTCGCGGCCACGAACTCGGCGGTCACCGGTTGCGCGAGGATGATATCGATGATGTCCTCGCCGCCCAGCGGTCCCGTCCGACCGAGAAACGTCTTCTGGCCGGCGTCGTGCTGTTCCGTCGTCCAGCTTGAACACCAGGACGTCGTTGGTCCATCCCGTAAACGCGCGGGCGGCTTCCCGCACGTCGCGCTCGGAGTAGTTGCCGACGCCCATCGTGAACAGCTCCAGGAGCTCGCGACCGAAGTTCTCGTTGGGGTGTGCCTTGACGTTCTCGCCGTTGTCCAGATACACGAGCATGGCGGGATCCTTGAGGAGCCCGACGAGCAGCTCGCGGAAGCTGCCGGATGCGTTCGCGCGGAACATCAGATTCTGCCGGAGCATCATCCGGTAGTCGCGCACCTTGTTCTCGCCGGTCGCGAAGTGGCCGTGCCAGAACAGCGTGAGCTTCTCTTCGAGCGGCCTCCTGGTCGTCAGCATCCGGTTCGCCCACCACAAGGCCGAGGCGCTGTGTTTCGACCCCGTTGGCGATCAGGCTGTAGAAGAACTTGTCCACCACCGGCTGGAGCCGTCGCTGGGCACCCGCCGGCAGCACCTTCTCGCCCAGACCCTCCCCGCGCTGGCGCGCCAGACGCACGGCTTCGGCACGGCTCGGCGGAAACGGATCCATGCCGGGATCCCAGATGCCCGACTCGTCGAACGGCATCAGAGCGCCGTTGTCGATGGTCTCGTAGTCAACGAGCCAATCAACGGCTTGGGTGGGGGTCATCGCGGCGACGCGCGCGATTTCCTCGGGGGTCGCGCCAAAACTGGCGCGTTCGAGAAGATGGGCCGCGCGGGCATAGGTCCACTCGCCCGCGGCGATCGGCGAGAGGTCGTCGGTCCACTCGGCGGGGCTGTCGGCGCGCAGAGCAACCGCGAGCCCCAAACACGCGAGCACCGACCACACGGGGATGGACGAGCGCCAGCCACGAGTCATGACGCCTCCTCGACCAGCCTTCGCTCACGCGACCGGAGAAGCTTCGGCTGGCACGCCTTCAAGCGCGCACTCTATGACCGCCGTGTGTATCCGCCGTGTGCCCGTCGCGCATCAGCCTTCGTTTACGCGACCTAGAGGTTCTAGGGAGCTCTAGAGGTTACCTACTCTCGCTCACGTACCTTCGGAACCCGTAGAAGCTGTCGGAACCCTAGAACCTCTCAAGCTCTGGCAAGCCAGCCGCGCGTCGCGCGCTTTACTGCCCGCCGCCGCCACGGCCGCCGGGTGGGTTGGGCGGCACCAGACCCTTTGCGCGCAGATAAACGGTGACGATGCCTTGCGACTCGAGCGCGTGCGCGAGCATCTGGGAGATGATGGCGCCGCGCGCGGTTTCGCCCTCTCCCTGCTTGATCAACTGCACCGCATTCTGATCGGTCAGCGACGAAATCGCACCGTCGCAGAACGCGAACGCGTCGTTCAGCGCCTTGACCAGTTCGGCCTTGGTCGCCTTCTTCTCATTGCCCGTACTCGGGCTCGTCGTGCCCTTGAGGGTCGCGCAGTTGGTGAACTGGTTGTCGGCCTGGTGGCCGATCCACTGCCCGTACGTCCGCATATCGGGGACGTTGGCCACCTTGAATTGGTAGTCGGACTCCGGCATCCTCTCGGCGGCCTTCGTGAGGTTCCCCTTGATGGCCGCGTAGCTGCGCTGCATGCCGGCCGCGAGGCCCGTTTTCTCTCCCGCCTTCGGCGCCTGCGCGAGAGCGGACACCGCGAACAGCATCAATCCCGCCACGATACAAGTGACGCGCTTCATCGTTTCCTCCTTCTGAAGACACATGAACCGTGAGCCTCGATTCGGCCAACTATGCGGCCTGCCAACTTCACGTTCCAAGTGGCACTTCAGCCTGCGTCTTTTCAGCAGCGGGCTGAGCCGGCCACCGACCAGAGACGCGCGAACGGACTCTGGCAGCCCGTGTGAAACTCCGGCTGCAGTCGGCACGACGCCGGACTTCAAAACGGGCTCTAGTATACGCCCGCCAGCCAGGCGGCTTGAGGCAATACGAGAGCGGAACGGAGAGCAGGATGAGCGGGAGGCGGGTAGACCGGACGCGGAAATCGCGTCGATCAACCCGCCCATTTTGACCGCGGTCGGCCACTCGGTTGAAGCGGCCGGCGGCAAATCGTGGGAGCTGTCTACCCGTCAGCGCGCCTTGCAGACGAAGTTGGCAGCCTCGTCGGTGCTGCCGGTGCCTTTGTACTGGGCCGTCTGCGGGTACGGGCACAGCGGACGCGTGCGGTCCACTTTGCCGTCCTTCGTCACCCGCGACGCAATCAGCTGCTCGGGCGCCTTGCCGCCTTCGACCCATTGTTCGAGCGCGGTCACCGCGTCGAACGTGTCCGGCACATCGCCGCCCCTGCAGTGCCTCATGCCGGGCACCATGAACAGACGATAGGACCCCTGCACCTTGGCCGCCCCACCCATGGTGTCCACGACACTCTGGTAGTAGCTCACGCTCGCCCCCGGCGAGATCTGCGGGTCGGCCCACCCGTGATACTGAATCAGCTTTCCGCCGCGATCGAAGAACGCCTTCAGGTTCGGGTTGAGCGCGTTGATCAAGCCGTTGTCCACCTTGTCGGCGGCGGCGAAATCCCGCTCGAAGTCGAAGCGTCTTGAAGTCCCAGTTGGGATCCTTGAAGACCACGTACTTGAAGTGCTCGACCGAGGTGCCGAATCCCTGGTTCCCGCCCCACGTGGACCAGCCCTGGCTCGCTTCCCGGATAGAGACCGGTGACCTGTCGCTTCGAGCTGCGACTGGTGGCGCTCGCATAGACCTGTCGCGCGGATTCCACCTGCGGCGCCGTCAGACACGTCGGACCGTCGGAGGCCTCGGAACAGGCGAGCACCTTCGGGTCGAACTTGCATGACGTCGGATCTTCGATGACGCCGTCCTTGACGCCGTCGAGCATGTCGCACGCCTCGATCGCGGCGGCGCGGATCACCGGATACTTCGCCGGCGGAATCACGCTCGCCTCGTCCTTGTGGAGGGCTTTCCAGACGCGCAGCGATTGCGCGGCGCGTCCGGTCCAGTCGATCGCGGGAGAACCGGCGATGATGCCGTTGAAATCCTCCGGGTACCGCTGCGCCGCCACGAACCCGTCCTTGCCGCCGGCCGAACAGCCATTCCAGTACGACAGCTTCGGTCCTTCGCCGTAAAAGGCGGCGGTCAACGCCTTGGCCTTCACGGTCATCTCGTGCTGCGAGCGATACGCGTAGTCGGCGAGCTTCTCGGGATGTCCGAGCGCCCAGCTCGCGCCGCCGCCGACGTGCCCGGTGTTCGTCCCGGTCGTGGCGTAGCCGCGGCGGAGGGCCTCTCCCATCGCCGGATACCTGATCGGACCGCCCCAGCCACCGTTGCCGACAGCCTGGAACTTCCCGTTCCACCCGGAAGCGGGCAGCCACACTTCAATCTTGATGTCCGAATCCGCCGATGGCGTGAGCGTGGCGGCGACGCGGCAGAACGCGGGCAGGTTCTTGAATGCCTGCGCGGAGGGCGACGCCTCTCCCGGCTCGGCGTCGGCGGCGGTTGGCGTGAACGCGCCGGCCGCGACCGTCCTGGGCCAACGTAACGGTCGCATTGGGCAGCTTCAACGAGGACAAGCTCTCGCACGACGCTGCTGCGGCATTGGCCGTCTGGCTGTACATCACCGACGCCAGCAGAACCGCGCACAGTCCACCCACTAGGATCTTCATGGCCGTCTCCTCTACAACCGAGATTGACTGGTCAACAACGGGCTCTCGCCTGGCAATCGCTCGCGCGCCTCGCGAAGGGATGGAAGAAGGGCGCCGACGAGGAGACCGCGAAAGGAGCGCGCGCAGCGACGGACCGAGGCCGCCCCTGCGCGCCGTTTTCCATGCGCGAACGTGCCGGCAGGTCTCTACTTCTTATCGGCGTCCGGGGTCGCACCCGGGAGCGGACCCGCCGAGGAAGAGCCGGCGGCCGTCGTTGAAGGTGAAGTCCCGGCCCACGGCCTTGTTCGTTCCGTCCTTGGCCATGTACGCGTCGATGAGGAGCTCCGTGCCCACCGGGACGGAATTCTTCGTCACGCCCATGCGGATCAACTGGTTCGGGCTGCCGCCTTCGATCATCCACGTCGTGACCTTGCCGTCGGCGTCCTTGACGTCGACGTGGAACCACGAGTGCGGGTTGATCATCTCCCACTTCACCAGCGTGCCCTTGAGCTTCAGCGGCTTGTTCACGTCGAACTCCGCCGAGAAGGCATGGTGCGCGCCTACCGGCACGCCCACCCACAGCATCCCCACGCCGACCACCATCGCCGCTAGCTTCGTTCGCATTGGAATCCTCTCCTTATTTCGACGATCGTCTGCCACCCGTATCCGTTCGCGACCGCCTGATACCTAGTTCGATCCCTTTTTCGCCGCCACCTCGGCGGCCTTCTTTTCCGCGAGCCGGGCGTTGTTGAGCATGATGGAAATCGAGTAATTCCCCTCGTGGCAGGCGTGCTCGAAGAACGGCCCCTGCGGATCCATCCGCTCGAAGGGCACTTCGGCGGTAAACGGCTTCGTCCACGTCTTGGGATCGTCGACCGTGAAGCGGTAGTCGATCCGGTCGGCCGACACGCGAGTGAACCGCTCGGTGATCTTCATGTCCGGGCTGCCGCCGCTAATCGGCTGACCCGCCATGAGGCCGCGCTCCGCCGCCTGGACGCGGCCGTTCGAGTTACGGGTTTCGACCACCAGCGTGTTGCCCTCCCAGCGACCGCGCGAGACACCGACCCAGCTACGCACGTTCTCCGAGGGGAACGGGCGGCCGTCCAGGGGGATGATGCGGGCGTCGTGGAGTCGCTCCACGAGGATCGTCACGTAGCCGGCCGACTGGATGATCTGGTAATTCGGCAGGTAGCCGGGGCTCATCAACGGCGGCGGAACGGCGGCCATCATGATGCAGCGGGTGTCGATCTTGATGCCGCGATGAGAGTCCAGGTCGCCGCCTGTCAGGTCCCTGAGCGTAAAGCCGGGAGGAGGCGTGCCCACCTTGCGCGACGCGGCGATCGCGGCATTCCTCTTCTTCCCCTCTTCGGTCTGTGGGGGGATTCTTCCGTCGGGCGGATCCACGATCAGCCCGGTCCGAAGGTTCCGTGCGAACGTGCCCTGGCTCCGGGCCAGCCCAAACTGGCCATCGTCGTAGTGCACGTCCTGCTGGGTGCCGGGCACCGTCTGCTCGTCTTCGCGCGCCTTGGCCGCCGCCTCGAGCTTGTCCATTTCTTCCGGCGTGTAGAACTCCTTCGTCACGCCCTGGGGCCGCTGGAGCGGAATATAGGTGGAGTTGGTCCAGAAGCCCGAGATGTCCGGTTGGCCGTCCACGGTCTTCGGCGGCACATATGCCTTGGCGGGCGAACCATTCGGCTTCGCCGCCGCGGCGGGTGCTTGCGCGCCCGCCGGGACGAGCCCGAGCGGGGAGACCGCAATCAGCAGTCGCCAGAACACCCAGTGAGATGAGAGATCGACGAGCCATTGTGAGATCTCCTTTACCAACCATTATGAACCGCTTCTACTATCTTCGCCTTATATCTGTCGCCGTATGCCTGCCGCATTGCTGTCTGCCGCATTGCCAACGACGCGCCGTTGCGGCCGGCGGCCAACCCTATTCCTTCGCGGGCCCTTACTTGGTGCCCGGCTTGCGGAGATGGCCGTACACCGCGTCCTCCGCGAACTCGATGCAGCGATATTCGACGAGCTCCGCATTCCGCTCCACGCGCCGGTAGAGCGGCATGCTCATCTTCCAGGGCCGCGTGAACACCTTGGGATCTTCGACCGTCACTTCGTACAGCAGCGTGTCGGCGCTGCGCGGCGTGATGCGCTCGACCGTGTGCAGCACGTCGCTGTGATAATTGCCCGCACGGTCGAACCACGTCGTATCCAGGTAGCCCTTGGTGTCGATGACCAGCGTGTCGCCGTCCCACCGCCCGTGCGACCAGCCCATCCAGCTGTCGGCCGGCGCCTCGATCTGGTCCGCCTTGTCCATGTAGATCGTGCGCACGGCGCCCGCAAACTCGAAGAACATCATGACGTGCTTCGGGTTCTGCATGATCTGAAACGGATACGGCATGTACATGGCGCGCGGCACGCCTGGCAGATAGCACTTGACCTCGGGATCGAGCTTCAGCCGGTTGTTGAAATTCTCGCTCCGCTTCGCCAGCGCCTCGGGGCGATACGGGAGATCGCCCTCGACCACACCCATTCCTCCCGGGATCGAGTACGCCGCCCCCAGCTGCTCGTTCAGCACGCCGGGCGCCGCCGAGTGCGCTTCGATGTTCCAGTGGGCCGAGTTGATCGCCTGCCAGATCCCGTTCAGATTGGCCTTGCCGTCTGCCGTCCGCGGAGCTCGATACGCCGGTCCTTGACCACTGACCGTCGCCACGGCCAGGCCGAGGCTGGCCGCGATCATCACCACCCGTGCATGCCGGTTCCGCATCGGCGCGACTCCTCTGTGAAAAATCTTTATCTTGTTGTGGAAATACGTGGTTCCACGGGGAAAATATCGCTTTAAATCCTAACGATGTCAATAGGGTGCGGCACAGCTCGAGCGGTTCAGCAGGCACCCTCGGACGGGGCCCGGACGAAGGCCCGTGTGCCCGCGATATACTGCTGATTCAGGATGAAATCACTTTCGCTCGGCGGCCGCCTTCGCCTTTGCTTTCTCCCTTGCTGTCTGTGTCATCGCCGGCCAAACCGGGACGTTCGACGTGTCGCCCGATCATCCCGCCATCAGGTACTCCACAAGAGAAACGACAGACGCGGTTGCCGCGCTGAATCGCCGCATCCAGTCGGGACAGCTTCAGCTGTCGTTCGATGGACCCGGTGGCTATCTCAAGTCGGTGCTGGATGCGCTGGACGTACCGGTGGCGTCGCAGACGCTGGTGTTTTCCGAGACGAGCCTTCAATACCAACACATCAACGCGGCAAACCCGCGGGCGTTGTACTTCAACGACCAGCTGGCCGTAGGGTGGGTGAGAGGCGCCGATTCGTTGGAGCTCGCCGCGCAGGATCCGCAACAGGGCGTCGTCTTTTATACGCTCGATCAAAAGCCCGCCAGCAAGCCGCAGTTCACGCGCAGCCAGCGGTGCCTGGAGTGTCACCAGAACAGCTTCACGGGCAACGTGCCCGGCACGGTCACCATGAGCATGCTGCCGCTGTCCGACAACCTGAATGACTATGCCAGGGGCTGGTACGTCGACCATCGAACGCCGATCGAGGACCGGTGGGGCGGATGGTATGTCACCGGCGGGAAGGTACCGCGAGCGCATCTCGGCAATGTGCCGGTGTACCACGTCGAGCGGTCATACACCAGGTTGGCGGTGGCCCCCACGTTGACCTCGGTGTCCGGCAAGTTCGATACGACCGGGTACTTGTCGCCCCACAGCGATGTGGTCGCGCTGCTCGTCCTCAACCATCAGGTTCACATGACGAATCTGCTGACGCGCCTCGGATGGGAGGCGAGAATCGCGGATCTCCAGTGACGCTTCCAGGGAAGCGCGCGTACGGGAGACCGCCCGGCGAGCTCGTGGACTATCTTCTCTTCATCGACGAAGCGCCGTTGTCTGCCGCCGTCAGCGGAACGTCGGGCTTCGCGGAGCAGTTCCCGGCCGCCGGTCCTCGCGACAAGAAGGGGCGTTCGCTGCGTCAGCTCGATCTCGAGCGCCGGCTGTTTCGGTATCCCTGCAGCTACATGATCTACACGCCCGCGTTCGACGCGCTGCCCGTCGCCGCCAAGAGAGGCCGTCTACGCGCGCCTGTGGGAGGTGCTGTCGGGGCGCGACAAGGACCAGAGTTACGATCGACTCTCCGCTGCCGATCGTCAGGCGATCGTCGAGATCCTCCGCGACACGAAGCCGGGCCTGCCGGACTACTTCGCGCCGCTGGCGCGGTGAGTACGCTGCGGAACACGACAGGTCGCGAACCTGCGGACGCGACAAATCGCGAAGTGTGAGGGAAACACTCCGGGACGAAGGGTGAAGCGCTAGCGCGGCCCGCGCGTGGCTCTCCAGGTGTCGCTTCGGCTTCGCGACTTCACCGTGCCCTCGATGGTGTCGCCGTTCACGCGGCCGGAATACTCGGCGCCAGCCACCGTGAAGCTGATTTGGTCCCCGCGCAGACGTCCGCCGGCGATGGGTCCGCTGCGGCCGCCGGCGGTCAGGGTACCGCTCAGCATCTGAAACTGCTGCTTCAGCGTGAGCTCTCCCTGCGGGCTTTGCCACGTGCCTTCCACTTTGGCCGGCACGATCCAGAGCAGGGCCGTGCACCACGAGGAGCAATCGGTGGTGATGGTTTCCTGCTCGTCCGGGTTCCAGTCCTGGAACCCGAACGTGTTCCCGACGATGCGCGCGCCGGGTTTCAGGCCGAGGAACTTCGTCTGCAGCTTCATCATGTTGTCGGGCAGGAGGAACAAGGCCAGCACGGTGGCCTGCGAGAAATCCGCCTCGAACATGTCGCCCTCGACGAACGACGCCTTGTCGCTGACGCCTTCTTTCGCGGCGGTGCGCCTCGACAGCTCCACCATCTCCGGGTTGAATTCGAAGCCCACCGCGCGCGCGCCGCGTCTGGCGGCGGCGATGATGTTGCGCCCGTCGCCGGAGCCGAGATCGACGACGTAGTCCTGCGGCGTGACCCTCGCCATGTCCAGCATCTTCTCGACCAGCGCCGGCGGCGTCGGCACCCACACGACGTCCTTGCCGGCCTGGCCGACCTCGGGGTGGAACTCGCCGGACGACCTGTGCGTCAGCCGCGCCGGCGGCCACCGCCGCGAAACAGATCGCTACCAACGCCCGCACCGCCGATCGCTTCAGGTTCACGTTCGCTCTCCTGGCTGAAATAATTCGAGAGTCTAGCCTATCAACGCGCGGCCGATCGAGGAAGGCTTTGCGGCTGAGTTGGCCCCTCGATCGGGCTCGCGTGCTTGCTCCCCCGTCGTGAGCGGGATATACTCCGACGCCTCATCATTTCGGGCGAGATTTCCGCATTCCAACGTGCGGATCAAATCATACGAATGCCGCCATCGCCTCTATTGCCCGGTTCCTCTTCTCATTCCGCCAGCCTCGTCGATCTCCTCGATCGAGTACTCGACAAAGGCCTGGTCGTCGCCGGCGACATCAAGGTGTCGCTGGCGGAAGTTGAGCTGCTGACGATTCGCATCCGCTTGCTGATCTGCTCGATCGACAAGGCCGAGCAGATCGGCCTCGACTGGTGGAGACACGACAAGAACCTGTCGTCCGGGCGACTGAGTCATCTGCCACGCGAGAACGAGGAGTTGAAGAAGCGGATCCACCTGCTGGAGCGGAAGCTTGCATCACGCGCTGGCCCGCGACCCGCGGTGCGCGGGCGGCGGCGCAATGCCGCGCCGAGAGTAGGGCGCGCGATGGGAAGGATACAAGGAGGGCAGGATGCCAATTGAACGGGCCTCAGGAGGCTCGAGTCTCGTCGATGTGCTCGACCGCGTGCTCGACAAGGGCATCGTCATCGACGCTTGGGTACGCGTGTCGCTTGTGGGAATCGACCTGATCACCGTTGAGGCGCGCGTGGTCGTCGCATCGATCGACACGTACCTCAAGTATGCCGAGGCGGTCAGCGCCTCGCGCCCGATCTCGCGACCCGCCACTCTCGAAGGGCGCTCGTACGACGAGCTCGTGTCGGAGAATGCCTCTCTGCGGTCTCAGCTTGGCTCGACCCGGCCCCGAAAAGCGGTCAGGACACGCAAACGACCTCCAGCCGGCCCAACTAACTACCCATGGCGTCGGCTTCCGTACACGCGCCACGCGTCGTCGATGCGACGGCCAAGCTGGAACTGCTTGAAGCCATGCTCGGCGCCGACGATGTGGTGGGGTGTGTGGAGCGGGCGCTGGCGTGGCTGGGCGAGCATGCCGGCGTCACGCACGCGATTTGCGCCCTCGCGGATGTCGAGCGAGGCGAGCTGATCGGGGTGGGCGGCCACCGTGTCACGCCGACCCAGATCGAAAAAGTGACCGCCGAGGCTGGGCGACACGGCGGAACCGTGGATTCAGGCGATGGGCGTCGCGCGCGCCGCGATTCTTTCGAAGCCGGCCCGAGGAGAAAAACGAGCGCGCCCGCGCCGAGCATCCGTTCGGACGCTCGGGGTACTGGGCGTTCCCGCTCGGAACGTCGAAGGTGGCGGACCGTCCCGCCGAGGGGCTGCTGCTGCTGGTGTTCGGCGGGGAGCCGACGGCCGATCTGACGTGGGCGGCCGACGTTCTGACCAAGCGGCTGCGCAGCGTTCGCGCCCGCCAGACGCAGGCCGAAGGCGAGAGCCAGCTGCACCGGGAACGTTCGCTGCTCCACGCCATCATCAACGCCGTCGGCGATCCGCTGCTGCTCACCAATTCCCAGGGACACCTGCTCGTCGCCAACGCGCCCGCCGAATTGTTGTTTTCGAACGCCGCGGGACAGAGTGAAGGCCGGCGGCGGGCGGTCGAGCTCAACAACATGTTCCTCTCGGCCGCGCTCTGGCGGATTGCCGTGGGAAGCGCCGACGTCGCGCCGCAGGAGTTGCCGCTCGTCGATCCGGCCGACGGCTCGGATCTGCTCTTCGAGCTGCTCGGCACCGTCGTCCACGATCCCCGCGAGGGCACCGGCATCGTGTCGGTGCTCCGCAACGTCACCGATCTCCGGCGGGCCACCGAGGAACTGGCCGAGAACTACCGCCGCATGCGGATGGCGGAGGCCGAGGTGCGGGCGGAACGCGATCGGCTCGACTTGATCATCGATTCGGTCGCGGATCCGATCATGGTGTCGGACAACGCGGGCAAGATCACGTTGATGAACCCGCCCGCCGAGCGGCTCTTCAACGCGCGGCCCGGCGGGGACGAAGCGGCGCACCGTCGCGTTCGGACCAACGACGCCCATTTCTCGTCGTTCATCTCGGGCCTGCTGTCGGCGGGCGGCGACGTCCGCCGCCGCGGCGAAATGTCGCTGACCGACGTGGTCAGCGGCGCGGCGCTTCCGGTCGAGGCCATCGCCGGAAAGGTGCTGTCGGAGTTCGGCGAGCTGATCGCCGTCGTGACGATTCTGCACGATCGGTCGGAAGCGCTGGAGCGGTCGCAGCTGTACGAGCAGGTGAAGCGCGCCTCCGGCGAGCTGGAGGCCAAGGTCGTCTCGGCCACGGCGGAACTCGGGCGGCAGAACGAGCTGTTGCGCCGTCAGGCAGTGGAACTCGAGCAGGCGTCCGCCCTGAAGTCCCAGTTCCTGGCCAACATGTCCCACGAGTTCCGGACACCGCTGAATGCCATACTCGGCTACACGAGTCTCCTGCTGGACGGCGTGTCCGGCCCGCTCACAGCCGGCCAGAAAAAGAGCCTCGAACGGATCAGCTCGAACGGCCGGCATCTGGTCGGTATCATCAGTGAAATTCTCGATCTGACGCGGATCGAGGCCGGACGCATGCCGCTCCGGCCCACGCGTTTTACGCTGCCCGAGCTCGTCGCCGAAGTCATTGCCGAAATGGATCCCATCATCGCCCGGGCGAAGCTCACGGTCAGCAGCCACGTGTCGGCGAAGGTGGGGCCGATCCGAAGCGACCGGCAGAAGATCAAGCAGATCGTGTTGAATCTCCTGAGCAATGCCCTGAAGTTCACCCCGAAAGGGCTCGGTCACGATCCGCGTCGAGCGCGGCGACGGCAACAAGACGGTGACGATCGCAGTGGCCGATACCGGCATCGGCATCAACCCGGCGGATCGCGAGAAAATCTTCGAAGACTTCCGCCAGGTCGACAGCACCGTGGCGCGGCCATACGGCGGCACCGGTCTCGGTTTGTCGATTTGCCGCCGATTGGCGAGAATGCTTGGAGGAAGAATCGACTTGGAGAGCGAACTCGGCCGCGGCTCCGTCTTCACCCTGGTCGTGGCCACTTCCTTGCACAAATGACCGCAGACAAAACGCCCACCACTCCGGACGACGCCGGTCCGCTGGTACTCGTCGTGGACGACTACCAGGACGCGCGCGAGATGTACGCGGAATATCTGACGTTCTCGGGCTTCCGCGTCGCCGAGGCGGCCAACGGCGTCGATGCGGTTCAACAGGCGACCGATCTGTCGCCCGACATCATCCTCATGGACCTGTCGTTGCCGGGGATGGACGGATGGGAGGCGACCCGGCGCATCAAGCTTGACGAGCGGACCAAGCACATTCCGATCATCGCGCTCACCGGGCACGCGCTGCCCGGCGTCTCGACCAGCGCCAAAGACGCCGGGTGTGATGCGTTCATCATCAAACCCTGTCTCCCCGACGCCGTCGTCGGCGAAGTGCGACGGCTGCTGAAGGTGTTCCAGAAGAAAAATCAGCGGCGGAGGCCTTCGCATGCGTAAGCCTTCAGGCGCATCCAGAAGGCCGAGCAAGAAGAAGCCTTCCAGAAAGGATCCGCCGCCGGCGCGTGGCAACGGCGTGCCGCAGGCCAACCGTCGCGACAACCCGGCGCGCACCGTCCCGGTGGCGCGACAGCCGCCGGCACGCGGCCGGTATGTGTACTGCATCATCGGGTCGAACAAGCCCTTGAAGCTGGGCCAGAGCACCATCGCCGACGAGGTCGCCGACGTCTACACCGTGAACTACAAGGATCTCGCAGCCGTCGTCTCGGACGTGCCCATCGGCGCGCTCGATTCGACGCGGGAAAACGTTCTGGCGCACGAGCACGTCAACGAGACGGTCATGCGCGAGCACACGGTGATTCCGATGTCGTTCGGCACGATCTTCAAGACGCGCGAGGACATCGTCGAGCTGCTGCGGTCGGCCTACGACGCCTTTGGCGACGTCCTGTCGAAGATGCAGAACAAGCTGGAGTTCGGCCTGAAAGTCTTGTGGGACCGGGACGCCGTCATCCGGGAGCTCGAGGAAGAGGACGACGACATCCGGCGGCTCAAGAGCGAGATCGGATCGCAGAAGGGCTCCACCTACTTCGCACGCATGCAGTACGGCCGGCTCATCGAAGCCGGGCTCGAGCGCTGGGCGGAACACTACGTGTCCGGGATCCTCGAGAACCTGCGGGACGTGGCCGTCGCGGCTCGCGTCAACAAGCCCATCGGCGACAAGATGATCCTGAACGGCGCGTTCCTCGTGTCGAGAGACAAGGAACGCGCGTTCGACAGCCGCGTCAAGCGGGTGGCCGCCCAGCACGAGCGGCTGACCTTCAAGTACACGGGCCCCTGGCCGCCCTATAACTTCGTCAACATCCGTCTCAAGCTCGAGAGGGCATGAGCCGGCAAGCGCCGGAAAGATCCTGCGCGTGTTCTTGCTCGATTCTCTCCTGATCGGCGGGCTCCGGTTCGTGCTCGACAAGGTCGCGAAAGCGGCGGATGCCGAGATGGACGATGAAGCTCGTCTGCGCGGGATCCTGCTCGACGGGCAGACGCAGCTCGAGGCGGGCGAGTTGACGGAAGCCGAATACGCCGACCTCGAGCGCGACGTCCTCAAGCACCTCAGTGCGGCGCGACGCCGGCGAACGGAAGACGCGGACGCCGAGTCGACGTCCGGCTACAAAGTGACAGGCGCGGACGTGGACGTGCACTTCTCGGATGACGACGAGCCGCACTGAACCCGCCGCCGTGCGCCGCCCTGCCCGCGCGCGTCGCGCCGGGACGGCCGCGACCGCCACATACGTGTACTGCGTCGTCCAGGCCTCCCGCACACCCCGCATCGCGCGGCCACCATCCGGCCTGCCGGGCCTCGGCACGCCGCGGCTCGTCGATGCCGGAGGCGGCCTCTGGATCGTCGTGGGCAGTGCGCCTCTGCCCCAGTACGGCGAGGCCTCGATTGCCCGCGGCCTCCAGGATCTCGACTGGGTGTCGACGTGCGCCATCGCGCACGAATCGGTCGTGGAGCGCTGGATCCGGGCGCAGGCCGTCGTGCCGATGAAGCTCTTCACGATCTTCGAGAGCGACGAGCGGGCGCTGGCGTACGTCCGGCAGCATCGCCGCAAGCTCGATCGGATCATCCGCCGCGTCGCCGGGCGCTGCGAATGGGGCGTCCGCATCCGGCTCGCGAGTCCACCCGCGCCTGAACGACGACAGGCGACGCAGGCGAGCGGCACTGGCTATCTGGCGGCGAAGAAGCAAGCACGGGATACCGCCCGGGAACAGACCATGCGGGGGGAGTCTCGCGCCAACGCTGCGTTTGCAACGCTTGGCTCGAAGGCGGTCGAGGCGAGGCGTCACTCTCCAGTCGCGGAAGGGCAGGCGCGCTCGCGCCTCATGCTCGATGCCGCCTTTCTGGTGGCCACCGACCGCGTGAAGCCGTTTCAAGCGGCCGCCCGGCGGCTGACGCGCGATCTGAAAGGCGAAGGCTTCGGTCTCGAGTTGACGGGACCATGGCCGCCCTATAACTTCATCGAGTCGTGAAGACGTGACCACCACGCCTGCGACGACCCGCGCCGGAAACCGCGGAATCTCAAACGACCGAGATACTCGAGCACGCCGATCCCTCGTTGCTCGAACTGATCGACCATGTGTTGAACAAGGGCGTGGTGCTCTCGGGCGAGGTCACACTCGGTCTGGCAGGGCATCGACCTCATCTACGTGCGCCTTCTGGCCCTGATATGCGCGGCGGATCGCGTATCCGGCGGCGCGCCCGCCAGCGCACCGACGCGGCGCCGCAATCGACGATCGACGCTCACTCGAAAATCTGAAACCTGAAACCTGAAGTCTGATCAGACTTCAGACTTGAGACTTCAGATTTGCAAGTGATCAGTGAATGCCTTTGTATGTGTACGCGATCGTCAGCCGGCGGGTCCGCGCCCGCTCGTTCTCACCGGGCGCGCGCGCGGGACTTCGCGCAGTGAATGGTGGCGGCAGTGGCCGCGATTGTCGCCGACTGCGACGAGCGACCCGCGCCGACGGTAAGCGCGCTTCGGAGACATGACGCGGTCGTGCGCCGGATCGCTCGAGGTGTTCCCGCAATTCTGCCGGTCAGGTTCGGCACCCTCGTCGATACGGATCGTTCGCTGACCGCGCTGCTGGAAGCCTGGTCCGCCGAGCTCGAATCGGCGCTGGGCCTCGTTGAACGGCGCGAGCAGATGACGCTGAGGCTTTTTGGCGGCGGGGCCGCCGTCGCCGACGCGTCTCCGCCGCTCTCACGTGAACCGGACACGGGCGACCATCCCGGAACGCGTTACCTGAGCCGGCTCGCCCGCGCCCAGGCGCGCGCCCGGTCGGCGCCCGAGCTCGAACCGCTCAGCGCGGCGCTCGCCCACATCGTCACCGCCGAACGGATCTCGCGCCATGACGCGGGACCACTGCTCCTGACGGCTTACCATCTCATCCCGCGAGGCAAAGCACGCGTGTATCGCGCCGCCCTGAAACGCCGCGCAGCCGCGCTGGGGCTTCGCGTGATTGCCAGCGGGCCCTGGCCGCCGTACGCATTCGTTCCCGAGCTGCAACCATGAAGCGGCGGCCGGGCACGACGCGGTCTCGCCCGCCGGCGCGCTCGACACGCAAGGCACCCGCACGGCGACGAGCGGCGAAGATACCGAAGGCGCTCGTGCTGCAGCCGGACGAGATCGATGCGTTACGCAGCGAGCTGGAGCGAAGCGCCCGCACGATCGGCCCGTCGAAATGGAATGCCAATCCGGAGGACGCGCAGCGGGCCGTGGCGAAGCTGGTGCTGACGCTGATGGAGTTCCTGCGAAAGCTGCTCGAGCGCCAGGCGATCCGGCGGAT
This sequence comes from uncultured Acidobacteriota bacterium, assembly GCA_963745495.1. Taxonomy (GTDB): domain Bacteria; phylum Acidobacteriota; class Vicinamibacteria; order Vicinamibacterales; family CAVVIG01; genus CAVUXJ01. The sequence continues at coordinate 36,190 of CAVUXJ010000006.1, forward strand.
GGAGCGCCGTACACTGACGCCAGACGAAGTGGAAGCGGTCGGCGTCGCACTCATGCGGCTCGAAGAAACCATCCGCCAGATCGGCGAGCGCTTCGGATTGACCCCGGAGGACCTCAACCTCGACCTCGGTCCGCTCGGACGGCTCACGTGACACACGAAAATCTGAAATCTGAAACCTGAAGTCTGATTAGCTCTCAGCTGTCGGCTCTCAGCTCTGTCGGGTATCAGCGCTGATCGCGATGCTGATAGCTGAGAGCTTCAACAGATTTCAGGCTTCAGATTTCGTGGAATGCCAGCTTCCGTGCGGCCGCCGCGAACACATATAATGTGGCCCGTTTCGGCGGCGTGACACACCCCTACCCATCACATAGGAGTTCCTGATGAGACCCGTATGGCTCGCCTTTCTCGCGACGGCTACTCTCTCGGCCTGCGCGCAACCGAGTCCGGAACGGCAGGTCATCGACGATGCGGCGGCGGCGCTCGGAGGGCGCGACAAGGTGCTCGCTGTCAAGACGCTGGTGATCGAGGGCGAAGGCACCAACGGCAACCTGGGCCAGGACGTGACGCCCGAGGCCACCTCGCAGACCTTCGGCGTCACCTTCAGGCGCGCCATCGACGTGGCGGCGTTGCGCGCGCGGACCGACCAGACGCGCACGCCGAACTTCCCGTACTTCCAGGGCCAGGCGCCGCAGAAGCAGGCACAGGGGATCGACGGCGACGTCGGCTACAACGTGGCCGGCGCCAACACCACGCGCATCTCGAATGCGGCGGCACAGGATCGACGCATGGAGATCTATCATCACCCGCTCACCATCGTCCGGGCGGCGCTCGATCCGGCATCGACGCTCGCCAATCCCCGCACCCAGGACAACCAGCGCGTCGTCGACGTCACGACGCCGAACGGTCTGGCCTTTACGCTGGCGATCGATGCCACGAGCAAGCTGCCCACGCGGGTCGTCTCGATGGCCGACAACACGAACCTCGGCGACGTCGCCATCGAAACCAGCTTCGAGGACTATCAGGACGCCGGCGGGCTGAAGCTGCCCGCGCGCCTGACGACCAGGACCGACAAATACACGACCGCCGACCTCCGCGTGACGAGGCAAACCGTCGACGGCGTGGTCGGCGATCTCGCGGCGCCCCCGGCTGCCGCGTCAGCGCCGGCGATATCGGCGCCTCCGCCGGCGACTGTGGCCGCCGAAGAAGTGGCGAAAGGGATCTGGTCGCTCGCCGGCCAGTCGCATCACAGCGTGCTCGTGGAGTTCAACGACCATCTGATGCTGATCGAAGCGCCGCAGAACGACACGCGGACGCTCGCGGTCATCGCCAAAGCCAAAGAGCTTCGTCCGGGCAAGCCGCTGACGGTCGTCATCAACAGCCACCACCACTTCGATCATTCAGGCGGGATCCGGGCCGCCGTGGCGGAGGGGCTGACGGTCGCCGTGCAGAAAGCCAGTGGGGCCTTCTTCACGGATGCCGTGCAGCGGTCGCACATGCTTGCGCCCGACGCGCTCGCCGCAACACCCCGGCCGCTCAAACTGCAGCTGATTGACGACGAGGCCGTTTTCACCGACGGCACGATGACCGTGAACGTCTACCACATCGTCGGAAGCCCGCACGCCGACACGCTGCTGATGGCCTACTTCCCCAGGGAGCGGCTCCTCGTCGAAGCGGATGTGTTCAACCCCGGCGCAGCCGTCAACCAGTTCGCGGCCAATCTGCTGGAGAACATCAAGAAGCGCAAGCTGCGCGTCGACCGCATCCTGCCGCTCCACGGCAAGATCGCTCCCTACGGCGAGCTCGTGAAAGCGGGACAGGCCGTGACGACGAACTGAGACAGGACGCGAAAATCTGAACCCTGAAGTCTGAAACCTGGTCAGACTTCAGATTTCAGACTTCAGATTTTCGAGATACGTCACGGCTTTCCGATGGCGAGCAGCTCCCGGTCGGTTCGGAAATACCACTTGCCGTCCACGAGCGCGGGCGATGCCAGCACGCCCGCGTTCAGGCGGTTCACGTGCAGGAGCTGGAAGGTCGTGCCCGAACCGACGACGAAGGTTTCGCCCTCGTCGTTGGTGAAGAAGATCTTCCCGTCGGCCGTCACCGGTGAGGCTGAAAACCCCTCGCGCGCGGCCTGCCCGAGACGGCCCTGCCACATCACTTTCCCCGTTGTGGCCTCCAGCGATGTCGCGATGCTCGTCATGTCGTTCACGAGATAGAGATAGTCGCCGAGCAAGAGTGGGGAGGGGACAAACGGTGAGCCCCTCGGGCTCTGCCAGGCGACATGCGTGCTGGTGACGTCGCCTTTTCCGCCCGGCCGAATCGCGAGCGTCGGACCAGCGCGTCCCGACGAGCAAAATACGAGGCCGTGGCCGACGACGGGCGTGGGGATCACTTCGTACGTGTTGCCGCCGCAGCTCCACAATTCGCGACCGGTATCGGGGTCGTATGCGTGCACGCGCTGCTGGCTGCTCACGATGATCTCGTCGTGGTCGCCCGTCTGGACGGCGATCGGCGTGCCCCATCCGGTCGTCTCCCGCCGCCCGGTGCGCCACAACGTGCGTCCGGATCGCGTGTCGAACGCCGCGACGAACGCCCCGCTGCCGCCGCTGTGATCCTGAAACAGAATCAGCCGATCCTTATAGAGAAGCGGAGAACCAGCGGTGCCGTGATAGGCGTCGATCGCGCCGAGCGACTGGTGCCAGACCACGCGGCCTTCGAAATCGACCGCGAGGAGTCCCTTGCTGCCGAACGACGCGTACACGCGAACGCCGTCTGTCGCCGGCGTCGCCGACGCCGGGCTGTTTTTCGGGTGGAGGTAGTCGCGGGTGCGCTGAGGCGGCGCGAACGCCTCCCAGAGCATCTTGCCGTCCGAGCGGCGAAAACACAGCACCGACACCCGTCCGTCGTTGTACGCCGTCGTGAGAAACAGGCGGTCGGCCCAGACGATGGGCGACGAGTGGCCGCGGCCAGCAACGGGTGTCTTCCACAACACGTTCTCGGTATCCGACCACCGATCCGGATAACCGGTTCCCACGGCGAGTCCCTGCCCCGATGGGCCGCGCCAGCGCGGCCAGTACCGGCTGGCGTCCCCGAGAGAAGCCACCATGGCGACCGCGCGTTCGGGTCGTGTTTGCGCCTCGGCATCACCTCGAGGCGCGCTGATCGTGGCCATCCCCAAGGCGACCCCGAGGATCAGCGCCCGATAGTGCACTCGCATCGACTCCCTCCTGCATGCCTCTCGCTAAAAGCTATCAGCTATCGCCTTCGTTCGGGTAGTGCACAGTTCAGAGCTAAGTGGCCCGTTTCATGGATACGGTGGCATTCGGCCGCCGATGCATCCCGCCGGGGCTGCGTTGCTCGTCCGTGTTCAACGCATCGATCGCGCGACGCACCTCGACCGTAGGCTTCAATCAGAAACAATTCGTGAAATTGTGAGCAGCGCCGGAAGCCGCCCGACCAGATGGGTCACGACTCACGACCGGCGTCAGCGTATGCTCGCATGGATGCCCTAAACAGGCCCATTCCATCAGGCAGCCGAGTTGTGCCCGCGTTGTCCTCGGCGCGCATCGAAGGAGTGCCCCCCAGCGTCGCAGTCAGTTCACCGGGACGATTACCACGCGATTCGCCTCGCAGGGCCACGGCAGGCCGGCGGGAATCGGAGAGACGGCCATGCGCGCAATCGCACTCGCCCTGATGGCGGTCGGCTGTTTGATCCCCGCGATGTCCGCGGTGGACGGCCTGGACGTCCACGGCAGCGTTCGGGCGAGCGGCCGGCCTCAGCCGAACACGGTCGTCTGGCTGGAGGCGCCACACGCCAACCCTTCGCCATCGACGGAGAAGATCGTCATCGATCAGCGGAACTTGAACTTCTACCCACGCGTTCTCGCGGTGCGTGTCGGTACGACCGTGGACTTTCCGAATAGCGATCGCGTGTTCCACAACGTGTTCTCGTTCCGCGACGGGAAGCGCTTCGACCTGGGAATGTACCCGATCGGCGCGCGCCGCCGTGTGACATTTGACAAACCCGGCTTGAGCCGGCTTTTCTGCAACATCCACCCGAACATGGCCGCCTACGTGATGGCCGTTGACACACCTTACTTCGGCGTGGCCGACGAGCAGGGCGCGTTCATCATTCCGGCGGTCCCGCCAGCAGCCTACACGTACCACACCTGGCGCCCGGGAGGGGCGGTCCTGGCAGGCACCTTCGACGTCAATCGCGACAAGCGGTTCGAGATCGAGGAGCCATGAAAACGGCGGCGGCGCTGGTCGTCGCCCTGACGATGTGCGGCTCCTCGAGCCCGGCGCGTGCCCAGCCGGTCTTTGTTGAAGCCGACCTCACCGGAGGCTACACGAGCGACCAGGCGAACGCGCTCGCCACGCAGGTCCGCGTCTTTGGAGACATTCCGCTCGGCCTTCGCGTCCTCGCAGAAGCCGCGTGGGCCGCACGAAGCGAGACAAACGAGAGCACGGATGCGTTCGGCGCGGCGTACCTGTACAGCAACCGCCTTCAGATCATCGAAGCGTATGCGGAGCGTCTGTTTCACCAGGGACCGGCCTTCGCCGGATTCCGCGCGGGGCGATACCGGACGCCGTTCGGGATTTATACGCGCAGCGACTACGCGTACTCGGGGTTTCTCCGCGCGCCGCTGAGAGTCCCGGCTGGCCCACAGGGGAAAAATCGCCACCGTCGATACGAGCCGGGATCGATCGGGCGGTCGGCGGTCTTTCCGATCAAGCCATCGTGGCCCTCCACCAGCAGCTGTTTCTCGTGATTTTCGAGCCCGCGCGATTTGCCGAGGAAACGCTGGGAACACTCACGATTGGTTACGCGCTCGACGACGGGGTCGCGAAGGAGCTTGCGGAGCTCACACGTTCAGAGGTCAACCTGACGACGGCGGACGGTGCCGTCTCGGGCAGCAGCCTGCCGCAGACCGCGCGCGGAGAGCTTCGCGAGCTGATCTCGAACACACCGCGTCAACAAGAGCAAGACGGATCCCCCCTCATCCGCACGGTCGGCAATGTGCCATATGTAGCGGGAACGTTCCCGCTGTCTTCGGACCGCGCGTCGGAGGATGCCGGCCGGCTGGTCCTGCTGCAGGACTGGCGGCCGACGCAGCAGTTCCTGGACGATCTCCGCCGTCAGCTCCTTCTGGCCGGCGTCGGCGCCTTCGCCCTGGCCCTCGCCGGTGGCGTGGCGTTCAGCCGGCGGATGAGCCGTCCGCTGAAAGACATCGCTCAGGCGGCTGGCGAGGTCGCGGCGGGCAACTGGGCCCGGCAGGTGCCGACGCACGGGAGCGCCGAAGCGACGACGATGGCGACGGCGTTCAACGAGATGACGAGCCATCTGCGCCACTGGCACGAACAGGCGGAGGAGCGGGCGAAGCGGATCGAGACCTCGTACGGACGGTTCCATTCGGTCACCGAGTCGGCGCGAGACGGCATCGTGTCGACCAATGCACAAGGGGCCGTCACATTCTGGAATCGAAGCGCGGCGGCAATTTTCGGTTACGACGAAGCTCAGGCGCTTGGAACACCCATCGAGCACCTGCTCGCCGAGTCGGACCGGACGCTCTATCTCGAGGCGTTGGCGGCTGGAACCGACACGCCGGGCGCCATCTTCGGCCAGACGATCGAACTGACCGGCGTGCGAAAGAACGGCGACCGCTTCCCGATCGAACTGTCCCTGTCCGCCGGGTCAACCGCCGACACCTCCGTGACGGCGGTGATCCGCGACGTCACCGAACGAAAGCGAAACGAAGACGCGCTCCGCGAGAGCGAAGCGGAGCGGCGGCAGTCACAGAAAATGGAGGCCATCGGATTGCTCGCGGGCGGGGTCGCGCACGACTTCAATAACCTGTTGATGGCGATCCAGGGTTACGGCGAGCTCGTGCTCATGAGCCTCGACCCGGATCACGAGTGCCGCGCCGACATCGACGAGATTCTCAAGGCGTCGAACCGGGCGGCGGCGCTCACCCGTCAGCTGCTCGCCTTCAGCCGCCGTCAGGTGCTCGCGCCGCAGGTGCTCTCGCTCGCCGAGGTGCTCACGGGAACCGAGAAGCTGCTGCATCGATTGATCGCTGAGGACGTCCAGATCTCGAGCACGATCGCCCCGGACCTTGGCTCGGTCAAGGCCGACCCGGGACAGATCGAGCAGGTTCTGGTCAACCTGGCCGTCAACGCGCGCGACGCAATGCCTGGCGGTGGGCGTCTCAACTTCGCGTTGGCGAACGTGCACCTCGACGACAGCCACGGCGCAGCTCTCGGGGTGGCGCCCGGCCGCTACGTCCGGCTCGAGGTCAGCGATACGGGTTGCGGCATGCCACCCGAGGTCGTGTCCCGCATCTTCGAACCCTTCTTCACGACGAAAGAGGAAGGCCGAGGCACAGGCCTCGGTCTGTCGACGGTCTACGGCATCGTCCAGCAAAGCGGCGGATCAATTCGCGTCGAAAGCGAGGTGCTCGAGAGTGGAGCGCCCCGCGACATCGGCTCGACACCCCCAAGGCCTCACGCTAGCTGACGATCTTCTTCCAGTTCTTCGCGAGGTACTCGGCGGTGCGCCACCCGAGCGCCTGCGCGGTGAGCGTCGGGTTGCGAGCGCCGCTCGTCCCCATCACCGACGCGCCCAGGATCCCGAGGCCGGGGGCTTCGTGAGAAAACCCCCAGGAGTCGACTACGTTCGTCTCGGCATTGTTCCCCATCCGCGTGCCGCCGTACGCGTGCGTGGAGGGGCCCATGACGCCAATCGGCGCGTTTTCGGTCGCCACGGCGCCGGCGGCCCTGAACCAGTCGGTCATCTTCTCCTGGATGAAAGCGGCCACCTTCCGCTCGTTTTCCTTGAACTCGGCCGTGATCCGACACACGGGAAACCCGAGCGGGTCCTTCACGACGGGATCCAGATCAAGATAGTTGTCCTCGTACGGCAGCGTCGTCTTCTGAAGATAGGCCTGGTTCCACCGGTCGGCGTTCTGTTTGACGAACGCCTTCCAGGCCGATCCCCACCTCGGCGTCCTGCCGAACGTGCTCATGCTCGCCGCGCTGATCGGCCGCCTGTCTGAGTACACCCAGAGATTCCCGCCGCCGATGAAGTCGACGCTGGAGTGGTCGAAGTTGTCGTCCGCCCAGTTGTCGACCGCCACACCCTGCGCGGGCAGGCCGTACCAGTTGTTCAGGTTCCTGGGAAACAGGGCCGTGACGCTTGCACCGGTGTTATGGCTGAAGTAATGCCTGCCCACCTGGCCCTTGTTGTTCGAAAGACCGTTCGGAAAGGCTTTGGACTTCGAGAGCAGCAGCAGCCGGACGTTTTCGTAGGCGTAGCTCGCGAGCAGCACGACGCCGGCCGGCTGGAAGTACTCCGTGCCGTCCTTGAGGTAGTTGACGCCGCTGACGCGGCCGTTTCGATCGACTTCGACGGTCGTCACGTGCGCCTGCGTGACGACGGTGAGACGTCGCGTGTCCACCGCCTTGGGGATCGTCGTCACGGCTGTTGAACCCTTCGCGTTCACGTGACAGCCGCCGCGATTGCAGTAGCCGTGATATGCAGCAGCCCGGACGGTTCTGGTAAGGCTGTGAATTGATCGCCGCCGGTCCCGGGAAGGCGTGCCATCCGAGCTTCCGTGCGGCGTCCGCCATCATGTCGGTGAAACCGGTGCCCCTGAGGGGAGGCATCGGATAATCACGTTTGCGCGGGCCCTCGAAAATGTTGCCACGCTGATCGATCTTCCCGTTGATGTTTCCCGCCCGGCCCGATACTCCCAGCTCGTGTTCCACACGGTCGTAGTACGGCTCGAGCTCTTCCAAGCCGAACGGCCAATCCTCGACGGTCGAGCCCTTCGGGAGCCGCGAGACGCCATACTTCCGGGTCGTCTCGCTCACGACTTTGAAGTCCCACGGGTTGAGTCGCCAGCTCTGCGCCCAGTAGTGAAGCGTGGTGCCGCCGACCGCGTTCATCATCGGATGAATCGTCTGCCGGGGCGAGTACGGCGCCGACCGGTTCGGCCGGTGAGTCGGAATCTCCTGATTCGCCTTCTGCACCGCCTGCGGCCAGGCGCGCACGTTGTTCCGGATCTCGTCGGGAGCGAAATCCGACGGCTTGAGCCAGGTTCCCGCCTCGAGACCGATCACATCGAGCCCGGCTCGCGCCAACGGAAGCGCCGCGACCCCGCCCACGGCTCCCAGGCCAACGATGACGACGTCGGTGGCTGGCAGGTTAGTCGCCATGACGCGGGCTGTCTCCCTCCAGGCTCGCCCGAGCCGGCTTCTTCGTGGAGAACATCGTGTGGTCGTATGCGGACCTGTGCGTGGGCGCGACGCGCGCGTCCAGGCGCTGCTCGTCCGGCGTGACCGCGAGACGCACGCCCGGGTAGCCGATCAAGTCCCAGCCGATGAAGGCCGCGTTTCCCCCGTAGTAGGGATCGCCGAACGTGCCCTGGATGGTGTGCGCGCGGACCAGATTGAAGAAGATCGACGATGCCGGCTCGAAGCCGGTGGCGACGTCGTTCTCGATGTCGCGCAGCACGTCGTCCTGCTGATCCGGGGCGAGCTGATGGAACGGCGCGCCTCGCGACGTCCGGGCGTAACGGTCCACGGCCGCGAGGCCCGCGCGATACAGGTCGCGCGACGATGCCAGGGCGCCCCCAAGGGCGCGGTCGATATAGCGCCCCGCGCGGGCATCGGCGGCGCCGGGTCCGTTATCATCGGTCGGTATCAGACGCGCGACGATCGCGTCGAGCGTGCTCGACTCGGCCGCGGTCAACGTTTCGAGGGCCGCGGCTGCGGAGGTCTGCGCAGCGGGCGCTTCGAGGGCCGCCTCGACTGGCGCCGACCTGAACAGCTCGAGCGGCACCGCGGCGACCGCACCGGCCAATCCGACCTGCCTCAGCAAGGCCCGGCGCGACAGTCCCGGTTTGTCGCCGTCCGCCTTCTCCGCCATCATCCCCCCGATCTACACCCGCTGTGAATCATTTGAGGCGAAGCAGGCCGGCCTTCGCGCATTCGTTTGCAACCGTGAGGTACCGCTTCACACTGTCGTTGCCGATGACGTAAGGATGCGGGTCGCCGCGCCGGCGTTTCGCGAGCGCCGGAAGCTTCGTCTTGGAACCGTCGAGTCGCGTATGGTTGGCGATGAGCGCATCGGCGCCCGCCTCCGCCACGATGCCGCGGAAACGCTCGGCGGAACGGCTATAGGTCTCGAACCAGAAGCGATCCGGCGTGCTGGGCGTGATGTAGCGCGCCCGGTTCTGGATCCAGTTGAATCCGGTGCCGCCCCACTCGGCGACGAGGTGCGGCGTGCCGCCGTCCTTCACCGGGATGAGCGTCGAGATCGTGCCGAGCGTGTGACCCGGTGTGAGGTAGAGGGTCAGCGTCGTGTCGCCGAGCGTGAGCTTCTGGCCGTCGACGGCCACCAAGTCACGCTTTGGCCTCGTCGGCGAGCCGCGCTCGAGCAGATCCCAGTCCGCCGCCGACAGGATGATCCGGGTGCCGAAGTGATCCTGGAGGTATTTCGCCCCACCCGAGTGATCGAAGTGACCATGGCTCACGATCGCGTACTTGATCATCGCCGGATCGAGCCCGAGCTTCTTCAATCCGCCGACTACCTCGTCTTCCACCGAGTAGTCGAAGATGGTGTCGATGAGAATTATCCCCGCCGACGTGGTTACAGCCCACGCGGAGTATTCCGTCTGCCCGACGAAATAGAGATTGTCGAAGACCTTCACCGGCTCGGCGTACCACCGGGAGCGCTCAGGCGGACCTTGCGAGGCGGACGACGCCGGCGGCGGCGCCGGCGCATCACAGAGGTTGAGCAGCGCGGTGTGCTCCTTCCCTGCCGCGGCCGTGGCCGCCGCGACATGTGCATCGACGCTACCGGCGCCGGTTTGTCCGCGGACGGTCGCGCCGCAGAGCACGGCGGCGAGAGCGGCTGCGGACAGCAGACCGATGAGATGCGCGTTCATGCTGGCCTCCTGGCTTCCTACGGCTTGAAACGTTTCTCCGCATCGGTGAGGGCCGTCATCAGCCTGTTCCTCGAATCGAGGAGCGCGGCGGAATCCGGCGTCACGGCCAAGAGAGCCGGCGCGAGAGTGGGATTTTTCGACAGCACGTTGCGTACGGCCACGCGGAAGGTCTGCTCGAAGCCGGTCAACGTATCGCCGAGCGACGCCCGCAGGCGGGTCCGTGCCTGTATCGCGCTGCGCGCGCGGGCCACCGCCGACTCGTTCAGCCGCAGTTCGAGCGTTTCGGCCGATCGCTGCAGGCTCGCGTCCTTCATCTCCGCCACGCGGTTTCTCAACCAGCTTTCCACATACAACTCGTTCTTGACACGCTCGGACAAGACGGGCAGATGGGCCTTCACCGAATCCACCTGTAGTCCGAGTTGCTTCTCGCTGGAGGTATCCAGCGCAAGCGCCAGCTTCAGGTCTGTCGGCCAATCGGCTCGCAGCGCCGGAACCCGGGACATGTCGAGCTCGGCGTCCTGGAGGATCGTTCTGGTGACATATCGAGAAACCAGTACCCGCGCGATCTCATCGAGATCGCCGGCGGTCTGCGTCTGCGGTGACGCCGGCGATGACACCACGAACATCGTCAGGATGAGGACTGGAAGCGAGCGAATCGGCATGCACTCGAACCTGATCGGAAAGCCGCTCACCAGCGTGAATCGTAGCACGTCGCCGGCCCTTCCCGACCGCCGAACGTCGCCGTCATGTCTGTGGCGTCAGGTCATTCTTTCGCCGTTCGCCGTTCGTGGCCTAGAATGACTCTGTGGAGCGTGCATACGCGGACTTTCTCGAGAAGTATCCCGACTACGCCAGCACCGCTGTCCTCGATGCGCTCCGTCAATCGGACTACGGCCGCCTCGACGCGCAGCAGCACGTGTATCTCGATTACGCGGGCGGGGGGCTGTATGCCGACTCGCAGATCCGGCTTCACGCCGAACTGCTGAACGACCACATCCTTGGAAATCCCCACTCAGGCAATCTGAGCTCCACGACGACCACGCACCTGGTCGAGCAGGCGCGCCGGTCGGTTCTGGCGTATTTCAACGCGTCGCCCGCCGAGTACACGGCTGTGTTTACGCTCAATGCGTCCGCCGCGCTCAAGCTGGTTGGGGAGTCCTATCCGTTCGCGGCCGGCGGCCGGTTCCTTCTGACGTTCGACAATCACAACTCGGTGAACGGCATCCGGGAATTCGCGCGCGCCAACGGCGCGGACGTCCAGTACGCGCCGCTGACGCTGCCCGACCTGCGCATCGATCGACCGCGCCTCAGCGCGCTCCTCGATCGGAAGGACGACTCGAAGGCGAACCTCCTTGCCTTCCCCGCCCAGTCGAACTTCTCCGGCGTCGTGCACCCACTGGACCTGATCGGGGAGGCGCACGAGAAAGGCTGGGACGTGCTGCTGGACGGGGCCGCGTTCGTGCCGACAAACCGGCTCGATCTAGGGCAGGTGCAGCCCGAGTTCGTCAGCATCTCCTTCTATAAGATGTTCGGCTATCCCACGGGCGTCGGCTGTCTCCTGGTTCGACAGGCAGTGCTGCCGAAATTGACGCGGCCCTGGTTCGCCGGCGGCACGGTGAACTTCGCGACGGTCCAGGGCCTCAGGCACATCCTCGCCCCTCGCGAAGCCGGGTTCGAGGACGGGACGCTCAACTACCTGGCGATTCCGGCCGTGGAGATCGGCCTGCGGCACCTGTTGCGCATCGGCATCGAGACCATCCACACGCGGGTCCGCTGCCTGACCGGGTGGCTGCTCCACGAGCTCCTCGCGCTGGCGCACAGCAACGGCCGTCACATGGTGCGCATCTACGGACCGGCCACCACGACGATGCGCGGCGGCGCGATCACGCTCAACTTCTACGATCCCGACGGTCACCTGCTCGACTATCGCCGTGTCGAGGAGCTCGCCAACCAGCAGCGCATCTCGCTCAGGACGGGCTGTTTCTGTAATCCCGGCGCGGGCGAGTTGGCCGAGGGGCTGACGGAGAGCGACATGCTCGCAGGCCTCGACGCGGGCGACGACATGACGCTCCCCCGCTTTCTGCAGGTGATTCAGCACCGCGGCGGCAAGAGCGCCGGGGCGATTCGCGTATCGCTCGGGCTCGTCACCAATTTCAGCGACGTGTGGCGCTTCCTACGGTTCGCCGCCGACCTCCGCGATCAAACGCGCCTGACCATCGGCGACGTGACGTTCGACATCGAATCCTGACCGCGTTATTCGCGACGGAAGCTGAGTGATCACGCAAGTCTGCAAGTCTGAAGTCTGAAGTCTGAAGTCAGATTTCAGCGTCAGCTGTCAGGCTGAGCTGCCGAGGCTGAGCTGACGGTTCAGATCTAAGTTCCGTCTGACACTTCAGGTTTCCCGCGAGTCGACTGGACGTATGATTCACGGCAGAGTGCCCATGCGTGTTCGCCTCGGCCGGCGGCTCGGCGGCGTGCTCGTGGCGTGCGCGGTGGTCACGGCGCGCCCCCAACCCGCGGCTGTCGAGCCGCAGACCGACACGCGTCTCGTGTACTCGGCCGAGCTCGAGAGCATCATCCACCCCGTTTCCGCGGAATTCATGATCGAGACGATGGACCGCGCGGATCGTGACAAGGCGGCGATGGTGGTCTTCACCCTGCGGACACCGGGCGGGCTTCTGGAGTCCACGCGCGACATCGTGTCGCGGATGCTGGCGGCCTCGACTCCGGTGGTGGTCTTCGTCGGGCCTTCGGGCGCCCGGGCCGCCTCGGCGGGATTCATCATCACCATTGCCGCCGACGTGGCCGCGATGGCGCCAGGCACCCATGTCGGCGCGGCGCACCCGGTCTCCGGCAACGGCGCCCCGGTCGACGAAGTGACGTCCAAGAAAGCGGCGGAGGACGTCGCCGCGTACGTCCGCACGCTCGCCGCCGGGCGCCACCGCAACGTGCCGCTCGCGGAGCAGGCCGTGAACGACAGTCGCGCGTTCACCGAGACCGAAGCCCTGAACGCGTCGCCGCCGCTGGTGGATCTGATTGCCGCCGATGTCCCGGACCTGCTCTCGAAGCTCGACGGCCGCGCGATACGCCGCTTCGACGGCCGGACCGCAGTGCTCCACACGCGCGACGCCCGCGTGGTGGCTCTCGAGATGAGCCTGCGCCAGCGCGTTCTCAGCTCGATCGCGCATCCCAATATCGCGTACCTCCTCCTCAGTCTCGGGATGCTCGGCCTGACGATCGAGCTGTGGTCCCCCGGCGCCATCCTGCCGGGCGTGGTCGGCGGTGTGTCGCTGTTGCTCGCGTTTTTCGCGCTGCAGTTGCTCCCCGTCAACTTCGCGGGGCTGCTGTTGATTCTGCTGGGCCTGCTGCTCCTCGCGCTCGAAATCAAGGTGACGAGCTACGGGTTGCTGACCGGCGGCGGTCTGGTGAGCCTCGTGTTCGGCTCGATGATTCTCATCGACTCGCCCGCGCCGGAGCTGCGCGTGAGCCTGCGGCTCGTTGTCGCCGTCGTGCTCGGATTCTCGGCGATCGGCATCACACTGGTGCGACTCGGCCTCGCCGCCCAGCGTCAGCCGGCCGTGACGGGCGGGACAGGTATGATCGACCAGTCCGGCCGGGCCTTGACCGCTATCGAACCGGGAGGCCTGGGCCGGGTGTTCATCCACGGTGAAAACTGGCAGGCCACGGCGGCCGAGCCGATTGCGGAAGGGACGCGCGTGCGCGTGGCCGGCGTCAACGGCTTGATTCTGACCGTTCGCAAGGAATGAGGTTCCGATGAGTGACATGTCGCCCGTGCTGATCGTGCTCTTCGTCATCGGCGCCTATCTGATCAGCTCGATCAAGATCCTGGCCGAATACGAGCGCGGCGTCATTTTCCGGCTCGGCAAGCTCCTGTCCCAGCCCAAGGGGCCCGGCGTCATCCTCGTCTTCGCGCCGATCGATCGCATCGTGCGGGTCAGCCTGCGGACGGTGGTCCTCGATGTCCCGGCGCAGGACGTCATCACGCGAGACAACGTCTCGGTCAAGGTGAACGCGGTGCTCTACTTCCGCGTCATGGATCCGCGCCGGGCGATCGTGGAAGTCGAGAACTACATGTACGCGACGTCGCAGCTGGCCCAGACCACGCTGCGGAGCGTGCTGGGCGAGGTCGAGCTCGACGACCTGCTGTCGCAGCGGGAACGTCTCAACCAGCACCTGCAGCAGATCCTGGATCAGCGCACCGATCCGTGGGGCATCAAGGTGTCGGCCGTCGAGGTGAAGCACGTCGATCTGCCGCCCGACATGCAGCGCGCGATGGCGCGGCAGGCCGAAGCGGAACGCGAGAAGCGCGCGAAGATCATCCACGCGGCCGGCGAGCTGGAAGCGTCCGCGAAGCTCTCGCAGGCCGCCGGCGTGATCGCCACCGAGCCGATGGCCATCACGCTCCGGTATCTGCAGACGCTGACGGAAATCGCCGCGGAGAAGAACTCGACGATTATCTTCCCGCTGCCGATCGAGATCATCCATCTGCTCAAGCAGGCGGCTGGCACCGACCGGTAGCTGTGAGCGGCTGACCCTCCGCCATGTGGGTGTCGCGCCTCGCACTTGTTCTGATTCCTGTCGTTGCGGGCCTCGTCATCCTGTGGGCGATTCAACGCGGGCTGATCTACTTCCCGTCGGGCGATCCCGGGACGCCGGCCGACGCCGGGCTGCCCCATGCCGAAACGGTGGCCATCACGACGGACGACGGCCTGACGCTCGGCGGCTGGTTCGTGCCCGCATCCGGCCCTGCGCGCGGCACGACGGTCGTCGTCTTCAACGGCAACGGCGGCAATCGCGCATCGCGTGCGCCGCTCGCCGCGCAGCTCGCCCGCCATGGCATCGCGTCGCTGCTGTTCGACTATCGTGGCTACGGCGGCAATCCGGGCACTCCGTCCGAGAAGGGACTCGCCGCCGACGCACGCGCGGCAGTCCGCCACGTCACTTCCCGTCCCGACGTGGACGGGGACCGGATCGTCTATTTCGGCGAGTCGCTTGGGAGCGGGGTGGCGGTGGGCCTCGCGGTCGAGCGGCCGCCCTTCGCGTTGATCCTGCGCTCGCCTTTCACGTCGCTGGTCGACGTCGGCCGCCTTCACTATCCGTTCCTCCCGGTCAGTCTGGTGCTGCGCGACCGGTTTCCCTCGCTCGCGCGGATCGCCAGCCTCGAGCGCCCGCTGCTCGTGATCGCGACCGACAAGGACGAGGTGGTGCCGACCGCGCAGAGCGAGCGCCTGTACAATGCCGCGGCCTCGCCCAAGCGGCTCGTGATCATCGAAGGCGCCGGTCACAATGATGAGGAGATACTCGCCGGCCCCCGCGTCATCACCGCCATCGTTGAATTCGTGGACGTCCTGAACGCCGTGACACCCGAGACCGGGGTCACCGCCCGGTCCACGGAGAGTCGCTGAGCATGAATCCGTGCAAGCCTTCACGCTCGCCGTGTCGGGCGGGCCGGCGGCGGCCTGATGAGCTGCCTCCATGCCAATGGAGGCACCCCCCTTGCAGGCACCTTCTGCGATGGGCCGGCACCGTTTGCCTGTGCTCATCGGCCACCATGCACACGCGCCTCATCGTCCGCCGACAGAACAGGCGGCCCTCCCGGAGCGTCATGGGCCTGCTGCTCGCCGCGGCTCTGGTCGCATGGCGGCCCAGCGCCCCTTCCGCCGGGGCGGACGTCGAGGAGAACGGCGGGGTTCTCGATTGCGTTCGAGGACGAAGAGTCGGCCTACCGCGAAACGTCGGTCTTCGTCATGCCCAAGGCTGCACTGCAGATACGCATCGTCGGCGGTCCGTCGGGCGAGTACTCGATCGAGACCGACGATGGCCAGCTGGTACGCCGGGGCCTGCGATCGTGGCAGTGGGACGCACCCGCCACACCTGGCGTTTTCACGCTGGAGGTCAAGGGACCCTCCGGCACGGACACGATCACGCTTCGCGCCTTCGTCATGGTGCCGGCCGTGGCCGTCAAGGACGGCTACCTGAATGGTTACCGGATCGGGACGTATCCGGACCCGCCGTCGAACGGCAACGCGCTCTACCGGCCTCCTCGAGGCTTCGTCGAAGTGACCAAGGACAATCAGGACACTCGCGTCTCCCCTCATTTCCGTTTACGGCAGTTCCTCTGCAAGCAGGAGCCGGTGGCGCGCTTTCCGAAGTACGTCGTCCTCGAGGAGCGGCTGATCCTCGACCTCGAGACGCATTCTCGAGCAGGTCAACGCGCGGGGCTTCGACGCGGATACCCTGCACGTGATGAGCGGCTACCGCACGCCGTACTACAACGGCGTGCTGCGCGACGTGCGCTACAGCATGCATCAGTTCGGCGGCGCGGCCGACATCTTCGTCGATCGACATGACAAGGGTGTGATGGACGACTTGACGCGAGATGGCCGGGTCGATCTGCAGGACGCCCGCTATCTCTACGATCTCATCGACGAGATGCTCATGCGCCCGCCGTTCAGGAAATTCGAGGGCGGCATGGGGTTCTACCCTGCGACCGCGGCGCATCCGCCGTTTGTCCATGTCGACGTCCGCGGCAGCCGTGCCCGTTGGAAGGGCTAGGTTCGCGTTCGGCACGTCGACGTTCGGCGTTCGGGTTCTATTCAGGCACCATCTTCATCAGGGCATTCGAGGTGCAGAAGTAGATCGCGCCATCGCGCCCGATGCCGATCGCTCTGACAGCCGTCGAAGGCGTCGAGGAGCCAGCCGTTCAGTCGACACGACCTGCATTGGCTGCTTCCGATCGAATTGCAGGCGCAGGATGGTGCGGTCACCGCTACCCGCGATGAACAGGTTGCCCTGGAACGCCGGGATCAGGTTGGCATGATAGAAACTCAGGGCTGATGCGCCCGTGCCCTCGGGCAGCGAGTAGCGCGCGACGGTCCGCCCGCGCCGTTCGCGCCGGGTGTCCGCGACCACGACCTGCAGCAGCCCGCTCTCGACGATCCAGAGCGCGCCGTTCGAACCCCAATCCATGCCGCTCGGCCGATGCACGTTCAGCGCGAACACGGGAGTGCCGCCCTCCTGATCCGCGGGCGTCGTCCCATCGGGGTTCAAACGAAGCACCTTGCCGCCAAACGATCCGAGATCGCCGGCTGCGTCCGCGGCGTCGCCATCGTCCACGCCGAGATAGAGCCTCGCATCCGGTCCGGACCGAAGCGACGCCGCCGGATGCCTCGCCGATGGCGCGACGGCGTCCAGCAGAACGACGCGTTCGCTCAGGACGTCTCCCGCGGCGCGGAAGCGCGAGAGCCGGAAACCAGAGTCCGCGGTGTAGACGAGGTAGACGAACTGGGTGCGGTCGAAATCGGGATCCAGCGCGATCGCGAGCAGTCCGTTGCGATCCGTCGCGAGGACGTCGCGAAGCGTTGCCGCGGGCGAGGGCAGAAGCCGTCCGTCGCGAACAATGCGCACGCGTCCCGCGCGTTCAGCGATGAAGATGCGGCCGTCAGCGGCAAAGGCGAGATCGGTCGGCTCTTCGAGGCCGTCCGCGACAGCGGTCACGCGGAGCCGGACTCCGTCCACCGTCGCGACAATCATCTGGCCCGGCCGGGACTCCGCTGCCCCGCATCGTCGCCGCTTGCCCGACGAGGATGACGTTCAGTGGCGACGAGCGGGCGCTTTCGAGCCGGGCGCCGTCCTCGATGAACGCCGAGAGCGCCAGCGAGTGGCGGCCTGGTGACATCGGCGGCAGGCGCGCGCTGCACGCAAAGCCTGCGGCGGCCGGCGCGCCGGCGCACGACACGTCCTGCAGCTCGACGCCGGCGGCACCGTCGACGTAGACGAGATAGCGCAAGGCTGCGAGCTCCGCCGATGTTGCGGCGGCTTGATCCCAGCCGAAGCGCTCGTTGCCAATGATCTGTTCGGCAGCCGGCGGGGGCTGCGGGCTCTCCGGCGGCGATGGCGACTCGTTGTCGCAGGCCAGCACGAGAACCACGCACAAGCCCAGGATCAGGATGCGGATCATCACCGCGATCGATGATAGAACCTCCGAGGCCCTGCGTCCAACGACGTGCCGTCTGCCCTTCCCGCCCTTCCCGCCCTTCCTGCCCTTCCTGCCCTTCCCGCCCCTCCCGCCCTTCCTGCCCTTCCTGCCCTTCCCGCCTTTCTGCGCTTCCTGCCCTTCCTGATTTACCATGCCCGCATGCGTCAGGTCGGGATGGCGACGGCGCTCGCGCTGCTGGCCCTCCATAGCGCCGGTCACGCGCAGACGGGCCTTCGCGCCCGCGTCTACGCATCCGGGTTCAGTCTGCCCGTGGCGATCGTGCAGGATCCGACCAACCCGTTCGTCCAGTTCGTGGTCGAGCAGGCGGGCCGTGTTCGCGTGGTGAGCGCCGGGACACGCCTGGCGACGGACTTCCTGGATCTGCGATCCGCGGTGCGGTCGGGCGGCGAACGCGGACTACTCGGACTTGCCTTCGCGCCCGACTACGCGTCGAGCGGCCGCTTCTTCGTGAATTTTACGAACGCCGCCGGTCATACGGTCATCGCACGGTTCCGGCGCTCATCGGATCCCCTGATCGCGGATGCGACCTCACGGTTTGACCTTCGTATCGGCGGGGCTCCGGTCATCACGCAACCGTTCGCGAATCACAACGGCGGCCACCTGGCCTTTGGCCCCGATGGGTACCTGTATATCGGACTCGGCGACGGTGGATCGGGCGACGATCCCGATCATCGCGTCGCAGAACCCGAGGGAGCTGCTCGGCAAGATGCTGCGCATCGACGTGAACGTGCCCGACACCGACGGATCCGGCTATCGCGTGCCGCCCGACAACCCGTTCCTCAGCTCGGGACCGAGCGGCACGCGGCCGGAAATCTGGAGCTTCGGCTTGCGCAATCCGTGGCGGTACAGCTTCGACGATCCGGCGCGCGGAGGAACCGGCGCGCTGGTCATCGGCGACGTGGGACAGAACAGATGGGAAGAGATTGACTATGAACCGGCGCGCCGCGGCGGGCGCAACTACGGCTGGCGCAATCGCGAGGGGCTGCACAACAATGTGACGAACCGCCCACCCGCGTTTCAGCCGCTCGTCGATCCCATCTTCGAGTACGGCCACGCGATCGGCGGGTCGGTGACGGGCGGATACGTCTATCGAGGCACCGCGCTCGGCGACGCGTTTCGAGGCCGGTACGTGTTTGCCGATTTCGTCGCGGGCCGGATCTGGTCGCTTGCCCTGTCGATCGAGCCCAGCGGCGACGCCCGGGCCTCGGATCTTCGCGACCACACCCTGGAGCTTGGCTCCCCAGGTTCCATCAGCTCGTTCGGCGTCGACGCAGAGGGCGAGCTCTACATGGTGGCGTATTCGAGCGGCACGGTGCTGCGGGTGCTCGGCGCTGCGACGGCGCCGGCGGTCCCGACCGGCTTACGGATTATCCGGCCCTGAACTCCTGGATTGCGATCATTTGAAGCCCTCAGCTATCAGCTCTCAGCCGTTAGCCGTCCTGGGACGATCGCCGGTCAACCGCGAAGACACTAGGACACGCAGACGATCGTGCAAGAAAATCTCCGTGCCCTTCGTTGCTCCAGTGGTTCAGGTCGAGTAACTCACGGCGACGCTCAACGGAGCATCGACCTTCAGCGCTCGGCCGGCCTACATGCCAGTCCCTCACGGTAACCTGCGATACTGCAAAGGGGCGGCTCGTGCCATTGGCAGCCGTCAGCCGGACACACAGTTTCAGACGCTTCAGGATCGACGGTACTGAGGGGGCATACCGTGACAGCCAGCCAACCGGGTGACAGGCAGGTTAGTTACTGATACGACAGAACTTACGGGAATACTTGGGAACCGAAATGCGGGTTGACGTGCTGCCTTCATGATTGGCAAGACCATCGGCAAATATCGCATGGTCGGACCGCTTGGGCGCGGCGGCATGGGCACCGTCTACAAAGCCGTCGACGAGACGCTCGACCGCGAGGTCGCGATCAAAGTGCTCAACCCTGAGCTCGCCGACACGGACATCATGAAACGGTTCAAGGCAGAAGCGACCACGCTCGCCAAGTTGAACCATCCAGAAATCGCGACCATCTACGAGCTGTTCCGATTCGACACGGATCTGCTGATGGTCATGGAGCTTGTTCGCGGCGAGACGCTCGACAAGCTGTCCGAACGTTCGGGAGCGTTGCAGCCCAATCGCGCGGCGGCGCTCATCGACCGCGTCCTCTCCGCGCTCGAGCACGCGCATCGCGCCGGCATCGTCCATCGCGACATGAAGCCGACGAATGTGATGGTCACCGAGCACGGCGGCGTCAAGATCATGGACTTCGGCATCGCCCGCGTCCGCGGCGCCGAACACCTGACAAACGACGGGTTCATGATGGGCACGCCGGCCATATGCCGCCCATGCCGCCCGAGCAGGTGCTCGGCAACGAAGTCGATGGCCGGGCCGATTTGTACTCGGTCGGCGTCATGTTCTACCGGTTGCTGACCGGCGCGCTGCCCTTCAAGGCGGACACCGCCATCGGGATGGTTCAGAAACAAATCTCGGATCCGCCAACGCCGCTTCATCTGCACCGCGAAGGGTTGCCCGATTGGTGCGAGGGGGTTCTCCAGCGGGCGCTGGCCAAGTCGCCGGCCGACCGGTTCCAGACCGCCGAAGAGTTCCGCGGCGCGATCTCGAGGGCGACGGGAGTGGTGAGCCACGACCTGACCAAGGTCCTTTCAGCTGCTGACCTCGACGTCACGCCGCCGCCGCGGCCGGCTGCCGTCGCGCGCGCGATGGCCGCCGTGACAGCGGCCAGGCGGCTGGCGCATCTCTCGCGGCCGCCTCGCCGGCCGGCACCGCCAAGGCTGCCGCGACAGGCGAAGGCGCCACGGTCGTCTTGCACAGCAGAAAGCACTTCGGGCTGGCCGGCTCGATGCTCGCGATCGGCGCCGTCGGCGTCGGTGTGCTGGCGTTTGTCGCGCTGCGGCGTCCGGAGCCCGCGCCCGCGGCTCTGGCCGCCGACTCAACGATGCCGCGGGATGTGGCCCTCACGCGGCACCTGAGGGTGTCGCCTCCTGCTGCACGGCAACGCAGCCGGAGCGCCAGCCACGCCTCAAACGCCCGCCGCACTGCCCAAGGCGACAGGAAACGGCCGCCGCAGCGCTCAGCAACTCCGTCGATGGCCGACTCTTGAACGCGGCGCCGGCGATCGAGATGCCGCCGATGGCCTTCGACGCGAAGGCGCTGGTGGGTGAGGGTCGGAAACAGCGCGAGCGCGACGCGCAGATCCTGCTTGCCGACGGCAAGGTGACGGTGACGGCCGGCAACCAGGACATCCTGCATTCGGTTCCGTACTCCGGCATCATGTCCGTGAGCTATTCGCGCGGGCGGGACCCGCTTTGGAACTCGCCCAAAGGTCCGGCGCCGGTCGCCAGAATGGGCGGCGGGGCATTCGGTTTCATCCGAGGCGAGCGCCACTGGATCGCGCTGCGGACCAGGGACACCTTCGTCGTGCTGCGCTTGCCGGACGCCCAGATCGGACAGGTGCTCGGAGCGCTTCAAGAGCGGACCGGGCGCGTCCCCGAACGCGTCGTCGGGCGCAAGGACGCCAAGTAGGCGGGCTGCTGACACGCCTGCCGCGCTCAAGTCTCCCGTCAACGCTCGAGCCTCAAGGCTCATCCGACAGGTGACTCGAAGCGCCTGCAGCTGCGGTGTTCGACCGGCAAGTCTGCCAAGCAGGCGGGGTCCGGAGGTCTGCACGACACATGATCTGCAACCGGCACAACTGAGGCTGAACGCTCTGGCACGGCACCTGCGAGATCTGAAGTCTGAGTGCAACTTATTACTTGAGAAGTTGCAGATTTGCAGGTTTCAGATTTCGATTGAGAGTGTTGTCAGTTGATGGATAGCCATTTTCTGGCCGAGCTCGCCCGTCTCGTCGGCGACGATGCGCTGCTTCGAGACCCGGCCGATCTCCTGACGTACGAGTCCGATGCGCTGGTGCATCTGCGGGCGACGCCTGGCGCCGTCGTGCTGCCGTCAGCAGCCAGTCAGGTTCAGGCAGTCGTCCGGCTGTGCCACCGGGAGAGCGTGCCGTTCGTGGCGCGCGGGCATGGCACCGGCTTGTCGGGCGGCGCGCTGCCGGCCGCGGGCGGCGTGCTCATCGGCTTGTCCCGCCTCAACCGCATCCTCGACATCGACATCCCCAACCTGCGGGTGACCGTGGAACCGGGCGTCACGAACCTCGAGATCACCCGGCGGGTCTCGCCCGACGGGCTGCTACTACGCGCCCGACCCGTCGAGCCAGATCGTGTGCTCGATCGGGGGGAACATCGCCGAGAACTCCGGCGGCGCTCATTGTCTGAAATACGGGTTCACCGTGCACCACGTGCTGGGCGTCGAAGCCGTGCTGCCGGACGGCGAGCTGATTCACGTCGGCGGCTCCGTGCTGGACGCGCCCGGCCTGGACCTGCTCGGCGTGCTCGTCGGATCCGAGGGGACTCTCGCGGTCGTGACCAAAGCCACGCTGAGGCTGCTGCGTCGTCCTGAGAGCGTGCAGACGCTGCTGGCGGGCTTCACCTCGATCGACGAGGCGGGCGAAGCCGTCTCGGCCATCATCGGGTGCGGAATCGTGCCTGCTGCGGTCGAGATGATGGATCGACTCACGATCGAAGCCGCGGAAGCTGCGGTCCACCCGGGGTTTCCGCCTGCGAACGCCGTGCTGATCGTCGAGCTCGATGGGCCCAAGGTGGAGGTCGACGAATTGTTCTCGATTGTCGAGTCGGTGTGCCAGCGCGCCGGCGCGACCACGATCGAGATTGCGCGCGACCAGGCGGCGCGCGAACGCATCTGGAAGGGGCGCAAGGCGGCCTTCGCCGCGATGGGACGCGTCTCGCCGAACTACTACGTGCAGGATGGCGTCGTGCCGCGCACGAAGCTGTCGGAGGTGCTGCGCCGGATTCGCGAGCTCGAGCAGCGATCGGGGCTCAGGATTGGCAACGTGTTCCACGCGGGAGACGGGAACCTGCATCCGCTCATCTGCTACGACGAGTCGATTCCCGGCCAGGCGGAGCACGCCGAGACCGTCGCGTCCGAGATCCTCACCTACTGCATCGAGGCCGGCGGCGCGATTACCGGCGAACACGGCGTCGGCGCCGACAAGAAGGGGTACATGCCCCGGATGTTTTCGGCCGCCGACCTCGACGCCATGCAGCTCGTGCGATGCGCGTTCGATCCGTCGGGGATTTGCAATCCGGGCAAGGTCTTTCCAACCCCGCGCCTGTGCGGCGAGGTGCCCGGGCCCTACCGCCAGCATCCGCTCGAACGCGACGGGATCGCCGAGCGCTTCTGATGCCGTCCCACGAGATCGAGGCCACCGCCCACATCGCCGCGAGCCGCTGGGGCACTGAAGAGCGTCCGCATCGCCGGGAACGCCGATGCCGTCGACGGTCACCAGCCGAGAGTGGTGCTGGAACCTGGAGATGCCGCCACCGCCGCGAGCATGCTCCACTGGGCCGACACCGAACGTCTGACGGTCATCCCACGCGGCGCCGGCACGAAGCTGACATGGGGAGCCTCGCCCTCGAGCGCCGATCTCGTGCTTTCGACCGTTCGCCTGCTCGCCGGCGTCGATCACTGCGCCGGCGACCTGACGGCGATCCTGCCGGCTGGCGCGTCGCTCGCCCAGGTGAACGAGTTACTGGGGCGCGAGCGGCAGTGGCTGCCGCTCGACCCGCCGCTCTCGGATCGCGCCACGATCGGCGGCATTGTCGCGACCAACGACAGCGGCCCGCGCCGCCACCGATACGGCACGGCCCGCGACCTCATCATCGGCATCGAGATGGCGCTCGTCGACGGCCGCACCGCCAAGGCTGGCGGCCGCGTCGTCAAGAACGTCGCGGGTTACGATTTGTCGCGGCTGCTCTGCGGATCGTTCGGGACGCTGGCCCTTATCGTCAGCGCCACCTTCAAGCTGGCGCCGCTGCCGGCGGCCTCGTGCACCGTCGTCGCGACGGTGGGGAATGCGCAGCGGCTCGGCCGTCTGGCGCTCGCCCTCGCGGCCGTGCCGCTGACGCCGTCGGCCGTGGAGCTCGATTCGCCCCCGGCCCGCATGCTGATTCGCTTCGAGACCACGCCGGCCGCCGCCGAGCAGCAGGCTGCCGCCGCCTGCGATCTGTGCAAGCGCCACGAGGCGCCGACGACCGTCCTGCAGGGGGCCCTTGAAGACGAGGCGTGGCGGGCATACGAGGCGCAGCTCTGGCACACGGAAGGGACGCTGCTCAAGATCGCCGTTCTTCCCAGCCACGTGGGGGACCTCGTCGATCTCATCGAACGTGCCACGGCCAGCCATTCGGTGGACTACCGGGTGGGCGGCCGGGCAGCGCTCGGCGTCCTGTTTCTGAAATTGCGCGGCGATGGCGAGCGGCACATGGAGATCGTGCAAGACGTGCGACGGACGGCCGCCGGGCGTGGGGGAAGCGCCGTGCTCTTGTCGACTCCCGTGTCGATCGAACGGCGTGTCGACGCGTGGGGCGAGGTCGGTGACAGCCGTCGGATCATGCAAGCCGTCAAAGCGCGGTTCGATCCGCACGGCACGCTGAGTCCGGGTCGAGGACCTGGTGGAATCTAGATCGCGGTTCAAAAGGCTCGAGAGGTTCTAGAGGTTCTAGAGGTTCTAAAGGTTCAGAGGTTCTGAGGTTTCAGCGGTTCGGCTCAGCTCACGCGTCTCAGCTGATAGCTGACACCTGCTCGAACCTCTCGATACCTTTCGAACCTTGAACCTCTGAGACTTGAAGACTTTCGTTATGAACACACCTGAAGCGGCTTTCGAGACGCTCACGCCGTCTGACGCCGCTGATGGACAAATGCGTGCATTGCGGCTTCTGTCTGTCGACCTGTCCCAGTTATCTGCTGCTCGGGACGGGAAATGGATTCTCCGCGCGGGCGCATCTACCTGATGAGGGCGGGGACCGAGGGCCGCGTTGGCATTGGAGAAGCCTTCGTCGAGCACTTCGATACCTGTCTCGGATGCATGGCGTGCGAAACGGCGTGCCCGTCGGGCGTGCGCTATGCGCCGCTCATCGAAGAAACGCGGGCAGTCATCGAGCATCACCATCGTCGTCCGATTGGCGAACGCCTCTTCCGCCAGCTGCTGTTCCTGGTGCTGCCCTTCCCCGCCCGCCTTCGCCTGCTCGCGTGGCCGCTGGGCCTTGCGCACGCGCTGCGCCGTCGGCCGCGCCTGCTCGTCCTGGCTGCCAGCGAAGTTGCGCAACCTGATCGAGCTTGCGCCGGTCGCCGCCCCGGGAAGCGCGACCCGCGAGGTACCCGAGCGAACGGCGGCAGTCGGCACGCCGCGGCTGCGCGTCGGCCTGCTCACTGGATGCGTGCAGCGTGTGTTCTTCAGTCAGGTGAACCAGGCCACCGCCCGGGTCCTGTCGGCCGAGGGGTGTGACGTGGTGGCGCCGGCAGGCCAGGGCTGCTGCGGCGCGCTGGCGCTCCACGCCGGACGCGACCGCGAGGCCCGCGAGTTCGCGCGCGACTTGATTCAGGCGTTCGACGGCCTCGGCCTCGACTCCATCGTGGTAAGCGCGGCAGGGCTGTGGCTCGGCGATGAAGGGCTACGGAGAGCTGCTCAAGGACGACGCTGCATGGGCCGGACGGGCGAGCGCATTCGCGGCCAAGGTGCGCGACGTGACCGAGACCCTCGTGGAGCTGGGCACGGCGCGAGCGCCGCGGCACCGGCTGGACCTGCGGATCGCCTATCACGACGCCTGCCACCTGGCGCACGCGCAAGGTGTCAGACGCGAGCCACGTCAGCTGCTGGAAGCGATCCCGGGCGTCACGGTCACCCCGCTGGGCGAGTCTGAAATCTGTTGTGGCAGCGCCGGTATTTTCAACCTGGTTCAACCCGAGATGGCCGCGGAGCTCGGACGCCGCAAGGTCGAACGCATCGCCGATGCGACCCCGGATCTCGTCGTCACCTCGAACCCGGGTTGCATCGTCCAGATCGGAGCGCACGCGCGCGCCGCCGGCCATGCATTCCCCGTGCTTCACATCATCGAGGTGATCGATCGGTCGATTCGCGGTACGTCACTGACAAACCTGAAATCTGAAGTCTGAAACCTGAATCTGCAACCAACAGCTGGGCTCCCTTTCCTGCCCTCCTGCCCTTCCTGCCCTTCCTGCCTTCCCTGCCCTTCCTGCCCTTCCCGCCCTTCCCTGCCCTTCCTGCCCTTCCCGCCTTTCCTGCCCTTCCCGCCCTTCCTGCCCTTCCCGCCCTTCCCGCCCCTACATCTTGAACCGGGCCTCGAACATGACCGAGCGCTTGATGATGTCGCCGAAGACGTGCTGCTGGATGTCCTTGTTGAAGATGTTGTTCACCTTCACCAGCGTCGTGATCCGGCCCTGCCGCCATTTCACGCCGCCGCTTCCGTTGACCATCGTGTAAGCGTCCGTGAACCCGTGGTACGGGCTCGTCAGCACGTCGCTCCAGAACGCCTTGTCCGAGTAATTCACCGAGAGGCTGCCAAGGTAGCGGGCGCTGGTCGAAATTGAAGCCGACGTTGACTCGATGCGTCGGCGGAAGCGAGAGCTCCACTGGCGGAAACGGATTCGGGTCGTCGAGAATGATCGGATCCGCCTGCCACGAGTAATTGGCAAATGCCGAGAGCGCGCGGCTGACGCGATGATCGACTGACAGCTCGACGCCCTTCTGGCGGATCGGGCCGAGATTCAGATACGTGAATGCGGTCCGCGGCAGATAGATCCCCCGCGCGGCCATGAGGCCGATGAGCGCCGGCGGCAGCGGCCAGCCCGGCGGCGGGTTGGCCACGGTGTACGGGTCGAGGTTCGAGGGGAGCTGCGTGAAGTTGATGCTGTTGTCGAGGTCGTTGACGTAGACCGCCAGGCCCACGGTCGTGCGATCGGCAAATGTTCCTGTATACGCCACCTCGTAGGCCGTCAGCGATTCCTCGGTCAGCTCTCCCTGCGGCGTCGACCCAATCGGCAGCTTGCTGCCCACGGCGTGCACGACGAGCGGAAACGGCGTCGCCACGAGAGGCTGCAGCGGCGGCGGCAGGAGCGGGCCCAGCGCGCTCAAATCGGTTGGGACGACGATCTGCGTGTCCAGATAGTTGTTGATCACCGACGGCGAGCGGAACGCCTTGTTGAACGCGACGCGCACCGAATGATTCGCGCTCGCCTTGAGGACGGCCGCAAGGCGCGGCGAGAACACCGGATCGTCCAGGTTGCCGAACTTGTCGACGCGTGCCTCCGATCGTCAGCCGGACGCGATCGAAAATGATCTCGTCCTGCCCGTAGGCGCCGACCTCGGTCCGGTTCTCGAGCGCCGGCGCAATCGTCATCTCGAAGTTGTTGCGCCGCACGTTGCCGCCGAAGCTGACCACGTGCCGCGTTCCCAGCGCGACGGCGTCGCCCACCTCGAAGTCGTAGCGTCTGGGTTGAAAAGTTCAGCTGCAGCGGCGCTCTGGTCGCCGGGTCAAGCAGCAGGAGGTTCGGCGCCTCGGCGTCGACGAAGTTGCTGAAGAAGCTGACCCGCAACGCCCGGCGGGTGTAATTGACCTTGGCGTACCCCATGTACGATCCGCTCTGAATATCGAACGGACCGAGACCGGTGTAGATGATCCCATCGGTGCCGGCGACGCCGCCTTGGTACGTCAGCCGGCTGCCGTTGCCGAGCTCCTGATCGAATCGCAGGTCGAACTTCGGCTGGCTCGTGCCACGATTCCTGAACGCTGTTCCGATCGGGCCGTCGCCATCGTCGGGATAGCGCGCGCCGCCGACCGTGGCGCCTGGAACGCGCGGATCGGGAATCACCGGGATGGTGCCGGTCGGCCGCGGAAACGCCTCGGAATTGAAGTAGCCGGCCGACACTCTGTACGACCACTTGTCGTTCAGAATGCGCGACACCGACGCATTGGCGCCGAACAGCCCGCCCGACGCCCTTGCCGACGGTCGAGCCGGCGTCGCGACTGAAGAATCCGCCGCTCAACGACACGTCGATGCCCGGCGCTTCCCGCGGCGACTTCGTGATGATGTTGACGACCCCGGTCAGCGCATTCGCGCCCCAGACGGCGGAGGCCGGGCCGCGGATCACTTCGATCTGTTTGATGTCGTTCAGGTTGTTCGGCAGGAAGTCCCAGAGGACGATGCCGAAGAAGTCGAGGTAGATGGAACGGCCGTCGAGCAGCACCAGCTGCGAGTTGGTGAGCGTCGAGGTCGCCTGCCGGCTCGTCACGTTCACGTCGCGGGCGGAGAGCTGCACGACGTTGACGCCAGGGACCGTCCGCAGCAGATCCCCGTAGTTCTGCGCCGGCGTCGTGGTCAGCACCTCGCGTGCCGATCACGCTCATCGTCGCTGGCGCGTCGACCAGCGCGGTCTCGACCCGTGCGGCGCTGACGACCACCGTCTCGCCGAGCCGGGCCACGGCGAGCTCGATTGGGGGCACCTGCACGGCGCTGCTGCCGACGACGACGCCAGTTCGCGACGCTTGCCCGAAGCCGACGAGCGACACGATGATGTCGTACGTGCCGCTGGCGAGATTGCCGAACGAGTACTCGCCCTGCGGTCCAGTGATCGTCGTCTGACGTCCGCCGGCGCCCACGAGGACGACCGTGGCGCCTGGAACGACGGCGCCCGTTTCGTCGACGACCGTGCCGGAGACGCTGCCGGTCTGAGCGTGTGCGGGAACGGCAAGCAGCAGAATGACGCCGAGCGCAGCGACGAGCCGGAGCATCCAATCCTCCTTGAGTCTTGCCTGGATCTGACCTGCAGACGCGCGGCGATTATGAGGCCACGCGTCGACCAACGCAAGATGCCGCAGGACGTCGTGCGCACGACTCGCAGCGATCGCTGTCGGCCGGCGGCTGACAACACCGCAGCCGTCACGCTACAATCGCGAGTAATGGTCGAGATCGAGATCTACGACACCACGCTGCGCGACGGCACGCAGGGGGAGGGCATTGCGCTGTCGGTCGCCGACAAGCTCCGGATCGCCGAGCGTCTGGACGCGTTCGGCGTGCATTACGTCGAAGGCGGCTGGCCGGGCAGCAACCCCAAGGACATCGAGTTCTTTCAACAGGCGAAGCACCGCACGTTCAGGCGCGCGCGTCTCGCAGCGTTCGGCTCCACGCGGCGCAAAGACGTCCGGGCGGAGGCGGACGATCAGGTCCGGCTGCTCCTCGACGCCTCGACACCCGTCGTCACGATCTACGGCAAGACGTGGCTCTTGCACGTCCTCGAGGTCCTGCAGACGACGCCGGCAGAAAACCTGGCGATGATCGAAGATACCGTGCGGCACCTCAAGGCGCACGGCAAGTTCGTCGTGTACGACGCCGAGCATGCCTTCGACGGCTGCAAGGACGACCGCGCATACGCGCTCGCGACGTGGCAGGCCGCCGAGCGCGGCGGCGCCGACCTCGTCGTGCTCTGCGACACGAACGGCGGCTCGCTGCCAGCCGAGATTCACGAGATGACCGAGTATGCCCGTGGCGGCCTCGGTCTCCGGCTCGGCATCCATACCCACGACGACATCGGGCTCGGCGTGGCCAATGCGCTGGCCTCGATCGACGCCGGCGCCACCCACGTCCAGGGAACGCTCAACGGGTATGGCGAGCGGACCGGCAACTGCAACCTGACGAGCGTCATGCCGATCCTCCACTTCAAGTACGGCCGCCCGTCCATCCCGCCCGACTCGTTGCCGCAACTGAAGGAGCTCTCGCAGTTTCTGGACGAGACGGCGAACGTCCGGCCGAATCCACGCCTGCCGTGGGTCGGCGCGGCGGCGTTCTCGCACAAGGGCGGCACGCACGTGAACGCCGTGCAGAAGCTCATCCGGAGCTACGAGCACATCGATCCGGCCTTCATCGGGAATACGCGCCACGTCCTCATCAGCGATCTGGCCGGCCGCAGCAACATCGTGATGAAAGCGCGCGAGCTGGGCTTCGACCTCACCAATACGACGCCGGAGCTGCGCGACATGCTCGCGCGGATCAAGGAACTGGAGCATCAGGGGTACGAGTTCGAGACCGCCGACGGGTCGCTGGCGCTGCTGATCCGGCGGGCGCTCATCGCCGCCCCTCCGCCGTTCCTGGTCGACGCGTATCACGTGTCGATGCGGCGCGACGCCGACCGGCTCAGTCTGCGAGGCCGTCGTCAAGGTCCGGGTCGGCGACGAATCGGAGCACCGCGTGGCCGAGGGCGATGGACCGGTGAATGCCCTCGACGCCGCGCTGCGAGCGGCGTTGATCCGGCACTACCGCCAGTTGAAGGACGTGCATCTGACCGACTACAAAGTGCGCATCATCGATTCCACGAGCGGCACCGCCGCCCGAACGCGCGTGCTCATCGAATCGAGCGACGGCGCGGCCGAATGGGGCACCGTCGGCGTCAGCGACAACATCGTGGAAGCCAGCCTTCAGGCGCTCGTCGACAGTCTCGAATACGCCTTGGTGAAGGATCAGAAAATCTCAAGGCTCAAGGCTCAAGGCTCAAAGTAGCTCGCAGCTAGTCAGCTATCGGCTGAGACCTGAACCTTCCTCAGCTCCTCGACGAGCCGGGCGATCTCGTCGACGAGCTGCTGATGGAGCGTGTCCGCCGCGGCCAGCACGCCCTCGCGGCCGATCGCTTCGAGGTTGCGCGCGGCCTCGAACACCAGCGTCGCACGCAAATACCCGGCGCTTCCCTTCAGCGCGTGCGCGGTCGTGCGAATCTGGACGGGGTCGCGCGCGTCGACGGCCGCCTTGAGGGCCGCCATCTGCAGCGGGCAGTCATCCAGGAAGATCTTCACCATCTCGCGCACCAGCCGTCTGATCGCCGTCCATGGTGCGTTCGAGGTCCGCGAGGTCGAAGAACGACGTCGCCGCGCATGACCGGCGCTGGCGGGACGGCGGCCGTGCTCGAATCGTTTTCGATCACGGCAAAGAGCGCCCGGGATTCCGCCGGCTTGGCCAGGTAATCGTCCATGCCGGCGGCGAGACATTCCTCGCGATCGCCCTGCATGGCATGCGCCGTCATCGCGACGATCCGTACGTGGCCGCCTGTCTCGCGTTCGCGCGCGCGGATGGCTTCGGTCGCCTCGAAGCCGCCGACCTCGGGCATCTGCACGTCCATCAGCACCACGTCGAAGACGTCGCGCTCGATCGCGCTGATCGCTTCTCGGCCGTTCTTCGCCACCACGACCGTGTGCCCGCGCCGGCCGAGCAGGCCGACGGCCACCCGCTGATTGACCGGATTGTCCTCGGCGAGCAGCACTCGAAGACTGCGCGCGCAACGAGCCGGGCCGCGTCCAGGCGACGTGAACACGTCGGCGCCCGACCGCTCGAGCGCACCGTAGATCGCCTGGAGGAGATCGGACGGCGTGATCGGCTTCGTCACGTATGCGGCGACGCCAAGCTCGCGGCAGCGCGAGGGATCGCCGTATTGGCCCGACGAGGTGAGCATCATGATCGTCGCACCGGCCAGCGTCTGCTGTTGCCGGATGCGCTCTGCGACGTCGAAGCCGTCGAGATCCGGCATGTTCGCGTCGAGCAGGACCAGCGCGAAGGGATTCCCCTCTTGTGCGGCTGCCAGCAGCGCCTCGAGCGCCTCGCGGCCACCTTCCACCGCCGTCGGCTTCATCTGCCACCTGGTCAGTGACTCGACGAAGATGCGGCGATTGACCGCGTTGTCGTCGACGATCAGCACGGGCAGCTGCAGGAGGAACGTATCCGGATGTTCCGCCGGCGGCAGCTCGCCGATGCCGAACGAGGCCGTGAAGTGGAACGCGCTGCCGCCATCCGCCTCGCTTTCGACCCACAGACGGCCGCCCATCAACTCCGCCAGGGCCCGGGCGATCGTCAATCCCAGACCCGCGCCGCCAAACCGGCGCGTCGTCGAGCCGTCCGCCTGGAGGAACGGTTCGAAAATCGACGCCTGCTTTTCTCGGGGCACACCGACGCCGGTGTCGGTGACCGTGAAGTGGAGGCCCGTCGTCTCCCCGCTTCGCTCCTCGACCGAGACCGCGACCACCACATGGCCCCGCTCCGTGAACTTGATCGCGTTGCCGACCAGGTTCATCACGATCTGACGAAGCCGGTGCGGATCGCCCACGAGCGCCGCCGGCACGTCGGCGGCGACCTCGCCAATCAGCTCGAGGCCCTTTTGTTCCGCCCGCATGGTAAACGGCTTCAGCGTGTCGGAGACGAGATCGGCGAGCGAAAACACCGTCGCCTCGAGCTTCAGCCGGTGAGACTCGATCTTCGAGAAATCGAGGATGTCGTTGAGCACCGCCAGCAGCGACTCCGCCGAGTGACGGACGGTCGCCGAGCTGGTCGCGCTGGTCCGCACGTGAGATCGCTGTCGAGCACGAGCTCGGTCATGCCGATGATGCCGTTCATCGGCGTCAGGATCTCGTGGCTCATGTTGGTGAGGAATTCGCTCTTCGCGCGGCTCGCTTCCATCGCCCGATCGCGGGCCCCGACGAGCTCCTCGTTGACGCCCCTCAGCTCCGCGATGCGGGCGTCGACGGCGCCTTCGAGGTCGAGCTGCTGCAACTGCAATTGCCGATTGCGCCGGTCGATCTGGTCCATCATCTGGTTGATGCCGGCAACCAGCTCCCCCAGCTCGTCGTCGCTCGAGGTGTGCCCGCGAAGGTCATAGCGGTGCTCGTCGGTCACCGCGCGCGCGAGCGCGGTCAGATCCTGGATCGGCCGCGAGATCACGCGCTGGAATCGCATCGACAGCGCGAGGGCGATCCAGAACGTCGCGAACAGGACGATGACCAGAACGCGCGCGAGCGCGACCGTCCGCGCGCGAGCCCGCTCGGTGTCCGCGGTCACCCACACCGTGCCGACCGTGGCGCCGCGATCCATCACGAGATGCGAGACACGAAGCGAGCGTCCCGAGAGCAGAGGCGAGGCGGGAGCCGACGACGATCCACGACGGGTGTCGTTCGAGGGCGGCCGGATCGCGCTCGAAGCGGGCGAACACGCGGCCATCCGGCAGGACGATCGCCGCCGCGGCGACATCCCGATCCACGGCCAGCGCCCCGAGCGCGCCGGCCGCCTCCTCGACGTCGCCGCGCGCGACGGCGGCGGCGCTGTTGATCGCGGCCAGTTCCGCCAGAGCGGCGAGGTCGCGCGACAGTGTGCTGCGGGAGAGCAGCGCGTCGTAGGTGACGAACACGCCGAACGCCACCACCATCGACATGCCGCCGACGAACATCACGATCGCGTTGATCTTCCACGCGATGGACAGCCTGCGGAACCACCGGGCGATCGTCATGCGTCGTGAGAGTCCGGCGGACGGCCGTGACTCCCGCCGGGCGCGCGGCGATCTTTGGCATACGACTCGATCTGCTTCTCCATGTCGATGTAGCACGTCGGGCAGATCCCGTGGCTGAACTGCGCGTCGGAGTGGTCGGCGATGTACGCTTCGACCTGGAGCCAGTACTGGTCGTCGCCGCGAATGCGCTTGCAGTAGCTGCAGATCGGCAGCAGGCCGCGCAGCTGCTTCACATTCGACAGGGCCGCCTGCAGTTCCGCCACGCGATCGGTGAGCCGCTCCTGCAGCGTCAGCACCCGGACGCCGACATTGACGCGCGCCCGGAGCTCTTCGGGATCGAAGGGCTTGATGATGTAGTCGTCGGCGCCGGCGTCGAGGCCGGCCACCACATCGCGGCGGCTCTCGAGCGCCGTGAGCAGAATCAGGTACAGGTTCGCCAGCGGCCGCTCCCGGCGGACGCGACGCAGCACTTCCGGGCCGTCCATCAACGGCATCATCCAGTCGAGGATCGCGAAGGTCGGCACCTCGACGCCTTCCAGGTGCTTCCACGCCTGGGCGCCGTCGCCCACGGCCGTCACGTCGAACCCCATGCGCTTGAGGGTCTTGGCCAGCACTTCCCGCGCCATCCGATCGTCGTCTGCAATCAGCGCATGCATCGCGTCACTCCGTCACGCTTTCCGCCGCTGGGGCCACCCCGGATATTCCGGAAAATACGTCGTCGGACGAGCCCTAAACCCTACTTATCGGCAGATCACGGTCTCAATGCCAGTGTGCGGGCGCCGAAACTCGCGAATCACCCCGGACCTCAGGGTGCGGCATGTCCGGTTTCCTCAAGAAATGTGCTTGCTGATAAAATCATCCCGATTTGAAACAGGTCCTCGCCGCTCTCGCGATCGTGATCGCGCTGCCATACGCGTGCGCTCCGCTCTATCGGTTCCCGGATCCCGTCCCGTTCGCGGGCTCGGCTTTTCTGAACCCGTACTCTAACCTGCGCGGCACGTGGCAGCGCGCGAACCTGCACGCCCACAGCCGGCAGTGGGGGGGCTTGACCAACGGGCATCAACCAGCCGACGAGGTCGTTCGGACGTATCGCGCGATGGGGTACAGCATCGCCGGTGTCTCCGACTACCACAGCATCGCCGCGCTGGAAGGCGTCCCGACGATTCCGCTGTACGAGCACGGCTACAACGTCATGAAGCGCCACCAGCTCGCCATCGGGGCGCGCCGCGTGGACTGGTTTGATTTCCCGTTGTGGCAATCGCTCAGCAACCGCCAGCAGGTGATCGATCGGGTGGGTCGAACCGCCGACCTGGTGGCGCTCAACCATCCACCGTCCCGGGACGGTTACTCCGCCGACGATCTCCGGCGGCTGGGAGGCTACCAGCTCCTGGAGATCGTGAACGGCCCGCATCGGTCTCGAGGATTCCTGGGACGCGGCGCTCTCCAGCGGTCACGCCGTCTGGGCACTCGCCAACGACGACACGCACGACCTGGCCGATCCGGCCAGGACCGCGATGGCGTGGAACATGATCGACGCGGCGTCCCCGTCCACGCGCGATGTGGTCGACGCACTACGCGCGGGCCGGACCTACGCCGTCTCGCGCACCAGCGAGACGACGTCAGGGGTGCAGACCGTTCTCGCTGGATTCGAATTCAGCGACGGCACGCTGCTCGTCACGTGCGCCGGCGAACCGTCGACGTTCAACTTCGTCGGCCAGGACGGGGATCATCCGCAAGACAGTGAAGCACGCGATGAGCGCGTCGTACACCTTCACAGGCGACGATACCTATATCCGCACGGTCATCGAGTCGCCGCGCGCGCACCTGTATCTCAATCCCGTCCTGCGATACGACGGGATCCGCCTTCCCGCACCGTCGGGGAGCGTGAACCCCACAGGCAGCTGGCTGCAGCGGGGCGGTCTGCTGATCGTAGCCGTGGCGCTCGTCGTGCTGTATCGGCGACGGCGAGCCGGCGTTCTGGTCTCGCCGGCTGAGGCCCTTCTGTCGCGCGAGGATCGCAAGACCGCCTGAGCATGTCTTGTTATCGAGTCATTCGTCGGGATGCGGCGGGGGAACGCGCCCCGCCGGCCGGCTCAGCCATACCGATGTAGGACCGCGATTGCCAACCGGACAATCGCGCCGGCCACCTCGAGGTCGTTCGCAGCATGGTACCGCTCCGCCCCTGACCCGGAACGGATTACTGCGTGGTACGCGCGAACGTGTCGCACTGCCGCGGGTCGTCTGAAGACAGCCCGCGTCTGAACCACTCGATGCGCTGCGCCGACGATCCGTGCGTGAAGCGCTCCGGCACGACGCGACCGCTCG
Organism: uncultured Acidobacteriota bacterium; assembly: GCA_963745495.1. Classification (GTDB taxonomy): domain Bacteria; phylum Acidobacteriota; class Vicinamibacteria; order Vicinamibacterales; family CAVVIG01; genus CAVUXJ01. The sequence goes on from CAVUXJ010000006.1 coordinate 71,689, forward strand.
CCATCCGCTGCAGCCGGTCGTCGCCTATCGCCCCCGCCGCACGCAAGGCCTCATCGGCATCGCCCGGTTCGAGCTCCACGTGCCCGGCTTCGAACCGTCCGCTCGTCGATGCTTCATGCCCCCAGACACCGGCGTAGCAGTCGGCTTGGAGCTCGAGAGCCACCGAAGCACTCCCCGCTCCAGGCCGCGGATCCTGTTGCACGCGAGCGCTGGTCCCCAGCAGGTTCTGCACGTGATGGCCGAACTCGTGCGCAATCACGTATGCCTGGGCGAAATCGCCCGGAGCGCCGAACCGCCGCGACAGCTCGTCGAAGAATCCGAGATCGAGGTAGACCTTGCGATCGCTGGGGCAATAGAAGGGGCCGGTCGCCGATTGCGCAAATCCGCAGGCCGAGTCGATCGCGTCTCGAAACAGGACGACGACCGTGCGCCGATAGCGTCCGCCGAGCAGCCGTTCCCAGGTGTCTTGCGCGTCCTTCGCGACGACATCCACGAAATCCACAAGCCGCTCTTCCTGCGGCGTGGTCTGCAGATCGCCAGTCGTCGCGACCGATCCCGGTGCTGATGATCCACCTCCACCGCCCAGAAGGGACAGAAAGTCGGTCCCGGTGGCCCAGCTCAGAAGCAGCAGGACCAGAAATCCCCCGATACCGATCGAGCCTACGCGCATTCCCGAGCTTCCCCGCGCGTCTTGGATGTTTCCCCGATCTCCAGGTGCCCAACGCATACGCGAACCTCCGGCGGCAGATGTGCAACACCAGCACCAATTTCACCAAGCTCGACCGTATGCCGGCCTGACCGACACATTCCAGGTGAAACATTTCGCGGGCGTGGCCGACAGGAGGTGACCTTGGGAGAAGACCTAGAGCGCAAGCCCCAGAGGCCGTGGACTTTAGTTACTGCTCTCGCATCCGGCGCGGCGGTGGTCCGTTCGGCGAAGGGCTGGCGCCTTTGGGGACTGGCAGGAAGACGCGATACGGGGTCTAAAAGCCGAGAGCCTGTTTGATAGCCACATTCGGCACAGCTCGGACACCTTGACGATCGAGACGCCACTTGTCCATGTACTGCGCCGGCCTGACGAACTGAACCGTCGATGCCGCAAGCAGCGCCTCGAGTGCAGGATCCGAATACTTCGGCGCGCCCGCCTGGAACGAACCCCATAGGCCGTCCCAGTGAATCGGCAGGTAGGCCTTCGGCTTGAGGACTGGAAGCACGAGCTGGGCGATGGGGGCCCCGCCCGTCCCCATCCACAAGTCGACTGACTGGAGTCCCGCCGCCTTGATCGCGCTCTTCAGATTCTCCATAGGCGCCCCATAGTTGGTGCCGTCCACGACGATCGGCACATGAAGATCCACGGCGCTTGCGGAATTCTGCCAGAACCAGCTGAAGCGTCCCTCCGGACCATCGACGACAAAGAGATACGCGCGATTGCCGCCACCGTTGGGAAAGTCTTCCGCCACGCCGCCGCGCAGGCCGCCCGTTGTCGGATCGGGCCGCGGGACCGCCCCGAGCTCGACGGGGTCGTGCTGCTCCGGATTCTTCTTGGGGTCGCCACTATGGTTCCAGCGCACAACGCGCATCGTGACGCCATCGGCCAGCGCGATCGCTTCGCCGCCGTTCACCGGCAGGCATCGTTCCTTCGGGACGTTCTCGGCCAGCGCTTGGAAGCACGTGGTCTTCGAGCCGATGATCCGGGCGCCCGTGAGCGTCGACCAGGTCGCCGTGTCGAACGAATGATCGAAATGGCTATGACCGGTCAGCAGGACGTTGACGCTCGAGGGCCCGCCGAGAGCTTTGAACACGCGCGTCACCGCGGCGACGTCCGGCTTGAACGCCTGGCTCGTCCTGGCCAGGCCGCCGCCACCGCCCGAGAATGCGCTCTCCGGCAGCCGGGTGAAGTAACCATCCGCGAGTATTCGAAGCGGCCCCAGCTCGAAGTAGGTATTCGAGAAGGACATCCAGGTGATGTCGACATAGGACGGCGCGACAGCCCGGATGGGAACGATCAGCCCGAGACAGACCAGACCGATCGAGGCGGCGTATTTCGCCATCGGGTCCTCCGGACTTGTGCTAGCGGCGATTTGGGTTTGGTTCCAGCTGCGACAGGTACCCTTTCACGATTCCATTCTCCGGTTCGATCTCGAGCGCCTTTTTCAGCTGCGCGATGGCCATGTCGGTGTCGCGTTTCCGGACGTACGCGCGAGACAGGACGATATAACTCCGCGCGGACTTCGGGTTGAACTCCAGGTTCATCGTCATCAGCGCGATCGCATCGTCGGGTCTGCGCGTCCGCGAGCCGCTGCGCGAGATTCAGCAGGTCAGTCTCTGAAAAATCATAGGTGTCGCGCGCGTAGAACTTCTGTCTCAGCTCCTTGTACTCGGCGACCGCCGCGTCGGGCCCTTTGTCCCTGAGCGTCCTCAACACGATGTCGGTCAGTTTCTGCGGAACCGGCGTTCCGCGGTGGCAGGTGAGGCAATGGACGCTCGCGGCCTGACCGGCCGCCTTTCCCGATGCCGCCTGCACTCTCGCGTTGATCTCGCGCGTCATCGCGATCATCTGACGCGCGATGTCCTTCTTCGGATTCGTGTCGGCCTGGAAGTCCGTGGAGTTGTCGGTTTGCCGCACGTGGCAGTAAGCGCACTGAACGCCCAGCGCCTGCGCGATCGCCTGCATGTTCAGCAGCGGGTCGTTCGGGTCCTGCGCCGCGGCTGGCCGCGGCTGCAACGTGGCGACGACCATCAACAGAAGCCCTGGGACGATGCCCTTCATGCCTGCCTCCTGCGCTGGAACCGATGCCGTCGCTCCGATGATACACGAGCGGAAGCCCTGGGCTGACACGACGTGCAGCAAGTCTGAAGTCTGGCCGGACGTTCACGCCGGTGTAGGAAACCCTGCGTTCTGTCTGCGGTTACGCGTTGAAGCTTCGGGGATAAGTGGCGCGGTGCGAGGAAAAGCAGCCGGTCCGGTGCACCATGTGCAACCGGACCGGTTTGAAGCGCGAACGAATCTCTGGCTAGTTGGTCGAGGTTGACGACCTCGGCCAGACAGTCAGCTGATCTTTGCCCTTCTCGATCGTCTGCATCCCTTTGTACAGGAATCGCTGCAACCGTCTCCCTTCGAAGGTCTCGGTCGTGTAGATGTTGCTCTTCGAGTCGAGCACGATGCTGTGCACGGCGTAGAACTGACCCGGCTGCTTGCCACCGGTACCGAAGCTCGTGAGGATCTCCATCGACGCCCGATCCAGGATCCAGACCTTCATGTTCGCACCGTCGGTGACGAACATGAACTTCTGCTGCGGGTCCCTCGAGAAAGCGATTTCCCATACCGACCCGTTGCCGAGGGTCCTCTGCGCGATGATCTTCTCCTTGATGAACTTGCCGTCCGAGCTGAACACCTGGATTCGATTGTTTCGGCGGTCGCAGACATACACCAGCTTTTCGGTCGCCGCGAATGCCGCGCAGTGCACGGGCAAGCGGAACTGCTGCAGCGGCGGCGCGTCCGGGTTGTAGTTGCCCATATCGGCATCCTCGGGCTTGTTGCCGTAGGCGCCCCAGTACCGCTTGATCTTCATGGTGTCGATGTCGGCGACGGCCACGCGGTGGTTGTAGTACCCGTCGGCGATGTACGCCTCGTTGGTCGTCGGGTCGAAGCTCATGGTCGCGACGCCGCCGTACTTCGTGACGTCGGCGCTGTCGGCGGGAGCCTTACGGCCGAACGAACCCAGGAACTTGCCGTCCGCCGAGAATTTCAGGACCTGTCCATCGGTGGTGTTGTTGCCGCCGAGCCAGAAGTTCCCCTTGGGATCGACCACGATCCCATGGTTGCTATTCGGCCAGTCATAGCCTTCCCCGGGGCCGCCCCAGTGGCGCAGCAGATTGCCGGCCTGATCGAACTCGAGGACCGGGGGCGCCTTCGCACAACAGGCTCCTGTCCTCATGAGCGCGGCGTTTTCGCTCGGGGACAGCGAGTCGGGCCGATGAATGACCCAAATATGGTCCTGGGCGTCGACGGTCGCCCCGATTGTCATCCCCTGGTACCAACCATTCGGCATCGGCTTGGGAAATGTCGGGTCCACTTCGTACCGGGGCACCGTGACGGTGTTGCCGTTGCCCTTTCCGTTTCCATTTCCTTGAGCCGCCACACCCGCCTCGAGCGAATGGCGCACGGCGCCGAGCGCGACCAGCAGGACGATCAGTGTGGCGCCGATCACGAGATTACGCGCGTTTTTCATAAGCGTTCTCCTCCAACGAGCCCTCCAAGGATCTCCACGCCTACTGGGTCGAGGCCGGTCCCATTCCCTTGTAGATGAACTTCTGCACGCGCTTACCTTCGGAGGTTTCACCAGTATACACGTTGCCCTTCGAATCGACGGCAATGCTCCCCACCGCGTAGAAGGTGCCCGGCAGGCGCCCGCCCTGGCCGAAGCTCGACACCAGAGCCAGGCTGTCGCGCCGCAACACGAGGATCTTCTTGTCCTGTCCGTCGGCGACATAGATGAACTGCTGTTGCGGATCCCTCGAGAACGCAAGATCCCACACCGATCCGTCGCCCGTCGTGGGTTGCGAGACGATGGCTTCCTTCACGAACTTGCCGTCCTTCTGGAACACCTGAATGCGATTGCCCTGGCGATCGCACACGTAAACCAAGCCATCCTTCGACAGCTTCACGCAGGTGACGTTCTGGAACTGCCTGGTCAGCGGCGCGTTCGACGCCGGGTTCGGATTGTACGGCGGGGGCGCCGCATCATCGGGCTTTCCGCCGTAGGCGCCCCAATGACGCTTGTACGCGCCCGTGCCCGCGTCGACGACGACGACCCGCCGATTCCCGAGCCCATCGGCGATGTAGACTTCGTTCGCCGCCTCGTCGAAATCGAATCCGACAGGCCGGCTGAGCGTCGTCGTGCCGTTGTTGCCCTCGACAGTCGCCGGCTTTCCAATTTGCCACACGAACTGGCCGGTGCGGGTGAACTTGAGGGCGTGCGAATCCTGCGGAAGCGGTACGACCGGCTTGGCCGGAGGCGCGCCCCCTCGTCCCGCCGGCGGGGGCGGATCGGGACGCCCTTCGACGCGACCAGCCTGAGACCCGCCGATGACGACGTTCCCCTTCGAATCGACGGCAATTCCATGCGGGACCAACGGCCAGTTGTAGCCCTGCCCGGCTCCGCCCCACTGGCTGATCAGGTTACCCGCCGCGTCGAACTCGAGCACCTGCGGGGCGGCGAAGCAGCACGTACTCTGTGGCGGTTTGAGCTCCGGTCCCTTTTCGTTGTTTTGCAGCGAACTCACGCCGGCGTGCGTCACCCAGATGTGGTCTTGCGCATCGACCGCGACGCCGTTGACGGACCCGAGAATCCACATTTTCGGCAACGGCTTGGGCCACAGCCGATCCACTTCGAATCTCGGCACCTGCGCGCCCGCCCGCGTCTGCGCGGCCACGGTTTCATGCCCGGCCCGATTCAACCCGAAAACGGCGACCGCGGCCAGAAATGTCGCCCCAATACGAAGAGTGCTGCGCCTCGACCTCATAAATCTGCTCCTCCGGACACCGCCCGTGATCCGATCTCTTGCGATGCGAAAAGTGTACTCCACATTGCCGTTCTTTCGCGCGGCTCTCAACTTTTTCTTGGTCAGTAGGATGACCCACGGCTATTCTGTGAATGTGTGCTCGTTTGCCAGCCTCGAAGGGGCTTTTGTCGGCCAGAGGTAACCGTACCCTGACCTGGCGCATCGCCGCGGTTCTGACGCTCCCGGCGCTGCTCGGACTGCCCGCCTGCGCCCGCGCGCATGTCATCCCGAACGACGCGAAAATCGAGTTGATCCTGAAGCCCGAGGGGCAACGGCTCCGGCTGCTCGTGCGGGTTCCCCTCCAGACCATGGTGGATCTCGAGTACCCGACGCGAGGGACCTCGCAGGACTTCGTGGATCTCGAGCGGGCCGACCGTGTGCTCAACGACGCGGCGGGGTTGTGGATCGTCAACAACCTCGAGGCGTATGAAAACAACCGCCCGCTCCCGCCCCCCCGGGTCGTCGATGTTCGTGCCTCGCTCGCCTTCGACGGGTCGTTCGCCTCATACGACCAGGCCCTTGCCCACGTTCAGGGCCCGCGACTGACAAACAGCGTGGATTTCATCTGGAACCAGGGCCTGCTCGACGTATTGCTCGAGTACCCCATTCAATCGGATCGGTCCCGGTTTTCGATCTACTCGAAGCTGAGCAGCCTTGCGCTGAGCACGACGACGTCGCTGCGGTTTCTGCCTCCTGATGGCACCATGCACACGTTCGAATTCACTGGGAATCCGGACCTCATCAGACTCGCCCCCACGTGGTACCAGGTCGCCGCGCGGTTCGTCAAGACCGGGTTCCATCGAATCCTGTACGGCCAGGACTATTGGCTCTTCCTGCTCGCGCTGGCGATTCCGCTGCGGCGCTGGCGGGCGCTCATTCCCGTCGTGACGGCATTCGCAGTGGCCGAAGCGATCACGCTGAGCCCGTCCTCGAACCTTTCGTTGGATACGTTATGGTTCCAGCCGCTCATCGGGTTGCTGATCGCGAGCGCCATCATCTACATGGCGATCGAAAACGCGGTGGGAACCGGCACCAGCCGCCGCTGGATGATCGCCTTCGGCTTCGGACTCCTGCTCGGATTTCATTTCTCGTTCGGTCTTCGGCCGGCGCTGCAGTTTGCCGGCGCCCACGCGATGACCTCGCTGCTCGCGTTCGGCGCGGGCGTGGCAGCCGGACAAATCGTGGTCCTCCTGATCCTCGTCCCCGTGGTCACTGTCCTGGCCCGGCTGCTCGGCGAGCGGGCGGCGGCGCTCCTCCTGTCGCTGGTGGCCGGCCATGTCGCGTGGCATTGGATGGTCGATCGGGGCGCGCTCCTGAGCCGGTATCCATTTCAATGGCCGGCGGGCATTCCGGCGCTGATGCTGGTGAACTGGGCAATAGGCGTCGTCATTGCGCTGGCCGCTTTCTGGGTGCTGTGGATGACTGTCGGGAAAACCGCGGCGGGCGAGCGGGGTGCCGCGCGCGCTATTGCGAGCGCGGAGCCGTGAGGCTCATCCATGCCGAGGCCGGCACGTCAATCCAGTAGGGCGTCGCATCGGCCGTATAGCCCACCCGGAGGATGGCGTCGGCATCGTCGATGGGCGTGCCCCGCCCAACCCAGTGCGAGTTCGTCGGGTCCGGCGCCATGGCAATCGTTTCGCGCGAACGGCCGTTCGGAATCACGGCGATTCTGACCTCCGAGGCGATCGTCGCCGGCAACGGGGCGCGCACACCGCTGCTGAAGTACACACTGTAGCTGCCGGTCGTATCGAGAACGACCTCGAAGTGGGTGTCCCCGTTCATCAGCACGAGACCGCCTTGTCGCGGCCTGTGGTCGTAGTGGGCGAGCGCCCACGCTGAATCCGACGCGGGCGACACGCTCCGGGCCGCGGCCACGGCCTGGCGCAGGGTGATCGTCCGGAGGCCGGCCGCGGCAAACGCCACGGCGCTCACGAGAACGACCCGTCTGACCTTGCTCATCGCCACGTCCCCGCCGCTCCGGATCAGGGCCTCTCGATCTTCGACACCGTGATGGTGGTGTCCTTCATCTCGCCGGTGAGCTTCACCATGTGACCGGCATGGGTCTGGAGGGCCGGATCTTTCTGATCGGCGATCTGATAGACCATTCCGTTCGAGACGAACACATACTTCGAGCCGCCCCTGATACATGCGAGCGTGCACTCGCGCGGGTCCGGTGGACCCGCTTTGCCGCCGCCCGCGGCGTCCGGGTCCTCAGGATGCACCAGGCCGCACGCCGAGTCGGCGATTTCGCCGGACCAGGTCTGCTCCGCCGGGAATACCGTGGTCGCAAAAATGAAAGCCGCACTCAGTGCAATGAACGTCCTCACGCAGTGCCTCCCTTGCCCGGTGTCCGGCGCACGGCCTCGTTCCACATCGATAATATCCCAAGTTTCACGCTACCAAGCCCTACTAAGCCCGTAAGACTTCGACCTTCTAACTTCTCAGTTCTAAGTTCTCACTTCAGGCTGCATTTTTTCAGCAGCCTGTCAGGGGCTCGCAGCAGCGAGCAGCCCCTCCAAGTCCAATGGCCGCGTGTGCATCACGATCTCGCCGCCAGGTCCACGCGGCCACTCGCCGCGCGGACGATCGCAGTACAGCTCGACGCCGTTCTGCAGATTGAATTGCAGATTGCGGATTGATTGCGATGTGAGACTCGAAACTTGAGGCTTGAGACTTGAGACTTGGACGCGTCACTATGCCAGCGCCTGCCGGCTCTCCCACCAGGCCTCGAACTCCTTGAACGAGCGGCTGAGACGCACGGGCTCGGTCAGCTGACCGGTCATCACTTCCGCGGTCTTGTACCCGTTGCCGGTCACGCAGACGACCACGGACTCGTCGCGGCCGATGACGCCGCGCTGAATCAAGTCGATCGCGCCGCCGAGCGTCGTGCCGCCCGCCGGCTCGGTGAAGATGCCCTCGGTCTCGGCGAGCAGCCGGATGGCGTCCACGATCTGAACGTCCGTGACAGCCGTGCCCGTGCCGCCGGTCTCGCGCACGGTCTGCAGCACCTGATGGCCGTCCGCCGGATTACCGATGGCGATCGATTTCGCGATCGTGTTGGGCCGGACCGGCTCCGTATGTTCCGCCCCGGTGTCGAGCGCGTGGACGACCGGCGCGCAGCCGGCCGCCTGCGCCGCATGAATGCGCGGGAGATCGCCTTCGACGAGCCCCACGGTCACGAGCTCGCGGAAGCCGCGCGCGATGCGCGGGAGCAGCGTGCCACCCGCAACCGGTGAGACGACGTGCTGAGGAAGTCGCCAGCCAAGCTGCTCGGCGATCTCGAATCCATAGGTCTTCGCGCCCTCCGCGTAGTACGACCGCAGGTTGATGTTCACGAACCCCCAGCCGAACCGATCCGCCACCTGCGTGCACAGCCGGTTGACATCGTCGTAATTTCCGGCAATCGAGAGAATGGTCGGACCAAAGATCGCAGACCCGAGCACCTTCCCCGCCTCGAGGTTGTCGGGAATGAACACGCAACACTCCAGTCCGAGACGGGCGGCGTGCGCCGACACGCTGTTGGCGAGGTTGCCGGTCGACGCGCAGGCCAGCACGTCGAGCCCGAGCTCCACGGCGCGCGTTGCCGCGACCGACACGACGCGGTCCTTGTAGGACAGCGTGGGATGGTTGACTGAATCATCCTTGATATAGAGCTCCCGGACGCCGAGGCGCTCGGCCAGCCGGCTGCAGCGGACCAGCGGGGTGAAGCCGGAATGAAAACCTGTCTTCGGCTCGCCGGTGATCGGCAACAGCTCCCGATAACGCCACAGGTTCTTCGGCCGGCGCTCGATCTGCTCCCGGGTCAGCTTGATCGACGCGTAATCGTAGACCGGCTCCAGCGGCCCCAGGCACCGATCGCACACATAGAGGGCTTCGGCTGGAAACATGGTCTTGCAGAGATGGCACTGCAGTCCGGTAAGGGCGCTCACACAGCCTCCGCGAGTTTGTGGTCCACGAGTCCTCGAATTTCCTTGGGTTCCGTCAGTATCGGAGCGGGAACGATCGCCGCGTGATCGCGCGCGATGGCGACGAGATCGCCGATCGCGGCGACGGCGGTGGCCTCGCCGCCGGCGCCGGTCCCCGTAATCGTCATCTCCCCGGCATACGCCCCGGTCACAATGGCCGCGTTCAGCGGTCCGATCGTCCTTGCGAAGAGGGATGCGCGCGGCACGAACACCGGCGCCACCCAGGCGGTCAGCGTCGACCGCTCCCGGTCGTAGTCGGCGTGAGCGATCTGCCGAATGGTCCCGCCCCGCGAGCTGGCATCGCGGAAGTCTTCGGGCTGAATGCGCGCCGTCGTCCGCGTCTCGATCCGCGAGGGGCTGACGCGAAGCCGGAACCCGAGCGAGCACAGAATCACCAGCTTCGCCGCGGCGTCCACGCCACTGAGATCGGCGGAAGGGTCCGACTCGGCGAAGCCGCGCGCGCACGCATCCGCGATGGCCTCGTCGATCGAGCACCCGACGGCGTCCATCTGGGAGAGCACGGCGTTGCTGGTGCCGTTCAAGATCGCGTCGATGCGGGTCACGCGTTCGCCGCCGAGTCCGTCGCCGAGCGCACGCACAATCGGCATCGCCCCGCCGACGGCCGCCTCGTACCGCAGTTGCCGGCCCTGCCGCTCCGCGAGCAAGAGCAGCGCGGGACCGTGATGCGCGATGACATCCTTGTTCGCGGTGACCACCGACTTCCCGGCCAGCAGCGCGGCACGGACATAGTCGACGGCCGGTCCGGCTCCGCCAATGGCTTCGACGATGATCTCGACGTCGCTGGCGAGGAGGTCATCGAACGTGTCGGTCCAGACGACCCGGTTCGTGGAGGATTCGGGCTGCCGGGCGCGCTTGTCGCGCGCGCGCCGGTCGCAGATGTGCGTGAGCTCGAGACTGGGAATCGAATCGGGGCCAGTGAGCCGCCGGGCGATGGCCGACCCGACGGTGCCGAAACCGAGGATACCGACCAGGCAGCGTGGCGAGCCGGGGCTGTTGCCGGAAGTTTGAAACGAGTTGAGACCCAAAGTCCTTTCTCATCTTCCCCGTTCACGGTCCGCCTGAGGCGGGCACTACGTCATGCGCCTCAAGGGCAGTCGTAGTGTCCGGCGTCAGCCGGACCGACGGGCAGGAATTGGCACCTCACCGCGCCCATGAAGGGGCCCAGGGTTGCCGTGGCGTCGTCGGGCCTGTCCCTCAGCCACTCTTGATAAGAACGTGGCAGCCGTCCTCGGTCCGGAATATATCAGACGGCTGAAATGGTCCGCAAGAGGTTTTATCGATACATCTAGATTGGTAGATACGGGTAGTTGACGGTTCACAGTTGACAGCCAACGGTCGACGACAAGCGGCGCGGACGCCGTGAACTTTCTGTGAGCTGTCGGCTGTGAACTGACTGTTAACTGTCAACTGTCAACTGTTAACTTTCATCGTCATCTACGCCGAGCACTCGCCGTCCATGACTTCCGGCGTGTACTCCCCGGTTTCGGCGAGATCGACGAAATCGAGCGGCACGGCGTCGGCCTCGGTGAAGCGCTGCAAATCCTCGAGCTCGCTGGAGACGCGGGCCAGATCGATCCGCTGGAAGAACGCCGGGGCCGACTCGCCCTCGGTCCGCTCGCGCTGGTAGAAGTTGATCAACCGCTCGAGGCACTCTGGGATGCGACGGGCCGGCACCTTGGCGGCGGTCCGCGCAAAACTGGCGCCGTACTCGGTCGTGCCGCCGCCGACCATCACGAAGTACTGCGGCACCGCACGGCCACCCACGCGTCTCACGCTGCCCTGGAATCCGATCGTCGCGACGTGGTGCTGACCGCAGCCGTTCGGGCAGCCGCTGATCTTGATGCGCGCCGCATCTGCGGCGGCAATCAGCTCGGGACGCGCGCGCAGATGGTCCTCGAGGAGCCGGCCCAGGCCGCGCGATTGCGTAACGGCGAGCCGGCACGACTCGGCCCCGGGGCAGCTCGTCACGTCCGCGATGGTCGACGCTTCCGCCAACCCGAGGCCCGCGGCTGACAGCCGCCGATAGAGCTCACGCACATCGCCCACAGGCACCCATCGGAAGACCAGGTCCTGTTCGAGGGTGACACGGACGGTGCCATCCCCGTAGGCGCGGGCCAGCTCGCCGATCACGCGCATCTGTTCGCTCGTGAGATCGCCCAGCGGTACGGTCGCGGTCGCAATCATGTACCCGAACTGCTTCTGCGGACGGACGTTCGTGGCGCGCCACCGCACGTAGGCTTCATCGCGCGGCGTGGTAATCGGCACGAACTCCGGCGTGATGCCGGGACCGCGCGGCGGCGCCGCCGCGACGCGCGTCGCGATCATGGACGGCGACGGCGGAGCATCCTTGTGCCATTCGAGCAAAGCCTCCGCGTTCGGCGGCTCGATCGTCAGAAGCGGGGGCCCGCCCTCGCCTCGGCAGACCGCCAGCTCGAGCTCGTACTCGTGCCGCCACCTGTCCCACCCCAGCTCCTTGATCATGAACTTCATGCGGTTGCGTTGCTTGTGCTGGTAATCGCCAAGCCGATGGAACACGCGCAGGACGGCTTCGGCCACGCGAAGCAGGTCCGCGGCCGGGATGAATTCGTGCAGGATACCAGCCGACTTGCACATGATGGCGGTGCCGCCGCCCGCGACGACACGGAAGCCCCTCACTCCGCCTGGACCCAGCGTGGCAAAGAACCCCAGATCGTGGATCGCCGTCGCGACGTGATCCTGGGCGCAGCCTTCGAAGGCGATCTTGAACTTTCGCGGCAGCGTGGAGCTGAGCCGGTGACGCAGGAAGAACCGCGTCAACGCTTCAGCGTATGGCGTGACGTCGAACCGCTCGGCGGCCGCGACGCCCGAGTATGGGCATGCTGTGATGTTGCGGACGGAATTGCCGCACGCCTCGCGCGTCGTCAGCCCCGCCTCGGCGAGGCGCCGCATCGCGGGTTCGGCGTCGTGCAGCTTGACGAAATGAAACTGGATGTTCTGGCGCGTGGTGATGTGGCCGAAGCGCCGCGAATAGCGCTCGCCGACGTCGGCAAGCGCCGCGAGATGATCGCTGGTCAGGATGCCCTGCGGCACCTTGATGCGCAGCATCTGCGCGTCGGCGGCCTGACGTTGCCCGTACGTCCCGCGAACGAGCCGGAACGCTCGCCACTGATCGGGTGTCAACTCGCCGCGCTCGTAGCGCTCGAGCGTCGACACGAATTCGTCGATGTCGGCGACGCTGGCGAACGAGAGGCGGGTGCGGCCGTGCGTGCTGGTGTTGTTGCTTGTAGACATGTCCTTATCCCGGTTACGAGCGCCTGCGCACCCTCTCCGCCGTCACCATGTGTACAGTCTCGGTGATCAGCGCCAGCGCCGCCACGGCGCCGATCACGATCGTCGCGGGGCCGTCGCCCACGAGTGCCGCGCGATCCGATCCCAGATCGTCCAGCGTGCCGCGCCAGACTTGCTGTTGCGGCAGCGAAGCGTCGGCCACGATCGCCGCCGGCGTCTCGCGCGCCCAGCCGCAATCGATCAAGCGCAGGGCCAGAGAGGTGCGGCGGCCGGCGCCCATGAGCACGATGAGCGTAAGCCCGTTCGGCGTGCACTGACCGATCGACGCGGTGAAAGCGTCCTCGTCGTGGCCGCTGACGACCAGGAAGGCCGACGCGAGGCCGCGATGCGTCACCGGAATACCGGCCAGAGCCGGCGCGGCCACGGCACTGCTGATGCCGGGCACGATGTCGAACGGCACGCCGGCCGCGTCGAGCGCGAGCGCCTCTTCGCCCCCGCGGCCGAACACGAAGGGATCGCCGCCCTTCAACCGGACGACGCGGCGGCCCCGCTTCGCGGCCCGAACCATCACCGCGTGAATCGCCGTCTGGGACAACGCATGCCGTCCGGCACGCTTCCCCACGAAGAACCGCTGCGCGCGGCGGGCCAGCCGGAGCACGCGCTCGTCGACAAGCGCGTCGTACAGCACCAGATCCGCCCCGCGCAGGCGCATCACGGCCGTGCGGGTCAGAAGTCCAGGGTCGCCCGGGCCCGCGCCGACGAGCGAGACATGTCCCATCACTGCCACGAACCCTCCCCAGTCTCAGCCGTGTCGACCACCGCCACGACGATCGAACGCGGAGCTCTCCGACACCGCAGAGTGAACCAGAGGCTCCTCTTCGTGCTCCGCAGGCGATCGGTACAGCCTGTTCAACGCTTCGAGCAGCAACGGGCGCCGTTTCGACATGGGCACGCCGTCTGCCTTCCACGCCGCGCGTTGCCGGCGCGCCTCGCTCACCCAGGCACCGAGCTCGCGTGGAAGAACGGCATCGAGGGCCTCGCGCAGAAGCGCCGTCAGCCCAGGAGCCTCGCCGCTCGTGGAAATCGCCAGCGTCACGCCGTCACGGCGGACCACGCCGCTCAGAAATGCCGTGGCATTCGCCGGATCGTCCACCGCGTTCACGAACAGCTGTCGCCCCTCGGCGGCTGCGGCAACGCTCCGATTCACGGCCGGCGTCGCAGCCGCAACCACCAGCCACGCCCCGTCGAGATCGGCGGACACAAAGCGACGCCGTGAGAGGGCGACCGTCGTCTTGACGATGTCCTCGTGAATCTCCGGAGCGACAACGTGGACATCCGCGCCCGCCGCGAGAAGCTGCGCCACCTTCGCGCCGGCGACCGGGCCGCCGCCGACCACCACGACTCGGCGGCCGGTCAGGTTCACGAAAAGAGGGAGAAGATCAGTCATTTACGCTACGCCTGCCACGGTCAGCACGCACACAAAAAAAGCCCGGAAGAGGTGAGCCTCCCGGGCCGCAGGTCCTTCAGGAAACGAAAATCGGTTAGCTGATGATGTTCGACAGCAACGGACCTGAAAGGCTGGCGCGGCGGCTCCCGCATACCACGCAACAACAACAGCGACCGGCCGACAACCAGCTCAACACAACACTTAACTAGTACTCTCTTCTGGGCTTGCGGTCAAGCCGAAAGCCGCGACTCGGACGAAAGGAAGCGCGCGGACATTACCCCGACCGCCTGCGGCGTGAACGATTCGATTGAGCCGACACCGCCGGATGGCCGCCGAAGAACCCCCGCCACGGTGGCTCGGTCCCGACACTGATCCCGATCCTGCGTCCCCACGTGATCGGGCAGGCGGGCAGCCGATGATCTTCGACGTACAGTCGATCGGCGAGAAGATCCAGCCTGTTCTCCGCGAGCGTGATACCCATCGCCATCGTCAGATTGCCCGGCCCCCGGCAAAGCTCGTTGTCTGGCAGTTCCGAGGTGCGGCGGCCCTTGAGCACACGGGCGCGGCGGCGCCGCATAGTCGAAATGCCGTCCCGCGGATCGAGCGCGCGCACGAGCACCGCCGCGGGAAAGCCCGCTGACTCGGTCACGACGTTCATCAGGCAGTGAATGCCGTAATTCAGGTAGACATAGGCATGGCCGGGATCACCATAGAGCGGCTCGTTGCGTCGGGTGGGCCCCGGCGCCGCGTGGCAGGCGGGATCGGACTCGCCAATATACGCTTCGACCTCGACGATGACGCCGCTGGTGACGAGGCCGCGCCGCCGATGCACCAGAACCTTGCCGAGGAGATCACGAGCGACGTCCAGGGTCGGTCGATCGTAGAAGGCACGGGGAAGCTTCTGCCCCTCCTGCCCCTCCCGCCCTCGTCTCCTACCGTCCCGCGGCATACGCGTGAGAGCGTCCTTCGGCGAGCGTCGCGCGAAGATACCGTCCAGTGTGCGACGCCTCGATCTCCGCGACCTGCTCCGGCGTCCCGGTCGCAACCACCATCCCGCCGCCTTCGCCGCCCTCGGGGCCGAGATCGATGACGTAGTCCGCAGTCTTGATCACGTCGAGATTGTGCTCGATGACGAGCAGCGTGTTCCCCGCATCGAGCAGCTTCCGGAACGAGGTGAGCAGCTTTGCGATGTCGTCGAAGTGCAGGCCGGTCGTCGGCTCATCGAGAACATAGAGCAACCGTTCGCCGCCATGCGACGAGAGATGCGCGGCAATCTTGATCCGCTGCGCCTCGCCTCCAGACAGCGTCGTCGCCGGCTGTCCAAGCCGCAGATAGCCCAGTCCAATCTCGTCGAGCACCAGCAGCCGGCGGAGCACCTTCGGCGAGCTGCTGAAGAAGGTGAGCGCTTCGCGCACCGTGAGATCGAGCACCTGATGGATGGTGCGGCCGCGATAGCGGACTTCGAGCACCTGCGGCTTGAACCGCTTGCCGTCGCATTGATCGCACGGCACGAAGACGTCGGCGAGGAACTGCATCTCGACCCGCAGCTCGCCCTCACCCTGGCACGCTTCGCACCGCCCGCCGGGCACGTTGAAGGAGAAGTGGCTCGCCGTCAACCCGCGCGCACGTGCATCTTTGGTGGCGGCAAACAGCTCGCGGATCGCGTCGAACGCCTTCAGATAGGTGACCGGATTCGACCGGGGCGTTCGTCCGATCGGCGCCTGGTCGACGAGCACCGCATCGGTGATGAGCTCGGCGCCCTCGAGTTTCCGAAACGCGCCCACGGGCTTCTCCCAGCTGCCCTTGGCGCGTTTGATCGCTGAGTACAGCACATCGTGCACGAGCGTCGACTTGCCGGATCCGCTGACGCCGGTCACGCAGGTCAGCATGTTCAACGGAATGCTGACGTCCACGTCCTTCAGATTATGTTCGCTCGCTCCGAGGAGGCGGATCTTCTGGCCCGAAGCCCGCCGCCGCGTCCGCGGCACAGGAATCGCCAGTTCCTGACGCAGATACTTCGCGGTGAGCGAGCGCGGCTCGGTCATCAATCCTTCGAGCGTGCCCGAGAACACCACCCGTCCGCCCTGCTCGCCGGCGCCCAGTCCCAGATCGACGATGTGATCGGCCACCCTGATCATGTCGGCGTCGTGCTCGACCACGATCACCGTGTTCCCCTGATCGCGGAGCAGACGCAGGATGTCGATCAGCCGCTGGTTATCGCGCGAGTGCAGGCCGATGGAGGGCTCATCGAGCACATAGAGCGTGCCGACCAGCGCGGAACCGAGCGAGGTCGCCAGGTTGATGCGTTGCGCCTCGCCGCCGGAGAGCGACGAGGACAGCCGGTCGAGGGTCAGATATTCGAGTCCCACGTCGCTCAGAAACGAGAGCCGCCGCCGGATCTCCTTGAGGACCTTCTCGGCGATCGCCGTTTCCTTCTCGGTGAGCACCAGCGCGGCGAGGAACCGCTGCGCCTCTTGAACGGTGAGCGACGACACCCGATCGATCGTCTGTCCGGAGACGCGCACATCGCGCGCTTCGCGCCGGAGGCGCGCGCCGCCGCAATCCGGGCACGTGAGATAGCCCCTGTACCGGCTCAGGAACACACGCACGTGAACCTTGTATTTCTTACGCTCGAGCCGGCGAAAGAAGCCGCGGATCCCCGCGTAGTCGTCGTCCCTCGACGAGCCGCCGCCTTCGACGATGAAGCGCTTCTCCTCCTCGGTCAGATCGGCCCACGGTGCGTCGAGACGGATCTTGTGCTTACGGGCGACCCGCTTCAATTGCGCCAGCTCGGTCCGGTAATGCGGCTTGCTCCACGGCTCAATCGCGTTCTCAGCGACCGACTTCGACGTGTCCGGCACGACCAGCTGCATGTCGAGCTCGATGATGTTGCCGAAGCCGTGGCAGGTTGGACACGCGCCGAACGGGTTGTTGAAGGAGAAAAGCCTCGGCTGCGGATCTTCGTACGCGATCTCGCACTCGCGGCAATCGAAACGCTCCGAGAACCGGTAGGTCACAGGACCTGTCGGCGGGGAACCGGCCTCTTTTTCCGCAGTGGTCGACGGCGCCACCTCGATCGCCCAGGCCGCGCCACCACCCTCCCGATACGCGGTCTCGATCGAATCCGTGAAGCGCTGCTGCGCATCCTCGCCGCCCACCTGCACGCGATCGACCACGACCTGCAGCGTCGAACGGCCGGCGAGTACCGCCGCGTCGATCTCGTCGAACGGCACCGCCCGATCGGCGACGAGCAGCCGTCCGAAACCCTTGCGCCGCAGCGTCTCGATGCTGGCGGCAACGGCCGACGCCGCGGTGGCCGCATTGTCGGCCGCCAGCCTGCGTCCGGCACGCGTGTCGGCCGCGTCTGTTCCGGCGGTGTCCAGCGGCCCAGGCTCGGCGACGTCGTCGCCCTCTGCTTCGCTCAACTCGTCGACCTCGGGGCGGGCGTCCAGAATCGCCATCGAAGTGGTCTCGACGATGGGGAGATCGAACCCGAGGAGCAGCCGGGCGCCGGTGGGCAATTCGCTCAGCTGTCGAGCCACGACTTCAGCTGTCTCGCGGATGACCTCGCGGCCGCAGTTCCGGCAGAACGTCCGGCCGACGCGCGCGAACAAGAGCCGCAGGTAATCGTGGATCTCGGTGGTCGTTCCAACCGTCGAGCGCGGATTCCTGATGCTGTTCTTCTGGCGAATGGCAATGGCCGGAGCGATGCCCTCGATGCGATCGACATCGGGCTTCTCCATCCGTTCGAGAAACTGACGCGCGTACGCCGACAGCGATTCGACATACCGCCGCTGGCCCTCCGCATAGATCGTGTCGAAGGCGAGGGACGATTTGCCCGAACCGCTGACGCCGGTCACGATGATCAGCTTGCCGGTGGGCAGCGTCAGGTCGATGTTCTTGAGGTTGTGCGTTCGCGCGCCGCGAATGACGAGATTGGCGGCAGGCTCGCGTGTAGCAGTCTCGGGCATCCGGTTACGGCTCTGTCTGCTATTTGCCGAAGGTCTGAACCAACAATCGTAGCCCAGCCCGGCAGCCGAGGCAATTCAGCTGAACCGTAACGCAGGCCTGCAGCCCTGCGTCTGCATCACACCGGCACTCGCGAGGGAGTCTGCTGGATCCGGAACCAGGCGATCGTGATCGTCGCGGCAAGCAGCACGATCGCCGGCACGGCGCTGCCGCCGAGAAGCAGCATGTGCGCGAGGACGGCACCGACCATGACACTTGCGAGCACGACGGCGCCGATGCCCGCAAGCGCCGGGACGAACAGCAGGAGCGCGCCGCCAAGCTCCAGAGCGGCCGTGGCGTAACGGAACCATTGCCCGAGCCCGAGGGCGCCAAACATCTGCACCATGATTGGCACGCCGGCCAGCTTGGGTAGCGCGGAGGCGAGGAACACTGTGGCGACCGCGATCTGCAGAACCCAAAGCGCAACGTATTTCTTCATCGTTTCTCCTTTTCAGTCATAGACGATACATACATGCACTACATCTCAAAAAAAGAGCTAGCCGCGGGCCCGATCAAGCTTGCCGAGAATGTCCGCGAGCCGGGCCGAATCGTCGCCCGAGAGCGCATCGAATAGTTGCCGCTCGGCCTCGCCTTGCACGCGCGACCCCTCCTCGTAGGCCCGACGCCCTTCGTCGGTGAGAACAGCCAGGCGCGATCGGCGATCGTTCGGATCCGGAGCGCGGGCGACCAGGCCATCAGTTTCCAGCCGATCGACCAGCTGCGTGACGTTCGACTTCACACAAGCGAGCCGCTCGGCCAACTGCCCTAGGGGCAGCGAATCGCCCGCTTCGACCAGGCGGTAAAGGGCAGCCAGCTTCGGAATCGACAGCCCAACGACCGCCAGCTTCGATTCGACAAAGCCCTCCGCCGATCCTGCGGCATGCAGCAGCGCGAAGAGGCCCCCACTCGGAGCTGCCATATAGTTCAGGTATGTATTATACACAGCTCTCGCTGTGGCCGCAAGCAGCCGACCCACGTATGATGGACCGCGCGCTCGACGTGAATCATGAAAATCTTTCGAGGGTTCGATAGCGCGGCAGGTCCCGCCGATGCGAGGTCTTTCGTCGGCCCGGCGCGGACGAAGCTGCTCGCTTCGGACAGCGAAGGCGCCGCGGTCCACGTGTATCGCGTCGAGTTCGAACCTCGCTCGCGCACAAACTGGCACATTCACTCGGGCCCGCAGTGGCTTCTGATCGTCGAAGGCGCCATCCGCGTGCAGCGCTGGGGAGAGCCGCCACAGGATGTCGAAGCCGGGGATGCCGTCGTCATTGCCCCCGGTGAGAAACATTGGCACGGCGCTGTGCCCGGAGCACGCGGCGTGCATCTCGCGGTCAACGTGAACGTCACGACCGAATGGCTCGAACCGGTGACTGACGATCAATATGTCAATATGGCGGCGGGCTGGTCGGATAGCTAACCGGAGAGTAATGGTCCGGGGTCGCAGGCCCGATCATTCCGGGTGCCGGCGATTCGAACCGGCGAGTGTGGGCTTGACGCTGGTTGTGGGTGGATCACGCGGACCTGGTGAGATCTGCGACGTGGCGCAGTCGCGTCTGCTCACAAGGGCGGTGAGGAGAACAGTGGGCTGTGTCTCTGTTAGAATGACGGTTTCCGCGATCCCACCGCCTGGCCGGCGTAGCTCAGTTGGTAGAGCAGCTGATTCGTAATCAGCAGGTCACCAGTTCAAGTGACGGTTTCCGCGTTCCCACCGCCTGGCCGGCGTAGCTCAGTTGGTAGAGCAGCTGATTCGTAATCAGCAGGTCACCAGTTCAAGTCTGGTCGCCGGCTCCAATATATTCAATAACTTGCGAGCGCATTACCATTTGCCTGTTCGACTAGCTACCACATAGCTACCACGAGGATGACCTTAGCACCTTTGAAATCCTGGCTCCGCGTGCATGGCATCCGTCATGATGATCGCGTCCTCGTCGAGGCGATGCGCGGGCACGCCGGCTCATTAAGTATCCTCGACCCGCTGGCCCGCGCGCGGTGGGTTGTGATCCTCCAGACGTCGCGATGGCGGTCGCTTCCTCGTCGCGCTCGACGCGCTCTTGCTCGAGGCCGGCATCCGCGAATGCGTCCTCGTGCATCACATGGGGCACACCGGCGAACGGTCCCGCGGCGACTCACGGTTCCGCGACTGGCCCGACGTGGAATGGAATCTGGTTCGACTCAAGCCCGACGATCCCGCGTCACCGCGCTACATGAGAAGCTACGGCCCTGACGTCGACGTGCCCGAGGCCCAGCTCGTGTACGATCCCGCTACGCGCGCGCTGACGATCACGGCCGGCTCGCGGAAAGATGCCACTGCGCGGAACGCCCTCGACGCCGTCACGCTCGCCTCTATCACCTTTTGGCAGTATCCCAGTGTCCCTGAGTGCCAGGGCTTCGCGGGTCGACCGAGGCGGCACCACTCCCCATGGTTTGTCCACGGAGCACACAGCTAGGTTCTAGGTTTCGGTTAGGTTTCTCACCAGTAGCGCGTCGCCGTCGTCTCGCGAAAAGTGGCCGCAATTCTCCTGTTCCACATTCGCAGAGTATCCACACCTGAGTTAATGCCAGTACGAGTAGCCGCATTTCAAGAAAGCCAGGAGACGCCCCGGCACCGTCCGTCGATCGAGTCATGGGACACTACGGGGGTTTGGCAGGGACGACCGGTCAGTACCTGCGCGAGATAGCGACCGTGCCGCTGCTCACCAGGGAGGGCGAGGGCGAAATCGCGCGACGCATCGAGCGCGGAAAGCTCGCCGTCATCAAGTCGATTTCACGCACCCCGCTCATCGTCAGGAAGGTGATCGCGCTCGGCGATCAACTGCACAGCGGTGACCGGACGATCCGCGAGATCGTCCGCTTCAATCGCGCAGAGATCATCACCGACGAGCGGATTCAAGAGCGCTCTACTCAGGTGCAGGAACAGATCGACGCGGTCCGCGAGGCGCGCGCGGTGTCGGAAAAGCTCGACGAGAAGCTGCGGAACACACCGAAGGGCGCGACGACCAAGGACAAGCGGCATATCGCCGCGCGTGGTGGGCCGCGATGCGGGCGCGCGTCGAATTCTCGAACGGCATTCGCAAGATTGAGTTCACCGAAGCCGTCAAGCGCCGGCTGATTGACGAGATGAAGAACGCCGTCGACTCCGTGCAGAGCGTCCAGCGCGAGGAATCGGAGCGGCTGGGCGGCAGCTGAACCCCAAGAATAAGAAGCGGAAGCTCCAGGAAGAGGGCCGCACAAGCACGCACTTCCGCCAGGGCAAGGAGCTGAAGATCAAGCTCAGATCAATGACCAACGCGCTCGAACAGGCGCCCGATAGTTGAAGCGTACGCTCGACACGATCATCCGCGGCGAATGGCAGGCCGAGCAGGCCAAGCAAGCGCTTGTCGAAGCGAACTTACGCCTCGTCGTCTCGATCGCGAAGAAGGTACCAGAATCGCGGGCTGCAGTTCCTCGACCTGATTCAGGAAGGCAACATCGGGGTGATGACAGCGGTCGACAAGTTCGGGTACCGCCGCGGCTACAAGTTCTCGACGTACGCGACCTGGTGGATTCGCCAGGCGATCACCCGCGCGATTGCGGAGCAGGCGCGGACCATCCGCATCCCGGGCCACATGTTCGAGACGATCAATCAGCTCAATCGCGCACGTCGCGCGCGCTGGCCCAGGAACTCGGCCACGAGCCGACGTCTGAGGAAATCGCCGAGCGGATGGACATCCCGGTCAGCAAGGTCCGCAAGGTCCTGAAAATCGCGCAGGAGCCGATTTCCCTGGAAACCCCCGTCGGCGAGGAGGAAGATTCGCATCTTGCCGACTTCATCGAGGATCGGCAGGTGGTCTCGCCGGCCGAAGCCATCATCACCCTGAACCTGAAGGAGCAGACCGAGTCGGTCCTCAAGACGCTGACGCCGCGCGAGGAGAAGGTCATTAAGATGCGGTTCGGTGTCGGCGACGGCCGCGAGCACACGCTCGAAGAGGTGGCCCAGCGCTTCGCGCTCACCCGGGAGCGCATCCGCCAGATTGAGGCCAGGGCGCTCCACAAGCTCCGCCACTCGTCACGCAGCCGAGAGCTTCGTGCGTTCTTCAACGTGAACGACTGAATGAGAAGGAACAAGTTAGAAGCTCGAACTTATTTGAAAGTGATAGGCTCCGACAACGTGTCAATGTGCCCATCTGCCCAACGGACACTAGGTTCATGGCGTCAGAGCTCACCTGTCACAGCAGGGCGACAAGATTGCCAATTCCCACAATCGGTCCGTCACGCCGGCCGCGATTGCTGGCGTGGTTCAGGAGGGCTTCAGTGTGAAACCGTGAACCGTACCATCGGGGTTCCTGGCTCGTAATACTCAGTCGCCCCACAAGCTGTGCACGTCACACGCCAGCCGCTCGCGGCATGGTCGCCAGGCTTCGATCGATCACGTGATCGCTGGACGGCTAAGGGGGCGCCACATTTCTTGCACGCGAATGAGCCGGCTGCCGCAGGCTCGGTTATCGCGAGGCAACAGCAGGCGGTAGCGGAGCAGCCGCATCAACAGGAACGGACTTGTCAGTAATGCACGGCAGGCACAGGAGTGATTAGGTTTTTCTTCGAGAAGCCATATCGTCGAGAGTCTGTATGGTGGCGTGAAAAGGATTCCGAGGCGAGAACACGTCGAAGTTTGCACGCTGCCAACAATCGGGATGCCAGCTTTCGGTAAGCGACCCTCCCTTTGGATGGAACTCAGTTATTTGGTCGCCCCGTGAAGTGGCTTTCAGGCAGCCGCAGCAAACGGCCTCCCGAATCGCAGTCGCGGTTCTCGACCAACCGTCGCGCTTTCTGGGCGCATCTTTTGGCGGTGGAGGGGTTCGGTCTTGGAAAATCCGTTTCGGGTCCCACATTGGCCTAGATTCTCTCTTCCCAGGATGACCGTATCAGCCAGATATGGGATCGTCAAAGGGATGACTGCCATTTCTTGTCGATGAGGGCGCGGCCGATCTCCGCCGTCGAACCGCGCGGGTCGCCCTGGATGCCGTTCTTGCCATCGGCGGCGACGATCTTGGAGATGCGCGCCATGGTCGGATCGACGGCCATCATCTGCGACGTGTCGCGCGGTCGGCGTGGTTACCGATCTGCTCCCGCTTGATGCCGCGTGCCATCATGATCGCGGCATTGCCCTCGGGATCGCTGCGGTAATAGCCGGGGATAGCGTAGACGCGCGTGTTTCCGCCGGCCCATTCCGCGTTGAGCGTCGCGGCGACAGCAGTTTGTCCGGCTTGGTTGGGACCGCTGTCGCCGATGAAGATGACGTCGTGGAAGCCATGCTGCTTCAAACTGCGCGCGATGTATTCGAGCACCTGGCGGAAGACGGGATCGGGAATGCTGATGGTGCCAGGAAAGCGCATATGGCCGGCGGGCGGATCGATGCCGCCCTCGGGCGTGTAGGCGACGACAGGCGCGACCAGCGCGTTGCCGAGACGGCGTGCGATATTGTCGGCGTTGGCGGCAATGCGCACATTGTGCTTGCCGAGCGCCATGTGAGGACCGTTCTGCTCGGTGCCGCCGGTCGGAACGATGATGGTGGTCTTCCCAGCCGCGATCGCATCGCGGACTTCCTCCCAGGTGAGCTTCTCGATGAACACGGTGTCAGGGGTTGCCGCGGACGCCGCCGTCGCGAAGCAAAGGAACGCGAACGCAACCAGATAGCGGATCATGGCGTTTCTCCCCGTTGAATAAGACAGCGTAACGCCGGTGCTGACGGCGTTCGGGCGACCCGACCTTGGCGCTCTGCCTTCGCTTTCGATGGTCTTCCGCCGGATAGATAAACCCCTTCGCGACTACAAGGTCAAGAGTCGCGTCTGCCACAAAGAGTCTCGCGCACTCCTTCATCTCCTTCTCGCGTCCCACGAAGCTCGTGCGCTGCGGCGGTAGTTCTCGAGCTCACTGAGCTTGACGCTCAGCTTCGCTCCGCGTGACGTCCGCGTGTCACAATCAACGACCGGAGCGTGCGATGACTGTGTGGACTCGGATCAAGCTGGCGTTCGCAGCGTTCTTCACCATCCTCTTCAAGGGCCGCCTGCCCGCTGCGCTCCAGCCTGCCGCTCACGCCGAGGCGCCGGCACAGCTCATCGCTGCAGATACCGCGGATCGTGCCGTCCAGATGCTCGCCCTGCTGCAGCGCGAAGGCCGACTCATCGACTTTGTCCTTGAGGACCTCGCCGCCTACTCCGACGCGCAGATCGGCGCGGCCGCCGTGACGTCCACGCAGGCTGCCACCGCGCGCTCGAACGCCATGTGACGCTCGAGGCGATCCTTCCCGGCCGGGAAGGCGAAGCCGTGACGGTCGGACAGGATCCAGCCGATCGATCCCGCGGCCTTCCACCTCGTCGGGAACGTGGCCGGGCAACCGCCGTTCCGCGGTACGCTGCTCCATCCTGGCTGGCGCGCGTCCCGCGTCCAGCTTCCTCCTCTCGGCACGACGGGGCCGCACCATCGTCGCACCGGCCGAAATTGAGCTCGCGTAAAACACAGATGGCTGGTGAAGCACGATACAACGTCGGGATCGATCTCGGTACGACCCACACCGCGATGGCGTGCGCCGATCCGGACGGGCGCACCCAGACGCGACCGCGATCGAGGTGCTCGCCGATCCCGCAGCTTGTCGACGCAGGCAGAGGTCTCCGCGAATTCGCTCCTGCCGTCGTTCCTGTACGTCGCCGGCGAGTCGATTTTCCGGCCCACAGTCTCCGCCTCCCTTGCCGGACGAAGCCGCACCGTACGTCGTCGGGGAGCTGGCGCGGAGCGCGGCGTCGATGAACCCGTGCGCGCCTCGTGGCGTCAGCCAAATCGTGGCTGTCGTACCGGCCGTCGAGCCGCACGTCGCCGATCCTGCCGTGGGAGCGCCCGAGGAGGTGCTGAAGCTCTCGCCGGTCGACGCCTCGGCGCGCTACCTGCGAGCACCTCAGGCAGGCGTGGGATGCACGTTGCTGCGGCGACAGCCGGCACTCGCGCTCGACCGTCAGGAGCGTGCTTTCTCACGGTGCCGGCATCGTTCGACGCCGCGGCGCGCGAGCTCACGCTTCGCGCAGCGGCCGAGCGCGGGCCTCGCGGCGTCACGCTGCTCGAGGAGCCGCAGGCCGCCTGTCTATGCGTGGATCGCCAGCGCGGCGACACGCTGGCGAAGGACGCTCCGCGTCGGCGACCTGCTGCTCGTGTGCGACGTCGGCGGCGGCACGACCGACTTCTCGCCTCATCCTGCGTTGGGGAACGGACGGCGACCTCGCGCTCGAGCGCGTGGCGATCGGCGATCACATCCTGCTCGGCGGCGACAACATGGACCTCGCCGCTCGCGCGCATCGTGCAGCAGCGCTTCGAGGAGGAAGGCCATCGCGTCGACACGTGGCAGCTGCAGACGCTGTGGCATCAGTGCCGCGTCGGCGAAGGAGACGCTCTTCGCGCGAGCCCGACCAGGACACGCATCCGGTCACGGTGCTCGGCAAGGGCAGCCGGCTGATCGGCGGCACGATGCCGGCGGAGCTTCGCCGCGGCGGATCTGGACGCGGTGCTCGTCGACGGGTTCTTTCCGAGCGTCGCGGCCGACGAGATGCCCGCACGGCGCCGGCACGCGGGCCTCCAGGAGCTCGGGCTGCCCTACGCGGCCGATCCCGGCGGTCACGCGCCACCTGGCGCGATTCCTCTCCGGCAGGCGGCCGGCAGCGCCGGCGTTACGCGGCCGCCGCGGCCCGAGCGGGCTCGTCTGTCCGACGCATCTCCTGTTCAACGGCGGCGTCATGAAGGCCGATCCATTGCGCGCGCGGATCGTCGACGTGCTCAACGGCTGGCTGACGCGCGAGGGATTCGCGCCGCTCGACGCCGGCGCACGTGCTCGATGCGCCGGATCTCGATCACGCCGTCGCGCGCGGCGCGGCGTACTACGGGCTGGCACGCGCGAGCGGACGCGGCGTGCGCATCCGGAGCGGCGCCCGCGCAGCTACTACATCGGCATCGAGAGCGCGCTGCCGGCGGTTCCCGGGTGCCCGCCGCCCATCAAGGCGCTCTGCGTCGTGCCGTTCGGCATGGAGGAGGGCACGAGCGCGCCGATTGCCGGGCACGCGAGTTCGGCCTCGTCGTCGGCGAGCCGGCCGACTTCCGCTTTCTCAGCGTCGACGATTCGACAAGGACGACCCGCCGGGACCACTCATCGAGGACTGGGGCGACGAGCTCGAAGAGCTCGACCCGCTCGAGGTCACGCTCACGGTCGACCGCTGCTTCACGGCAGCGACGCCGTCGTCCCGGTCACGCTCGAAAGCCGCGGTCACCGAGATCGGCACGCTCAATCTGTGGTGCAGGAGCGCGATGGCATCGACGCTGGAAGCTCGAGCTGAACATCGCGCGAGGGCCGATCGCAGCTGAAGGCGCTCGACACATCGTCCGCGGTTCGTCGTCGGCATCGACCTCGGCACGACCAACTCGGCCTGGCCTATGTCGACACGCGACGGGCCGCCGCGGGTCGAGATGTTGGCCGTGCCGCAGCTGGTTGCGCCGGCGTCGTCGAGGCGCGGGACCGTCTGCCGTCGTTCCTCTACGTGGCGGTGCCGAACGAGTTCGCCGGCGGGCGCGCTCGGCTGCCGTGGACAGGCCGAGGCCGAGCGCCACCGTCGGGCTGCTTGCGCGCGATCAGGGCGTGACGGTGCCGGTGCGGCTGGTCGCGTCGGCCAAGAGTCGTGGCTCTGCCCATGCGGCGTCGATCGGCACGGCCCAGCCTGCCTTCCCTGGGGCAGTACCGGCTCCGACGTGCCGCGCGTCTCGCCCGTCGATGCGCGGCGCGCTACTCTGAGCACTCCGCGCGACGCATGGAACGCGACCGCTGGCGGCCGACGGCGACGCCGCGCTGCTCGAGCGGCAGCGGATGTGGCCGTCACGTGCCGGCGTCGTTCGACGAGGTGGCGCGCGAGCTGACGGTGCGGGCGGCGCAGCGGCGGGCCTGCCGCGGTTGACGCTGCTGGAGGAGCCGCAGGCCGCGTTCTACGCGTGGATGGCCGGAGCATCGGAGGCCTGGGCGGGCGTCGCCTCGCAGGGCGATGCGATCGCACTCGTCTGTGACGTCGGCGGCGGCACGACCGACTTCAGTCTGATTCGGGTCCGGTCGATCGCGAGGCGCCGTGCGTTCGATCGCGTGGCGGTCGGCGATCACTTGCTTCTCGGCGGCGACAACCTCGATTTCGCGCTCGCTATGATCGTCGAGCGCAGGATCGCCGAGGCCCGCCCCGACCTACGGCTGGCGATGACGCAGCGCTCATCGATCCGCCGGCTGTGCAGCGCGGCCAAGGAGCGGATGCTCGGCGAGGCGGCGGCAGACCGCGTGCCGATCACGGTCCTCGGCGTCGGGCGGTCGCTCATCGGCGACTCGATGACCGTCGATCTGACGCGCGATGAAGTGGAGGCGGCCCTGCACGAGTTCCTGCCGCTGACGCGGGCGGATGAAGAAAGCCGCGGCCGCGATCGCCGCGCCGGCTTGCGCGAGCTCGGGTTGCCATACGAAACCGATCCAGCGATCACGCGCCACCTGGCGGCGTTTCTGGTGCGCTCCGCGGCAGTCTTTGTGGCTGATCACCGCGCCGTGGCCTTCGACGGCCGGACGGCGAATGATCCGTCCCGATCTCGTGCTGCTCAATGGTGGCTTCTTCACCCCGCCGGCCGCTCGCGAGCGGGTCGCGCAGGCGCTGGCCGGCTGGTTCGGGGCAACACCACGGCTGCTCGCGACAGGGAACCTCGAGGCCGCGGTCGCCATCGGCGCGGCGACCTATGCTCGCCTGCGTGCTGGCATCGGCCGCACAGGGTCCCTCGTAAAGGCGGGGAGCGGACGCGTGTACTACATCGCTCTCGGTGCACCGCCCGGAGCGGGAGCGATTCCGGGCGGGTCCGCGTGCTCGCGCGCGGGACCGAGGAAAAGGGACGGAACAGACCTTCGATCATCCGTTCACGGTCGAGACGAATCGTCCCATCCTTCTCGCTGACAGCTCGACGACGCGCCCAGATCGCGCCGGGCGACATCTGTTTCTCTGATCCGCCGTGGACGCCCGGGATCATGCGCCGCTCGTCACCGTATTCCGCTTCGGCGGAAGTCGCGCCACGTCGCGCTGCCGGTCCGACTCTCGGTCGCGTTCACGGAAGTCGGCACGCTGGAACTATGGTGCCGATCGCAGACGACCGAACACCGCTGGCGGCTGCAGTTTCAAGCGCCTGCGGAGCGCTGCGGAGGAGATAGACGAAGCGGAGGGCGTGACGTCGGAGGGGGAGTCGAGCGAGGTCGTGATCGCGGACGAGGCGATCAGCGCGGCGGGCACACTGATTCGCTCGCTGTTCGAACGGACGTCAGGCGACGTCACGCCAGATGACATCGTCGCGCAGATCGAGAGGCAGTTCGGATATGCGAAGAGCGCGTGGCCGCTCGTCGTCATTCGGCGGCTCGCCGATGCAGTGCTTGAGGTCGCTGACGGACGCCGGCGATCGGCGCCTGTCTTGAGGCGTGATGGCTTAACCTGTTCGGGTTCTGCATCCGTCCAGGGT
>CAVUXJ010000007.1:0-358538 GCA_963745495.1 uncultured Acidobacteriota bacterium
GGTGCTGCAGCACCTCGAACAGTTGCGTATTGTTCGACGGCGGAACGGAAGTCCTGCGGTCCTCGTGCACAATGCTGTCGAAGAACAGTTCCATCTCGCGCCGGAAGGCGTCCCGCAGATTGTCGTCGAAGTCCGGATACAGCAGCATCACCGGGTCGGCGACCTGCAGTCCGCGTACGTTCAGCCACTGCCCCGTGAAGTTGCTGACCAGTGCCTCCGAGCGGGAATCCGCCAGCATCCGCTGCACCTGCCGCTCGAGCACAGCTGGATCCTGAGCTGCCCCTGCCCCGCCAGGGTCAGCAGCTGGCGGTCGGGAAGGCTGCTCCAAAGAAAGAACGACAACCGTGAGGCCAGCGCCAGGTCGCTGACGCGATAGCTCTTGCCCGCGGGGAGGTTGGCGGGCTCGGTTTCCCGGCGGTACACAAACTCCGGATCCGCGAGGAGGCGCTGCAGCGCTGCTTCGATCCCGGAATCGAAGTTCCCCGCCTTCCGGCCCTCATGATAAAACTCCATCAGCGCCCCGACGTCCTGGGCGCTCGCCGGGCGTCGAAAGGCCCCGGTCGCCAGCGTCGAGAGGATGGTGCGTGCGCAGCCCTCTTCGTTCTTCGCGCTGCTCGGACGGCACACAAAAATCTTGCGACGGCTCGGCGTGTCGTCCGCGCCCTTGGCATCGTAGGGTCCCTCGACCCGGACGAGGCCGATGTGGGGAAAGAACACGAAGCCCGGGATGCCGCCCGTTTCGATCGTGGCGCGTTCAAACGGCTGGTTCAAGCTGCTGTCCGGCTCGTAATTGGTGGCGAGGAACGTCACCCCGACCCTGTGCAGGCCCGCCTTTACCGGGATGCGCGGGGTGGGCACGCCGAACCGCACGCCTTCGCCCTGGCCCAGCTCCCGATCCCAATCGAATAGCTTCACCAGCTCGCCATCGATCGTGACCTGGAGCTTCTCACCCTTGATCTGACCGAAGGCTCTATTCGATTGCCCCATGTTGCCTTCGCTGACGGGCGTGATCTTGAAGACATACTCGGCGTCGGCCGGGAACTCATGCTCGATCAGGATGCCGCCGCGCGTCCCGAACGGCAGACCCTCGATGTGGTAGTTCTGCGAAAAGCCCGGCGGCACGGTGTACTGGGTCATGGTCGGAGACGTCACACTGCCAATCGCCAGGCGGCTGATTTTTCCTGCCGCCGACAGGTACGCCTCCAGCAGCGCCGGCGACATCCCTAACGTCCCCGCCATATTGTCAAACCCGTAGGACGAATCATCGGAGGGCAGGAACTTCGTCGCATCCACTTCCAGCGCGAGCAGGTCGCGGATCGCATTCGCGTATTCGGCGCGGTTGAGACGGTGCAGACCCGGCGGAGGAAGATGCGTGATCGCATGGCGGTCCAGTTCGTTCTCCAACCAGCCGATCAGGCTTTCCCGGGTCGCCGGATCCGGCCGCGGCATCCCCGACGGCGGCATCATCCCGGCCCGAAGTTTCCGCACGACCTTTTCGCCCACCTGTGCCTGCTCGCCGAGGCGCGCGAGATCCAGCTTGTCCAGCATCAAGTTCGCGGTCTTGAGCTTTTCGTTGTGGCAGGTGACGCAGTATCGATCGAGGAGCGCACGCTGCGCGGCGACGTCTTGAGCGGGAGAGGCGAGTGCTTTCGAGGCCTGCTGCTGCGGCACACTAGTGCTCGTGCGCGGAACGGAACGCACGGCGGGCCGCTGAGGGCCAGCCGCTTGGCCAGAAACAAGGGCCACCGATGCGACCGCCAGGCCACCAGCCACGACTATTCTCTTATACACAACCCCTCCGCTGTCTCATTGCGGGTTTGCGGCAAAACCGCCGATGAGACGGCTCACCCGAACCGCGGCGCCCGCGGAGCCACTCTGCTTTGGCGTCAGCCAGCCACGGCGGGCAGCACTTCGCCGCTCAACCGCAGATAGATGACCAGCTGCCCGTCGATTTCCCGCGCGTGACTCTGCAAGTACCGGAAGACACGGACGCGCGACGAAGGTCCTAGGGACGATGCGTTGACCTGCTGCCACATCGTCTGATCGGTCTGCTCCTTCAGGAGGGCGATTCCGTAATCGAACGAATCCCCAACCGCCTTCATCGAAGCTTCCTTGCTCGTCATGGCTTCGGTATCATCTATCGTCGGCGCCTGCGCGTTTCCCTCGAGCGTTCTGAGGAAGCGGACGTTCGCAATCGCGATGTCCAGCACTCGCTTGCCGAAGTGTTCCTGCGCGGCGCCGATCGAAATACCTTTTGCCTGTACGGGGAGCGGGAGCTTATAGCCGTATTTGTTCGCCGGCATGTAGTTGACGAGCTGGAGGATCGATTCCTTCAGGCTCGACCAGTCCTCGAGCACCTCAGTCACTATCGTTCCGGACTGAGCGACGGCGTTCTTGGGCGCCGCGATGACAACGAGGGCGCAAACAAGTGAACACATCCGAATAGCGTGTTTCACATTGGCCTCAGGTCCTGCTGGGCGAAGTGGACAAAGCTCTCCCTACGAGTGTGAGTTTACCACCACGGCCACGATATCGTGCAGGTTTCAGACGTGCCGTTGCCGCCGCTATTCTCAAACGGGTCAGCATTTTGGCTGGCGCGCTCGTTCGCGGTACGGTCACCGTTCAACTGCGGGCAGCACCTCACCGCTCAGCAGGAGATAGAGGGCCAGCTGCCCGTCGATTTGCCTCGTATGGCTGTGCAGGTACCCGAAGACGCGGGCGCGCGACGCAACGCCGATGGACGATGCATTGATGCGCTGCAGCATCGTTTGATCGGTCTGTTCTTTCAGGAGGGCGATGCCGTAGTCGAACGAATCCGCCAACGCTTTCATCGAAGCGTCCTTGCTCGTCATGGCTTCCGTGTCATCTATCGCCGGCGCCTTTGCCTTCCCGCCAAGTATCCCGAGGAACCGAACATTCACCTGCGCGATGTACAGCACTCGCCTGCCGAAATGCTCCTGGGCCGTGTCGACCGAAATCCCCTTTACCTGTACCGGGAAGGGGGGCTTGTAGGTGTACTTGTCCGCCGGCATCTTATCGGCGAGCAGCAACGTCGACTTCTTCAGGTCCGACCAGTCCTTCAGCACTTCAGCCACGACCGGCCCGGACTGGGCGAGGGTGTCCTTCGGCGCCGCGATGACGACGAGGGCGCAAGCAAGTCCACACATCCGAATGGCATGTTGCACAGTGGGTCTCGGTCTCCTGATGGCTCGCATCCCAGCCGCTTCCTTCTAGAAGCTGAACGACGCGCCGAGCTGCACGATCCGCGGCAGGATGATGACGTTGGCCGCGGCGGCCTCGCCCGTGAACGGGCGCATGAAATCCGGGCCCGATCGCACAACCCTTTGCTTGATGGTGTTGACGTTCATCACGTTGAAGACATCTACCCGCAGCTCCAGCGAGCGCGCCCCTCCGAGGGAGAATCGTTTCGCCGTACGGATGTCCATGAGGTTGGTATCCGGGAGGCTGAAGGTGCCGAGCGGCTCGACGTTCATCACGATCGATCGAATTTGTCGGCCGCCGGTAAAGAGCACCTGCCGAGCCTGCGGCGCCGAGGTCCGACGCTCGAAGTTCGCCGACGCGATAATCTCGTAGGGGAAGGTATACGCACCCGAAAGCTTACCCGTCCGCTCCCACGTTCTGTTGGCCGCATTGAAGTCGATGTTCGGATTCTGAGGGCACCGGGCTGTCTGGAGGTTAGTGGGGCCGCAAGTGAACGGGAGGTTCATTTTCGTGGCCGAATAGGACGCGTTGAACTGCCACCCCTGGGAGAGCCGCTTGGTGCCCGCCACTTCGATGGTCTTGAACGTTTGATCCGCCCTGGGATCGTGGACCAGCATCGTGCCCGCGAACCGGCGACCGGCCAAGCTGGCGGGATAGTCGTAGTAGGTCACGAACGTGCCCGGATCGTCGGCCGAGCCGACCCGACCGTCGGGCCCGGGGTCCGGATTCGTGATCGGAATGTTGTACACCTCGGGGGGCCGGTTGATCTCGGCCAGCCGCTGTTGGTTGAAGTTGCGGGAATAGATCCCGCTCACCCTGACAGCCCAATTCGCGATCAGCTCCCGCTCGAAGGTCAGCGAGAACTCGTCGGTCTTCGGCTGCTTCTCGTCCGGATTGGGCACGGCATCGGTCACGCCAGCGAGCCCCTGAAAGTCCGGCCCGTTCGGATCGAGGTTCACTTCCCCCGCGTCGTAGTCGCGGTTGCCGTTCAGATCGCGCCAGTTCCAGAGCGTCGTCGTCGGGTTGTTGCGATTGGTCTGCTCGAGATCCGGGATGAGCTCGCGGAGTTGATCGAAGCGCCCCCATCCTCCCTTGATGACGGTTCGGCCGTCGCCGAAGAGGTCGAACGCGGCGTGCAGGCGCGGCGCGACCGAGTTGAAGACCTTCATCTGGATCGTGCCCCAGCACTCGGCCGCGGCAAAGTCCCCCGCCTCGCGGCATTGCGGCGGCACATACGCATTGTCGTGCGCGAAGCGGAGCCCCAGGTTGAGCGTCAGCCGACGTCCGATGGTCCAGGCGTCTTGCGCATACAGGCCCACATAGTTGCTGTTGTTATGTGTCGGTGAGATCGGATAGTTCCAGGTGTTGATCTGGAATGGCGCCCCGTTGTTGAACACGAGCTGGTAGTTGCCGCCGGCTCGGGACGCCCGGGCTTGGCTGGTCGAGGACACCAGGCTGTCGAATCCCGCTTTGAACTCGTGGTTGCCCGCCAGCAGATCCGATCGGAACCAGCTCACGACGCCTTTGGTGTGATGCCGGAACTCTACGTAGCTTCTGCCATCGTTGATGTGGTCTCCCGACACAAACAAGGTGCCGATGTCGGTGGTCGCGACCTTGCCCGGGGCCACGCCTTCATAGGTTGCCGGCCTGTCCCAGACCCCGTACTGCAACGATGTGACGAGCGATGAGCCACGCACGGCCTGCCATTCGACCTTCCCCATCTTGGCCGGTGCGTGGACAATCTCGCGCGATTCCGGCGGAGCGTACCGGCTCGCGCCCCGTCGCTGGAAGTCCAAATTACGGTGAAAAAATCCGGTGAATCGATTCCCAGGCGTCATCTGATAGGAGAGTTTGGCCACTTGATAGTAGGTCTTCGTGTTGAGCACGACAGGCGTGCCGTCGGGATAGAACGCGTCTATGACCTCCCGGTCGTAGCCCTCATACCGGAGTCCGCCGTAAAACCAGAGCTTGTTCCGGACGATCCGGCCGCCCAGGTTCCCGCTGTAGTCCTGCAACGTGTGAAGCTTCGGCAATCCTCTCAGGCCCTGGTCCCGCAGCTCCTGATCGACGTTGGTGCTCTCTAGTCCTCCCGACGATCCGTACGCTGTGTACGCGCCGTGAAACTCGTTGCCACCGGACTTCAGAATGGCATCGAGCATGGCGCCGCGCCTGGGCATTTCCGCGTTGCTGCCGACGGTCTGGACGCGCGTCCCCTCGATCGAGTTGAACTCCATATGGTTGCCCTGGGTGCCCTCGGGGCTGGGGGAGTTCGCCAGCACCCCTTCGAGCATTTGCCAATGTGAGCCCAACTGTCCGTACACCTTGAGCACCACGCCGTCGGTCAGACTGGACGCACCGACATCCAAATTCGTGCGCACCCCGGGCACCTGGCCCACGAATGCTTTCAGCCCATCCCTGGTGGTGGGGAGAACATCCAACTGCTCGCGCGTCAGCTCGGTACTGGTGGCCGTGTTGGTCACGTCCACCAGCGGTGAGGCCCCCGAGACCGTAATCGTCTCGGCGACGCCCCCGACGTTCATGACGGAGTCCACTCTTGCCACGAACCCCACCGTCAACCGCACACCCTCCCGCCGGAGATTCTGAAAGCCGGCCAGCTCAAAGGTGACCGTATACGTGCCGATTGGCAATGGGGAGAGGCGGTAGTCGCCCCGCTCGTCAGAGACGGTCGTGACCGACGGCACCTGCAGCGCCGGGCTCGTCGCCGTGACCGTCACGCCGGGGAGGACCGCCCCGCTCCCGTCGGTGACCTGGCCGATGACGCCTGCGGGATTTGCAGCCCCCTGGCCAGCCGTCGCGGGCGCGGCCAACGGAAACAAGCCGATGCACGTCAGGATGCCGGCCATCCGCGCAGTGGAACCGAATCGAGCGTTGCCCTTCACCATCTGCCCTCCTCGTGTGCTTCTGCGAAGACGGAGACTCTCCGGCGACGACGCGCTGACGCGACCGCATGATAACGGCGGCAAGATGGGAACGGGCGGTGAGTGCATCAGCCCGCGGCAGATAGGATGACCGGAAACATAGACCCGCATGCAGAAGCTGTCAACGGTCAATTTCGCTGGTCCACACTTCTCATTTCCCGACAATCTTGAATCTCAGCAGCCTGCGGCCTTCGTCCTCGGCAACATAGACGTTGCCCCTGGAGTCCGCGGCGGCGTGAATGCCATCAAAGATCTGACCCGGGAAGAAGAGCTCCGTTCCTTTGCCGATAGTCCACAGGAGCTTGCCTGCTTCGCGATCGAACACGTCGACTTCCCTGTGATTCTGGTTCATGACGTACATCAACCGCTCGCTCGGATCGCGAGAAAACTCGACCGAGACCGCCGAGGTCCCCTGACCAATCTTGTGTATCAATGAGCACGTCGGGAACGTTCGCCACAGCGTGAAGCAATACTTTCGCAGGTCTTCATTCTGAGCGGAGTACGGTTTCCATGGGATATCGATATTCTTTTTGAAGTTGCCCATCTTGTCGAATATCTGCATC
Source organism: uncultured Acidobacteriota bacterium (assembly GCA_963745495.1). GTDB lineage: Bacteria > Acidobacteriota > Vicinamibacteria > Vicinamibacterales > CAVVIG01 > CAVUXJ01. The sequence continues at coordinate 6,725 of CAVUXJ010000007.1, forward strand.
CGATTTGCCTGCCGGTCGCATACATACACCATCCCGTCCTTGGACAGCCTGAGGCAATGCAGTAGATGCTCGACGTCCCTCTCGGCCTGGGTGTGGCGCAGCTGCCACTGGCGCAAGAATTTCCCGTTCTTGTCCAACACCGCAATGCGGGAGTTGCCATCGCCATGGCCATCGGCGATGTAAACATCGCCGTTTCCTGGATCGATCGCGATACCCGCGGGCCCGAAGAATTGGGCGGCATTTGAATTCAGGGGTTTCCCTTTGATGGTGCCATCGGAAGAATCGAACACGCCCGATTTTCCAATCTGAAGAAGGAGCTTCTTTCCATCACGCGACCACTTCTGTGCGAAGCCGGAACGGGCGCCGACGATCCATAAATTGCCGTCCTTATCGACATTGCAGTCGTGGAGGTATTGTCCAAGAACCTTGGAGTCCCCCCAGGAATTGACCACATTGCCGTTGGGATCGAACTCCATGACCGGAGGAGCCATGATCCCGCGCTCCAGATTTCTTCCCGTCAACCTTTCTTCCGTCAAGCTTTCCTGTCTGTGCAGGACGAACACGTGGTCTTGATTGTCAAGACATGCCCCACCCAGCGCCCCGACAACCCATTTGTCCGGCAGCTTGAGCCAGAACGGATCGACTTCGTACTTCGGGACGGTACCCTGCGCGCGCACCCACTGCGGCCAAAAGAGCCCAGACGCGCACGCCAATACGACGCATGTCGCCGTGACGATGAAATCGTTCGTTTTTCGGTTCATCTTCGACCTCACTTTGCCTTAACGCACCCCCGATCGGAGTAGCGTCGGGACGCTACTCCGAGCGCTCATGGAAGGAGAAATTCGATGCTCCGGCTCGGTGACGCGCGCGGAACCCGGCTCACGACCGCATCACCGCCGCGTAGGCGTCGAGGCGCAGCAGCGTGGCGTCGCGCGGCTCGGATGGCAGGCTGAAGATGGCGCGCTCGACGCCGGCCGCCGCGAGCGCCTCCAGCGCTGACCGCTCGGGCGGCGCGTAAAACAGTGACACCGGTACGGACTTCGGATCGCGTCCCGCTTTCTCCAACCGGTGGCGCAACTCCGGGATCCGTCCGATCGGGTTCTTGTTCGGGCGGTTGATCGGCATCCACCCGTCACCGAATTCCACGACACGATCGAAGGTCGTCGCTCCGTCGCCGCCGACGATGATGGGCGGGTGCGGCTTCTGCAGCGGCTTGGGATCGGCCCAGATCCTGTCGAAGTTCACGAACTCACCGTGGAATTCGGCTTCGCGTTTCGTCCAGATCTCCTTCATCGCCAGCACGCGCTCGCGAAGCAGCCGCCAGCGCAGCTTGAAGATGGTCCCATGATTCTCCATCTCCTCCGCGTTCCAGCCGCCGCCGATGCCGAAAAGGAAGCGGCCACCCGACAATCGATCCACGGTAGCAACTGCTTTCGCGGTAACGATTGGATCGCGCTCGACCACGAGGCAGATACCCGTGCCGAGCTTCAGGCGCCTGGTCGCGGTCGCCGCTGCCGTGAGCGCAACGAACGGGTCGTAGGAGGACCAATAGTCCTTGGGGAGATCGGGGCCGCCTGGCCAGGGGGTGCGTCGGCTCGCGGGGATATGCGTGTGCTCGGGGAACCACACCGACTCGAAGCCGCGCGCTTCAAGCGCCCGGGCCAGCTCGTCAGGCGCAATCGCGTATTCGGTGGGGAACATGACGGCGCCGTAGTCCACAGGAAGTCTCCCGGACAGGGCGTCAGCTTACTTCAATCCACTCCCGATCGGTGCTTCTCCTGCCTCTGCAGCCGTCTTGACCGCTTCTACGATATCCAGATAGGAAGCGCAGCGACAGAGATTGCCCGACAGGTAGTGGCGAATCTCGTCGGTTGTCGGATGGGGACAATGCGCCAGAAGCTCCTTCGTCATCAGGATGAACCCTGGCGTGCAGAAGCCGCACTGAAAGCCGCTCTTTTCGACGAACGCCTGCTGAATCGGGTGAAGCGAACCTCCGGTCGCGAGTCCTTCAATCGTGACCACTTCTGCGCCATCGAGGAGCGCGGCCAGATACAGACAGCCCGACACGGCCGTCCCGTCCACAACCACCGTGCAGCACCCGCACAGTCCCTGCCCGCAGCTCTCGCGCGCGCCAAACAGGCCGAACTCGCGCTGCAGGACTTCGACCACCGTCTCGTAGACAGCCACCCGGGCCACCGCCGGCCGGTCATTGAGCATGAAGCGAATCGTCCTGCCCTGTTCGCCATTCATCAGTCGTCCTCCATCGGCCGGCGTTCCGCCTTGCGCATCGCCCTGAGCACGCGCTCCGGCGTCAGCGGCAAATCGGCGACAACGACGCCGATCGCGTCGTACAGGGCATTGGCGATCGCCGGCGCCGGACTGAACACCCCCGTTTCGCCGACCCCTTTCGCGCCGAACGGTCCGTTCTCGTGGGGAACGTCAACGTAGGCGGCCGACAGATCCTCGGGCAGATCGAGGAATCCCGGGATCTTGTAGTCGGCGAGGCTGGCGTTCAGCACCTGCCCGTCGACGAGGATCATTTCCTCGAAGAGCGTGAACCCCGCCTGCATGATCGCCGCTCCGATCAGCTGACGCTCGACAATGGACGGGTTGATAGCGCGGCCGACGTCCGCGACGTTCACCAGCTTGGTGACGTTGATGCGGCCGGTCTCCATGTCGACGGCGATCTCGGCGCCCGCGCCGCCGAGCATCCAGAAGGGCGTGATGTCCTGGGACTGCCCTGTCTCGGGGTTCGCCTTCTCGTAGGACGGCGCGTATGATCCGACGCCGACGAGGTTGCCGGCCTGCATGGCAAAGCGCTCCAGCATGAGCTCGCGGAACGTCAGGCGCCTGCCATCGCCGCACACAACCGCCGCATCACGACATGCGAGATCGATCGGATCGACGCCCAACGCGAGGCCGGCGATTTCCAGCAGCTGCCCGCGGACGCTCAGCGCGGCCGTCCGCACGGCATGGCCCATGTGGAACATGGACCGCGATCCGAGCGTGCCCATGTCGTACGGCGTCGAACTGGTGTCGGGGTGCAAGACCTGGACGGATTCGGCGCGAATCCCCAGCACCTCGCCCGCCACCTGCGCCACCGCCGTATCGGAGCCCTGCCCCATGTCGACGGTCCCGCAGTGCACTGCACAGCTTCCGTCCCCATACACCTGGACGATCGCGACCGAGGTCGTCGGCGAGATGCAGGCCTTCAGGCCGAGCGCGAGGCCGCGTCCGCGCCGGATGGTTCCGGTACCCCGGTCGAAGGGGCGGTCCCATTTCATGCGATCGGAAAGCAGGTCCAGCACGCCCGGGATTTCCAGGTTGGAAATCCGCGTGCCCGTCGCGTGTGGACGTCCCTCGCGCAGGATGTTCCGCCTTCGAAAATCGAGCGGGTCGATGCCGAGCGTTCTGGCAATGATGTCGGCCTGCCGCTCGTAGGCCCACGACACTTGCGAGATGCCGAACCCTCGCAGCGCGCCCGCCGGCGGCTCGTTGGTGTACACCGCGAAGTTATCGAGCGCGACATGCTCGATGTCGTACGGGCCGGCTGCGGTGAAGCCGGACTTCTGCGTCACCCGCGGGCCGATGTCGGCATACGCGCCGCCGTTCCAGAACGTCTCGACCTGACGGGCGATCATGCGGCCGTCGTTCTTGACGCCGGTCTTGATGCGCACGGTCGCACCGTGCTTGGTTATCGTGTAGAACTGCTCGTCCATGGTCAGCGCGATCCGCACCGGCTTGCGGACGATCAGGGCGCAGACGGCCACGAGCGCTTCGAGCTTGATGTACAACTTGGCGCCGAACCCGCCTCCGAGGAACGCCGTGCGCACGCGCACGCGGTTCTCGGGCCATCCCAGCAAGCGGCTGATCTCACTGCGAACGAACGACGGGCTCTGCGTGGCGGAATGGATGGTCAGTTCGTCGTGACCGTTCGGCTCGGCCAGGGAGACGATCGGCTCGAAGGCGGCGTGCATCACCTTGCCGCTTCGGAAGGTGTGCTCGAAAATGTGGTCGGACTCGGCGAAGCCCTTCGCCACATCCCCCCGGCGGACACGTGCATCGAGTGCCACGTTGGTGCCTGAGCGGCCCTGGAGGTACTTGAGGTCGGTAAACATCCCAGCCGGCTTGAGCGCGTCGTGAATGACGGGTGCACCAGGCCGGGCGGCGGCGACCTCGTCGAATACCGCCTCGATCGGCTCGTACGCGATCTCGACGAGGTTGGATGCCTCTTCGGCGACGTGCGGGTCGGCCGCCAGCACGACGGCGACCGGTTCGCCGACGTGCCGGACCTTCCCGTGCGCGAGGATCGGCTGGTCGTGGAACGCCGGTCCGTAGTACGGGTTCGGCACCAGCGTCAGGACCTCGTCGATTGTGATGACGGCGTGCACACCCTCGACGGCGAGCGCGGCGCTCGAATCGATCCCGCCGATGCGCCCGTGCGCGATGGAACTGCGGCAGATCTTGCCGTGCAGCATGCCGGGCACACGAAGGTTGTGGATGTACTCGGCGCTGCCGGTGACCTTTGCCGCGCCCTCGAGACGGGGCACGGATCGACCGACTTCGCGATATGGTGCTCGCGAGTCCCGATCCAGCTCCGGCGTCTCCAGTTTCGGCATGTTATCTCGCGGGCCGCGATGGCGCGTGCAGCGCCGCGGCGAGCGCCCGACGCACGTGCACCCGAACCATTTCACGCTTGTAGGCCGCGCTGCCGCGGATGTCCGCCAATGGCTCGACTTCCTGGCCCGCAGCGTCGCCGGCCCTCGCAAACGCGGCCTCGGTGGCTTCGGCGCCCACAAGGGCCGCCTCGGCGCCGGACACGCGCATCGGCCGATCGGTCGCGGCGCTGACGGCGACGCGCGCGTCGGCGATCCGGCCGCCGGCCATGCGGCACCAGACAGCCACCCCCACCGAAGGCCAGTCGTCGGCCGACAGCGCCGCGTATTTCGCGTAGGACGTGAAGACGTTGGCAGGTTGTGCAGGCAGGTGGACCTCGACGATCAACTCGTCTCTGGCAATGGCCAGCTGATAGTAGCCAGTGATCAGATCGGGCATGTCGATCCAGCGCTCACCGATCGGACCGGCCGTGCGCACGCGCGCGCCGAGCGCAATCAGGATCGGCGGCAGGTCCATGTGAGGATCGCCGTGCGCAAGATGGCCGCCGAGGGTCGCCACGTTCCGGATGCGCACGTTGGAAAGTGTCCGCAGCGCGCCCTTTAGCACCGGAAACGTCGCGGCCACCAGGGCCGAACGCTCGAGCTCCACGAGCGTCGTAAGGGCGCCGATCCGCAGGCCTCCACCCCCGTCCTCGCGAACACCGCGCATCACGCCGTCCAGGCGACGAAGGCTGATCAGGCGGGCGGGCTGAAACAGCCGCGCCTTCATCATCAGCATCAACGCGGTTCCCCCCGCAAGGACACGGACGCCGGCGTCTTCGGGATCGAGCAGCGCGACCGCTTCCTCGAGCGTCCCCGGCTCCACCAGATCGAAGCTCTTCATGCCGATCGTGCCGCCCCTTCGCGTTCGATTTCGCTTCTGAGGTTGGCGCCGAACTCCTTCGCGATGCGCGCGCTCGTCGCCCGGAAGACCGGCTGCCCCAACCCGCCGAGCTTGCCCGTCAGGCCAACGTCTGTCGCATAGCGGATGGTCGTGCGGTGCTCACCCGCATCGGTCAGATCCAGGCTCGCCGTGGCCACCACGTGTCCAGTCAAGCCAATCGCATCGCCCGTGATTCTGGCCTCGATGGCGCTGGGCGGGTCCATCCGAATGACATCGATGACGACCTTGAAGCGCAGTGACAGGAAGGCCACCTTGCTCGTGAGGACGGCCGAGTACTTGTCGGCGCCAAGCTCCTGAAGGTTCTCGCACCCCGGAATGCAGCGGGCGAGGCGGTGCGGGTCCTTCACGACCGCGAACGCCGTCTGCCGATCGACGTCGACGGTGATCTCCCCAGTCGTCTGTAGGGACATTCCTGCTGGCCTGAAATGCGCGATGCTACGCGGAGACGGGAAGCCGGCGAAAGAGCTCGGCGAGCGCCGCCGCGACGATCGCCGCACGCCGAGCCTTGCTCGACTCAAGCGACGCCCGTCAATGATGGGCGTGCCGGACAACTTCATGCTCGCGTTGAGCCGCGAGCCCACATCATAATGACGGCGCGCGCGCGACGTCAACGCGAACGGGCGCGCAGCTGACGATTTGACGTCGACTCTTCCGGCGCGGGCGCGAAGGCGCGCGCGGGTTCTTCCTCACGCCCGCTCACTATGACGAACCTGCCAACCCATCGCTCCGCGAACACGGCGACGCTCGATGCTCGCAGCGATGCCGCCTGGTACCACACGCTCAGCCGAGTTCAGTGGAACACCCTGGTTGCCTCGAATCTGGGCTGGCTGTTCGACGGATTCGAGACCTACGCCCTCATCCTGACCGTGGGGCCGGCCTTGCGGCAGCTGCTGGAGCCCTCGCTCTACCCACAGATTCCGGCCTACGCCGGCACCATCATCGCGATCAATCTGCTTGGATGGGGCATCGGCGGCATGATCGGCGGTGTCCTGGCGGACTACCTGGGTCGCCGGCGGATGATGATGATCGCGGTGCTCGCGTATTCGTTCACGACGGGACTCAGCGCCTTCTCCTTCAACTGGCCCTCGTTCGCGATCCTGCGTTTCCTCGTTGGGGTTGCGGTCGGATCCGAATGGGCGACTGGCTCCTCGATGGTTGCCGAGCTCTGGCCCGATCGCGCGCGCGGCAAGGGCGCCGGGCTGATGCAGTGCGGGCTCGGCATCGGCTTCTTCATTGCCTCGCTGGTGTGGCTGTTCGTCAATCCACTCGGGCCGGGTTCCTGGCGCTACATGTACATGCTTGGCGTACTGCCGGCGCTGCTGGCGCTCTGGATCCGGCGCTCGATTCCGGAATCGCGGCTATGGGAAGAGACCGACGCCAGGCGCCGGGCTGTGCGATCCCGGCAACGCCGCGGGGAGGCCTTGGCGGCGCCTGAGCAGGCCCTGGCGCGCTTCACGCTGTTCGATCTCTTCACGGATCGAACCGTGCGGCGCCAAACCGTCATCGTATTTCTGATGTCGCTCTCCACGACGGTCGGTTTCTGGGGCATTTCCACCTGGGTGCCGCCGTTCGTCGCGGGGATCGCCGCCGCGTCCGGCCTCGCACCAGACCAATGGGCCAGCTATGCCGGCATGGCCTACACGTTCGGTTCGGTCGCAGGGTACGTGAGCTTTGGCTTCCTGGCCGACGCCTACGGACGCAAGCCGGTGACGATCGTCTTCTTCGTCCTCGCCTTGATCCTGACGCCTGCCCTGTTCTTCTGGACACGCGATCTCAGCGCGCTGCTCGTGCTGGCCTGCGTGAATGCGTTCTTCAGCAATGGCCAGTACACGTGGATGCCGGCGTGGCTGCCGGAGCTCTATCCGACGCGAATGCGCGCCACGGCGCTCGCCTTCGTGTTCAACGGACCGCGCTTCATCGCGTTCCTCGGTCCCTTGCTGGCCGGGACCATGATCGTGCAGTTTGGCGGGTACGGTCAGGCGGCGATGGCGTTGGCGCTCGTCTATCTCGTGGGAATCGCGGCGACGCCGTTTCTCCCGGAAACACTCGGCAAGCCCCTGCCGGCGTAGTCGGCGGTCAAACGTGATTAGAGCGCTTTGCACTTCGGTGTGGCGTCGTTCACAGTTAACAGTTCACAGTCGACAGGTCGTTTGACGTCGACGCCTGCGCTCCGTGAACTGTCAACTGTGAACTGTCAACTGTCGACTACACGCAAGTGGAAATCGGAATGGATGTCCAGTACATGGAGGGGCTATTGCCGAAGGACCTGCGCACATTCATCGCAGAGGTGGCGGAACGCTATCCCGAAGAGATCAAGCTTGTCGACAAGGAGGTCGATCCGAAATTCGGGGTCACCGCGGTGGCCGCGCGCTTCGAGCAACGGGGCAAGCACCCCGCGTTATTCTTCCCGAAGGTGCGCAACTCGCGCCTGCCAGTCGTGATCAATCTGTCAGCGACGTATGAACGGCTCGCGCTGAGCCTGGGCACGACGGTCGCGCAGATGGTCAGGCTCTACGGCGAACGGCAGACGACACCGATCAGCCCGGTCATGGTCGATGCGGCCACGGCACCTGTTAAGAACGTCGTGCTCAAGGGGGCGGACGCCACGCTCGACGTGCTGCCGATTCCCACGCACAATGCCCTCGATGCCGGGCCTTACCTGACCGGCGCCTTTCTCGTGTGCCGCGACCCGGACTCTGGCATCGCAAACGTCGGGCTCTATCGCCACCAGCGTCAGGGACCCCATCAGCTTGGCGTCTGGTTCATCAGAGGGCACCACGGGGCGTACATCCACCAGAAATACGAGGACAAGGGTCAGGAGATGCCCGTGGCGATCGTCATCGGCCACCACCCTGGCGTCGTGATGGGATCCATCTCGCGGTTGCCGGGCTACGGCGGCGAGTACGAAGAAGCGGGCTCGCTCATGCAGGAACCCGTGGAACTGGTAAAAGCCGAACTGAGCGACCTGCCCGTTCCGGCCCGCGCCGAAATCGTCATCGAGGGGGTTATTCCGGCCCACGCGCGCGCCGAGGAGGGTCCATTCGCCGAGTGGCCGGGCCACTACACGGAGTCGGGCCCCAAGCCCTATATCAACGTTCAGTGCATCACGATGCGCCGCGACGCGATCTTCTACGACGTGTTCGCCGGCCATCGAGAGCACCTCGTGCTCGGCAGCCTGCCTCGGATGGGCAGCGTGTATCGTCGCGTCAAGCAGGCCGTACCGGGCCTCGTGAATGTCAACGTCCCCGCCCACGTGCGCATGCACTGCTACATCTCCTACAAGAAGACGAACGAAACCGAAGCCAAGAAAGCTGCGTTCGCCGCTCTCCTGACCGAACCGGAGAACTTCAAGACCATCGTCCTTGTGGATGATGACATCGACGTGTTCAACGAGCCCGAGGTGATGTGGGCCATCGGCACCCGGTGCCGCGCCGAGAAGGACATCCTGCTCATTCCGGACTGGTCCAATCCCGGCGGACTCAACCCTGCCGCCTACGAGTACTTCCCCGACGGCACCAAGGCGGCGAGGCCGATGACGGCCATGGTGATCGACGCGACGAAGCCGGCGCCCCCGGCCCAGTACCCGCCCCGGGCGCTCGTGCCCGACGCTGCGGTGCGCGAGGTCGACCTCGAACAGATCATCAAGCCGTTCACCGCGCAAGCGCTGACGACCACTCGACAGTCGTGAGCGATTCTGCCGTGGGCGGCGCTCCCACCGGGTGTATAGTCGAGCGCATCGCACGGCAGGCTGTCTCGTCAACTCCAGATGTTTCGAAGGGGGTTTCCATGGAACGCGCAATGTCGCAGCTGTTGCAGGCGTATGAGAACGGAAAACTCTCGCGTCGGGCTCTGCTCCAAGGCCTGGCCTTGGTCGCGGTCGGCTCCGCTCCCGCGGAAGCGGCGTTTCGAAGCGATGGCATCAATCACGTGTCCCTCTACGTCACCGACCTGACGAAATCGGCCGAGTTCTACGACCGCGTCTTCGGCGCCAAAATTACAAAGCGGGACGGAAGCACACTCGTGGAATTCGGGAAGGGTCGCCTGGTCATCCGCCCAGGAAAGCCCGTCGGCCTTGTCGATCATTTCGCGGTTGGCGTCGGCGAGAAGCTCGACAAAGCCGCCGTCACGGCAGACCTCAAGGCGCGCGGTGCGACGGCCTATAACGAAGGCAACGAGCTGCGCGTGAAGGATCCTGATGGATTCCCGATACAGCTGAGCGCCTACTGAGTCGTAGGGCTGACCGCCGCTTTGGGTAATCAACGCTCTCGATACGGCGCGAAGTCCTGCCAGATCTGCTGGAGCACCCTCGGATCGACCAGCCGGGTGTCGCCTTTCCCCGGCTCCTTCTCCGAATACAGCACGAGCTTGACGGTCCCGCAATGCGGCCCGAGCGCGCCGGGGTCGAAGAACGTAAAGACCTTCGTAGATCGCATCGCTCTCGGAGACGCGCTGTTCGAGCTTGAACGGGTGGATGGGTGTCACCTCGGCGTCGCCGCAGAAGACGCGCATCCGCGAAAAGCCCGACTTGACGTGCTTGATCGGGGGCAGGGAGACACCCTGTGTCCGCGCGGCGCCGCGGGCAACCGTCGTCCAGAAGCTCTCCACCAGCTTCGGCGTCACGCGGATCAGCAGCACCGGCGGAAAGTCCGCCACGTACTCGGACCAGTTGCCGAAGTCCATGAGCGGGCGCACGACTGCCGGCTCCGCGTCCGGCGTGCGCGGGCCTCCGCGACGCTCGCGTCCTCTCCCCTGCTCCGACTGGTACTGCGCACCGTAGATGAGCACGGGCGTCATGAAGGCGACGTCGAAGTCGGACGAGGACATCTGGTATGGGCTCAGGCTGCCCACGCGGCGTTGCGCCGCGTCCTTGAGCGCGTTCACGGGAAACGGCCGCACCGGCTCCACGGGAAGATGCGTTCCGTCCGGCGGCGCCGCATCCTTCATCTTTTTCTCCGCAGACGCGACGACGTCGCACGCATCGTCGATGCGGACGACTCGGGAGGCCCCGCGCCTGCTCTCATTCTTGTCGTCCACGATCGAGGTGATCCCAACCACGCCGCCGCCGGCCGTGAAGACGGGTCCGCCCGCGCTGCCGGGCGCGAGCCTGAAGTCGGACCACGATGGCATGCGGCTCCACGCGGCTGACGGTTCCTGACGTCATGCCCTTCTGCTCACGGAGCGGAGCGCCAATCGTGAAGAGCTCCTGCCCGTCCACGACGGGCGGCTTCGCCGCTTGCGCGCATCCCAGCGGCACGGACCGCAACGATGCGGCGACCCTCGGATCGATCCAGAGGACGGCGACATCCCGCACCGGATCTGCCGCGAGGACGCTCGCCGCCACTTTGACGTCCGGCGAGAGCTGCACCTCCACCGACGTCGCGGTGCCGATGACCCGCTGGTTCGTCGCAATGAGTCCCTTCGCGTCGATCAGGAATCCCGACGCGTGGGTACTCGGGGTCCACAGGGCCACGACGCTGTCCTGCCATTGAGGCAGAAGGAACGAGGGGTCGGCCTCCAACGGCGCCGCCGGAGGCGGTCGCAGAGGTGGCGGGCTCGACCTCCGCGTTGTCGGCTGTCAGCTCGAGGACCGCGTCGCGGCCGGCGACGATGTCCACCATCTGTGTCCATTGGTAGGCCTTGCCGTGGAACACGACAGGCCGGTCCGATTCCACGGTGTAGTTCCCTGGGCGCAACCTCACGTCGGCGGTGCCATCCAGCGCCGTGACGATCTGCCGGGGCGGCGCGCTTGCCGGATTGTCGCTGACGAGCAGCGCATGGCGCGGCACCGGCGTTGCCTTCCGCTCGGCGTCGACCACGACAACCTTTATGTGGAGGACGCTGAGCTCCTGGCCGGAGGCCGCGCTCGAGCTGACGAAAACGAGCGTCGCGAAGAGCAGCGCGCGGAGCATGAGGTCATCGTCTCCCCCACGACCCGCTGATGTCAACGCGATCTCTGTACGGACAGGTGCCAGAAAGGGCCTCGGCGAGGACCTCCGGCTCGCTGCTCCCAAACGGACGATGACGACAGGGTGTCGAAGCCAGCGATCTCGCGCGGCGGGCGCTGCAAGACGAGGACGTTCAACTACACAATCCACTGTATTGCCGAGCGGGACCGGTTCTGATATCTCTCTGTTATCAGCAGCGCATTGACCTCTAGAAGCGCAGGGGTATGACTACTCACGACCAGCCACGGGTCCTCCTTGTCGACGACAACGAGTCCGTTCTCGCACACGCGACTGCGACGTTGTCGTCTGCCTGCGTCGTTGTCGGAGCCGTGATGGACGGGAAAGCGGCGCTCGAATCGGTCGATCGGTTGCACCCGGACGTCATCGTGCTCGACATCTCAATGCCGGGTATGAACGGTCTCGAGGTTGCGGCCCGTCTCCGTCGTGCCGGCTCGACGATTCCCATCGTGTTCCTCACGATCCACGACGACGAAGAGCTCGTGCAGGCCACGCGGGCGGCCGGCGGAATCGGTTACGTCGCCAAAACACGGCTCCCGTCGGATCTCGTCATTGCGATCAATGCAGCCTGCGCCGGCGAACGCTACGTCTCGCAGTTGCGATGAACCAGTGCCCCGTCCCAGTGGATCGTGGCATAAGTCCCGGGCGCGGCGCCCGGATCGCAAAGCGCGACGAGCGAGCATACAGGCCGTATGTGAGCGAGGAGCGACGCCGCGAGGCGGGATGCCGCGCCCGGGAATTGTGTCGCGAACCACTGGGACGGGACACCAGGTCGAGCCGCATTCTCAAGCGAGTTCATCCGTCGAGACGAGAGGCTGACCAGGGTCGCAGATCGGCACGCGCGCGCGGATCGATGTTCCCGCGCCCGGGCGTGACTCGATGAACAGTTCGCCGCCGACGGCGCGTACGCGCTCCTGCATGCCGACCAGTCCGACTCCACGGCCACTCATAACGGTGTCCGGATCGAAACCGACGCCGGCGTCGGAGATATCGAGCCGAATCGCATCCGGGCTGCCGCACAGCACGACCGTCACCCGACTGACGCCTGCATGCTTCACCGCGTTCGTCACCGCTTCCTGCAGCACGCGGAACACCGAGCGTGGCCACGTTCGCCTGCACGCCGTCCGGAATGCCGTCGTGGCTGAAGGCGACGTCGACGTGCTGCCGCTCGGCCAACTCCCGGCAGAAGGCTGCCGATGCCGACACGACGCCCAGGTAGCGCAACATTGAGGGGTGCAGGCGGTGTGAAAGAGCCTGGACATCTCTCGCCAGAGCGAGGGTCCGCTCGGACAGCTCACGGATCCGGAGGCGCACCTCGCTCGTCTCGAGGGGAAGCGCCTGATCCAGGATATCGAGGTCCATCCTCATGACGGCCAGGCGCTGGCCGATGTCGTCGTGCAGATCCATGGCGACCCGCTCCCGCTCGGCTTCGTGAGCCTCGATCAATTTACGATTCGCGAGGCGCATGCGTGTGTCCCATCCATCGCATCTGCGAAGGCAACGTCGGCGAGCGCTCCATGAAGCGCTGACGTCCAACGCTTGATCCGCTTGCTGATCAGGCAGCATACTCCTGCTAGCAAGGCCCCTGTCGTGTCATTCCAAAGGCGACGCATCGGTTCCCCAGTCCTGTGGGACATCGGTTCCCCTGTCCCGCGGAGGTCGGGAGATGGTGTGCCGATGATTCTTATGGTGCTCCTGTCCGTCGCCCCGCCTTCGTACGCGCAACCCAACGCGGTTCTGCAGGGACGGGTCGTCGACGCGTCAGGAGCCGTGGTCCCAGGCGCCGTGGTTGGCGTGCGCGACGACTCGACCGGCTTCGCCGTTTCCGTCCTCACCGATCTCGAAGGGCACTACCACGTCGAGGCGATCCCCGCCGGGACGTACACAGTCACGGCGAAGGCGTCCGGTTTCCGCACCGAGATCATCGAGGCGCTGAACGTCGACGTCGGCCGCACGCTGGTGCGCAACTTCTTCCTGGTGATTGGTGCCACGAGCGAGACCATCGTCGTCCGCGCGGAAATGCCTCTCGTCGATCGCGCCACGGCCACCGTGGGCCACGTAGTCACCGCCCAGATTCTGCAACAGATTCCCCTGAACGGTCAGCACTTCACCGATCTCGCTCTGCTCGTGCCCGGGTCGCTGGTCCCATCGCAGACGGGGTTCTCCTCCAGGCCTATTCGCGGGATCGGCACGCTTGCCTTCAACACGACCGGTAATCGCGAGGAGTCCGTCTCGTTCCTGGTCAACGGCGTGAGCACCAACAACATGACGTTCGGCTCGCTGATCTTCGAACCTCCTCTGGGGAGCATCCAGGAATTCAAGGTCGACAACTCGGCGTTCGGCGCCGAGCACGGGCACGTGTCCGGTGCGATCGTCAACCTCGTCACGCGATCCGGCACCGACGACCTGCGCGGCGAGGTGTTCGAGTTCTTCCGCAACGATGCGCTCGATGCGCGCAACTTCTTCGAATTCACGACCGCCGACCCGCATCCGTTCCACCGAAATCAGTTCGGCGGATCCGTCGGCGGCCCGATCGACCGCGGACGGACGTTCTTCTTTGCAGCCTATGAAGGCTTCAGACAGCGACAGGGCGTCGACATGAACAGCGTCGTGCTCAGCGACGCGCAACGCGCCGCGGCGACCGATCCGATTGTTCGACAGTTGATTCCCCTGATCCCCCGCGCCAACGTTTTTGATTCGGACGGCACACCGCGATTCATCGGATCGGCGCCGGCGGTCGCCGACCAGAATCGCTGGACCATCGATGTCACGCACAACGTCGGCCAACGCGATCGGTTCAAAGTGTTCTATGGCCGTCAGCTCGTGCGCTCGCTCGAGCCCACCGCACAAGGCAACAGCATTCCTGGATTCGGGTCGACGTCGCGGCCTTCGAGACGCCTGCTGACCGCCAACGCGACGCACATCTTTGGACCCGCGCTCCTGAACGAAGCGCGCTTCGGCCGAAGCCGCCTCGAGGGGGGCACGTTTCCGGCCTCGCCGCTCAATCCGGCGGACTTTGGCCTCCGCAATGGCGTGACGACGCCGATTGGACTGCCGCAGATCATCGTCGCTGGTGCGCTCAATTTCGGCGGGCCCGGCACCCTTCCCCAAGGGCGGTATGACACTTCGTACGTCGTCACCGACACCGTGAGCGGCGCGAGCGGACGCCACTCTGTGAAGTTTGGCGGCGAGTACCGGCACTTCATCAACGAGAATTTCGCGGTGGGCACCGGCGTGTTCAACTTTCCGAGCGTGGCGGCGTTCCTGAACGGAACGGCGAACGCGTTCAACACCACGCTCGGCGAACGAAGGAGCGTGATCGACCAGCGCGCGGTGGGGCTGTTCGTTCAGGACCGGATCGCCATCCGCGACAGACTCACGCTTGACCTCGGAATGCGCTACGAGTGGCACGTCACGCCCACGGAGCGGAACAACCGGTTCGTCGTCTTCGACGCACAGAGCGCGTCGTTGTCGCGCGTCGGGGTGGACCGCGACGAGATCTACGCGCAGAACAACCTGAACTTCGAACCACGCGCGGGCCTGGCCTGGCAGGTGTCATCCGACGGCCGCACCGTCGTGCGCGCTGCCTATGCGCGGGCCGTGGACCAGCCTGGGACGACGGCCGTCAGGGACACCGCCGGCAACCCCCCTTTCGGGGTGCCGTTGACGGCGACCGGTGTCATTCCTCTGGTCAGCGCCATCGAGGTGACGCGGCCCGCCGGGCTCGCACCGTTCACGATTGATTCGGGATTCCGGAATGCGTCAGTGCAATCGTGGAACGTGAACGTGCAACGGCAACTCGCCCGCGAGCTGGCCGTGACCGCCGGATATCTCGGCTCTCGCGGCGCCAATCTGCGAATCTCGCGCAACATCAATCAGCCGGTAGACGGCGTTCGCCCCTTCGCCGCCGTCTCGCCATCGAGCCCCATCCAGCCCGGTACTTCCCTCGGCAACATTACGCAAGTGGAGAGCAGCGGGTTTTCGACCTACCGCGGAGCGTTCATCTCGGTGACCAAGCGGCTGTCGCGCGGTCTCCAGTTCGATACGTCGTATACGTGGTCGAAATCGCTCGACACCAATTCACTCAATTCTTTAGGTTTCGCCGTGCAGGACGCGTACGACATCCCGAACGAGTACGGTCCGTCCGACTTCGATGCCCGCCATCGGTTCGTCGTGAGCGCGGCCTACTCTCTGCCGTTCACGGGGCACGTCCTGACTCGAGGGTGGGAAATTGCGTCCATCGTTCAAGCGCAGAGCGGCAATTTCGTGAACATCGTCACGAGCAACGCCGGCATCAACGGGTTGCCGAACACCGTGCGTCCGGATCTCACCGGGCCCATCCGTATCATTGGTTCGGTCGATCAGTGGTTCGATCCGTCGGTGTTCGTGGCCGTCGATCGCTTCGGCAATCTGGGCCGGAATGCCGTCCCCGGACCTGCCTTCCATAACACCGATCTGTCGCTCATGAAGAATATGCGGCCGGGAAAGGGCACCCGCCTGCAGTTCCGCGTGGATGTGTTCGACCTCTTCAACCATCCCAACTTCGGTCCGCCAGGCAACATCGTCGGCAGCCCGGCGTTCGGCAAGATCGCGAGGACGCGGCTGCCAACGGGCGAGGCGGGATCGTCGCGGCAGATTCAGCTCGCCGTCCACGTTTGGTTCTGAGATGATGAGTCGTCCGACCGTCCCCCCTCTGTGGCACGCCGTCATCGCGGCTTTCTTCGCAGCGCTGTGGGTCTGTCCGTCGCTATTGGCCGACGAGCGGCCTGCGCGAAACGTGCTGACGGTTCATTCGGGATCCGAATTCTTCCCCGCCAATCCAGTCCTGGATTCCGCCATTCGAGATGCCTTGTTGGCGCGCCACGAGCTGCGCATTGACTACTTCGCGGAATACCTGGAGTCAGACCGATTTGGGGCAGCGGCATCGCCGGCGCTCGCCGACTACATTCGCCGGAAGTATCGGAGCCGCCACATCGACCTCGTGATCGCCATCACCAACGACTCGCTGCGGTTCGTGCTGGATCACCGCGGAGACCTCTTTCCCGACGCGCCCATCGTCTTCGCAGGGATCGCAGTGCCGGACGACAGCGTCCGTAGCGCTGGACAGGGTCTCGCGACGGTGAAGGTCGGCAGCGCGTACGCGGAGACACTGAAGCTCGCGCTGGAACTGCATCCATCGACAGAGCGAGTGTTCATCGTGGCCGCATCACCGAACAGACAGGACGTCGATTCAGTGCGAACCCAGCTCAGCGGTTTTTCGCGACAGGTACAACTCACGTATGTCGAGGAGGAGACGCTGTCTCGCGCGCTGGAGGTCATCAGGGCCGTCCCGCCACGAAGCATCGTTCTCCACATCTGGCACCGGTGGAGTGAGCAGAACGACAGACCGGATCCGATGGAAGTCGCGCGCCTCGTCGCCCATGCCGCGACCGTCCCCGTTTACGGAACCATTGATCTCAACATCGGTACGGGCATCGTGGGCGGGGTCGTGCGCGGAACGCGTCAGACGGGAACCCGTGTCGGGCAGATGTCGCTCCAGATTCTTCGTGGGACCCGAGCGCAGGACATTCCGGTCGAAGACGCACAGCTCGTCTCGATTTTCGATTGGCGCCAGCTGAAGCGATGGGGCATCGATCGATCGAGGCTCCCACCAGGTTCGAACATCCAATTCTTTACGCCGACCACGTGGGAATCCTATCGGCCACATATCATCGCGACGATGCTCGTCGTCGCCGCGCAGTTGCTCGCAATCACCGGGCTGCTCCTGCAACGAGCCAAACGGCGTCGCGCTGAAGAAACGGTCGTGGCACGGGAGGCGACGATTCGAACCAGCTACGAGCGGATTCGGCAGCTGGCGGGACGACTGATCAACGTTCAGGAAGCTGCGCGGGCGGACATCGCGCGCGAGCTCCACGACGGCGTCTGCCAGGAACTGGCCGGCGTGTCCATCGCCGTCGGCAGTCTCAAGAATTCGTCCGGCAGCATTCAGGACGCGCCCACGCAGCAAGTCTTGTCGAAGATTCAGAGCGAGACACTTGGCGTGTTCCAGGGGCTTCGACGTCTTTCACACTCTCTGCACCCCGCCACGTTACGCCTGGTCGGTCTGACGACCGCAGTGCGCGCGCTCTGCGTCGAAGTGGAAAAGCGGCATGGTGCGGAAGTGACGTTCACGACAGACGGCGACTTCTGGGATCTCCATGCCGATGTCGCTGCGAGCTTCTTTCGAATTGCTCAAGAGTCGCTCCAAAACGGCGTCGTGCACGGCGACGCACGGCGGCTCACGGTCTCGCTCGTGAGATCCGGCGAGCAGATCGAGCTGACCGTGACTGACGATGGCCGGGGCTTCGATCTCGAGGCGGTGCGCCGGAATGGCAGCGGTCTCGGATTGGTGAGCATCGAAGAACGCGCCCATCTGCTCGGCGGCGACGTGGAAATCATCACCGGACCGCGACGGGGCACCACCGTTCGCGCGCGAGCTCCGGTAGGCTCTCACCTGGCCGTGTGATGGGTCGTGCCAGGGTGCTGATCGCCGACGATCACGCATTTGTGCTGGAGGGGCTCGTCAGCCTGTTGAAGGATCGCTTCGACGTAGTGGCCGCGGTCACCGACGGCCCTCAACTCGTCGAAGCCGCGATGCGACTGGGCCCCGATGTGATCGTCACGGACATCTCAATGCCCGGGTTGAATGGCATCGAGGCCATTGCACGACTGAAGGCCGCGGGTTCGGAGGCCAGGATCATCGTGTTGACGCTGCACGCCGGAGCCGAGCTCGCGGCTGAATTGATCCGCGCAGGCGCCTCAGGCTTCGTTGAGAAACCCCTGGCGACCAGCGAGCTCGTGATGGCCATCGAGCAAGTGCTGCTGGGCCGACTCTATCTGACGCCGGCTGCTGAGTAGAGCCGCGGTCAGCCGCTGCACAGCCAGGCGCGCGCCCGCGCCACCTCATGCTTCGGGAAAGAATTCCACCGGCGCTCTCCGCAGGTCCGCGCTGGCAAACATCCTCGTCAGGTCCCGCCATCGTTCGTCGCCGACGATCGCGATTCGCTCGATGGCGTCGCCGTGTTTCACGTAGAAGGCCAGGTCGTTCCAGTCGGCGTGTCGCTCCCAGCCTTCGAACGCCGTCAGGACGCACAACAGCTTTGCGGATCCGACGCGGTCGAGCTCGCTCGTCAGTTCGGCCTCGCACTGCCTGAACTCTGCTCGTAGCAAGACACCGCTGATGTCCAGGCGATAGGTGTTATCGCTCTCGTGATGCAACGCAATCGGCATGTCAGCCTCACGTCAGAACCCGCGATCCGTGCACTATTATGGAACGAACCCAAGCACTGCGTTTCACAATGACGGTGACGCATCGAGGGCGGCGAGGCGCCCGCCAGTGCCGTGGCCTCGCAGGGGTACGCCACGGCGGTGTGAGCGGGAGAAAGTGTTTCGCGGCGCTCGAGCAGTTGCTCGACTTTCCGGTTCCGGTTTTGGAAATCATGACAGTGGGCTCGCAGGGGCCACGGTGCGACGGCACGCGGCCGGACCGGTCTCCTTCAGGAAGAACGTCAGGATGATGGCCAGCGCCACGCCGTACAGCATCGGTTGGAACGTGGTCCGGTAGTGCTCGATCGTCAACTGCTCGGCCCCGGCGCCCACGCGAATCAGGAACCAGGCGAAGACAGGACCCAGCAGGGCGCTGAACGTGAAGTTCAGGAAATTCACGACGCCCGTCGACGTGCCGCTGACCTGCGGAGGATTGGCTTCCTTGATCACGGTGTAGGGCAGCATGGCGGCGCCCGACGCGATGCCCGTCACGAGGCCCAGCGCGTAGGGCGGAAACACGTCGGGACGCCCGAAAAGGATCCATGCGAGGCAGGCGAAGAGCGTCGCGCCGCTCGCGGCAATCACCGGTTTACGCCGCCCGATGCGGTCGGACAGGAACCCGAGCAGCGGGCACCCGATGATCCAGCCGAAGGGCACGGAGGCCGAGCGCAGCACCGCCGTTCCATAGTCCTGGCCCATCGCCTCCTGTAGAAACCGCACACCCCACACCATGTCGAAGATCGTCGTGGGAATGAAGAGCAGGCCGGCGATGACGCCGCACAGAATCGACTGTGGGTTCCGGAAGACCAGACGCATGGCGGCGGCCGCCTGTTTCAGCCAGTCGTCTCTCCTGGCCGCGGGGACCGGGACCGGCAACAACAGGTAGAGGAGCACGCTCATCACCAGCCCGGCGATGCCCATGCCGAACCAGAACGTGCGCCACGAAACACCCGATGCGATGAGCGGGCCCACAAGGAACTGGCCGGCGGATCCGCCGGCCATGCCGAACATCTGCGTCGCGCCAATCAGCGTGGCAGCGCGAGAGACCGGAAAGTTGGTGGTCGCGATGTACGCGGCGCCCACGAGCGCGAACACGCCGCCCGCCCCCTGCAGCAACCGCCCAATGCTCGCCGCCTGGCTCGAGCCCGTTGCGAAGAGCAGCGCGCCGACGCCAACTGCCGCCGCGCCGATGGGCACCACCTTCCGCGGGCCCAACCGATCCATCGCGGCGCCGGCGACGAGGCTGAAGGGCGAGTAGCCGTAGTAGAAGAGACCCACCAGCGAGGCGACGGCCGCGGTGCCCATGCCGAAGGCTTCCGACAATTGCGGCATCATCACGGCCGGCGCGGACCGCAGCGTGTACTGGTAGAAGTAGTACACCGCCGTGACCAGCCAGGCGACGGCCGCCGTCCTCGTGGCAGGGTCCACGGCCGTTCCTAGCAGAGCACCAGCGAGACGGCCAGGCCGCCCTCCGACGTCTCCTTGTACTTCGCGTTCATCTCCTTGGCCGTGAGCGCCATGGCCGACACCGTCGTGTCGAAGTCAACGCGCCGGTTGGCGGGGACCTCGTTGCTCGCGATCATGAAGCCCGTCCACGCCTTGACAGCGCCGAACGCGCACCGCTCGATGCACGGCACCTGCACGAAGCCCGCGACCGGGTCGCACGTCATCCCCAGGTGATGCTGCAGAGACGACTCGGCGGCGTTGGCCACCACCTGGTGACCAAAGTCGTGGGCCTGCGCGATGAAGGCCGCGCCCATCGCCGATGCCACACCGATTTCCGCCTGGCAGCCACCCTCGGCGCCCGAGAGGGTCGCGTTGTGCTTACACAGGTAGCCAACCGCGGCCGCCGCGAGGAAGCCACTGCGGATCTTTTCCTGCGGGAGCTTGCGCCCGCCTTCGCCAAGCACGTACACAAGTGCCGGCATCACGCCTGCCGATCCGCCGGTAGGCGCGGTCACCACCAGATGCCCGCGGGCGTTCTCTTCCGATCCCGCCAGCGCGTACGCCGACACGACGCCAACGCCGCGCTGCGCCTCGAACTTGTCGTCCATCGCGCGCTTGTAGACATCGCCTGCTTTGGTCTTCAGCTTGATGGGCCCTGGCAGTGTGCTTTCCGGCGCCTTCAACCCGGCTTTGACGATGTTCACCATCGCCGTCGAGATCTTGTCGATGAAGGCGTTGATCTCCGCCTCGCTCTTGCCGGAAACCGCCACCTCGTTGGCCATGACCAACTGCGCCACCGACAGCTTGTTGGCCTCCGCGTGCTTCTGCAGCTCGGCCATCGTCGAGTAGGGGTACTTCGGCTGTCCCTTCTTGGGCGGCTCGTAACCCTTCCACTCGATGAACCCGCCGCCCACCGAGTAGTACTCGAGCTCATGGATGGTCGCGTCGCCCCCCATCAACTTGCACGTCATGGTGTTGGGATGCGGGAACTCGCCCTTCGGTGCGTCGTAGACGATGTTCTTGAGCGACAGGTTGAGGGTCTTGTCGCCAAGCTTCACCGGGAAAGTCTGGTCCGGGTTGCTCATCAGGCTGTCGAGGAACTCGGGCTCGACGGTGGCCGGTTCCTTGCCGATGATGCCCGCGAGGGACGCCCGCTCGGTCCCGTGGCCTTTGCCGGTTGCGCTCAGGCTGCCAAACAGGTGCACCTTGATGTCGGTGGCCTTGGCCAGTTGGTCGGCCGGCAGCTTCGTGCACCGCTGGTAGAAGTCGTAGGTGATGCGCATCGGCCCGATGGTGTGCGAGCTGGATGGACCCGGTCCAACTTTGTAGAACTCTTCGAGGGTGGTGATCACGGGCGCCTTGGCCTTCTTGACCACATCGAGGTCCGGCGACAGGTTGCTATCGGGCTTGGGTGGGGGCGGCACCGGCACGGGGCCGGCCGAGGGCGGCGGGGCCGCGGGCGAGCAGCCTGTCAGCACTGCCATGGCGCCGACGAGGGCACTGCGCATCAAGAACGCACGGCGGTCCACATCCTGCGGGATCTCTGCTCCGCTCATCTCCAGGGAAAGGGGGAGCGATGCTCTCAAATCGGTCTCGTCAGTCTTCATGATCGCCTCTCTCAGACTAACTGCGGGTGTCGACGGCTGGAGGGTGGTTGTTCGTCAACCAGGCTCCGTCATATCGGAGGTTAACACGGCCTCACGAAGCGTGCGTGCTCAGTGAGTGAGCTGGCGCAATAGTTACATCGTCGCGATGTTTCGCCAGAAGTTGTCAGGCTTTCGGTGCCGCCGAAGAGCGTGGTGAAGATGATGGAGTCGGCCAGCAGAATGTCCCCGAGGCGCGTGTCCTCTGGAGCGTGTCGAGATCCCTCGCGATCGTCAGCGGTGCGATCTGTTTGGTGCCCTTGACGAGCGCGGGACGGAGTCCGAACTGATTCATCACCGGACCTCGAGCGCCGTCATCAAGGACGAGTGTGCTCATGAACGGCGTCCTTTTCTCGTGCAGGGCTGTTCGCGGGGAAGATCCGAGCGCCGGAAACCCTGAATCGCGGGTTTGTGCATCGCGGAGTGACGCAATGTGTAAGGGTGATACGATCGTCGTGCTACAGGCACGAAGGTGCCGGGCATCTCGAGGAGGTTTTGTCGGCGGGCGGCATCTACAGCTCTCCGGCACTTGAGAGAAACCTCCGGCCGGGCGGAGTCACCGTGCCGACGGCCGCGGGCGGAGCTGGCTCGACCCTTGATTGGGACAGCGGCTTTCGGGCCAATCAGCATCGAGATATGACGATTGCCAAACGATTGATCATCCTGCTCACGGTGCCGCTGGTGGCGCTGGTGGGGCTTGGCGTCTTCACTCGCCTGCAACTCGCCCGGATCGAGGCGCGCAGCCGGTTCGTGGCGGAATCGCGGATCGTGGCCCTCGCCACGCTGGGGAATCTCTCCCGGAGTTTCGCCGAACTGCGCGTGAACGTGCGCAGCCATCTGCTGGCCACCACCGACGCGCAACGCGCTGCCGCCCGCGCGCTGTTCGACGAGGACGAACGGGACGTGAACCGTCTGCTGCAGGAGTACGCGGACGACCTGGTCCTCGGCGACAAGGACCGGCGGCTGCTCGACGATTACCAGACGTTGAGCCGTGAGTGGATTGCCGGCGCGAAGCAGGCCATGTCGCTGGCGGATGAAGGCCGCGGCGGAGAAGCCGTCGGTCTGGTCAACGGCACGGTCGCCGAGCTTGGTGTGCGTCTCAGCAAGGTGTCGAACGAATGGATCGCGTACGACCAGGAAGCGGCGACGCCGCCGGCAGGGAATCCATCGCGGGCATCGAGCGGTTTCAGTGGCAGATGTTCGTGGCCAACTCGACGGCCTTCCTGCTGACCGGCCTGCTCGGCTTTCTGACCTTCCGCCGAATCGTCAAACCGATTCAGGCGCTGGAAGCGTCGGTCAAGACCATCGCCGCCGGCGATTACGCGAAAGGCCGTGCCCTTCGTCCGATGCCACCGACGAAACCGGCGGCCTGGCGCGCTCGATCGACGTCCTCAAGCAGGGCGCCGCCGCGATGGACGAACAGCGCTGGGTCAAGTCCAACGTCTCGAGACTCACGGGAGAGTTGCAGGGCGCGGCCTCGCTGGCGGAGTTCGGCCAACGGCTTCTTTCGGGCCTCGTGCCGATGCTGGGCGGCGGCGTCGCGGGCTTCTACGTGTTCGACGAAACGCTCGGGCATCTGCAGCGCGTCGCCGCGTACGGCCTTGCCGACACCTCCGGCGCCGCCAGCCCGATCCGGCTCGGCGAGGGGTTGGTTGGCCAGTGTGCGCACGAGCGACGCGTCGTCACGCTCACGAATCTGCCGCCGGATTACCTCCGCATCGCCTCCGGTCTCGGCCAGGCCGCGCCGGTGCAGGCCATGGCGCTGCCGGCGGTGTCCCAGGACGCGCTGCTCGGCGTGCTCGAAGTGGCGTCCTTCCGCCCGTTCAACACGCAGGAGACAGTCGCTGCTCGACGAATTGCTGCCGGTGGTGGCCATGAGCCTGGACATCCTGCAGCGCAACCTTCGCACCCAGGAGTTGCTCGGCCAGACGCAGGAGCAGGCGCGCCAGCTCGAGGAACAGGCGGAGGAACTGGTCGGCGCCAAGCAGAAGGCCGAGGAAGCCACCGAGATGAAGTCCATGTTCCTCGCGAACATGAGCCACGAGATCCGCACGCCGATGAACGCGATCATCGGCCTCTCGCATCTCGCCCTCAAGACGCAGCTGTCGCCCAAGCAGCGCGACTACGTCGGCAAGATCCACAATGCCGGCACGTCGCTGCTGGCCGTCATCAACGACATCCTCGACTTCTCCAAGATCGAGGCCGGCAAGCTCGACATCGAGACCACCGACTTCAAGCTCGACGACGTCATCAGCTCGGTCACGACGCTGACCGCGCAGAAGGCGCACGAGAAGGGACTCGAGTTCCTGGTGCACGTCGCGCCCGGCATCCCGGAGCAGCTGCTCGGCGATCCGGTCCGCCTCGGCCAGATTCTGACGAACTGCGTCAACAACGCGGTCAAGTTCACCGAGCGCGGCGAAATCCGTCTGAACATCGAACAGGTCGAACGCACGGGCGAGAAGGTGCAGCTCAAGTGTTCCGTGCGCGACACCGGGATCGGCATGACGCGTGAGCAATCGGCGAAGCTGTTCCAGCCGTTCACGCAGGCCGACATGTCCACGACGCGCAAGCACGGCGGCACGGGCCTGGGCCTCACGATCTGCCGCCGGCTGGTCGAGTTGATGGGCGGGCGGATCTGGCTCGAAAGCGAACCGGGCGTCGGCACCACGTTCTACTTCACCGTCTGGCTCGGCGTCGGCGACGCGAAGGGGTCGGGGAAGATCGTTCCCGAGAAGCTCGCACGGCTCCGCGTGCTCGTCGTGGACGACAACGCCGCCGCGCGCGAGATTCTGCAGGAACCGTTGAGCGCCGTGGCCAGCCGCGTGGACGTCGTCGCGTCCGGGAAGGAAGCCATCGCCGCGATTCAGCAACACGATGCCAGCGAGCCGTACGACATCGTCTTCATGGATTGGCGCATGCCGGGCATGGACGGCTTGCAGGCCAGCCGCCACATCAAGAGCGACGAGACGCTGAGCCATCAGCCCGCCATCGTGCTCGTCACGGCGTTCGGACGCGAAGAAGTCCGCGAGGAAGCCGAGCGGCTGCAGCTCGACGGCTTTCTCGTCAAGCCGGTCACCAAGTCGATGATCGTCGACACGCTGGTGAACGTCTTCGCCCACAGCGGAGAGGAGACCAGCAAGGCCGCGACGGGCGAGCAGGCGACGCGGCTCCGCGGCGCGCGGATTCTCCTCACCGAGGACAACGAGATCAACCAGCAGATCGCCGTCGAGCTCCTCGAAGGCGCCGGCGCCACGGTCACGGTCGCCAACAACGGACGCGAGGCGGTGGAGATGCTGTCGAGCGACCCGCAACCATCGTTCGATGTCGTGTTGATGGACCTGCAGATGCCGGAGATGGACGGCTACCAGGCGACCGCGAAGCTCCGTTCCGACACGCGCTTTGCCACACTGCCGATCATCGCGATGACGGCGCACGCCACGATCGAGGAACGCCAGCGCTGCCTCGCCGCCGGCATGAACGACCACATCGCCAAGCCGATCGATCCGGACAATCTGTTCGAGACCGTGGCGCGATTCTACACACCTGCGCAGGCCGGCGCGCCTGCCGATGCGGGCGGCGGACCGGGGCCAGCTTCAGCGCCCACAGGCGCGACGATGCTGACGGCCTGCCGGCGCTCGCCGGCCTCGACACGAAGGACGGGCTGTCGCGCGTCGGCGG
Organism: uncultured Acidobacteriota bacterium; assembly: GCA_963745495.1. Classification (GTDB taxonomy): domain Bacteria; phylum Acidobacteriota; class Vicinamibacteria; order Vicinamibacterales; family CAVVIG01; genus CAVUXJ01. The sequence continues at coordinate 32,319 of CAVUXJ010000007.1, forward strand.
CAATCGCACGCTCTATCTGAAGCTGCTTCGCCAGTTCATCGACCAGCAAGGCCCGGCGGTCGAGCAGATCACCGAGGCGCTGGCCAGGGGCGACATCGCGCTTGCGGAGCGGCTCGCGCACACGCCTCAAGGGCGTGGCGGGCAACCTCGGCGCCACACAGGTGCCATCCGCTGCCGGCGCGTTGGAGAAGTTGATTCGCGACCGGGCCGATGCGAAGGACGTGAAGGCCGCCACACGATCGGGTCGCCGCTCAACTCGAGCCCGCTCGTCACGGAATTGCGAGCCGCCCTCGATTCAACCGCCTCCCTGAACCGCCAGAGCACTCCACGACGACACCACCGGCGAACCCTGCCCAGTCTCGCGAGAGCGGCGTCGCACTTGACCGCGCTGCTCTCGGAGCTCGATCCGGGCGCGGCTGATTTCGTCGAGACGAATCACGCGGCGCTGCGCCCGTTGTTCGATGACGGGACGTGGCGCGAGTTCGAAGAGCTCGTTCAGGGCTACGCCTTCGCCGACGCGCAGGCGCAGTTGGAGCAGGCCCTCGAGAGTTCCTCTGAAAGACATCCGCATGACCTCGCATGAGAACGGCCGCCAGCGGTGTGCGCGCGACAGGAGCTTCTGACGTGAAGGACCTGTCCGACAGCCGCATTCTCATCGTGGACGACGTCAAGGCCAATGTCGACATCCTGGTCGAGGCGCTGCGGGACGAGTACAAGCTGAGCGTCGCCCTCGACGGGGCCGCCGCGCTTCGCAGCATCGAGAAGAGCCCGCCGGACCTCGTGCTGCTCGACATCGTGATGCCGGGTCTCGATGGCTATGAGGTGTGCCGGCAGCTGCGCGCACGCGAGTCGACGCGCGACGTGCCGGTGATGTTCCTCAGCGCGCTCGAGGACGTCAAGAACAAGGCACAGGGCTTCGAGGTGGGCGGCAACGATTACCTGACGAAACCGTTCGAAGTGCTGGAGGTCAAGGCGCGCGTCCGGTCGCTGCTCAAGGCCAAGGCGTACGCCGACGCGGTGCGCGAAGCGATGGCCCGGGACCTCCGGATCGCCCGCGAGATCCAGATGGGCATCCTGCCCGCGGATCTCGCGGCCGCCACGAAGGGAACCGGCCTCGACGTCCATGCCGTCATCGAACCGGCCCGCGAGGTCGGCGGCGATCTGTACGAGGTGCTGCGGGCCTCCGACGATCGCGTCGTCGTGGCCCTGGGCGATGTGTCGGGAAAGGGGATTCCAGCCGCGCTCTTCATGGCGGTCGCCGTGACCGTGCTTCGCACGCTGGCCAGGCAGATCGCGGAGCCGGACGAGATCCTGCGCCGTCTCAACGACGAACTGGCCGAACAGAATCCTCGCGGCATGTTCGTCACGCTGCAGTGTCTCGTGTTCGACCTGGCGCACCGGCGCGTGTCGTGTGCGGGCGCCGGGCATCACCAGCTGGCGGTGCTCTCGCCGGGGCGTCCGCCGCGGCTGGCCTGTCCCTCGTCGGGGCGCCCGGCGGGGCTCATGCTGTCCAATCCGATCGAGCGTGAGACGCTTGCGCTCGAGCCCGGCGACACCTTCGTGCTGTTCTCGGACGGCGTGTCCGAAGCGATGAACCCCGAAGAGGACTTCTACGGCGAAGAACGGCTGCTCGCGGCGCTGGCGACGTCCTCCGGCGCAACGGCTGCGGAAACGGTGACGCGCCTGCTGGACGACGTTCGTGTGTTCACGGCCGGGGCGAAGCAGTCGGACGACATCACCGTCCTGGCCGCACGGTACGCGCCTCTGCACGCGTGACGGCCGCGAGGCCCCGCAGTGGCCTCTCCTGTGCTCCAGACTCCGACGATCCGGGCTGCCGGAGGAGTGCCACGACGTCGTAGCAGCCCCGTTGCGAGGGACCAGCAATGACAGACGAACACGACCGGCTCGAGGACGCCCGCACGGGGACCGTCGCCTGGAAGAAATGGGGACCGTACCTCAGCGAACGGCAGTGGGGAACGGTCCGCGAGGACTACAGCGAGAACGGTGACGCCTGGAATTTCTTCACGCACGATCACTCCCGCTCGCGCGCCTACCGCTGGGGCGAGGACGGCATTGCTGGCATCTCCGACGACAAGCAGCGCCTCTGCTTCAGCCTGGCCCTCTGGAACGGGAAGGATGCGATTCTCAAAGAACGGCTCTTCGGATTGACCAACAGCGAAGGCAATCACGGCGAGGACGTGAAGGAGTACTACTTCTACCTCGACAGCACGCCGACGCACTCGTACATGAAGTACCTCTACAAGTACCCGCAGGCGGCCTTCCCCTACGGCGACCTTGTGGCGACGAACGGCCGGCGCAGCCGCAACGACATGGAGTATGAGCTCCTCGACACCGGCGTCTTCAACGACAACCGCTATTTCGACGTGTTCGTGGAGTACGCCAAGGGCGCGGCCGAGGACATCCTCGTGCGAATCACGGCGGCCAACCGGGGACCGGACGCGGCCGAACTGCATCTCCTGCCGACGCTGTGGTTCCGCAACGACTGGTCGAAGTGGATTGCCGAATCGAACAGGGCCTCCGAGAAACCCAGCCTCAAGCAGATCAAGGCACCAGCAGGCACGACGGCGGTCGCCGCGGCTCATTCCCTGCTGGGCGCATTCACGCTTGTCGTGCGACGGCGATGTGCCGCTGCTCTTCACCGAGAACGAAACCAACCACGAGCGGCTTTTTCACGGGCAGAGAACGAGAGACCCCTACGTCAAGGACGGCATCAACGACTGTGTGGTGCAAGGCCGGCAAGGGGCGGTGAATCCCGGCAAGCAGGGCACGAAGGTCGCGGCGCACTACAAGGTCAATATCGGCGCCGGGCAGACCACGCGTGATTCGCCTGCGGCTCTCCAGCGAGTTCTCTGGACCAGAAGGCCCAGCCCTTTGGCAAGAACTTCGACAAGCTCTTCGACGACAGGCTTCGTGAAGCCGACGAGTTCTACCAGTCGGTCACGCCGCCATCGGTGGCTAAGGACGCGGCCAACGTGATGCGCCAGGCCATCGCCGGCATGCTGTGGAGCAAGCAGTTCTTCTTCTTCGACGGCGACAACTGGCTGGACGAGCACCACTCCAACCCGCTCCACTCCGGATACCGCAACGCCCGGAACTCGGAGTGGTACCACATGCTGAACCAGGACATCGTCTCGATGCCCGACAAGTGGGAGTACCCCTGGTATGCGGCCTGGGACCTGGCTTTCCATACGCTCCCGATCTCGATCGTCGACCCCGATTTCGCCAAGGAGCAGATGACGCTGATGCTCCGCGGCTCCTACCTGCACCCGAATGGTCAGATGCCCGCGTATGAGTGGAACTTCAGCGACGTGAACCCCCCGGTCCACGCCTTTGCGACCCTGTTCCTCCATCGCACCGAGCAGGCCCTGCGTGGCGAAGTGGACCTGGACTTCCTCAAGTCGACTTTCAACAAGCTCCTGCTGAACTTCACCTGGTGGGTCAACCGGAAGGACCGCTTCGGCAAGAACGTGTTCGAGGGAGGCTTCCTCGGCCTCGACAACATCGGCGTGTTCGACCGCAGCGCCCCGCTTCCGACCGGCGGCCACCTCGAACAGGCGGACGGCACGGCGTGGATGGCCCTCTTCAGCCAGAACATGCTGGAGCTCGCGGTGGAGCTGGCGGCGCACGACCCCACCTACGAGGAGATGGTCTTCAAGTTCGCCGAGCACTTCTACTACATCGCCGCGGCGATGAACCGGCCCGGGGCGGACGGCATGTGGGACGAGGAGGACGGCTTCTACTACGACCTGCTGCGGCTCCCCGACGGCAGCGCCACGCGGCTCAAGGTGCGCTCGATGGTGGGGCTCCTCCCGCTGTGCGCCACCACGGTGATCGAGAAGTGGCAGCGGGACAGCATCCCGAAGGCGATGAAGTACGTCCAGGAACGGCTGCGCCGCATGCCCGAACTGTCGGCGACGATGCACCCGACGGGCGAGGGGCATCTCGGCGTGGCTGACCGCGGGATTCTGGCCCTGGTCAACCCGGAGCGGCTCCGCCGGATCCTGACGAAGATGCTCGACGAGAACGAGTTCCTGAGCCCCTACGGCATCCGCGCGCTCTCCAAGTTCCACGAGCAGCACCCGTACGTCTTCCACGTGGACGGCCAGGAACACACCGTGGACTACCTGCCGGCCGAATCGAACACCGGCATGTTCGGCGGCAACTCCAACTGGCGCGGCCCGATCTGGATGCCGGTCAACGCGCTGCTGATCAGGGCGCTCCTGAACTTCTACCTGTACTACGGCGACAACTTCAAGATCGAATGCCCGACCGGTTCAGGCAAGCTGATGAACCTCTTCGAGGTGGCGAAGGAGATTTCGGACCGCCTCACGCGGATCTTCCTGCGCGACGGCAGTGGGCGCCGGCCGGTGTACGGCGGCACGAAGACGTTTCAGGAGGATGCCCACTGGCGCGACCACATCCTGTTCTACGAGTACTTCCACGGCGACAACGGGGCGGGGCTCGGCGCGAGTCACCAGACCGGATGGACGGGACTGGTGGCGAAGCTGATTCAGCTCTTCGGCATCGCTCGATGCGAAACAGTTCCTCGAGGCCGGCAAGCGTGGGCATTCGCTCGTGGAACGTCTGAGATGAAGTGACGGGGAGCTGACATGCGCAGGCGCCGCTCTATCCCTCGCTCTATCAGATCAACACACGCGTCTGGTTGACGGAGTTGTCCCGCGGCTCTGGGCCGGCCGGCCACGCTGGACGACATTCCGGACGCCGAACTGGATCGCCTTGCCACGATGGGCTTCGACTGGCTCTGGTTCCTGAGCGTCTGGCAGACCGGTCCCGCAGGCGCAGCGCGTCTCCCGGGCCAACCCGGAGTGGCGCAGAGAGTTTCAGGAGACGCTGCCGGACCTGCGCGAGGAAGACATCGCCGGTTCCGGGTTCGCCATCCAGAACTACACCGTGCATCGCGATCTGGGCGGCGACGCGGCGCTCGCGCGTCTGCGCCAGCGGCTCCGAGCAGCGCGGACTGAAGCTGATGCTCGACTTCGTGCCGAACCACATGGCGCCGGATCACCCGTGGATCGACGAGCATCCCGGATTACTTCGTGCAGGGCAGCGAGAGCGACCTGGCGCGCGCGCCGCAGAACTACCGCCGGGCGCAAACGAAAAACGGGCCGCTGGTGCTCGCCTACGGCCGCGATCCGTATTTCGACGGCTGGCCCGACACGCTGCAGCTCAACTACGGCAACCCGGCGTTGCAGCAGGCGATGATCGGCGAGCTGGAGAGAATCGCCGGGCAGTGCGACGGCGTGCGCTGCGACATGGCCATGCTGGTCCTGCCCGACGTGTTCGAACGGACCTGGGGCATCCGCGCCGAGCTCTTCTGGCCGAAGGCCACCGAGGCCGTGCGGCGCAAGTATCCCCAGTTCCAGTTCATGGCGGAGGTCTACTGGGACCGGGAATGGACGATGCAGCAGCAGGGATTCGACTACACCTACGACAAACGGCTGTACGACCGCCTGCGCGAGGGTCACGCCCGGCCGGTGCGCGAGCATTTGCACGCCGGACTCGATTACCAGAACAAGATGGCGCGCTTTCTGGAAAACCACGACGAGCCGCGGGCGGCCGCGACGTTTCCGCCAGGCGTGCACCAGGCGGCGGCCGTCATCACCTTCCTGTCGCCAGGCTTGCGGTTCTTCCATCAGGGACAATTCGAGGGACGCCGGAAACGGATCTCTCCCCATCTCGTTCGTGGTCCGGCCGAGCCCGCCGACCAGCAACTGCAGCAGTTCTACGATCGGCTGCTCGCGGTGCTGCGACAGCCGGTCGTCCGCGACGGCCAGTGGCAGTTGCTCGAGTGCCGACCGGCCTGGGAGGGGAACTGGACCTGGGACTGTTTCGTGGCCTTCGCCTGGCAAGGTGCCAGGTGACGAGCGCCTGCTGGTGACCGTGAACTTCGCGCCCAATCAGAGCCAGTGCTACGTTCGGCTGCCGTTCGCGGATCTCGACGGCAGTCAATGGCGGCTCCAGGATCACATGGAGGACGTCGTCTACGATCGCGATGGCAGCGACTTGCAGAATCGCGGATTGTACCTGGATGTGCCGCCGTGGCAGACCTCCGTGTTCGCCCTGACCAGGAAACTGCCAGGATCGTGAGGCGGTGACTCCATCCGTGATGGACCCGTTCGGGAATTGTCACCGCGGGCTGTTACGGGAGGAAGCGCACGCGCCCGCTTTCGAGCTCGTAGACGCCGCCCACGAGCTTCACCGTGCCCTCGGCCATGCGGGCCTTCGCCTCCGGCGTTTCACGGAGCTGATGCATCGACCAGCGCACGTTGGCCTCCACGGCCGCGCGCATCTCCGCGTCCGCGGCCAGTTCAGGCGGGAGATCGCGGAGGCCGGGAAGGATGTTATCGAGCAGCAGCGCGATACGGGCGGGCTCCTGGGCACCGTGCCTGGCGGCAAGCGCCGCATTGACGGCGCCGCAGCCTTCGTGGCCGAGGACGACGAACAGGGGCGTCCGCAGGTGCACGCCCGCGTACTGCAGCGTCCCCATCACCTCGGGCGAGATCACATTGCCCGCGACCCGAACGATGAACAGCTCGCCGAAGCCGGCGTCGAAGATCAATTCGGGCGGCACCCGCGAATCGCTGCACCCGAGGAGGGTCGCGTACGGGCGCTGACCCTTGGCGAGCGCGGCGAGCAGCTCCTTCTGAACGGTCGGGAAGCGCGCTTCGCCTCGGACGAACCGCTCGTTGCCGGCGACCAGACGCGCGAGGGCTTCGTCGGCCGTGTAGTGAGGTGACGTTGCCATCACAGAGGGGTTAAGTCACTTCGAACTGGTCCCACGCTGCCGCGCGATCTTCCAGATCGGTGAAGGTGAAGATCTGAGGAATCCCGGATTGGGGCAGCGGCACGGTTGGCGCCGCTTGGTTCTGAGATTCGGCCGGAGCAACCGGGGCCCATAGGGAAACCAGGCCAGCGAGCACGAGCGACAGTCCGTTCTTGCTCTTCATGGAACCTCCTCAACACTCCTCTCGTTCGAGCATCGGACCGAGGGATCGCGCCGGGGCCAGCGTCCGGGGCCGGAGCGACCGGATTGCTCATCGGCCCGGCGGCCGTCCCAGAGGGCGGAGGGGCGGGCGCGGAACCCGCGCGGGCCGTCAGGATCGCGCCCAGGCACGCGACTCCCGGCACGCCGCGTGGGCCGGGTGGCTCGTCACCACCGAACGCCGAACGTGAGCGGGAAGTACGCCGCATTCGTGCTGCAGCCGCCCGAGCACGCCCCGGTCGACGGTCCCCGACGGAAGCGTCGAGCGGCCGGCGTCACGGTCTTGCCCCACACGTAGTGATAGCGCGACTCGATGTAGAACTTCGCCTCATGGCCGAAGGTGATGCCTCCGCCGAAGTCGATGCCGAAGTCGTTCGAGGACCGATCGCCGATGATCGTGTCAATCGAAACGGCGGCCGGATAGCAGACATACCAGAAGGGATCGCACACCGTCGTGTAGCCGACGCTTGGCGACGTCAACTGGACGATGCGGTGGTAGATGCCGACGCCACCGAGGACGTACCCGTTGACCGGACTATCCGTGCTTACAGTGCGATACACGAGATTGAACGAGCCGACGTGCATCTGATGGTTGCTCTCGATGATCCCGTTGGTGAGCGCTGCCAAGACCGGGTGTCTGGCTGAGACTGATCGTCTTGTCGGGCCCGTTCATCCGGGTGTACATGTACTCGGCTTGCACCCCGAGGTGCTCGTTGATATTGAACGTCACGCCGAAGGCGCCGTTCCAGCCTGCATCGAAGCTCTCTTTGAAATCCGTCGATTGGGAACGCCCAGCCGAACCCGAAGTTGACGTCCACTGGTTTGTAGTCCTGTGCCGCCGCCGGTGCCGCCGCGATGAGGATTCCGAAAAACGCTGCCAGCAGTCTCCGCATGGAACACCCTCCTTATCAACAGAGCAAGTGATGGCCGCGTCCATCCGCAGCCGTCAAGTCCTGTTGAGCATCAAAAGTGCCAAGGGCCCCCTGTTGGCGAGGCGGTTCGAGATCCTCCGTGTTTCGCGCGTTGACCGGCGGCAACCGGCGCCGCCTCGAATCCGGATGACTCGCGGTGGTGTCCGAAATATCGGAGGACGCCCGACGCATTGGGCCGCACGACACAACTGCCGGGTCCGAGGAAGGTGTCTGTCACGAGGCAGAGCACCATCTCGTGCTATCCTGCCATCCTCGCTTCATGCTCTGCCACCCGCCGGCCACGCGGGCGCAGCGGCTCGCTGGCAACTGCGCCGGATGATGACGCGGCTTTCTATTGTTCTGTTCCTCAAGCCTGCAGCCTGGGAATCGAACGTTGCACGTACCAAGGCAAGCGTCCAGACAGTTTTGTGTCGATCGTGAGGACTGAGAGCTAGAATGGCTCTCTGTCAGCGCGAGAGGCGGGAACGATCGACGGGCACGACAGGACGCGTTCCGCGCAAGAGTAGGGGGGATCACGCCCACACGAATTCTGATCGCCGACGACCACGAACTCGTCCGGCAAGGCATACGCTCGATCCTGAGCCACGAGCCGGACTTGGTGGTGTGCGGCGAAGCCACCACCGGACGGCAGGCGCTCGACATGGCCTTCGAGCTGAAGCCCGACGTCATGATCCTCGACCTCGGGCTGCCGGAGATGAACGGCGTGGAGGTCACACGTCGGGTTCGCGCCAGCCTTCCCGTGGCCGTGCTGATCGTCACCGTACACGATGCCGATCGGATGGCGCAGGACGCCATTGATGCCGGGGCGAGCGGCTACGTGCTCAAGGCAGACGCGGGGCGCGTCCTTGTGGATGCCGTGCGCGCGATCCTGCGTCACGGCACATTCATTTCCGAGCGCATGCGCCCGGCGGCGGATCTGGGATCGTTCGGCCAGAAGAGAACGCGACGCGTCGTTCGCGGGCCTCTGACGTCGCGCGAGCGCGAGGTGCTGCAGCTGCTGGCGGAGGGCCGGGCCAACAAGGAGATCGCGGCGACGCTCGGCATCACGACGAAAACAGCGGAAACGCACCGGGCGCGGATCATGGCCAAGCTGGAGCTCCACTCGATGTCCGATCTGGTGCGCTACGCGATCCGCAACCACGTCATCGAACCCTGAGCGTCTCCCTCAGCCAGCGTCCATCGCCGTCGTCGTGTCGCAGCCGGGATTTCGACGGCCGTCTTCCTCGTAGCCGGATGTCGGCAATGGCCACTTCCCGGCTCAGACCCACGGAGTCCGGTGACGCCGCATACAGAATCTCCTGTATTGCCGCTGGTATCAGACTACCTCTGCTACGGCTAAGAGCTCGCGGGATCCATCATGACTCATGCTGTCAACGTTCGCAGTCGTTCGACGCCCATCACCGTCCTCCTTCTCGCCGTGCGAATGCGCTCCGCTCGAGGTCCTGCGCGCCGCCTTCGAGGGATCACCGCACGGTGTCGTCGTATCCGGCGAAGACGGCACCATCCTGTTCGTGAACGTCCCGGCGTCGGCGATCTTCGACTATTCGCCGGGTCGAGCTGATCGGCCAGCCACTGTCGCGGCTGCTGCCCGAAGCCGTGCCCCCGCCGCATGACGATCGGTGGACGACGTTCTGGACGAACCCGCACAGCGCCGCGCTGTTCGCGGACCGGACCACCGGCGGAGTTCGGCACGACGGCGTGAGCGTGCCGGCCGAAATCAGCCTCAGCGCGTTTGACGACGGCTCGACACGCCTCGTCATCGCGTCGATTGTCGACATCACGGAGCGGCTCAATCTCGAGGCTCGCCTGGCGGCGGCGACGAACGCGCACCTGGGCTTCCAGCGGCTCTTCGCCGACGTGGCCGTCCGGTTCGGCGCCGTCGATCCGGATGCGCGTCGACGACGCGATCGTCGACGGCCTTCGTCAAATCGGAGAGGCGCTGCAGCTCGATTGGGCGCCTGCTGTGGCGCTGGGATTCAGACGAGGACGGACGCTTCGCCCCTTCTGCATTGGGTTCAACCGTCGTCCTTGCCTCCCGGGCCGCTCCCGACTGCGTCGATCCCGTTCGTGGTCGCCAGACTGAAGGCGGGCGAATCCTGCTGCTTCGCGACGGTGGACGATCTGCCCGATTCCGATCGCGACGCGTTTCGTCGCCACGGATTCCGATCCGGCGCCGTGGTGCCTCTGGCGCCAACCGGAGACGGTGAACGCGGGCTGAGCGCCCTGGCGCTGGGCTCGATGACGCGGGAGCAGGAGTGGCCGCCCGCCATCATCGAACGTCTGCGTCTGGTCGCCGGCGTCATGAGCCAGGCGTTTGCGCGCCGGGCCAGCCACCACGCGCTGCAGAAGGCGCTCGACGAGATCCGCCGGTTGCGCGATCGCCTGTCGCTGGAGAACGTCGAACTTCGCCGCGAGGTGAAGGTGCTGAGGACGTCGCGTCCGATCGTCTCGGAAAGCGCCGCCATCCAGCAGGTGCTCGCGCAAGTCGAACAGGTCGCGCCCACGCCCGCCACCGTCCTGCTGCTCGGCGAAACCGGAACGGGCAAGGAGGTGATGGCGCAGGCGATTCACGACCTCAGCCCGCGCCATCAGCGGCCGATGATCCGCGTGAGCTGCGCGGCCATTCCGACCGCCCTCATCGAGAGCGAGCTGTTCGGCCGCGAGCGGGGCGCGTACACGGGCGCGCTCTCGCGGCAGATCGGCCGCTTCGAAGCCGCCAACCAGTCCACGCTCTTCCTCGACGAGATCGGTGATTTGCCGATGGAAGTCCAGGTCAAGCTGCTCCGCGTGCTGCAGGAGCGCGTGATCGAACGCCTGGGGAGCACGCAGCCCGTCAAGGTCGACGTCCGCATCATCGCGGCCACGAACCGCAACCTCGAGGACGCGGTCCGCGACAAGACCTTTCGCGAGGATCTGTTCTATCGCCTCAACGTGTTCCCCATCGTCGTTCCGCCGCTGCGCGAACGCGTCGAGGACATCCCCGCGCTGGTGTGGAGCTTCATCGACGAGTTCTCGAGGTCGTTCGGCAAGACGATCGAGTCGATTTCGAAGGACAGCATGCGCGAGCTGCAGCGCTACCCCTGGCCGGGGAACGTCCGCGAGCTGCGCAACGTCATCGAACGCGCGGTCATCGTGGCAACCGGCCGCCAGCTCGTGGTGGCGGCGCCGCGGCTCGGCGAACGGCCGGTGCCCCAGACCGCCATGACGCTGACCGAGCTCGAAGTCGAGCATATCCGCGCCGTGCTCGAAAGCACCAGCTGGCGCGTCCGCGGATCCGGCGGCGCGGCGGAGCGTCTGGGCCTCAAGCCGACCACGCTCGAGAGCCGGATGGCCAGGCTCGGCATCGCGCGCAAGAAGGCCAGGTGAGCGCACTCACCCACTCACCCCGTGGCGGCGGCGGACACACTGCCGGAGCGGGGGTGCGCCAGGCGGTCGCCGCCAGGGGTCGCCCGTAGCCAGACCGTCGAGGTTCATCGTCAGCACCGCCGTGCGCTGGCCGATGTCGTCTGAAGCTCTCTGACGATCCGGGAGCGCTCGCCTTCCTCCGCACCGAGCAGCCGGGCGCCGACCAATTGCAGCTCGGCCTGACTTCTGCGCAGCGCCACGTCCGCTTGACGGCGTCTCCACGCCTGAACGAGCAGTCCCCCCCGATCAATGCCGCCTGGACCAGGTCCACGCCAGTCGTCTCCGGGATGATGAGCGGCGCCGGCAGGAACCTCGACGGCCCTACCTGCTGCGCGGGAAACCAGCTCCTGGCTCGATCGAACCGCACCGCGCCCTGCAGCGTCAGACGTGGCGCGTCCACTGCTCCTGGACGAATACTGCGTCCCAGCCGGCGCGCGCGTTGTTCACCCACGGTGAAATCGACTGGATCAACTGATTCGGGACGCCGTTGTTGACGCGGTCCGTCAGGTTCTGGTTGTTGGTCCTCTGATCGGCCGGCGGATCGCCGTCGGAGCTGTCGAACCCCTTCACGGAATGAGGTCGGCGTTGTCGGCGGCCGCCAGCGGCATCCCGGAAAGGGCCGTCCCACGTCGTCCACGCCCGCGCGCCCGGACAGGATCCGAGATTTCGGAGCCACTCCTGCGGGCCGGAGATGGCCCGATGGGAAACATGGCCAGCCCGTGGTAGCGATCGGCATTAGTGGCACATAAAAGGCGGCGCGGATCCGATTCTCGGTCGTAAATCGATGGCATGCAGCCTGCTCAATCGTGGAGTCAAGATCGAGCGCCTCACCTCGAGCCGCGGGATCTATCTCTGGATGTCATATGTTTTCGTCGTGTGTGCGCATGACAATCGAGTGGTTCGTGCCCATCGGTCAAACGCGGCCGATCACGATGGCGCTGCATGCCCTGGCAGCTGACACGCGAACGGCGCACGGATGCATCGGTTGCTCGGTGGCGGCCGATATCGGCACTCGAGGGACCGTGCGCTATACCGAGGAATGGCTGACTGAAGAGGACTTGCGCCACCGCCTGCGATCCGACTCCTTTGCTCAGCTGGTCGCGCTCATCGAACACGCGTCGCAGCTTCCACGCATCGAGTTCCTGCTCGCTCATGAGACGCGCGGGCTCGATTTCGTGGAGGAGGTTCGGAGGGCCGCACCGTGATCGTCGGAGGGCGGACATCATCAAGGTCGGCGACCTCTACGACATGTGTTTCCAGGGCGTCTGGTTCATGGGCCGAAGCCCGAACGGCCCTTGGGAAGTCACGGGCTCGGTGCCCGGACAGATCGACGATATCCCGGTCAGCTCGCCGTCCTTCAACGTCACGAACGTCACCGTCGTCGAGAACAACAGCGACGCGGTAGTCTTCGCCACGGCGCCGCCTACACCGGACTGGGGCTGCGCCGTATGGGGCACCGGGTAGCACTGCCCGCCGTACGTCGCGTATGGCGGGTTCTACCCGGTCTACCACCCCTACTACCCCAGCTACGGTTACCACGCCTCGTACAACCCGTGGACCGGCTCGTACAGCCGCGGCGTTTCCCCGCGTACGGCCCGTACGGCGGCGCGGGCGTCGGAGCGCGCTACAACCCGAGGAGGGGCACCTACGCACGCGGGCGGCCGCGTACGGTCCATCCGGGGCGCGCGGCGTCGCCGGGGCCTACAACCCGCGGACGGGCACGTCTGCCGCCACGAGACAGGGCTCGGGCGTCTACGGCCGCCGTGCGCGACCGGAGCGATCGTAGCCAGCCAGGGCACCGAGCATCTGAAACTCGAGGCCGAGACGCGCCTGCAGTTCACGCTGAACGCGGCGGTCACCGTGCGTCCGTAAGCGGCGCAGCCGCGAAGACACTGAGGGCGCGCACCCACCGTCGAGGAGTCTGGCTAGTGTCCTGTCCGACGCTTTAGGACGTCTTCCGGGCGGGGCATCCCGGGGGCCGGCGTTGCTCCTCCCTCACATACTCCCGGTAAACTCCCGGTATGCTCGGTCGTCGCGCCTTGGCCGCCGGGCGCCGCGCTCCGGAAGCCGTGCCTAAATCGTCGGACGCAGGACACTAGGTCTGACGTCTGATCGCGCCGAGCGTCTCGAACACGACCTGCTCGGCGCCGGTCATGTCCACGATTTCTCGGCGGGCTTTACCTGAGGGGAGGCCGGCGCGGCGAACCAGTTCTTCTTCGGCACCACTTTCGGCGCCGCCGGATCGAGGACGTAGTTCGGCGACATGATCTGCACGCCGTACTCGTTGAAGAGGTCCTGGATGTTCGCGTGCAGCGCGTGCAGCGTGAACGAGCCGCGACTCCTGCCGTTCCAGGCAGACGAAGAGCGTGTACTTCACGTAGAAATCCTCGAGCGCCGTCTGGAGCACGAGCGGTTTCGGCTCGCGGCGCAGGCCCGGCGTCCGCTCGGCCGCCAGCAGCAGCAGCGACTGCACCTGGCGCCACGGCGCGTCGTAGCCGATCGTCACCGACGTCGGCGTGAAGACGCCTTCGGTCTCGCTGAGCCGTGAGTAATCGGTCGTCGTCTGCGCGACGACGACCGCGTTCGGAATCGTCACCTCTTCCTGCCGACAGGGTCTTCATCTTGGTGGACAGGACGCCGAGGTGGGTCACGGTCCCCTCCACGTCGCCGATGCGCACGAAGTCGCCCGCCCGCAGCGCGCGCGAGTAGGTGATCATGAAGCCGCTCATGATCTGGTTCACGAGGCCGCTCGATCCGAACGTCACCATGAGGCCGAGGAAGACGCTGACGCCCTTGAACGCGTCGGTCTGGCTGCCGGGCAGGTACGGGTACGCCACCACGATCGCAAACACCCACAAGAGCGCCGGTCAGCAGCCGGCGCGTCGGCTGCGCCGTCTCGGGATAGATCCAGCGCGGCGTCAGCCGTCCCCGCTCGATCGGCGTCGAACCAGAACCCGATCAGTCGGGCGACGAACCGCGCGATGCACGAAGATGATCAGCACCGTGAACAGCCCGGGGATGGCGTCCGCGACGCCAAGACCCAGGTTCTTCACGGTCGTCAGCAGGAACCCGCGCATCGATTCGCCCCAGGGCCGCGTGTAGGGGAACCGTCGCAGCACGAAGCCGACCGTGGCGTAGATCACGACGAGATCGAGGACGATCGACGAGCACCGTCACGACCCCGCGCTCGACGACGGGCAGTCGCGAGGCGCGGACCACGTCGACATCGGCGATCCCGGTTCGGGCGACCGTCTGCTCGGCGATGGCGATCGAGCCTGCGGCCGACGGCTCGACGCGCACGCGTGACGCCCCACAGCGCCAGCAGGCCCAACACGAGCACCGCCGCGGCGGCAGCGCCCGCGCGAAGCAGCACGCCCGGCGTACGGGCTTCCACCGCCTCGTCGAGCGCCTGCCGCAGGCGCTCGGCCGCTCTGGGCGGCGGCGCCTTCGACGGTTTCCCCGGACAGCTCGTCGACGTCCGGCGGCGTCAGCGCCAGCACGCCTCGGGATGCCGACGGTGATCAGCGCGCCGCCGTCGAACGATTGCGCATTCGACGGGTCCCGTGATTCCGCGCGCGACCAGATCGTCGAGGGCGCGTCTGGCGCCTTCGGCACGCTCCGCCGGGCCGCGTCCCAGCACCCGCGCCCGGAGCACGACGATCGGACGGTTGAAGAACGTGAACGTCGCCGACTGACCCGAGGGCTCCGCCCTGATCGCCGCCGGGACGGGGCCTGGCGGCGGACCCTGTGCCGCTGGCGCCGTCTGGGCGGCAACGGTCCGCTCCCCACCCGACGGCGAGGCACACAGCGAGGAGCGCGCGAGCCCGGCGCAAGGGCCTGCATGCACCTGATGCTCCGCAGCCTTGGAAGGACTCGGTTCAATAGACCTCCGGCACGAACTTGCGCCGGGCCAGCGTCGCCTCGTCGTCGTAGGCATGCTTCTTCGATCGGTCGGGCAGCTTCACCTTCGGCCGGTCGATCTTCTTGTGCGGAATCAGCTTCAGCAGGTGCGCGATGGTGTTCAGGCGCGCGCGCTTCTTGTCGTCGGACCTGACGATGTACCACGGCGCGACGCGCGTGTCGGTCGCCTTGAGCATCGCGTCGCGCGCGCGCGAGTACTCGTACCACTTGGCGCGCGACGGCAGGTCCATGGGGCTCAGCTTCCACTGCCGCAGCGGATCGTCGATGCGCGCCCTGAACCGCCGCTCCTGCTCCTTGTTGCCGACCTCGAGCCAGAACTTGATCAGGATGATGCCGCCGTCGACGATGTACTTCTCGAACACCGGGCACAGCTTGAGGAACCGCTCGTACTGCTCGTCGGTGCAGAACCCCATCACGTGCTCGACGCCGGCCCGGTTGTACCAGCTGCGGTCGAAGATGACGATCTCGCCAGCCGCCGGGAAGTGCTGCATGTAGCGCTGCAGGTACATCTGGCTCTTCTCGCGGTCCGACGGCGCCGGCAGCGCCACGAGGCGGAACACGCGCGGGCTGACGCGCTCGGTGATCGCCTTGATCGTGCCGCCCTTGCCGGCGGCGTCGCGCCCCTCGAAGATGACGATGACGCGCAGTCCCTTGGCCTTGACCCACTCCTGCAGGACGCACAGCTTGCCCTGCAGCCGGCGTCAGTTCCTTCTCGTACTCCTTGTTCTTGAGCTTCTCTTGTCCGCCATCGATGCTCGTCCTTCGCTACGGCTGCCAGCCGCCGCCGAGCGTCCGGTAGAGCTCGGCGCGCGCCCGGAGCTCCGCCCCGCGCGTCTGCGCCAGCAGGATCTGCTGTTCGAACAGGTCCTGATCGGCCGTCAGGATCTCGATGTAGCTGGCGAGCCCCGAATCGTAGCGCTCGCGGGACAGATCGGACGCGTCCTGCAGCGCCGTCACGCCGGTCTGCCGCTGCACGCGGACTTCCGCCAGCTTCTGAATCGTCACGAGCGAGTTGGCCACTTCGCGGTAGCCGTTGAGCGCGGCCTTCTGGTACTCGGCGAGCGCCGCGTCGAAGCGCGCCTGCATCGCCTCGAGGTTCCTGCGGATGCGTCCGGCCTGGAAGATGGGCTGAAAGAGCCCGGCGCCGACCGACCACACGCCGCCTTCCCCGCCGAGAAACGTCGTCAGATCGCCGCTGACGCCGCCGAGAAATCCGGTCAGGCTGATCGTCGGAAAGAACAGCGCCTTCGCCACGCCGATGTCGGCGTTCGCCGCAACCAGGAGCTGCTCGGCCTGCGCGACGTCGGGGCGCCGCTCGAGCAGCGACGCCGGAAGGCCGGGCGGAATAGGCGGCGGAACGGCTTCTCCGGCGACGAGAGCGGTTCGCGTGATCGGTCCAGGCGGTCGTCCGAGCAGCAGTGACAGCGCGTTCTCGACGATGGCGATCTGCTGTTCGATTTCGGGAATCGCGCGGCAGTCCGCGCGCGGTTGGCCACGATCCGATCGAGCTCGAGCCGGTTCGAGACGCCGCCGTCCAGACGGTTCCGGAAATAGGTGACGGTCTCGTCGTTGAGGCGGAGCGTCTGCCGCGCGATCTCGAGCTGCAGGTCGAGCTCGCGAAGCAGGAAGTAGTTGGTCGCGACATCGCCGATGAGCGTGACGAGCACGCCGCGGCGAGCCTGGTCGCTCGCCAGCACGAACGCCAGGGCGCCTTCCTTCTCGCGCCGGATGCGACCGAAGAGATCGAGCTCCCAGGACAGCTGAAAGCCGTAGGTGCCGCTCTGATGGGTCGTGTCTTCGTCGTTCGAGGTGCTCTCCTTTTGAGCGTCCGACGCCTGACGCACGCCGTAGTTCGCCGTGCCATCGATCTGCGGGTAGAGAAACGAGCTTCGCGATGCCGGCGCGGGCGCGCGCCTCTTCGACGCGGGCGACCGCGACGCGCAGATCGAGGTTGTTGGCGATCGCCTCCCGGACGAGCGCCTGCAGCGTCGGATCGTCGAACACCTGGAACCACGGCGCGTCGGCCATCGATTCCGCGGCTGCGTTCTCGACGAAACGGAATTGTGCGGGACTCGGCATCTGCGGACGCGCGTAGTTGGGACCGACGCGCGCATCCAGCCAGCAGCGACGAGTGCCGGCATCAACACCAGGCGAAACGAGTGCACGCCTGCGTCGCGCCATCTCAGTGCCCCCCGTGTCCGTGCTCCGTCGCCAGCGTCCCGGGCGGCGCGGCGGCGGGCGCGGGCGCCGGGTGCTTCGAGCCGCCGATGACTTTCTCGACAGCCACGAACAACATCGGAATCAGGCAGCACGCCCAGGATCGTCGCGACGAGCATGCCCGAGAAGACGGTCATCCCCATCACCTTGCGCCCCTCGGCGCCTGCGCCGGACGCGGTCAGCAGCGGAACGACACCGAGGATGAACGCGAAGGCGGTCATCAGGATCGGGCGGAAGCGAAGCTTCGCCGCCGACATCGTGGCCTCCATGAGTGGCTTTCCCGCGTCGAGCTCCATCTTCGCGAACTCGACGATCAGGATCGCGTTCTTCGCGGCCAGGCCAATGAGCATGATCAGCCCGATCTGCGCGAACACGTTGTTCACGTAGCTCGGCCCCATGAACAGCGCGCGCCAGGTAGAGCCCCAGGTACGCGCCGAACGCGGCAAACGGCGTGCCGAGCAGCACGCTGAACGGCAGGCCCCAGCTCTCGTACTGCGCGGCCAGGATGAGGAACACGAGGAAGATCGCCAGCGCGAACACCGCGGCCACACCAGGGGCCCGCCGTTCCTGAAACGACAGGTCTGCCCAGTCGAAGGTCACGTCCGGCGGCAGCACCTCGCGTGCGGTCTCCTCGAGGGCATCGAGCGCCTGCGTTGACGAGTAACCCGCGGCAGGCACCCCCGTGAGCTCGGCCGTCCGAAACAGATTGAAGCGGTTGGTGAACTCAGGCCCGCTGCTGGGCCCGGTCGTCACGAGCGTGTCGAGCGGGACCATGCCGCCCTTCTGGTTCTTCACGAAGAACAGCCCGAGCTGCTTCGGATCCTGGCGGAACTCCGGCTCGGCCTGCACATACACCTTGTAGACACGGCCGAACCGGTTGAAGTCGTTCACGTAGGAGCTGCCGAGCAGCGCCCCCAGCGTCGTGTTGACGTCGTTCAACGGGACGCCCGCTTTCAGGACCTTGCTCCGGTCGATGTCGGCGTAGATCTGCGGCACCGAGGCCCGATAGAGCGAGTTGATCCGGGCGATCTCGGGCCGCTTCCTGGCAGCCTCCATGAAGCGCGCGGCCTGCTGCGCCAGATAGTCCGGCGATCCACCGCTGCGGTCCTGCAGCTCCATCGTGAAGCCGGCACCGGTGCCGAGCCCCGGGATCGCGGGGGGCCCGAAGGCCACCACGCCGGCTTCCGGGATGTCCTGCGCGAACGCGCGGTTCAGCGCCGCGAGCACGCCGTTGGCATGCGACTCCTCGGTGGTGCGCTCCTCCCACGGCTTGAGCTGGACGAAGAAGAAGCCCATGTTCGAGGAGTAGGCGCCGGTGAGCAACGAGTAGCCGGTAATCGTGTTGAAGCCTTCGATGGCCTCGTTCTTCTCCAGAATCGCTTCGGCCTTCCGCATGACGGCGTCGGTGCGCTCGAGCGACGCCGCATCCGGCAGCAGCGCATTCACCAGGATGTATCCCTGATCCTCTTCGGGCACGAAGCCGCCCGGGATCCGCTGGACCAGCATGACGGTCGCGTAGATCAGGATGCCGATGAAGGCGAGGCTCCGGAACATCTTTCGAGCCAGGATGGCGGCGAAGCTGACATAGCGGTCCGTCGACCAGCCGAACACGCGGTTGAAGCCGTTGTAGAACGGTGTCAGGAACGATTTCTTGCCCGTCGCCGGTTTGAGCAGCAGCGCCGCGAGCGCCGGGCTCAGCGTGAGCGCGTTGACGACCGACAGCAGCACGGAGATCGCAATCGTGATCGCAAACTGCTGGTAGAGCAGCCCGGTGATGCCACCCATGAAGCCGACGGGCACGAACACCGCCGACAGGATGAGGCCGATGGCGATGACCGGCCCCGACACTTCCTCCATCGCCTTGATCGTCGCCTCCTTCGGCGCCATCCCGTGCTCGATGTGGTGCATCACCGCCTCGACCACCACGATCGCATCGTCGACGACGATGCCGATGGCGAGGACCAGGCCGAGCAGCGAGAGCACGTTGATCGAGAAACCGAGCAGCGGGAAGAACATGAACGCGCCGACGAGCGAGACCGGCACGGTCATCAGCGGAATGAGCGTGGCACGCCAGTTCTGCAGGAAGACGAAGACGACGATGATGACGAGCGCGACCGCCTCGAACAGCGTGTGCTCGATTTCCGTGATGCCCTCGGTGATCGGCAGCGTCGTATCCAGCGAGACCAGGTAATCCATGTCCCGCGGGAAGCGCTGCTTCAGCTCCTCCATCGTCGCCTTGATCCGGTTCGGCCACGTCGAGCGCGTTGGTGCCGGGAATCTGGAACACGGCAATGACGGCCGACGGTGTGCTGTCGTGGCGGCCGATGGAGTTGTAGAGCATCGTCCCCAGCTCGAGGCGGGCGATGTCCTTGAGGCGGACCTCGGAGCCATCCGGGTTGGTCCGCACGATGATGTTCGAGAACTCCTCCTCGTTGAGCAGGCGCCCCTGTGTACGGACGGTATAGGTGTACTCGGTGCCGGTGGCTGCGGGCGCCCCGCCAATCTGACCGGCCGGCGTCAACTGGTTCTGCTGGGCGATGGCGTTCGAAATATCGGGGATCGTGATGCCAAGCCGACCGATGACGTCCGGACGGAGCCAGACGCGCATCGCGTAGTCACTGCCGCCGAACAGGTTGATCTGCCCCACACCCTGGATGCGGGCGATGGCGTCGTTGATGTTGATCGTCGTGTAGTTCGAGAGAAACGCGCTGTCGTAGGTGCCCTTCGGCGACTTGATGGAGATGACGAGAAGCGGGAACGCCAGGGCCTTCTTCACCGACACGCCGTAGTTCTTGACCGACTGGGGCATCTGGGGCATGCCCTCTGACACGCGATTCTGCGTGAGCACGTTGTTCATGTCGAGGTTCGACCCGACCTCGAAGGAGACCTTCAGCGTCAACGTGCCGTCGTTGGCGTTGGTCGACTTCATGTAGATCATGTTCTCGACGCCGTTGATCTTCTGCTCGAGCGGCGTCGCGACCGACGCCTCGACGTCGGTCGCGCTGGCGCCGATGAAGGTCGTGGTGACCTGGATCATCGGCGGCACGACCTCGGGATACTGCGAAATCGGCAGGCCGCTCATGGCGACGACGCCGAGCAGCACGGTGATGATCGAGATCACGATCGCGACGATGGGACGGTTGACGAAGAATCGAGCCATGATCTACTTCGCCTCGGCGGCTGGTGCGGCCGCGTTCCCTGCCGGCGCTGCCGGTGCGGGCTTGACGGACACCGTCATGCCGTCCTGAATCCGCTGAAGGCCTTCGACCACGACGTTCTCATTCGGCTTCAGGCCTTCCTCGATCACCCACAGCGAGTCCACGCGCTGGCCGACCTTGACGTTGCGGAACGCCACCTTGCCGCTGTCATCGACCACGGCGACGCTGTAGAGATTCTGCAGTTCCTGCACGGCGCGCTGCGGAACCAGCAGCGCGCCAGACTTGGTTTCGATCAGGATCCGCACTCGCCCGTACTGGCCGGGGCGGAGGAGTTGCTGGGGGTTGGGAAAGAGCAGTTCGATACCCAGGGTTCCGGTGGTGGGATCGACCGCGCGCTCCACGGTGTTGACGCGGCCTGTCTGCGGATACTTCGTACCGTCGGCGAGGGTGAGCTCGATACCATCCCGGGCGCGCGGGGCCTGCGCGGTGGCCGCGCCCGGTGCGCGTCTGGCGATCCGGAGGTAGTCGGCTTCGGTGACCCCGACACGGAACAGCATGGGATCGATCTGCGACACTGTCGTCAGCAGCGTGCTCTCGCCTCGTCCCACGAGGTTGCCCGCGCTTCACTTGCGTGGTGCCGATGAGCCCGCCGATGGGCGACACGATCCTGGTGTAGCTGAGGTCGAGCGTCGCCTTTTCCACGGCCGCCTTGTTGGCCTCGACCTGCGAGCGCGCTGCGTCCTGATCCGCCCGCGCGTCGTCGAGCTCCTGCTGGCTCACGGCCTGTTTCGCCACGAGCGGGGTGTACCGGGCGACGTCGTTGAAGCCCTTGCGAGCCGCGCCTCGGCCGTCGCCTGGTCGGCTTTCGCCGCCGCGAGAATCGCCTCGAGCGGCTTTCGGTCGATCTCATACAGAAGATCCCCCGCTCGAACGAAGGAGCCCTCGCGAAACCTGACCGTCTCCAGAAACCCCTCGACGCGCGCCCGGATGTCGACGTCCTGGAACCCCTCGGCCTGCCCGACCAGGTCCAGGTACACCGGCACGTCCTGCTGGACGACGGCCGCCACGTACACTTCGGGTGGCGGCGGCACGACGGCGACCGGCTTCTCGCACGCCGTATTCAGCGCGGCCGCCATCGCCGCGGCGACGAGCATCGATCGTCGGTCGACTTGCATGCTCACGTCCTTCCTTCCTTCGCGCAGAGCGCATAGCTGCTTCGAGCAGCAATAGCGCGCTCGAGCAGCTCCAGCAGCAGCCATGCTACCCGATCCCCCGACCGCACCAATTGCCGTTGGCCTGCGATCACAGCAGATTCGACGCATCGCGGCGGCCGCTCAGTGGCGGCCGACGGCCAGCGGACATCCGAAATAGCGGAGGATGGCCACGACGCATTCATCGGCCAGCCCGACGGCTGTACGCCACGACCACGCGCGTCACGAAACCGCGGATCGCGGCAACCGCGTCACGATCTCGTCGACCCCTCGGCGACCACGGCGACGCTGCTCAGTGTTCGCGTTGATGAGCACCCATGCCCGTCATCACGGTCCGCAGTCGCGCTCGAGAATCTCGAGCTGAAGCCGCCGCCATTGAGGCCGTACCACGTCAGCCGCACCCGTCGCTGGGTCCAGCCTGCGTCCGGCACGGCACAGGACGCGACACGCAAGACGTGATCCGCCGTCTGCCGTCCAACCGACGGCACGTCAGGCGCCGGCGCGGTGCTCTGATCCAAGCGGAGAGACTCCGAATCTTCGGAGTGCCGGCGGAGGCGCGCTGGCGCCAGGTCGTCGCGAACGCACCTCTTGGTCCGATGCCGGCCGCCCTGGCGCAGTGGCATGCCGCGTGCTGAGTCGAGTCGTGTCAGGTATATGCAGTCGTCGAAGGTGATCGGAAGGTAGGTGGACGCGTGTGGGCCTCGGGAGGCGCGCTCGATCGCTCGATCCGCTCGAGCGCGCGTGCGAAATCCTGTTCGGCGTGATCATGGTCATGACGTTCACCGGATCGATCAGCGTCGCCGAGGGCGCCGCGGCCGACACGCGGACCATGCTCGCCGGCGCAATTGGCTGCAATCTGGCGTGGGGGATCGTCGACGCGGCGATGTATCTGCTGGCGAATTTCAGCAGACGCGCGCGGGGGCTGGCGACGCTTCGAGCCATTCGCCACAGCACCGGGCCCGACGCGGCGCATCGACTCTCCTCGACGCGCTGCCGCCGGTCGTCTCGAGCGTGCTGACGCCGGCCGAGGTCGAGACCCTGCGCCAGCGGCTGAACCGGCTGCCCGACCCGGAGGCCCTCGTGTCGCTGAACCGCGCCGACTTCACCGGCGCCGCGGGCGTCTTCCTCCTCGTGTTCCTCTCGACGTTCCCGATTGTCGTCCCGTTCTTCCTCGTCGAGCGAGGTCGGCGCCGCCCTCCGGGCGTCGAACACCGTCGCGATCGTGATGCTCTTCGCCACCGGGTGGTCGCTCGGCCGATACACCGGGAGGCCGGGCTGGCGCACCGGGTTGGGCATGGTGGCCGTGGGGCTCGTCCTCGTCGGGATCACCATGGCGCTCGGGGGATGAGGGGGATGGACCTTGCGCCCGATGACCGCGGCCCGCGCCGGCGCGTGGGCGCTGCCCGGCTGGCAGGTTCGGTGCAGGACACTGACTGACGATGACTCCCAGATGGACGAGCGTGGCGGCGTGCGGCGTGGCGGCGTGGATCCTCGGCGCCGGCGCCACGGTGGCGGCCCGCGCGAGGAACATGGCTTGTCGCAACGGGCCGTGGAGATCGCGCGTCCGTTCGGCTTTCCGGTCACCAACTCGATGCTCGTCACGTGGATCGTCGCCGTGGGCCTCATCGTCTTTGCGCAGATCGCGACCCGGAACATGCAAGCAGGTGCCGGACGGCGCGCAGAATTTTCTGGAGTGGCTCATCGAGGGCCTCTACGGCTTTCTGGAAGGCATCATCGGTCCGCATCTGGTCCGACGGACGTTCTGGTTCTTCGGGAGCGTCTTCATCTTCATCCTCGCCGCGAACTGGGTCGGCCTCGATTCCCGGCGTCGGCTCGATGGGCTGGGGGCATCAGACGGCCGAGGGATTCCGTCTCGAGGAGCCGTTCTTCCGCGGCGCCAACGCCGACGTGAACCTGACGCTCGCCATGGCGCTGGTGTTCTTCGCGAGCTGGATTGTCTGGGGCGTTCAGGAAGCCGGCCCACTGGGGTTCGTCAAGGAGCTGTTCGCGCCCAAGGGCGAGAGCACGGGCGCGTTGAAGATTCTCCTGATCGTCGTGTTCTTCGCGGCCGGCTGCCTGGAGGTCATCTCCATCCTGTTCCGGCCGGTCTCGTTGAGCTTCCGGCTCTACGGAAACATTTTCGCCGGCGAAACCATGCTGGAAACCATGGCACGGGTTCCCAACATCGGTTGGTTGGTGCAGATTCCGTTCTACTTCATGGAATTGCTGGTCGGGCTGGTGCAGGCGCTGGTGTTCACGCTGTTGACCGCGGTCTTCACGCTGCTGATTTGTCAGCATCACGAGGACGCATCTGTCGTCGCACACGACTGAAGGACGAGGAGACATATGGGCAATCTGCACATCGGACTCGCGGCGTTCGGCGCCGCCCTCGCCGTCGGCGCGATCGGAATGAAGGCGTCTGAGGCGGTGGGACGCAATCCCGGCGCCGCGACGCCGGTGATGGTCCAGTCGATTCTGGCCATCGCGTTTGCGGAAGCGATCGTGTTCTACACGCTGTTCCTCGTGCAGTGAGGCGCGTGTGACGCGTCCGCAGGCCGTGAGGACGAAACCATGACGGTCTTTGCCTTGATGGCGCAGGAGAGCGGCGGGCAGGTCCAGGAGATCGCCAGGACGTTTGGCGTCGACTGGCCGCACCTGACCGCTCAAATCATCAGCTTCGGCATCGTCTGCGCGCTGCTGTACTGGCTCGCCTATCAGCCGGTGCTGAACATGCTCGACGCGCGGCGCCAGCAGATCGCCCAGGGGCTGGAGAACACCAACAAGATCAACGCCGCGCTGGCCGGCATCGAAGCGCAGCGGCAGGGCGTGTTGGCCGAAGCCCAGGCTCAGTCGACCAAGTTGATCGCCGAAGCCCGGGACATCGCCACGCGCCTGCGCGAACAGGAAACGCAGCGCGCCATCGCCGCCGCCGAGCAGATCATGGTTCAGGCGCGGGAGGCCGCGGCACAGGAGCACACACGCATGCTCGGCGAGCTTCGTCGCGAAGTCGGCCGGCTCGTGGTGCAGACGACGGCGGCGGTCATCGGGAAGGTGCTGACGCCGGACGATCAGCGCCGCCTGGCGGAAGACACGGCCAGGTCGCTGACGACCCTCATAGCGCAGGACGTGCAGGATGAAAACCGCGAAGCAAGCGCAGCGCGACGCCAGACAGCTGTTCCGGCTGTGTCTGGTGAACGGATCGCTCGACGAAGACCGCGCGCGCCACGTCGTGCAACGGCTCGTCGACGCGGCCCGGCCGGGGACGCTCCCCGTCTTGTCGCGCTTTCAGCGCCTGGTGCGGCTCGATCGCACGAAACACAGCGCCGACGTGACGAGCGCTGTGCCGTTGGCCCCGGACATCCGCGCGCTGCTCGAAGCAGGCGTCGCGCGCTTGTATGGTCCGGGGATCGTCACCGCCTTCGCGGAGGACCCGGCGCTCCTCGGGGGCGTGCGCATCACCGTGGGGAGCGACGTCTACGACGGCACGGTCAAGGCCGGCCTGGCGGCGCTGGAGGCGCGTTTTTGAGCACCGGTCCCGCAGGCGAGCGGTGAGGTACACGCATGGCCAACCTGATTCAGGACATCGAAGCGCAAATCGCCGGCGCGAAGACCGCCACGCTCAAACAGAGCGTCGGCGTCATCCGCGAGATCGGCGACGGCGTCGCCCGCGTCGAGGGGCTCGGCGACGTCATGCTGAACGAGATGCTCGACCTCGGCCACGGCGTCACCGGCCTGGCGCTGAGCCTCGAGGAAACCGAAGTCGGCGTCATCATTCTCGGCGACTACACGATCCTCGAGGAAGGCGGCGAGGTCCGCGCCACCGGCAAGCTGCTGCAGGTGCCGGTCGGCAAAGGGCTGCTCGGGCGCGTCGTCAACGTGCTCGGCGAACCGATCGACGGGAAGGGACCGATCGCGAGCGACGTCGCCTATCCGGTCGAGAAGATCGCGCCGGGGATCATGCGGCGCCGGCCGATCAGCCAGCCGGTGCAGACCGGCATCATGGCGATCGACGCGATGATCCCGATCGGCCGCGGCCAGCGCGAGCTCATCATCGGCGACCGCTCGACCGGCAAGACGACCATCTGCATCGACACGATCATCAGCCAGGCTCGCCTGAACCGCGAGGCCGAGGCGAGCGGGCGACAAGGACTACCGCCCGCTCTACAGCATCTACGTCGCCATCGGCCAGAAGCAGTCCACGATCGCCCGCCTCATCGCCGTGCTCGAAGAGACGGGCGCCATGCCGTACACGATCGTCATCGCGTCGCCGGCCGCCGATTCCGCCACGAGCCAGTATCTCGCGCCGTTTGCCGGCGCGGCGATGGGCGAATGGTTCCTGGACAACGGCATGGACGCCCTGATCGTCTACGACGATCTCTCCAAACATGCCGTGGCCTACCGGCAGGTGTCGCTCGTGCTGAAGCGGCCGTCCGGCCGGGAAGCGTATCCGGGCGACGTGTTCTACCTCCACAGCCGGCTGCTCGAACGCGCCGCCCGCGTCGGGGAGAAGTTCGGCAACGGTTCGCTGACGGCGCTGCCGATCATCGAAACGCAGGCCGGCGACGTGTCGGCGTACATTCCGACCAACGTCATCTCGATCACCGACGGCCAGATCTTCCTGGAGACGGATCTGTTCTACCAGGGCATCCGCCCGGCGATCTCGGTCGGGATCTCGGTCTCCCGCGTCGGGTCGGCCGCCCAGCTCAAGGCGATGAAGCAGGTGGCCGGACGGCTGAAAGGCGACCTGGCGCAGTTTCGGGAGCTGGCCGCCTTCGCGCAGTTCGGCTCGGAGCTGGATGCGACGACGCAGGCCAAGATCGACCGCGGCAAGCGCATCATCGAGCTGTTCAATCAGCCGCAGCACAACCCGATTCCGGTCGAGATTCAGGTGGCCATTCTCTGGATGGTGCAGAACGGGTACGTCGACAACGTCCCCGTGGAGCGCATCAAGGACTTTCAAGGCCGGCTCACCGAGTTCCTGACGACCTCCAAGGCGGCCCTGCTCGCGCCACATCGTCGAACGCAAGGCGCTGGACGATGCGCTGGTGACCGAGTTGAAGGACGCCGCCGAGCAGTTCAAGCCGCTCTGGTCCTGAGCCATGGCCAGCACACGCGAACTCCGCCGGCGGATCCGCTCCATCAGCAGCACGGCGCAGATCACCAAGGCCATGCAGATGGTGGCCGCGTCGAAGATGCGCAAGGCCCAGCAGGCCGCCATCAACGTGCGGCCGTTCGTCCGCCTGCTCTACCGCATCCAGCGGAAGGCGACGACGCGCGCGATCGATTTCAAGCATCCGCTGCTCGAGGTGCGCCCCGTCAAGAAGCGCGCCGTCATTCTGGTCGCAGGCGACAAGGGCCTGTGCGGCGCGCTCAACAGCAACGTGTTCCGTCTCGCGGGACGGTACGATCCGAAGTCGACCGTCTTCATCACGGCCGGACGCAAGGCCGCGCAGTTCGTCGCCCGAACGCGGCGGCAGCTGATTGCCGAGTTCCCCTACGGCGACACGCCCCAATTCCCCGAGGCCCGCGCGATCGCGGCGCTGGCCCGCGATCTCTTCCTGAAGGGCGAGGTCGACGAGGTCAAGATCGTCGCGACGCGTTTCGTCAACACGCTCACGCAGCAGGCCGTGACCGTCGAGTTTCTCCCGATCGGCGCGATCACGCGGGTTGACGATTCCGGGCGCGGAAGCCGAAGAAGCGGCCCTGGCGGCCGACACCACCGAGTTCGTGTTCGAGCCGGGGCCCGAAGCCCTCCTCGGCTATCTGCTGTCGCGCTATCTCAACATCCTCCTCTACACCGTGCTCCTGAACGCCAAGGCCAGCGAGCAGAGCGCGCGCATGGTGTCGATGAAGAGCGCGACCGACAACGCCGAGGGGATGATCAAGGATCTGACGCTCGCCTACAACAAGCTGCGTCAGGGCCACATCACCCAGGAACTGCTCGAAATCGCCGGGGGCCAGTCCCAATGAGCTCGAGGCTATGCGTATGAACACAGGCACGATCGTTCAAGTGGTCGGTCCGGTCGTCGACGTCGCGTTTCCGGGCGCGCTGCCTGCGATCTACGAACGCGCTCACCGTGGAATACACGGTCCAGGACCAGCCGATGACGCTGACCCTCGAAGTGCAGCAGCACCTCGGCGATCGGTGGGTGCGGACCATCTCGATGTCGGGGACCGAGGGGCTCAAACGGGGCCTGGAGGTCAAGGACAGCGGCGGGCCGATCAGCGTGCCGGTCGGTCCCGGGGTGATGGGGCGGGTGCTCGACGTGACCGGCAGCCCGGTCGACGAGCGCGGGCCGGTCGCAGGCCGACAAGCGCTATCCGATTCACCGTCCCCCGCCGGCGCTCATCGACCAGTCGACGTCGCCGCAGGTGCTCTCGACCGGCATCAAGGTGATCGATCTGATTTGCCCCTTCCTGAAGGGCGGCAAGATCGGCGCGTTCGGCGGCGCCGGCGTGGGCAAGACCGTCGTCATCATGGAGCTGATCAACAACATCGCCAAGCTGCACGGCGGCGTGTCGGTGTTCGCCGGCGTCGGCGAGCGCACGCGCGAGGGGAACGACCTGTACCACGAGATGTCGCAGGCCGGCGTCATCAACGAAAAGGACCTGAGCGCGTCGAAGATCGCGCTCGTCTACGGCCAGATGAACGAGCCGCCCGGCGCACGACTCCGCGTCGCGCTCTCCGGCCTCGCCATCACCGAGTACTTCCGCGACGAGATGGGCCAGGACGTCCTGCTGTTCATCGACAACATCTTCCGCTTCTCGCAGGCGGGCTCCGAAGTCTCGGCGCTGCTCGGCCGCACGGCCAGCGCCGTCGGCTACCAGCCGACGCTGGCGGCGGAGATGGGCGCGCTGCAGGAGCGCATCACCTCCACCAAGAAGGGCTCGATCACCTCCTTCCAGGCGGTGTACGTGCCGGCCGACGACCTGACGGATCCGGCGCCCGCGACCACCTTCGCCCACCTGGACGCGACGATCGTGCTGGAGCGCTCGATCGCCGAACTGGGCATCTACCCGGCGGTGGATCCGCTGGCGTCGACCTCGCGCGCGCTGGCGCCGGAGATCGTGGGGCAGGAACACTACGAGGTCGCGCGCGGCGTGCAGAAGGTGCTGCAGCGCTTCAAGGATCTCCAGGACATCATCGCCATCCTCGGCATGGACGAGCTGTCGCCGGAGGACAAACAGACGGTCTTCCGCGCGCGCAGGATTCAGCGCTTTCTCAGCCAGCCGTTCAGCTCGGCCCAGGTGTTCACGGGGCGCGAGGGACGGCAGGTGCCGGTCGCCGACACGGTGCGGGGATTCAAGGAAATCCTCGACGGCAAGCACGACGAGGTCGCGGAAGACAACTTCTACATGAAGGGCGGAATCGAGGAGATCAGCGGGAGCTGACGCGATGGCCGATACGCTGAAGCTGGAAATCGTCACGCCGGACGCCACCGTCTACTCCGAGGACGTGCACATGGTCACGCTGCCCGCGCTGGACGGCCAGATCGGCGTGCTGCCCCACCACGTGCCGCTCCTGACCCAGATGGTCCCCGGCGAGATGATCGTGCGCAAGGACGGCCGCGAGACGTTCATCGCCGTCGGCGAAGGGCTCGTGCTCGTCACCGGGGATCACGTCTCCATCGTCACCGACATGGCGGTCGCCGCCGAGAACATCGACGAAGCGAAGGCCGAGGAAGCGCGCCAGCGCGCCGCGGCCCGCCTGCGCGACAAGATCTCCGACGAAGAAGTCGCGTCGGTGAACGCGTCGCTGGCCCGATCGCTGGCGCAGCTCAAGGTCAAGCGCCGCCGCCGCGGTGCCGTGACATGGCGATTCCCGCGCGCGCCTGGCTGGCGTCGTACGACCGGACGTGGCTTCGCGGGGACGTCATGGCCGGCGTCACGCTCGCGGCGTATCTGCTGCCGGCGGCGATCGGCGACGCCTCGCTCGCCGGCCTGCCTCCGCAGGCGGGCCTCTACGCGTGCCTGTTCGGCGGGCTCGTGTTCTGGCTGTTCTGCAGCTCCCGACAGACCACCGTCACCGTCACCTCGGCGATTTCGCTGCTGATCGGCGCGACGCTGGGAGAGATGTCGGGCGGCGACCCGGCCCGCCAGGCCACGCTCGCCGCGTGCACGGCGCTGATGGTCGCGGCGCTGGCCTTCGTGGCGTACGCCGCGCGCGCCGGCACCATCGTCAACTTCTTCTCGGAAACGGTGCTCGTCGGCTTCAAGTGCGGCGTCGCGCTGTTCCTGGCGAGCACGCAGCTGCCCAAGCTGTTCGGCTTCAGCGGCAGCCACGGCGATTTCTGGGAGCGCATGGGCCATTTCCTGCGGGGCCTCGGCGGCACCAATCCCACGTCGCTCGCGCTCGGTGTCGCCGCGCTGGTCCTGCTGCTGCTCGGGAAGGGCGTCCTGAAGAATCGTCCCGTGGCGCTGTTCGTGGTGATTGGCGGCATCGTCGCGCGCGCGGATGTTTCACCTCGACGCAGCGCGGCGTCGCGCTGCTCGGCGAGGTGCCCCGGGGCCTGCCGATGCCGGCGCTGCCGCTCGTCAGCCGCGCGGACATCAACGCGCTCCTGCCGCTGGCCATGGCCTGCTTCGTCCTCGCGGCCGTGGAGACCACGGCGATCGGACGCATGTTCGCCGCCAAGCACGGGTATCGACTCGATGCGACGCAGGAATTCCTCGCGATCGGCGGCGCCAATCTCGCGGCCGGCCTCGGCGGCGGATTTCCGGTCAGCGGCGGCATGTCGCAGTCGCTCGTCAACGAGACGGCCGGCGCCCGCACGCCGCTGTCAGGGCTGGTCGCCGCGCTCATCACGCTCGTCGTCGTGGCGTTCTTCACCGGCCTGCTGCGGTACCTCCCGCAGCCGGTGCTGGCCGCGGTCGTGCTGGTCGCCGTGACGGGACTCGTCCAGGTCGAGGCGCTGCGCCACATCTGGCGCTTCAGCCGGACGGAGTTCGCCGTGGCGATGGCGGCGCTGGTCGGCGTGCTCGGCTCGGGTCTCCTGAACGGCGTGCTGCTCGGCGTCGCGCTGTCGATCGTGCTGCTGATCCATCGCGCCTCGCGTCCGCGGGTGATCGAGATCGGACGCGTCCCCGGCACGTCGTACTTCGCCGATCTCGAGCGCCATCCGGAGAACGAACGCGTCCGCGACGTGCTGGTCGTGCGGAGCGAGGGGGCGCTCCTCTACTTCAACGTCGATCACGTGCGCGACCAGCTGACGGCGCTCCTGCACGCGCGGACCGCGGCGCCCCGGCTGCTGATCTTCTTCATGGGCAGCGTCCCTTACGTGGATCTCGCCGGCGCCGAACTGCTGGCCGACCTGCACGCCACGCTTCTCGAGCGCGGCATCGAGTTTCGCCTGGCCGAAACGCACGGGCCCGTCCGCGAGGCGCTGCGGCGTCTGGGCTCGGCTCACGCGGCCGCCCTCGCCGAAGCGCACCAGACGGTCGACGATGTGCTGAGCCGCTGGCGAACGACCACGCGCCCCGCCGCGTGAGCTGATCCTGCAGTCACCGAATCTCGGAGCGAGCGATCCGTGCGATCGACGGCGGAGTCGTGCCTCCGGCTGCCGCGCGTTCGCCGGTGACGCCGGCCTCCGGAATACCGGAGGTCCACGGCATTTCGGTGCTCCGCCCTCGCGCCGATCCGCGCGCCGGACACGCGTTTCGCCCGATTCGCGTCGTCCTGCCGGCCCGTTACACGTTCGTCGCGATCGAGGGCTTCTGGCATCGGTCCTGCTCGTATGGCGACGGAACCGTCGCGATGATCGAATTCTCCGTCAAGCCTCCGACGATTCCGATTCCCTTCCACAAGCTGCTCAAGGTGGTCGCGATCGTCGACGGCCACGATCCGCAGACGAAGGAGCTCCTCGACCACATCGCCGCGGAGCACTTCGAGATCGAGGTGAGCGACAGCCTCGATCGCGACGTCTCGGAGGACGCCGCCGTGGGCGCCTATATCGCCCTCATCGACGGCGAGCGGCGCGAGAAGGCGCGCGGCCTGGCGCAGGGCCGTTCGCGGGATCGGCTTCGGAACGCCGCTCTGGGCGCTGGCCGATTCGCATCGGATTGCCGACATCGCGGTGCTGGGCATGACCGGCGAGGTCGAGGGCTACATCTACCTCGGACAGCAGACGCCGGCCTTCTACGCGAAGCAGGTCGTGGCGAGCATCGTCAAGTACGGGATGAGCCTGCTGCCGCCCTTCTTCGGCGGGCTCATGGCCTACGACGCAGGCGGCCAACATCGCCTTCGACTGCCCGGGACACCAGGGCGGTCAGTTCTACCGGAAGTCGCCGGCGGGCCAGATCTTCTTCAAGCACTTCGGCGAGAGCGTCTTCCGCAACGATCTGTGCAACGCGGACGTGGACCTCGGCGATCTGCTGATTCACGAGGGCGCCGCCGCGCAGGCGCAGCGTCACGCGGCGAAGGTGTTCGGCGCCGACAAGACGTACTTCGTGCTGAACGGCACGAGCACGTCCAACAAGGTGGTCACGAACGCCGTGCTGCGGCGCGGCGACCTGGTGCTCTTCGATCGCAACAACCACAAGTCGCTCCACCAGGGCGCGCTGGTCCAGGCCGGCGCCATCCCGATCTTCCTCCCCACCGCGCGCAACCCGTTCGGCATGATCGGCGCGGTCGACTGGGACGCCTGGAGCGAGGACGCGCTCCGGGAGCAGATTCGGACGCACCCGCTCGTGCACGGATCCGGAGCGCCACAAGGCGCCGCGGCCGTTCCGCCTCGCCTGCATCCAGCTCGCGACCTACGACGGCACGGTCTACAACGTCCGCAAGGTGCTCGAGAAGATCGGACACCTGTGCGACTACGTGCTGTGGGACGAGGCGTGGATTGGCTACAACGCCTTCCACCCGCTCTTCGAGGATCACAGCCCGATGCGGCTGGGGCATCTGGACCCCGACATGCCGGGGCTGTTCTCGACGCAGTCGGTGCACAAGCAGGGCGCGGGCTTCTCGCAGGCGTCGCAGATCCACAAGCGCGACGACCACCTCCGCGGCCAGCGGCGCTACGTCGAGCACAAGCGCTTCAACGAGTCGTTCCTGATGAACGCCTCCACGTCGCCCTTCTACCCGCTGTTCGCCTCGCTCGACGTCAACGCCAAGATCCACGAGGGGCGGGCCGGCGAGGCGTTGTGGGATCGCTGCATCGAGCTGGGCATCGAGGTGCGCAAGAAGCTGCGCGAGTTCGGGCACTACTACGCGCGCACCGGCAAGGACGCCCAGGAGCAGTGGTTCTTCGATCCGTTCGTGCCCGACGTGGTGACGATCCGCGGCTCCGCGTTCACCAAGGACGTGACCGACATGCCCTGGGAGGATCTGCCGACCGACGTCATCAAGGCCGAGCAGCAGTGCTGGAACTTCGACCCGGCGCGCGCGTGGCACGGGTACGCGGGCTACGCCGACGGCTACGCGATGGTCGATCCCAACAAGCTCACGCTGCTGACGCCGGGCATCGACCGCAGGACCGGCGAGTACCTGGACTTCGGCGTCCCGGCCACCGTCATCGCCAACTTCCTTCGCGAACAGCGCGTCGTGCCGGAGAAGTGCGATCTCAACAGCATTCTCTTCCTGATGACGCCGGCCGAGGACGAGAGCAAGCTCAACACCCTGATCGCGAAGCTCGCCAAGTTCAAGGATCTCTGGGATCGCGACGCGACGCTCGCGGAGGTGCTGCCGACGCTCTGCGCGGCGCACGGCGAGCGCTATGCCGGCTACACCGCTGCGGCGCATCTGCAACGAGATGCACGACTTCTACCGCCGCGCCGACGTCAAGGGGCTCCAGCGTCTGTGCTTCCGCGCCTCGAGCTTTCCGGAGCTCGCGATGTCGCCGAAGGACGCCTACGAGGCGCTCGTCGCGAACGACGTGGACTACGTGCCGCTCGAGAGCATCCGCGGACGGATTTCCGCGACGCTCGCGCTGATCTACCCGCCCGGCATCGGCGTCGTCGTTCCCGGCGAGCGCTGGGACGACAAGGCGCAGCCGATGCTCGACTACTTCCTCGCGTTCCAGGAGTCGTTCAACCGGTTCCCGGGCTTCAACTACGAAGTCCAGGGCGTGTACCAGGAACGCGTGGACGGCCGCATCAAGTTCTACACATACGTCGTTCGTCAGTGACGCGTGGGATCGCAAGCGCCGAAGAGGGGACCATGTCAGACCAGAAGAAGATGAACCTGACGCAGCTGACCTTCATCGTCACCGTCAACATGATGGGCTCCGGCATCATCATGCTGCCGACGAACATGGCGAAGGTCGGGGCGATTTCCCTGCTGTCCTGGATCGTGACGGCGGTGGGCTCGCTGGCCCTCGCCTGGGGATTCGCACAGGCCGGGCTCTTCAACCAGCGCCCTGGAGGCCTGGCCGCGTATGCGGAAGATGCGTACGGCAAGGCCGGCTACTTCCAGGTCTTCTACCTCTACTTCCTGTCGCTCGCGATCGCGAACGTCGCGGTCGCCAGCTCCGCCCTGGGCTACCTGTCGGCGTTCGCGCCAGTGCTCACCTCGACGCCGGTCATCACCTGCGCCGGCGTCATCGCGCTGCTCTGGCTGACGACCGTGGCCAACTTCGGCGGCCCGAAGCTGACGGGCCGCATCGGCGCCCTCACCGTCTGGGGCGTCATCCTGCCGGTGGGATTCATCTCCTTCGTCGGCTGGTTCTGGTTCAGCGGCGCGACGTTCGCGGCGGCCTGGAACCCGAAAGGGATCAGCCTGACCGAAGGCATGGGCTCGAGCATCTCGCTCACGCTGTGGGCGTTCCTGGGCCTCGAATCGGCGGCACAGAATTCGAACGCCGTCGAGAACCCGAAGCGCGACGTGCCGCTGGCCTGCATGCTGGGCACGGCCGGCGCCGCGGTCATCTACATCCTCTCGACGACGGTCATCCAGGGCATCGTGCCCAACGCGGAGCTCGCCGAGTCCACCGGCCCATTCGGGCTCGCCTTCGCCAAGATGTTCAGCCCGGCCGTCGGCTCCATCGTGATGGTGCTCGCGGTGCTGGCGTGCCTCGGCTCGCTGCTCGGCTGGCAGTTCACGCTGGCGCAGACCGGGAAGGCGGCGGCTGACGACGGCATGTTCCCGGCCGTGTTCTCGCAGGAGAACCGCATGGGCGCGCCGATCGCCGGGATGGTCATCATGGGCGTCGTCCAGTCGCTGATGGCGCTGATGACGATCTCTCCCAACCTCAGCGATCAGTTCAGCGCCCTGGTCAACCTCGCGGTCGTGACCAACGTCGTGCCGTACATCATCGCGCTCTCTGCGTTGCCCGTGATGATGAAGGCCGCCGGAGTGGGCGAGTCGAAGTACCGGAACACCATGGCGGTGGCCATGGTGGCGATGCTCTACAGCGTCTACGCGATCTTCGCGGCCGGCAAGGATGCCGTGTTCGGCGGCATGCTGGTCATGGGGATCGGCTTCATCATCTGGGGGTTCCTCGCGTATCGCTTCACACCGGGGAGACAGGCGGCCGTCGCGCGGGCCTGAGCCGTTGAAAAGGAGAAAGACCATGCAACGAGTATCAGCGGTAGGCCTCAAAGGGCATCGACTGGCGATGGCGGCGTGCGTGGCCGCGCTTGTCATGGCGTCGCCGCTCGTGCGTGCGCAGAAACCGACGGTCCCCGCCGGCGGCGCCGGCCGCCGCGGTGTCCGCCGGCACACTGGATCGCCTCCGCGCCGCCGCGCGGATCAGGCTCGGCTATCGCGTCGACGCCCGGCCGTTTTCCTTCAAAGACGAGGCGGGCCAGGCGGCCGGCTACGCGGTGGCGCTCTGCCAGAAGATCGCCGACGCGGCGAAGGCCGAGCCCGGACTCGGAACGCTGGCCGTGGAGTGGGTTCCCGTGACGGTCGACACGCGCTTCACTGCGGTGCAGCAGGGAGAGATCGACCTGTTCTGCGGGCCGGACGCGATCACGCTGGCGGCGAGACGGGACGTGGCGTTCTCCATTCCGGTGTTTCCAGGTGGCGTCGGCGCCTTGCTGCGGGCCGATGCGCCCGCTGGCCTGCGTGGGGTCCTGTCGGGGCGCCCGGTCGCTCCCACTCCGATCTGGCGTGCGAACGCCGCGCAGATCCTGCAGGCGCGGACTTTTACGGCCGTCGCCGGCACGGCGACCGAGAAGTGGCTGGCCGGCCGGACCCGGGATCTCGATGTCGTGGCGAAGATCGCTCCCGTGAACAGCAACGACGCCGGCGTCCAGGCGGTGCTCGACCGCAGGGCCGACGTCTTCTTCGCCGAGCGCTCCATTCTCCTGGACGCCGCCAGGCGAAGCCCGTCGCCGGGCGAACTGCTGGTGATCGACCGGTTGTTCACCTACTCGCCGCTGGCGCTGACCTTCAGGCGCGGCGACGACGACTTCGGGCTGCTCGTGGATCGGACGCTGAGCCACATGTACGGCTCCGGCGAGATCGGCGGCCTGTACGCGAAATGGTTCGGCGAGCCCGACGCGAACGCGATGACGTTCTTCCGGTGGAACACGCTGCCGGATTGACAGGGCGGCGGGTGGCGCGGCGATGACAGCCCGGCCGAGGGAGCAGTGACATGATTCAACGAAGCATCAAGCGACTGAGCCTTCGGGCGCTCGTCGTGGACGACGAGCTCGACGAGCCCGACGGCCGAAGGCCGGGCCACGCGGGCGCTCGTGCGAGGAGCTGCAGGGCCGCGGCATGGAGGTCGTCGAGGCGACGTCGGCCGAAGACGGCATGTCCGTCATCGTGTCCGACTCCGCCATCCACGACGATCCTCATGGACTGGACGCTCGGCGACGACAAGGGGCACGCCAAGGCCAGGCGGCCTGCTCGAAATTCGTGCGCTCACGCAACGACAAGATCCCGATCTTCCTGATGGCCGAGCGGGGCGAGGCCTCGGCGATCCCGCTCGACGTCATGGAGATGGTCAACGAGTACATCTGGACGCTCGAGGACACGGCGGCGTTCGTCGGCGGCCGGGTGGTCGCCGCGAGCCGGCGCTATCTGGAGGTGATGCTGCCGCCCCTGGCGGCGGCCCTCATGCAGTTCAGCCAGGAGTACGAGTATTCCTGGCACACGCCCGGACACACGGGCGGCACGGCGTTTCTCAAGTCGCCGGTCGGCCGGATCTTCTTCGACTACTTCGGCGAGAACCTGCTGCGCTCCGATCTGTCGATCAGCGTCGGCGATCTCGGATCGCTGCTCGACCACACCGGTCCGATCGGCGAGCACGAGACGCTACGCGGCCCGCGTCTTCGGCGCGCACCGCACCTACTGCGTCACCAACGGCACGTCCACGTCCAACCGCGTGATCTTCACGGCCGCGGTCGGCGAGGATCAGATCGCGCTGTGCGATCGCAACTGCCACAAGTCGATCGAGCACGGCCTGGTGCTGACGGGCGGGATCCCGACGTATCTCGTCCCGCTGCGCAATCGCTACGGGATCATCGGCCCCATCCCGCCGGAGCGCCTGACGCCGGAGGCGATCAAGGCGGCGATCAAGGCGAACCCGCTCGTCGCCGACGGACATCGACGGCCAGGCCCGTCTACTCGGTCGTCACCAATTCCACCTACGACGGGCTCTGCTACAACGCCCGGCGCGTCGCGGAACTGCTCGATCCGAGCGTCGACCGGATTCACTTCGACGAGGCGTGGTACGCCTACGCGCGGTTCAATCCGATCTATCGCGACCGCCACGCCATGCACGGCGACCCGAAGGACCACACGGGGCCGACGGTGTTCGCGACGCACTCCACGCACAAGCTGCTCGCGGCGCTCTCGCAGGCCTCGCTGCTGCACATCCGCGACGGACGCAGCCCCATCCCGCACGCGCGGTTCAACGAGTCGTTCATGATGCACGCGTCGACGTCGCCGTTCTACCCGATCATCGTGTCGAACGACGTCACGGCCGCCATGATGGACGGGCCCGGCGGCCGGGCGCTCACCGACGAGTCGATCGAGGAGGCCGTCGCCTTCCGCCAGACGATGGGCCGCGTGCACCGCCAGTTCGCGAAGCAAGCACGACTGGTTCTTCAACACCTGGAACGCGGACACCGTGAAGGATCCCAAGACCGGCAAGAAGGTCCGCGTTCGAGGAGGCGCCGCCGGAGCTGCTGGCCACCAACGCCGACTGCCTGGGTGCTGCACCCCGGCGCGGCCTGGCACGGGTTCGGCGACATCGAAGACGACTACTGCATGCTGGATCCGATCAAGGTGTCGGTGGTCACGCCCGGCGTGGCCGTCAAGGGCGGCCTCGACAAGCGCGGCATTCCGGCCACGCTGGTCACGGCCTACCTCCACCGCCGCGGCGTCGAGGTCGAGAAGACGACCGACTTCACGATCCTGTTTCTCTTCTCGATCGGCATCACGAAGGGCAAGTGGGGAACGCTGCTGAACGCGCTGCTCGACTTCAAGCGCGACTACGACCGCAACGCGCCGCTGACCGAGGTGCTGCCGAGTCTGGCCACGGCGCACCCGGACGTCTACGGCGGCCTCGGGCTTCGCGATCTCGCCGGATCAGATGTTCGCGCAGCTCAAGGACGATCGCGGCAGACGCACTGGCTGGCCGAGGCGTTCTCGACGCTGCCGACGCCCGGTCGATGACGCCGCGCGCGGCCTATCAGCATCTCGTGCGCGGCCAGATCGAGCACGTGCCGCTCGACCAGCTCGCCGACCGCGTCCTCGCGACGAGCGTCGTGCCGTATCCGCCGGGCATTCCGATGCTGATGCCCGGCGAGGCGACGGGGTCCGACGACGGCCCGTACCTGAGTTACCTCCGCGCGCTCTCGTCGTGGGACGCACGCTTCCCCGGTTTCGGGCACGACACGCACGGCGTCGAGAACCGCGACGGCACCTATCACGTGCAGTGCCTGTTGACCAGACCATGAGGTTACGCCGATGACACCCTTCAAGAACCGCACGATCCAGTACGCTGCTGATGGCGACGGCGCTGCTGATGCCGTCGTATGCGCTCGCGCAGACCGCCGGGCAGAGCGTGCCCCCGCCTGCAGCGCCCGACACGCCCGAAGCACGTTCGTCCGGACTGCCGCCGCGCGTCGAATGGACGTTCAACTTCGACGCCGGCTGGGGCACCTTCGGCTTCGCGAACTCCTACTACAACAATCCGAAGGGCTCCGAACCAGAGAATCTCTCCGACCAGTGGTTCGAGGGATACGCCAAGCCGTCGCTCTCCGCCGTCTACAAGCTGGCCTCGTCGAGCGAGTTCTACGGCAAGGTGAGCGTGGTCGGCGAGCGGACATACGGATCGGCGCCGGAGCTCTACGGTCCAGACGTTTCGTCGTTCGGCCCGGAAGACGCCTCCATCGGGTGGCGATCCGGGAAGTCCATCGGGTCGAGCGAAAACCTGTTGGACTTCAGCGTCGGGCGCGTGCAGTACCAGCTCGGACACGGATTCCTGCTGTGGGACGGCGCGGCCGAGGGTGGCAGCCGCGGCGGCTACTGGACGAACGCACGCAAGGCGTTCGCGTTCGGGGCGATCGGGCGCGTCAAGCCGGGTCCTCACAAGATCGAAGCGTTCTATCTCGACAAGGACGATCTCAACGAGAACGAGACCGGGACGCGCCTCTCGGGCGCGAACTACGAGGTCACCGGGAAGCGCTCGACCCTTGGCGCGACGTACATGAAGTTCTTCTCGGACGCCGACGTGAAACCGGGGCGCGACGGCCTCAACGTGTTCAACGTGCGAGCGGACAGTGCGCCGATTCCCAAGGCGCCCGACCTGTCGTTCCAGTTCGAGTACGCCGCGGAGCGCAACGGCGATGCGCTCGATTCGAACGCGTGGACGCTGCAGGGTG
The DNA here is from genome assembly GCA_963745495.1 of uncultured Acidobacteriota bacterium. Lineage (GTDB taxonomy): Bacteria > Acidobacteriota > Vicinamibacteria > Vicinamibacterales > CAVVIG01 > CAVUXJ01. Next base: position 71,962 of record CAVUXJ010000007.1, read on the forward strand.
CGTATGAGATGAGCGCGGTCGCGTGGAAGCCGAAGTTCTCCTACCGGTACGCGTCCTTCCAGGGCGACAACCCGAGCACGACGGCCAACGAAGCGTTCGATCCGCTCCTGCTCGGATTCAGCGACTGGGGTTCCTGGTGGCAGGGCGAGATCGCGGGCGAGTACTTCCTGTCGAACTCCAACCTGATCTCGCGTCAGATTCGCGCCCACGTCACGCCGAGCGACAAGGTCGGCGGCGGGCTGATCTTCTACGACTTCCGGCTCGATCATCCAGAGGCGTTCGGCCCGACCGTCACGGACAACCACGCCGCGTTCGAAGGCGACGTGTATATCGACTGGAAGCTGACCAGGAACCTCCTGATGAGCGTCGTGACGGCGTTCGCCGATCCCGGCGCGGCGGTGCAGCAGCTCACCGGCCGGACCAAGAACTTCAGCTACGGGATGGTCTACCTTGCTTACAGCTATTGAGCCGCGGGAACGACGTCCCGCGCGCTTTCGAGGAGAAGATCATGGCAACGCTCGGTGTTCATAGTGAAGTCGGCACGTTGCGAACGGTCCTGGTCTGCCGCCCGGGCCTGGCCCACCAGCGGCTGACGCCGGGCAATCGCGCCGATCTGCTGTTCGACGACGTGCTCTGGGTGCACGAGGCTCAGAAGGACCACTACGACTTCGTGCTCAAGATGCGGGAGCGCGGCGTCGAGGTGCTCGAACTGCACGACCTGCTGGCCGAAACGGTCTCCGACAAGGAGGCGCGCGGCTGGGTCCTCGATCGGCGCATCACGGCGAACGACGTCGGGCCGGGCCTGGCGCCCGATCCTCCGCGCGTGGCTCGACGAGCTGCCCGCGCCCAAGCTCGCCGAGCACCTCATCGGCGGCATCGCGATTCTCGATCTGCCCGAAGTCGGAGCAGGCGTGACGATGCTGTCCGAGGCGTTCGACGGCACCGACTTCATCGTGCCGCCGGTGCCGAACACGCTGTTCCAGCGCGACCCGTCCTGCTGGATCTACAACGGCGTCACCGTGCAACCCGATGTTCTGGCCCGCGCGCAAGCCGGAGACGCTGCTGCAGCGCGCGGTCTACAAGTTCCATCCGCGCTTCAAGGGCGCGGACTTCACGATCTGGTGGGGCGACAGCGACGAGTCGTTCGGCGCCGCCACGGTCGAGGGCGGCGACGTCATGCCGATCGGCAAAGGCGTCGTGCTCATCGGCATGGGCGAGCGCACGACGCGGCAGGCGGTGTTCCAGGTGGCCGCCGAGCTCTTCAAGCACAAGGCCGCGACACGCGTGATCGGCTGTCTGATGCCGAAGAGCCGCGCCGCGATGCATCTGGACACGGTGTTCACGTTCTGCGATCGGGATCTCATCACCTCGTTCCGCGAGGTCGCGGACCAGGTTCGCTGCTACAGCGCGCGGCCCGACGGCAACGGCGGCATGGAAGTCCACGCCGACAAGGGGCACCTGTTCGACGTGGTCAAGGAGGCGCTCGGCCTGAAGACGCTGCGCGTCGTCGAAACCGGCGGCAACGCCTGGGAAGCCCAGCGCGAGCAATGGGACGACGGCAACAACGTCGTCGCGCTGGCGCCCGGCGTCGTCGTCGGCGTACGACCGCAACACGCACACGAACACGCTGCTGCGCAAGGCCGGGGTCGAGGTGATCACGGTGCGCGGCGCGGAACTGGGACGCGGCCGCGGCGGCGGGCACTGCATGACGTGCCCGATCTCGCGCGACGCGGCCTATTGATGCAAGAACACTCGAACCGGAGACACACATCATGAGCTTCAATCTGCGCAACCGTTCGCTGCTGACCGTTCAGGACTACACGCCGCGCGAGTTCCGGTATCTGCTCGACCTCGCGCGCGATCTCAAGCGCGCCAAGTACGCCCGCACCGAGCAGAAGCATCTCGACGGCAAGGAGATCTGCCTGATCTTCGAGAAGACCTCGACGCGCACGCGCTGCGCGTTCGAGGTGGCCTGCTACGACCAGGGCGCGAACGTCACCTACCTCGACCCGGCCGGATCGCAGATCGGCCACAAGGAATCGTTCAAGGACACGGCGCGCGTGCTCGGCCGGATGTTCGACGCCATCGAGTACCGCGGCGCCGCCAGAAGGGCGTGAAGAACTGGCGAAGTACGCCGGCGTGCCGGTCTTCAACGGCCTGACGGCCGAGTACCACCCGACGCAGATGCTCGCCGACGTGATGACGATGCGCGAGCACAGCGACAAGCCGATCCACGAGATCAAGTACGCGTTCATGGGCGACACGCGCAACAACATGGGGCACTCGCTGATGATCGTCGGCTGTCTGATGGGCATGGACGTCCGCATCTGCGGCCCGAAGAAGCTGTGGCCCGCCGACGAGTACGTCGCGATCGCGCACGAAGCTGCAGGAGCAGTCCGGCGCGACGCTCACGATCACCGACGACCCGCAAGAAGGCGGTGACCGGCGTCGACTTCGTCCACACCGACGTCTGGGTGTCGATGGGCGAGCCGAAGGAGGTCTGGAAGGAGCGCATCGATCTGCTGCTGCCGTACCAGGTCAACACGGAGCTGATGAAGGCGACCGGCAACCCGCAGGTCAAGTTCATGCACTGCCTGCCGGCGTTTCACGACACGGAGACCACGCTCGGCAAGCAGATCGCCGAAACCTACGGCATCAGCAACGGCCTCGAGGTCACCGACGACGTGTTCGAGTCGGAGATGAACGTCGCGTTCGAGCAGGCCGAGAACCGCATGCACACGATCAAGGCGATTCTCGTCGCCACACTGGGAGACTGACCATGCTGGTCGTCACCGCACTCGGCGGCAACGCGCTGCTCCGCCGCGGCGAGCCGATGACCGCCGAGAACCAGCGCACGAACGTCCGCATCGCCGCGGAAGCGCTCGCGCCGGTGGCGGCCGCAGCACCAGATGGTGATCGCGCACGGCAACGGACCGCAGGTCGGCCTGCTCGCGCTGGAGGCCGCCGCGTACACCGAGGAAGAGGATTACCCGCTCGACGTCATGGACGCGGAGACGCAGGGATCGATCGGCTACATGATCGAGCAGGAGCTCGGCAACCTGCTGCCCTTCGAGCGCCCCTTCGCCACGCTGCTGACGATGATCGAGGTCGATCCGGACGATCCGGCGTTCAGCAACCCCACCAAGTTCATCGGACCGGTCTACGCCAAGGACGAGGCCGATCGCCTGGCCACGGAGAAGGGCTGGGTCTTCAAGCCGGACGGCGACAAGTGGCGGCGCGTCGTCCCCTCGCCCGAGCCGAAGCGCATCTTCGAGCTGCGTCCGATCAAGTGGCTGCTCGAGCACAACACGATCGTCATCGCCGCCGGCGGCGGCGGCATCCCGACGATGTACGAGCCTGGCAAGGACCGCCAGCTGACCGGCGTCGAGTGCGTCATCGACAAGGATCTCGCGTCGGAGCTGCTCGCGCGGGAGCTCAACGCCGATCTCTTCGTGATGCTGACCGACGCCGAGGCCGTGTACGTCGATTGGGGCAAGCCGACGCAGAAGGCGATCCGCCGCGCCTCGCCCGACGCCCTCATGGCGATGCCGTTCGCGGCCGGCTCGATGGGACCGAAAGTCGCCGCGGCGTGCCGGTTCGCCGCGGCCACGGGGAAGGCGCGCCGCGATCGGCGCGCTGGCGGATCTGAACCGGATCATCGCCGGCGAGACCGGCACGACGATCTCGTCGAAGGAGTCCGGCCTTGTCTACGGCGCCTGACCGCCGACAAGCCAAGAGCCTCGGCCTCGCCGCCTGCACGGCCATCGTCGTCGGCAACATGGTGGGATCGGGGTTCTACCTGTCGCCGTCGGCGGTGGCGCCTTACGGTCTGCTCGCGATCCTCGCCTGGATCGTCATGGGCATCGGCGCGGTCTGCCTGGGCCTGACCTTCGCGCGCCTGGCCCGCATGACGCCGGCGACCGGCGGTCCGTACGCGTACACCAGGCTGGGCTACGGCGACTTCGCCGGCTTCCTGGTGGCCTGGGGCTACTGGATTTCGATCTGGGCGTCGCTGCCGGTGATCGCGGTGGCCTTCACCGGTTCGCTCGTGAAGCTGCTGCCGACGCTTCAGGGCAAGCCGGCCGATCGGCGTGGCCATCACGCTGGGCGCGATCTGGCTGGTGACGCTCCTGAACCTTCGCGGCGTGAAGGAAGCCGGCATCTTCGCCGAGGTGACGACCTACACGAAGCTCGTGCCGTTCGCGGCCATTTCGATCGTCGGGCTGTTCTTCGTCAAGTCGGGACCTGCTCGCGCGACTTCAACCCGAGCGGCAAGTCGCTGCTCGAGTCGAGCGCGGCGCTCGCGCCGCTCACGATGTTCGCGTATCTCGGGCTCGAGTCGGCGACGGTGCCGGCCGGCGACGTGCGGGATCCCGAGCGCACGATTCCACGCTCCACGATGCTCGGGATCCTCGTGGCCGGCGCTGCTCTACGTGCTGGGCACGACGGTCGTGATGGGCGTCGTGCCGCGCGAGCAGCTCGTGATGTCGACGGCGCCGTTTGCCGACGCGGCGCGCTGATGTGGGGATCGTGGGCCGCAGGCGTCGTCGCGTTCGCGGTGATGGTCTCGTCGCTCGGCGCGCTCAACGGCTGGACGCTGATGATGGGACAGGTGCCGATGGCGGCCGCGGCCGACGGGTTGTTCCCCGCGGTGTTCGGCCGGCTCTCGCCGCGCGGCGTGCCGGCGGTCGGCCTCGTGATTTCGGCCTCCCTCGCGACGGCGCTGGTGCTCGTGCAGGTATCAGGCGGGTCCGGGTTCGCGGCCATCTACAACATGATCGTCAGCCTGAGCACGATGGCCGCCGTCATCCCCTACGTGTTCTGCTCGCTGGCGCCGGGACTCATCGCCAGCCGCTCCGGCGGCGCGACGCCGCGCATCACCGCTGGTCGAGGTCGTGGCGTTCGCATTCGCGATGTTCACCGTCTACGGGTGCGGCCCCGAGCCGGTCCTGTACGGGTTGGTCCTGCTCCTGCTGGGGCTTCCGGTGTACGTCTGGCAACGGCGCGAGAACGCCGTCTCAGGAAACGCGCGGCGGCCAACGGCACAGCAGGCGCGCTGAGTACGGGCGGTGGCACCAACAGAGGGGGCGAGCCGCCGGTCACGCATCGCCCCGCTCGTCGACGACATCCGGAGCAATCCGCTGCTGTGGCTGCTGGCATTCGTGCCCGCCGTGTTCATCGGACAGAAGCTCCAGCCCGACGCGCACACGCTGCTGTTCATCCTGTCCGTCCTGGCCATCGTGCCGCTCGCGGGGTTATTGAGTCATGCCACCGAATCGGTCGCGGCCAGGACCGGTGATAGCGTCGGCGGACTGCTCAACGCCACGCTGGGTAACCTCACCGAGCTGATCATCGCGCTGGCTGCGTTGCGCGCGGGACAGTACACGCTGGTGAAGGCGTCGATTGTCGGCGCGGTCGTCACCAACACGTTGTTCCTGCTGGGCGCCTCATTTCTTCTCGGCGGGCTGAAGCACCACGTGCAGGATTACAACCGAATCAATGCCCGCATGCAGGCAAGCCTGCTCTTCCTGGCCACGATCGCGTTGTTGGTACCCTCTACGGTCAATGGAGCCGACTCGGGATCGGCCGCGGCCTTCACGCAGACGTTGAGCGTGGGTCTGTCCGGGTTGCTCATCGTCGCGTACGGAATGGGCCTGCTGTTCTCGCTCAAGACACATCGCGAGTTGTTCGGAAGCGAGGAACATGTCGAGGGCGCGGAAACCGTATGGCCGATTGGCCTGGCGCTGGCCACGCTGGTCGGTGTCACGGTCCTGGTTGCGCTGACGAGCGAGGTGTTCGTCGAATCGGTGCAGGAAGCCGCCACCGCATTCGGCATGACTCCTGCCTTCGTCGGTTTCATCGTCGTGCCGCTCGTCGGCGCTGCGGCCGAAATGGCGTCGGCGTTCTCCGGCGCGCGCAACAACCGCCTGGATCTGAGCGTCGGCATCGCCCTCGGAAGTGCGGCCCAAATCGCCTTGTTCGTGGCTCCGGTGCTGGTGCTCCTCAGCTACGTCATCGGCCCGACGCCGATGGACCTGCAGTTCTGGCCGGGCGCGGTGGTGATGATGCTCATCGCCGCCCTCACCGCCTCGCTCGTGACCAACAACGGGCGATCGGCATGGTTCGTCGGGGTGCTCGTCCTGATGGTCTACCTGATTTTCGCGATGACGCTCTACCTGCTGCCGCCGCGGGCCTAGCATCGTCGCCGGCGGCGCATCGTCCCGCTCGTCGCACGGGCATCCGGCGTCACTCCACGCGGTGACGATCGGCGACCTGCTGCGCAATGTGTGATGACGGCCGCGGCGCCGCTCAGGAACAAGGCGGAGTCCACGATTGTCCCGCCCTTGGTGCTGTCAGCGATTCTTCGTGAGCTCGATCGCGCGCTCACGGGTATAGGTGACCTCGACGGTGTCGCCGCGCTTCAGGCCGTCGATGAGACGGCGATCGGACACGACGCGCGTGACGCTGCGATTGTCCGCGCCCTTATACGAGATCATCTTCTTCGCCACGTCCACGCTCTCGACGGTCACCGTCGCCTTGAGCTGCTGGATCACGTCGGCCTGAGCGCCCCGGGCTCCCTTGTTGGCCGCTGCCGTGCTGTCTTCGACAACGGTCGTCTTCGCGTTCGGGCGGAGCGCGACGACCACCGACTCGGTGATGCGGACCGTGACGGCGTCGCCCGATCGCAGCTCGTCGAAGATCTTCAGCTCGGGCCCCACGAACACACTGTAGAGCAGCCCCTCGGCCGTCCGCAGGTTCACCGAGCGCGTGAACGGATCGATGCGGTCGACGCGCCCGGTGACCACGGCGACATCCCGGACGTCCACTTTCGGCGCCGCCGGATCCTGGGCTGACACGCCCGCCGACGCGATCACCAGCCAGACGACGAACATGTGCGAAACCATGATGCGCACCTCACAATCATGATACGGACCTCGACGTTCAGAACGCGCGACCTATTGCGCGAACCACGCGGTCAGGACACCAGGCGTCCATCGACCCACCGCCGACTGATTGGCATCGTGCCGGCCAGAGCGATGGTATCGGCGATGGGCTCGACACGATCAGCGTGATGCTCATGATCGTCGCGGCCTTCAGCAGCAGTTTCAGCGTATTGGCCACGCCCGGGTGACGCCCCGGGTCGAGTCGATCAGGCTCCGCCGATGCGGCGCGCGCCGGGCGCGGCGGCGGGCACATCGGCGAGGTGCAGGGTCTGGGACGGAAGGGCAATCACTGCCCCGCTCCGCTCGACGATGCCCATGATGTCGAGCAGCATGTCCTGCTGCGTTTCCAGAAACGCCTCCCAATCGCGGACACACATGTACGGGGCAGACGGCCGTCGAGGACGACGAAGAGCTTCCGGGCCAGGTCGACAGCCTCCTGGTCGCGCAACCTGCTGTTGAGGTACTGCGGCGCCACTTCGTCGCGCCCATTGCGGGCGGCGGTCATGAATCCCAGCACCGTCCTGCGAGGAGTGTCACGGCCGAGCGCGTCTTTGGCCGGCACCGCCTGAGGCGCTTGTGTGGCGGCCGGCGCTCGTGGTCTGCTGCGCCCACGCCACCGGGCCCGGCGGAAGAGCGCCCAGCACCGCGCACACGAGCTGGAATCGGCGTTCACCTCTCGACATCGGCCATCCGCACCAGGCCCGGGGTGCCCACTGCATCAAGCGCCGTCCTGTTCTTTCGTCAAACGCCTCCACAACACCACGACCGAGCGCGGGCCCACGTGAAGCGTTTCCGGCGGCTGATCCCGAACGCGGTCACCCTTGGCCTTGCCGTTTCCGACATTGCCCGCGGCGTCCAACGGCAGGTCGCGTGCCACAACCAGCGGACCAGGACAACACCGCGCGTTCCCGACTTGCTCAGTAATCCCGCGTGGCTCCGCGAACGATCGTGGAGCTCGACAGCGCGGAAGACACCGGAGGTCGGAGACGCTCCGAAATCTCGGATGGCGACGAGTGTTCGAGGGGGCCAATCGCGTGGATGCCGATGTCTCCACCAGCGGCGCGCGGTTTGCACAATCGGCCCAAGCCAACTTTTTCGATGGCTACTTTCTCGAAAGGACTGCGACGTGAAGAAACACTTCGTACTTCCGCTGCTGGTGCTCCTGGCCGGCGCGGGCAACGCGCTCGCTCAAGACGTGCGGTACAACTTCGACAAGGGCGCCAACTTCGCGGGATTCAAGACCTACAAGTGGGTCGCGCTCAAGGGGGCGACCCCGCTTTCCGATCTGACCGATCGGCAGGTGAAGGCTGCCGTCGATGCCGAGCTCGCCACCAAGGGGCTCGCCAAGTCCGAGTCGGACACCGCCGACCTGTACATCGGCTACCAAGCCGCCATCGGGCAGGAGAAGGAGTACACGTCGTTCGACACCGGGTGGGGCTACGGACCGGGATGGGGCGGAGGCGGATGGTACGGGGGCGGCGGGGGGATGGCGACCGGTCAGACGTCCACGATTTACATCGGGCAGCTGGCGCTCGACATGTACGCCTCGTCACCCAAGACACTCGTCTGGCGCGGCAACGCGAGCAAGACGCTCGATCCGAAGGCCAAACCGGACAAACAGGAGAAGAACCTGCAGAAAGCCGTCGCCAAGATGCTCAAGAATTACCCGCCGCAACCGAAGAAGTGACCGTGCTCGCCTACAGGCGACGCCGACGTCCTGGCGGCGTTGTTTCGGCAACTGCCGATCGCCGAGCCGTTTCCGGCACGGGACGACGGCGCCACTACAACAGGCTCATCACGACCGCAGTTATCACGAAGTAGTTGCCGATTTACGCAACGTGTCCTTGGACGGTCAAATCTCTCACCTGCGGTCCCGCCTGAAGCTCACGAATCGCTTCTTGAATAATCTCCGCCTCCGAATACGCGGGCTGCGTGGCACCGTCGGCGAGACGACCTCAGTGGGGTACGACGCCGACGACGTGATGACACCCTGACCGCGAGCGTGCCCTGAGGAGTGCGGCGCGCGCACGAATGTGGTGCTCCGGCGAGGTGTGCCCACCGGGGCCCCGTTCCACGCTCTCGTTTGACAGGGGCATTCGGCGGCGCGATAATCCGCGCCGTTCGTGCCGGGCAGTCCCCGCTGTGCCGGCGGGAGGACGGGCCGCATAGGAGGCATTCCGTCAACCAGGCGCGCGAAAACCCCGTTAATCGTTCTTATCGCCTATGGAGGGCTCCCGATGCGCCGAGTGACCATCTTCACCGTTGCAATGGCAAGCATTGCCGCTGTGCTTGCTGGACTATCTGTTCCAGCGACCGGCCAGGCGCCGGTCATCGCGTTCGAAGGAGCGCGCATCATCGTCGGCGACGGCAGCCCGGCGATCGAGAAGGGTACGATCGTCGTGAACGGCGCGACGATCCAGGCGGTTGGCGCCAATGTTCAGGTGCCGGCAGGCGCCCAGCGCGTGAACCTCGCCGGCAAGACCGTGATGCCGATGATCCTCGACACGCATATCCATGCGCCCAAGACGCGCGAACAAATGCACCGCGACCTGAAGCGTCGCGCCTACTGGGGCGTCGGCGCCGCGATGAGCATGGGCACAGACACGACCGACGACGTCTTCAAGGTCAGGGACGAAACAAAGAACGTGCCCGGAACGGCCCGGCTTCTGACCGCCGGACGCGGGATCACCGGTGTGGAAAAGGGACGCGAGCAGGCCGCGTACTGGGTCGGCAGCGAGAAGGAAGCCCGCGACGCTGTGCAGCAAAACGCAGCCAAGCGGCCGGACATCATCAAGATCTGGGTCGATGACCGCGACGACACCGTCCCCAAGCTGACGCCCGCACTGTACGGGGCGATCATCGATGAAGCACACAAGCAGAAGGTCCGCGTGACCGCGCACATCTTCGACCTCGAGGACGGGAAAGGATTGCTCAAGGCCAACGTCGATGCGTTCGCGCACAGCGTGCGCGATCGCGACGTGGACGAGGAGTTCATGACGCTCGTCCGGGCGAAGCCGAATCTTGTCGTCAATCCGAACCTGCCCGCAATGGGCAAGAAGTGGGATACCTCCTGGCTACAGGGGAGAATCCCGGCCGAGGAGTACGCTGACGTGCAGAAGGGCGCCGTCGACAATGCCAAGCAGGTGGACGCGTTCGGTATTCAGTCCCGCAACTTGAAGCGGCTAAACGACGCGAACGTCCGCATCGTGCTCGGCACTGACGGCAACACACCCTGGGCGCCACACCAGGAGATGGAGAGCATGGCGGCGTCCGGAATGACACCGATGCAGGTGATCACGGCTTCGACCGGCCGCGCGGCGGAGTTCTTGCGGTTTACCGACACCGGCACGCTGCAAGCGGGCAAGAGCGCCGATCTGCTTATCCTCGACGCCAATCCGCTGGACAACATCACCAACACGCGGCGGATCAATGCGGTTTATCATCGAGGTCAGATGGTGAGCCGAAGCGCGTATCCGAACTGACGGTTCCTACGGTCTGACGCAAAGGGCCGGAGTCGATCGCTCCGGCCCTTTTCTTTTCTGATGTTCAGAAGTCCGGCCGCGCCGCTGTGGGAAGCGGCTCGATGTCGCGATCGAAGAAGTTGGCCGTGTCCTTTGCGCAGATGTTCACCGCTCGAGGAAGGAACGACATGGACCGTGCAGCCATGATCCGCAGCCTGCTCTTGGCTGTGGCCGCGTTGGGCGCCGCGCTTCCCGCGGCGGCACAGACACCGCGCATCGAGGTCTCGGGAGGCTATCAGTTTCTCAATGTCTCGGCAGATTTGGAAAGTATCGACACGGGCGACGTTCCGGTCCGGAATGTCGATCAGTCGTTGCCAGCCGGCTGGTACGTTGATTTTGCCGGGAATCTGAACCGCCACCTCGGTGTCGTATTCGCTACGGGCGGCAATTACAAGTCGATTACTGAATCGGCGGCCTTTGGTGGTTTTGCAGCAAGCGGCTCGGTCGACCTGAGGGTGCATGAGTTCATGGGTGGGGTGCGCTACAGCAGCCGCGCGAACCCGACGGTGGTTCCGTTCGGACAGTTCCTGGTTGGCGCGATCCATGGTTCGGCGAAGGTCACAGCGTCCGGCAGCGTCGTCGGCTCCCCGGGGTTTTCCTTCAGTAGCGAGGCGAGCGGCACGGACGTAGCGCTGCAGGCAGGCGGCGGAATGCAGCTGCGTCTCGCGGACAGGCTCGGCGTCCGTGTCGGCGCGGACTACATTCGGATTCTCGCTAGCGAGAGCGTGAGTGCGTTCCGGTTTGGCGCGGGCGTCGTGCTCGCCCGCTGATCCGGAAGGCCGCAGCCACAAGAAGGATGAAAGTCGGCCGCCAGGAAGGCCGTTTTGCGACGTGTTCGTGGCGAGTTCTCAGTCTTGCTGGAAATATCCCTGAAAGAACTCGCGTTTCCAAAGAGCATCGAGAGCGGTCTAGCGAACCGCTGCCTTTCGCCGAAATCTCGGATCCCAACGACAATTAGCGGCCCGCTTCTCGGTCTGACGTCGCCATCACAGTCGAGGTTCAATCGGTTGTCGGCGGACGCGTTGCGGCTGCGGAGCCACCCTTCAACTGTGTTCTGAGCACCGTGCGGTCCACTTCCCCGCCCCGCAGGTACACGCGTGAGATCCAACGCGTGTTGGCGATGCTGTCCAGCGGATTCGCGTCGAGCACAAGAAAGTCGGCGTTCTTGCCAGACGCCACCGTCCCAAGTTTGATCGAGCCCCGAGGAATTGGGCGGAGTCGCGTGTGGCCGTCGTAATGACTTCCCTCGGGGTCAGACCGGCCTTCACCATGCTCTCCATCTCGATGTGCGTGCTCCATCCGAGATAAGCCGGTGTAGGGCCGTGTTCAAGTGAAAAGCCTCCGCCCATGTCGGTCCCGAGCACGAACCGGACGCCCGCCGGCACGTTCGGATGCGCCTTGAACAGCGCGATGAGCTCATCGTCTACCGCAGTGCCCCAGGTGAGCGTGCGCTTCGAGGATGCCGGGCATAACGCTCTTGCCCCTGAGATCGACCCGAGCGGCCTCTTCCGGGGCCGACACCTCACCACGGCGGCCGACAGAAGCGAACTTGCCATCCTGCACCACGAACGCGGAATCTTCGATGGGCGAGGCCTCGTCACCAGTAATTAGCCGCGCGCCCTCGAATAGCGTGGCGCTTCGCGCCCCCGCTGGCGGTTGGCTGTCTAGCGGAGCGGCACATGCTGCGACGAACTGCATGGGATCTGACAGGATCACGATCGGTAAATCGCCGCATACGTCCTCCTGGGCGGGCTGACCACCGCAATTCCAAATGGTGGGTCAACGACGCGAACAAACGGTTATCGTATCCGCCATCGAATTGAGTTCCGCTGTTTCCAACCCGTCGAAGAAATCCGGCAGCGGCCACGCCCGAACGGGGCCGCGCGCCCCTCCGAGGAGGAACACTTCGCGCTCGAACACGGGACGGAACGCCTGCAGCATCTGCGCGGCGCCTGGCGGCGGATTCTTCAGCATCTCCGGCGTGACGCCGAACGCCGACCGGTGCGCCGTCAGCGCGAAGAACTTCTGTTCCAGATACGAAGACGCGTCAAATGACACCGCGATCATTTCCGGCACCGTCGCGAACACGTCAGGGTCGAGGCCGTCGGTGATGCCTCTGCCCCGGCTGGCGTCCGCGAGCCCCTGGAGCACCTCGCGCAGCATGGTTGCGTAGAACAGGCGCTCGGGCGCTTCACTCCCCATCACGCTGCTGGAGAAGAACGCGGCTGTCGTGGCGCGTTGAATGGCAAGGTGATCGGGATGATAGTACCCGCCATGCGGTTCAAAGGTGACGATCACGTGCGGCTTCACGTCTGCGATGATCCCGCGGATGGCCGCTTCGACGTCGAGCATGTCCACGTTGGCGAGGGCGTGCGGGTCGTCGTGCCGCTGCCGCTCCTTGCGCGCCGAATCGTGGAATCGGAGCAGCACTGGCGCTTCGATGCCAAGCCGCTCGCACGACAGACGGAGCTCCTCGACCCGCAACGCGCCCAGGTCTTCGACCGGGCCAACCGACGGATGTGGTTTGCCGGCTTCGCCATCAGTGGCACAGACAAGCGTGACACGGACACCGCGTTTGCTCAGATGCGCGAGCACGCCGCCGTGAAAGATTTCGTCGTCAGGATGCGCCACCACCATCAAGAGTGACGCACGTCGGATCCGAGTCATGGCCTACCTCCAAGCAATTCGTCAGTAACCAACGGCTGTACACTTCCGCACGCACGTTTCCTCGGTGGAGCTCCGTACGCTATTCGATTCGCACGACCCTTGACTGTGACGGGATTGGCGAACAGGCCATTCTGGTTTCGCTGTTGCGTTACCCAGCCCCACGGTGATTACCACCAATAACAGTTGCTTCATGGTGCCTCCTTATCTTGAAGAAACGTTCCCGTGTTGAACCAGGAACTCACTTTCCGCCCGAATTTGCGCTTGCTCAAGCGCAACGACATGCCACCGACGGTGTGGCGTGTTTTGGCGTGTGTCTGCGCAATCCCTGTCGTCTTCATGGGCGACAACCCGACGTGCACCCCACGCCCAGCCCCGTACATGCCCCTGAGGGTCGGCTGGACTCCTGGAAGGAGATTGCCGCCTATCTCGGTCGGGGCATCCGTACCGTGCAACGTTGGGAGCGTGAGGAGGGGCTGCCTGTTCATCGCCTGTTCCACGAAAGGCGCGGCAGCATCTCAGCCACTGCCGAACGATCGGTCAGCAATCCGCGGTTCTCGCCGGATCGACGATGGCTTGCGTTCGATGCATCGCGTCCGGGCCAACCGGCCAGTGTGTGTGTTTCCCCGTTCCGAGAACAGCCGATTCCAGAGTCAGAGTGGGTGGCGGTGGATCGCTCCGCGAGTTATCCGTTCTGGTCCACGGACGGGCGGCTACTGTATTACACACCTACGGCCACGAATCCGTTGATTCGTAGCGCCGTTCGTGCGCGGCATTTCGCTTCTGAATCAGGACTGGTGGAAGGCGAACCGATTGCGGTGTACACGTCAATCGAAATGCTGATGCCCGCGTACCTTCCCGGTACCGTGCCAATCGCGACGTCCGATCAGACCATCCTCGTGCTCGGCGACTTCAGGGGCGACGTCTGGCTGATGGATCTGGGCCCGCATTCATCCAGGCTACCGCCGCCGGCGCCATGAACCCGCTTTCGAAACCACTGCGACTCGGTGGGTTTGCCGTCCGGCCGCGTACAGCGAAATGGCCGGCATCCGAACTCAGAACCGGACGACGGCGCCGCCGGCGAACTCGATCTGCTGCAGCGAGCCTTGACAGAAGCCGAACGGGTCGCAGAAGTCGGCCGGCGTCTTCGTCGTTCAGCATGGTCGGCTTGTATCGGAAGTGGCCACGGACACCGATCGCCTTCCAGGGAAAGTATTTGACGCCGCCGCCGAGGCCGAGCGAGAACTTGGTCTCGGACTCGAGATCGTCCGCGCTGAAGAACGTTGCGCCGAGGCCGGCGAAACGCAAAGAGTCGCAGCCGCGCGTCCGCGCCGCCGAAATTGCGCAACCACGTTGCCGTGCAGCTGTCGAACGGTCATCGTGAAGAGATCCGCGGTCCCGGCGTCGGTGCCGATCCGGAGCGCCGACGACTGCTGCGTCCACAGCACCTCTGCGCCCCACTGCGGCGTGAACAAACGCGCCGCCTGAACGCCCCACGTAAACCCGTCTCGGATGTCGAGCTGAGTCAGTTCCGGCGCTCGACGGTCGAGGCCGACCGAGGGGGTGTAGGCGCCCAGGCCGGACACCTCCCACGATTGCGCCCACGCTGGCGCGGACAGCGCCAGCAGGACGATGGCACATGGCACAAGCGGTGAGGCGGTTCATGGCCTGTCTCCGAGAATCACGATGTAACCTCGGAAGCCGGCGGGCGCGGCGCCGTAGCCGACCAGGATGCGGCCATCCGGCGAAATGCCGGTGATGACTCCGGTGTTGACCCAGCTCTCGAACGCGTCCGGCACGCCGTGGGCCCGCAGGTAGTCCTTCAAGTAAGAGGGAGAGCCGGTCGATCCAGATGACGGCGTTGGAATCCTGCGATCCGCCGACGTTCTGTCCGCCACCAATCACCCGGCCGTCGTCGCTCGTCGCGTTGGCTTCGACGATGATCAGCGGACCGGGCGATGCACGCAGGCTCGGGGCGGGCAAGCACTGCGTGCCGTCCCGCGTCGTCCACACCCAGGCGCTTTGAAAGTTCGGATCGGTTGGTCTCGATCGCTGACGGCGCTGCAGATCCGGCCAACCACGATCGTGCCGTCGTTGTTCGCGGCGTTCGCGGTTCCGACGAAGCCATCCGGACCTGGAAACAGTTCCTGCCGACCGTCCACCCACCGCGCGCCCTGGCGGAAGCCGGTCGCGTGCCTCCTGGTAGCCGACCACGACCTTGCCGTCTCCCGATACGCCCGTCGCGAGACTGGCACGTCCCGCGACGGAACTGCCGAGATCGACCATGCCCGTCGATTCCTCCCACCGGAACGCATGCGTGAGGGTGCAACCGTTCCACGCGTAGACCGACCACCACCCGTCCATCGCCGCTCGTGTCCATGCGCGTCACTCAGAGAGGCGTCACAGGGTGCCGCATTCGCGCTGAAACGAGCCGAGCAACTTCCATTCCGCCGCGCGCAGCCAGATCGCGGCCTGAGAATGCGCGCGAGTCGATCGCCCTTCCGACGATGGTGCGGCCATCCCGGCTCACGCTTGCGGCGACCATCGCCGCCAGTGGCGATCGACACCGGTCGTCGGCATCCAGTAGAATCCGCCGCCTCCGCCGAAGCCGCCGACCACCACGGCGCCGCTGGCGCTCACGCTGGCTGGCAACGCTCCAGATCGTTGCTCCAGCTCTATCAGCAAGGTCTTGTCGTTGGCGCGGGCCGTCAACGTCGGCGTCAGCAGCAGCACCGCCAGCAGCAATCTATTCCCGCGCATTGAGGAAACCTAGCGAAACTCAGCCACACAACGCTACGCCAAACTCGGTGAGCGCCGACGTAAGCTTCACGCGACAACGAGCGTCCAAGTCCGGGACACTCAAACCCGTACTCACTAAGGATGTCTCCCGCGGCGGATTACTCGCGAAGTGTCGCGAAGGGACAACCAATACTAGATCGAAGCGGGACAAACCCCGTTCCCTTGCCGGGAACTTTCGCCCCATCTTTGTTGGTCTTGCGAATCACTCGGACTGCTCGGGACAATCGGTCGTTTGTTGATACAAGTCACCACGCGTCCGTCCTGACCTGACTCGCCTCTCAGGCAGAGAGAAGTCTGGGTCACAGCTAACAATTTGCGCAACCTGACGGTAACTGGTTGACGGCACAGCCTCGTGCTCAATCACGATTCTTGCACGTACCCGCTCATCACCTTTCCGAACCTTCGTATGGGAGTCGTCGCCGCCGCGTCAGTGTTGTACGCCCTGATGCCTCCCCTGCTCGCCACCGCACAAGAGGCCAACATGTCGACGACGGTGGCCTCCCTCGGCTCGGGCACCGCGACTTCTCTCATCAACCTCGACGCGATCAAGCCCAAGCCCGCTGCCGATCGCGGTCTGGCGCTGCCCTCCCTGACCCTGAGCAACGACGGCAGCGGCCCCCGCGTGAGGCACCTCGTCATGGAGCTGCCGGACCTCGACCTCGGCGAGGTCGCGGTCGCGTCCCGGCTCGGCGACCAGCCGCTCCCGGCCGTCTTCCACGCCGGCCCGCTGGCCGGCTCGGCGTTAGCGTCGCCCATGCGCGGACTGACGTTCACGACCGCGGGCACCGCGCCGTTGAGCCTGTCCTTCGGGCAGATGGGGACCGTGCTGGCCACGGGCACGCCCGCGCTCGCCGCGGCGGCCGTGAGCTTCACCCCGACCACCCGCCTCTCCGTGACGCCCCAGGTGCTGCTCCCCCTCGGCTCGCCCGATGCGCAGACGAGGGTCGGAACGGCGATCCAGGCGAACGTCATCGGCAACCTGGCCCTTCTGACGGACGTGGGCGTGGCCGGGAGCGCCGCCACCGCCTGGGCGCCGCTGGCGTCCGCCCGTCTCGTCGGCCAGTGGCCCCGCGCCGGCATCGAGACAGGTGTGCTGCGCGGCGGGGCCGCGCCGCGCACCGAGACAGACACGGCGTTCGTGTCATCGCGCGACTACGAGACCGCGCAGGCACAGGTGCAGGCGCTGCCAGGCCTCACCCTTGCGGCGGCCGCGAACTCGTCGCGCCCCGCGGCCGACCCGGATGCCGACGACACGACACGAGGCTCGCTCCGCATCGCCTACGACGGCCTCCCGACCGGGCGACTGGCCGCGGTTCAACAGCGGGAGACGACGGCCTCGCGGACGTCGGACATCACCTCGCTCGAGTGGCGCCAGCGCGGCCCGGCCCGCATGGCCGTGCGCTACGTGCAGCAACGGGCATCCGACTCGGCGCTGGACGGGGCACGACGATGCCTCGTCTCAGGTGGAAGTAGACCTTCCCACGCTCGCGCCCCGCTGCGCGGGTCGCCTGGACCTGCGCGCCACACTCACGGCAGGCTCCAGTTCGCTGGCAGGCCCTGGCTTGAACTCCCGGGTCAGCGGCCGGGTCGGCCTCATCGACGATGCGGCGCTCACGGGCGAAACGGAGCTTGGGATCACCGGTGGCGACGGCCAAGTGCTGCGGGCCCTCCGGGTGACGACGGACATGCCGGTCGTCCCGGCGACGCGCCTCCAGCTGTCCTATACGTACCGCGGCGGCGCGCAATTCCTCTTCGGTCAGGCGTTCGAAGTGCGCCTCCAGCGGCGGCTCAACCCGGGCTGGTAGCCATTGGACAGAAGGGTTCGACGCGCCCGGCCACGCGGTCGCCACCGCGGGATGAGCCTGACCGTGCGCGACGAGCACGAACTCGCCGTTCAAGGGGATCGCCGCCGTCAGACCTGCGGCGGCGCGAGGTGGTCACCGTGTTCGTGATGACGCGCCTCCGCGGCGACCGGACGGACTCGATGCGCGAGTCGCTGCGCGCAGACTAGGGACGACGAGGCTGCCCCAGTTGCGGGCTCAGAACGGGAACCTCAGGTACATGCGCACGCCTGAGACGCGGCCGAACTGGTAGCCGGCGGCCAGCCACCGCAGCGGGATTTTCCAGATGCGCAGATGGGGCGCGGTCGAGAAGCTCAGTCCAGCTTCGAATTGCCCGCGAAGCACGATCGGTGGCTGGTCTTCTCTTTCCAGTTTCGGCCCGTCAAAGGTGCGGCCGATCACGTAGATGCCTCCGCGCGCCTGCCCGCCGCGCACGGAGAAACCCAGAGGAACCTGCAGGTCGGCCCCTCCTTCAAAACTCGCGTATCGGGCGGTCGTACCGGCGAGTTCTGGCGTCTTCCGTCCGGAAATCATGCCGCCATAAGTGACGTGCAATGCCTTCTGGTCCGCGGTCGTGTGCGCGCGCAGGCCCGCCCCGTAGAGCACTTCGGCTGAAGAATCACTGCTCCTCCCGATTCCGACTTCGCCGAACGGCCGCACCAGCGTACGGGTGCCCACGGGAATCTCGACCTCGAGGCCAGGAATGATTGCCGCGATGCCCAGCTTCTCGACGAAGCCGCCGATGTCCGTCACTCCCTTGATGCTCAGTGAACTCAGCGACACCGGGAAGGTGACCCGCAGTCCCCACGGATGCTTGTCCAGGCTGCGCACATGGAAGGAAAACGGCAGGCGGTAGAGCTGGAAGCCGCGGGCCTCGACGTTCGTCGCGGACGCCGTCTCGTCGCGATTGGCGAGGAGCAAGGGATCCAGGCCCTGGTCCTGCGCCGCGGCCGGCAATGCCGCGAAGAACAGGAGAAGCAGCGCGCCAGCGGCGCCTCGCCGCCAGAATCGCCGGATCTCCGCCCGGTGGACGGCGGCGACGGGACTCATGCACGGAGCAAGCCGGAGCAGCGATTGATCGACAACTACCGCGCGCTCGGGAACACCGACGACCGGCGGTTCATCATGATGTGGTTCGATCGGTTCTCGCAGATACCTCAGTTTGAATCGAAGAAAGGCCGGCGCT
Organism: uncultured Acidobacteriota bacterium; assembly: GCA_963745495.1. Lineage (GTDB taxonomy): Bacteria > Acidobacteriota > Vicinamibacteria > Vicinamibacterales > CAVVIG01 > CAVUXJ01. Next base: position 90,917 of record CAVUXJ010000007.1, read on the forward strand.
GATCGACCGGCTTCGAAGCGCGGTGTACACGCTGAATGGCGAGCTCTGCCAGCGCGTCGCCCATCGCCAGTGATTCGCCGCTCCACTTCTCGGCGGCCAGCACATAGTCGATGAGCACGCTGCGGTGCAGAATGCGCTGCTGCTGGCGCCGAAGGGCGTCGACCTGGGTGAGCGTGCGGGCGCGTGAGGACCCGGTGTGACGTGGCCTGATCGGCCGCTGTTATTTCGTGCGCGTGTACTGCTTGGCGTCGTGCGCCGTCCGCTCGGTCGGCCGCAGACACCGCAGGCACTTCCACGTCAGACCGTGGGTCCCTGCACGTCCGGCGTGCATCGCTGCACGGTGTTGTGGCCACGAACCGGCACCCTGCGTAGATCGTCGTCGCCGGCGTTGCCGTCATCGTCGTCACGCCTTCGTCCGCCTCAGCCCGCGCCCTGACCGCGTCGGTCGCCGGTTCGTTGGTGTGCGGACCAGCGCAGATTGCCGGGGATATAGCCCGCCTCAGTGTCAATCCGGTCCAGCGAGTACGCGGGTCCGGGTCTCGGCCCAACGGTCGACTCCCGCCGTCGCGTCTAGTCGTCGCTCAGCTTGACTGTCGGCTTGCCTGAGCTGTCAAGCACGACCACGTTTCGTGCGCGCAGGCGCCCCGCCACACCCAGCGTCCGGGTAACTCCACCCGCTGACCCGCGCTGAGCGTTCCCTCTATTTCAGAGTTTGCGAAAAAGACAATGTCGCCGTTGTTAGCGCGAATCTGACCAAAGCCCTTGGAATCCTTCCACAGAACCACCGTGCCTGCTTCCCTTGATGTCAAGACACCCCTCGTTCCACATCGTGATCGAACGGATCTTTGCCATCGGAACCGTCCACTAGACAGACAAACCTCATGGTCGCCAACCATAGCGCACTCAGTGCGACCAGGTCGTTGCGCCAGAGCAACTTGAGCCTGCCTCGCTCGTGTGTCGACATGGGGTTGGTGGTAGGGTGGGGTTCTGGGGAGGAGGGGGTACGACGCGGTTTGATCCGCCGCCCGAGCAACCCGCCCATCCCGTGTCTGTCCCTCTATGCCAGGATGCGGTGTAATCTCGACAGCTTCTACGAAATACAATGGCGTCCCCGGCCTCGGCACCTCTCCTGGCCGGGGCGCATCAATCTCGACAGTTTCCACCTGTTTGTAGAGCCGTATCCCAGGCGGCGCTCCCTCGGGTCGGGTCGGCTCTCCCTCAGGTGACGAGCTCGACCTTGTCGTCCCAGGGTTCCTGGGTAGCTTCGGGGGCCTCCCAATCAACCTACCCACGTGCAACATTCCTGTGCGGCGCGCTAAGTCAGGTCGTCCGGCTTGATGTGGTAGTCGTACGACACATGGACGACCGTCGGCGCGAGCGGTCTGCCGTCCTTGCTCGAATGCTCGTGGCGGTGCTTGAACCGCTCAGGTCGGTATGCGCTCAGGAGCGCGAGCAAGCAGATGTCTGAGTAGCGTTGTCGGTAGCCCACGATCTCGCCGTGGTGGTAGATGGGCTCGGCGACACCCTCGTCGGCGCGGCGGCGGCATTCAGCTTCGAGGACATCGGCCGCGGTCTGCCGCGCCTCATCGAAGTCACGGGCGAACCGCTCGTCATGCTCGATCCAGTCGTAGATGGTGCGCCGGCCGACACCGCTGGTGAGACACGCCGCTGTCACCGTGCCGACCTCAGCAAAGGCTGTCAGGAATGCGGTCTGCCCGGCCACCCTGCGCTCAAGTGCCTGAGCAGCCAGCGACTTCCGCGCACGGGAGAGGTTGCGGGTCATCGCAGTTCACCTCGGCTGCTTCGAAAAACTGGACTTCTTCGCGGTCCACCCTATCTTACGCTCGCCCTCGAGGAGGACCGAGTGTCTTGCGGCGGATTCGCAAGGGTCGGAAAGGTTTTTGCGCACTTTTCCCCCTTTTTCCAGATGTGCGGGGTGCGCGGCGAATTGGCCAGGTCGAGCGAGATGAAGTGGAGCGCCGCGATCCACTCGTCTGCTGACCGCGGTTCCTGGATACGCAGGTTCGTCCTGACCACCGTGTCGAGTGCCGGTCCAATCCGGCCGAGAGTGACGAGCTTAACTGCCTTGGTGATACCAACCGCATTGGCAGCCCCACGGCTCGGCAAGGCTCGAAAAATGTCCCAGAGAAATCTCAGCGCGTGTTCTTGCCGAGCCGTCGGGGCGGCGGCCTCTCGAAGCGAGAAGGCCCCGAGTTCGTGGACGAATGGGGCCGCCTCTGCCAGCAAATCATCCATGCACAGCTCCCCGCCACTGCCTGCTCCTTGGCACTGCCTGACAACCCTTTCACCCTTGCTCTGACCGCCTGCCAAGGTCGCCAAACCCCGCTGCGATCGGTCGGCGTAGGATGACGACTACGCGAACGCCGTCGTCGGCGTGGTGCGTCTTCTCGCGGCAGGCAGGACCGACGCGCAGGCCGCAGAAGTCACGCGCGTGTATCTCTCGATTGACGAAGACGAACCACGGGTGGCTTTGGCCGAAATCTGGCTTGCCGATGGACTCTGACGGGTGTCCCCGACCGTGATTGATCTTCTGACCTTGTTTCCACGGGAAGGAGGACGAGTGGGAAGGACGAACGAGGCGGGAGCTAGCGCGTGCTAGGATTCGCGGCTATGGATTGGCAGACGGCGGTAAGGGTGATGACGGGAATCGGTGCGGCAGCGAAGACCGCCAAGCCCGCTGTTGAAATGTCGATGGAACTCGTCGGCAGGGTGCTGACTCCGTCAGCCGACACTCTCGGGCAAGGTCTGGCGGCGCCGCTCCAAGAGTGGAAGCGGAAGCGTCAACAGCGGGCAGAAGGGATTCTTGCAGACGCTGCGAAGAAGCTCGTGGAGAAGGGAATCGAGCCGACTCCAGTGCCACCTGCACTGCTGATTCCGATCCTCGAACATTCGTCGCTAGTCGAGGAAGAAGAGCTTCAGCGGAAGTGGGCGACGCTCCTAGCGAATGCTGGAGTCGCAGACAACAAGGTGCTTCCCGCGTTCGCCGAGATCTTGCGGCAACTAACGCCGGTCCACGCGAAGATCATCGACTACATGCGCGGGGTCCCGGGCGAGGTCCTTGAGAAAAGAGTCCGCAGTCACGGAGAGGTCCATCGGAATACCCTGGTAGGTTGGCTTAATCTCGGCGCCAACGCTATCGATGTTCTGTTCTCTGATCTTGAGAGGCTTCAAATCGTGGAGGTCGTCATCGAACAGCCCCTCCGGATAGGCGATTCACTGGGCCATCTAGCCACGAAAGTTCAACAGATCGCTTGGTCCATCGATTTCAAGGACCGGTTCAGGTTCTCGCCCTTGGGCCGTGAATTTGTCGGGGCTTGCTATGAGGTCAAAGGGCAAGATCGCTAGATGTTTCTTGCTTATCCGGTTGTTTCAGTTAACCACCACATGTTGCGATCAACCCACCGCGGCCAGGTCGTGAGCGCCCCGAATGGAACGATAGGGTGTGGGCGCGCGCCCGGTACCGAGGCCGAGCAACGTTTGGAACGCGGCCGTAGCTCGCGGAGAATGGTCTCCGCATCGTCCCGGTGATGCCCAACTCGGCGACGGTGCGGGCCGCGCCGAGTCGCACACTCGGGGGAACGCTCGGCTGCAGCAGCGCCGCCAGCGTGTCCACCGCCTGCGCCGCGAGCGGCTGGAGCCGGTTCATGGCCGCTTCGAACATGGCGCGTCGCGCGGAGTCCAGCTCCTGCTTGAACACCTCGTCCTCGGCCATCCACCGGCGAAGGGTCCTCTCGCTGACATGGCACCGTTGCGCCGCAGCTCCGATAGTGTTCTCGGACAGCAACGCGACGAGCGCCCGTTCCCGCACGGCCGCAGACTTCGCCCCATGTCCGCCGGCTTCTGCCGCTCCTGGCGAAGCTAGGGGATACGGTGAGCGTCACTGACGGCACGGGTCGGGAGGCTAGAGGGACCATCGCGGCGCTGTCGTCTTCGTCCCTCGAACTGTCTGTGGCGGGGAACCGACGTAGCTTCCTGGAAAGCGAGACGAGAACGATACGGCAGCGTCGGTCCGATCCCCTCAAGAACGGCGCTCTATGGGGCTTGGGCATTGGCGTTGGATACGCTTTGCTGGTTATTGTCAGCATGGAGATGGGCTCGGAGGGTGGCGCTGTGGTGGGCACATTTGTGATGGGGGGTATTGGCACCGCAGCGGGGATCGGTGTGGACGCGATTGTCCGCAGCAATGAGGTGATCTACTCCAGGCCGGCACGTACCTCTACGAGACTGACGCTATCGCCGCTTCTGGTCCGCGACCGCAAGGGTGCGCTCTTGTCGCTCGGATTCTGATCGCGAATCGTCTAACTCCATGCCACCAGTGGAGCCGACGCGCGCCCGCTGTCCCGCGCGATGATGGCGTCGACGCCGGCGCGCGGCTCAGTTTGAACGTAGGCATAGCGAGTAACGCGTCATGCCGCAGACTCCTCCTGCACTCGAATCCGCTCAGCTCTTATGCACCTAACCCGTTCCCCGCAGGAGCCAGATTTCTTCGTCCTATGTTCTTCGAGACTCGCGATCCCTGTCGGCGACCTCGCCCGCGTGACCGCGAGCGGCGACGACGGACATCCGGCGCCCCCGGAGGTGGTGGTCGTCCAGCACCACGCGATGCGCGTGGTCGCGCTGACGGTGCTGCACGCGGGTCCGCGTGAGGTTGTCCAGTAGCCCGCCCTCGGACCCCGAGGCCCCCAAAGAGACCCCAAACAGACTTGAGCGGACGGCGGCAGCCTGTGTGGCCCGTGGGGCGGGTATGACGATACCGGGGGGCGAGCGAATGTTCCGACCGTGCTCGAAAACGAACCACCCGGCCAGCGTTCTCCCAAGGTCGCGTATGTGAAATTCGTTTTTTCGAGCCGTGACCCTGTAACCAGACCACGCCGATTGCTTTAAATGGGATACGTCAAAGCGGTTGGAGTCCTACGACGATGCTTCAGCACGTTCGACTGGACTTCGTTCGGACGCCGGGACTCAAGTACGCGTGGGAGAAACCATGAAATCAGCGTGCTCGCTCGTCGTCGTCGTTTCGCTCGTGGCCTCGTCTGTTCCGCTGGTAGCGCAGAAGCAGACGCTGGCCCCTTCTGCGACAGCCTCGGTCGTTGTCACGCCCGATCCAATTGCGCGTGCCATTGTGCATAGAGGGAGTCAGTTAGCGCGTGAAAGTGGCGCCGAACGACGGCAAGCCCATGCGAGCGTGACCCAAGGGCCACCCGCGTCCAGCAAGAAAGACTCGCGACAAAGGAACATTCTCGCGGGCATAGCCTATGGTGCCATCCCTGTCGGGGCTGCCAAGTGGGTTCTGGGTGCTCAATGAGCCAAGGTACCGATGCTTCCAAGCCCATCCACGAAAGCTGTGCACCCTCGATCCTGGGCTACGCCGCCATCGCTGGCGCCATCGGCGGGACCATCGGTGCCCTTGTCGCGGAGGATTAAGGGCGGCACAGACCATCACCTACGCCTTCATCGGCAAGTACATAGAGGACGAAAACCGCACCCGACCGCCGTGCAGCTGCTGCGCAACAATCCGGGGCGCCGTCCGCTCTAATGGCTACCCGACCTATGAGCAGATGGTCGACTGGCTCACGGTCGGGCAGTTCAGTCTGCGACGACCCAGCCCTCGACCTTGCGGTCTGGTCGGAGTGTGCCTATCCTGATCCGCTGCGGCTGAACGCGGGCGTCAGACGGAGGGAGGATAGCATGGCCTGCCACATGTTCCCGGTCGCTCACGGCCGCCTGATTCGAGGAGCGTTGGCAAGAGGTCGCAAGTCCCTCGTTGATGATCGAGGAATCTTCCTTTCCGGCGCGAGAGTCGCACACCCCACTCGTTACACGCTGACGCGAACGTTGCGGTGGACGCCAGTCGACCTGCGGAGGTTGACGCTTGGACTTGCACCTATTTGTATTTGCTGCAGCGTGCGGTGGAGACCGAACAACGACGCCGAGCGGTCAAAGTGCGACGCCGAACCCCGTCGCTCCCACGAGAACGACTTACACGCTATCCGGGATTGTTCGCGACACGAGTTCAGATCCTGCTCGCCCGCTTGCTGACAGGAACGTTGAGATCTGGATCGATCACGTCAACGGTTCTGGCCATGCGCGCGGCGCGACAACCGATTCTCAGGGCCGCTACACTCTGGCCAGCGTACCAGCAGACAGTTTCGTCGTTGCCCACGCAGGCGCCTCAGGGTACGATCAGCCGTGCGCCGCGACGCTGACGCTCCGCGGCGACGACATGATCAATCTCGATATCGTGAATATTGCAAGCGGTTCCAGCTCGAGCGTCAGACGTTCCACGGATGCAGTGTCGCCGACGCTTTCAGGCATCGTCTTTGAGACGACGGTCGAAGGTCTGTTGCCCATCGCCGATGCAGACGTGTTCTTCTACTGGCAGATCAACGATCTGATCACCGCCACTACCAGGACCGATGCAACGGGCCACTATTGGCTGTGCCGCGTCCCGAGCGGGATCAATGAGATCGAGGTCTCCAAACCCGGATACGGACTCTCCGGGGTTACGAGAATGTGGCCCGTAAACACGACGAGCGCCGACGCTGTTCTTGACATCGAGCTACAGCGCACACGCTGACGTGTCCCGGTGCTCCGCCCACACTGCCTTTGAGGCGCGGTCATTGACAGCTAGCCGGCCATCGCCGACATGGTGAACGCGAGACCCGAAGACGCGACGCGCAGGCCAGCTTGTTACGCGACGCTGCGCGGTGCTACTGTGATCGCTATGACATTGAAGGCTCGAGTGAAGGCCGGCCGGCTGGTCGTTGACGAACCCACCGACCTGCCCGAAGGAACGGAAATCGAGCTGCTGCCTCTCGATCCCGGAGATTGGCTCGACGAGGAAGATCGAGCCGCCCTCCATCAGGCTCTGAAAGATTCCGACGAAGACATCAAGGCCGGCCGTCTCGTTGACGCGGACGTGATCCTTCGCGAACTTCGATCGCGTTGAAGAATCGCCGCGTTCGCTTCACAGCCACTGCGCAGGAACACGTTCGGCGAGAGAAAGCCTGGTGGTTGGCCAATCGCGACCACCCGGACGTGTTCACCGAGGAACTCGAACAAGCGCTCCAGATCATCGCGGCGCTTCCAGGGGCCGGAAGCCTCTACGCTCAGTCTCCAGTTCCCGGCGTTCGCCGCGTCTACCTCAGGAGAGTCGCCGCCCATCTCTATTACACGTTCGATGACGCCCGAGTGATCGTTCGCGCTCTCTGGGGCGCGCGTCGCGAACGCGGCCCGCGGCTTTGACCGTCAACCGGATCGCCATGACGGACCCGCCGATCATTGTCCGGCCCGGTCGCCCTCGAGTAACCTTGGTCGCGTTCCCGGATGTCCAACGACGACGATGACCTTCCTTTCGGGCTCTACGAGCGCCTTGTCACAGCCGGCCTGAAGGCGCGACTTCTCCGCTTCGATTCCGACACCGCCCGCATCGTCAAGAAGGAGCTCGACCCCGCCGAGGCGCATGCCACGCTGGCCCGGCACGTCGCGAACGTCGTGGCGCGTGCACTCGAACGCTCTCCCTCAAGAAGATCGGGCCGCCGCGCAGTCGGAGCTGACCAATCAGATCATCAGCTTGCTTGCCGCCAATCCAGCTGAGCCGGCGGCCCGACGATGACTTGGTCGAAATCCCGCCTGAAGAACTGCGGGCGATTCAGCCGATCGGCAGAATGCCGAACGACGATCGGGACGTCGTCGCGCCGCTGGTCGCGCTGTCCGCGTCAGACCTCCTGGTCAACGCACGCGGCGAGCCTGGCCTCGCCCACGCGCTGGCGCACGAGATCCCGTCCGCCGACTCCATCGACCTGCTGTGCGCCTTCGTGCGATGGCATGGGTTGCGGCTGCTCGAAGATCAGCTCGAGGCACATTGCCGGGCGGGCAGGCGACTGCGCGTGATCACGACCGTGTTCACCGGATCCACCGAACGGAAAGCGCTCGATTGGCTGGTGGCGCGCGGCGCGCAGGTCAAGGTGTCGTACGACACGCAGTCCACGCGCCTCCACGCGAAGGCGTGGCTCTTCCGCCGCGCCACCGGCTACTCCACCGCCTACATCGGCTCGTCAAATCTGTCGAAGTCGGCGCTCGTGGACGGCGTGGAATGGAACGTGCGCCTGTCGCAGGTGGGCTCGCCGGACATCCTCGAGAAGTTCGACGCCACGTTCGACACGTACTGGGAAAGCCCCGAATACGAGTCCTATGAACCGACTCGGGATGCCGCTCGATTCGATCGCGCGGTGGCGCCGCAACAAGGCGACTCGCTCGAGGCGCCGCTTCTCTTCCTGGACGTCGAACCCTGGCCACATCAGCGCGAGATGCTCGAGAAGCTCGCCGTGGAGCGCGAACGGCATCACCGCTTCAAGAATCTTGTCGTCGCCGCCACCGGAACCGGCAAGACCATCGTCGCCGCGCTGGACTACAAGCGCCTGCGCGATCAGCACGGCGATCTGCGCCTGCTGTTTGTCGCGCATCGACAGGAAATCCTGAAGCAGAGCCTCGGCGCGTTCCGCCAGGTCCTGCGGTCGGGAGACTTCGGCGAGCTCTACGTGGACGGCCACCGGCCCGACGAGTGGCGGCACGTGTTTGCGTCCATTCAGTCGCTCGCACAGGTCGATCTGGAGCAGCTCGATCCGGCCGCGTTCGACGTCGTGATTGTCGACGAGTTCCATCATGCGGCGGCGCCGACGTATCGACGGCTGCTCGAACATCTCTTCGACGGCGACGAGGCCCACTCGCTTCGACAGCCGCCCAGAATCCTCCTGGGTCTGACCGCCACGCCGGAACGCACCGACGCCGAAGACATCCTTCACTACTTCGACAATCACATCGCGGTGGAAATGCGGCTCTGGGACGCGCTCGAGCGCGGGCTGCTCTGCCCGTTCCAGTATTTCGGGCTGCACGACAACACCGACTTGTCGTCGGTCCGGTGGTCTCGCAAGGGCTACGACACGGCGGAGCTCGAGCGCCTGTACACCGGAGACGATGCGCGGGTGAGGCTGGTGCTGGAGCAGGTGCGGCAGAAGCACCGCGATGCGGGGACGATGCGCGCGCTCGGGTTCTGCGTGAGCATTGCGCACGCGGAGTTCATGGCGCGGCGGTTCACGGAGGCGGGGCTTCCGTCGGTGGCCGTGTCCGCGGACACCGACAGCGACACGCGAAAGGACGCTCTGGCGTCGCTGCGCGCGGGGCGGGTGCGGGCGCTCTTCGCGGTGGACCTGTTCAACGAGGGTGTCGATCTCCCGGAAGTCGACACGCTGCTCTTTCTGCGGCCGACGGAAAGCGCGCTCGTGTTTCTCCAGCAGCTCGGGCGCGGGCTGCGGCGCCACGAGAGAAAAGACTGCGTGACGGTGCTGGACTTCATCGGCCAGTCGCATCGGCAGTTCCGCTTCGACCTGCGCTATCGCGCCGTCACGGGGACCACGCGAACCGAAGTCGAGAAGCAGGTGCAACTCGGTTTTCCGTTCCTGCCTGCGGGCTGCTCGATGCAGTTGGATCGCGTCGCGACGCAGATCGTCCTCGACAATCTGAAGAGCGCCATCCCCTCGCGTCGTCCTGCGATGGTGAGGGAATTGAGGGCGCTCGCCGACGCCCGTTCGGCTTCCGGACGTCGCATCACGCTTGCCGAATTCCTTCAGGAGGCAGGGCTGGAATTGGAGGACGTCTACCGTTCCGGCAGTTGGTCGGGCCTGCAACGTGACGCGGGCCTGAAGGTGCCCGCTCCCGGGCCACATGAAACGCTGATCGGCGATCGCCTGGCCGGAATTCTCCACGTGGACGATCCGCTTCGGCTCGGTGCCTATGAACGCCTCGCGGCATCGGCATCCGTGAACGCACTGTCTGACGCCGATCGTCGCCTCATGACCGGCTTTCATTTCGCCGTGATCCCTTCGAAGATCGCACCCAAGACACTCGCCGAGTCGGTCGCGCTCCTTCACGCGCATCCGGCCATCGTCGAGGAACTGCGCGAGCTGCTTCCCTTGCTGGACGAGCGGTCGGAGCATCTCACCTATCCGCTCGACCTCGCCCAGCCTGCCGGATCGCCACTCCGCGTGCCCCTGTCCGTGCACGCGCGCCACACGGTGGACGATGTGCTCACGGCGTTCGGGATACTGGATTTCAACAAGACCGCGTGGAAGCAGACCGGTACGATCCGAGACGAGCAGACGAACTCGGACCTGTTCTTTGTGACGCTCGAAAAGTCCGAACGCGAATATTCGCCGTCCACGCTCTACAAGGACTATGCGATTTCGCCGACGCTGTTCCATTGGGAGTCGCAGTCGACCACCACGCAGCAGTCGAAAACCGGGCAACGCTACATTCATCACCGGAACCGTGGCGGCAACATCCTGCTGTTCGTGCGTCCACGAAAGAAGCAGGACGGGCGCACGATGCCATACACGTTCCTCGGCGCCGCAGACTACGTCTCGCACAAGGGCGAGCGGCCAATCAGCTTTGTGTGGAAATTGCGGAGACCGATGCCCGCGGATTTCTTCCGGCAGGCGAAGGTGGCCAGCGGCTAATAGGCTCCAGCGGCGTCCCGGGTAGCGTGACGGGGTAGCGGTTTGCCTCGACGAGTGCTCGGAACGGCACGATCGCGACCGACGGAGGCGAGAAATCTCGAATGATTCCGAGCGCTGGCAGGATTTGAAGCACCGGCCACTCGGTTCCGAGCACGGAAACTCGACGCAGAAACCGAGTGACCCAGCCGGACTGAAGTTCTGCGAATTCTCTTAAGGAAAATTAGAAAATTGGTCGGGGCGAGAGGATTCGAACCTCCGACCCCTCGGTCCCGAACCGACTTACCGCAACGACTTTCTGGAATGATTTCGCGAATATCGGAGCACGGGTAGCGACAGGGTAGCAATTTTCGGCGGTGCACAGCCGCCAATCAGGCACTTCCCTGTTCTGCCTACTGCCATCACGGATGACCTGCTACTCGGGCGTTCGCATCCGAAGGGAAACACGATGAGGATCCCCGACCCGCCGGATCGACGCGGCGGCGTTCCGATTGTGCTTGTCTTCCCTACTGGTAGTCTGGAAGAACAGTCGCCGGGGAACTTGACGAACGCGACAACGGTGCTTCGCGCCCGCCCGCTCACCCAACAGGCAGCCGGGGGAACTCCGCCACCGTCACATGGCAGCGCAGCAATCAGGCGGCATAGCGGCTCGAACGGCAGTGGCCGGGCGTTAACCTCGACGACTCTCCCGCTGCAGCTCACGGAGCAGCCCTCGCGTGTTGCCGAGATGATTGTTAAAGATCCGACGGGCGACATCGAGCAACTCGCCGACGAGTGGGTCACGGAGCGTGTATCGCACCGACGATCCTTCCTTCTGCGCGGAGACGATGCCTTGGTTGCGGAGCACGGCCAACTGCTGCGAGACGATCGGCTGCTCGAGGGTCAATGCCTCCTGCAGTTCCTGCACCGTACGTCCCCCTCGCACGAGGATCTCCAGCATTCGGATCCTCGTGGGATGGGCCAAGGCTCGGAAAAACTGCACCTTGAATGTCTGAAGCTCACCGGCGATCATCGGTTCACCGGCCTTCCGACCTCGCTGTTGAGGCATCAGTAATCTATCATATTAGAATATCTCTATACCCTCAAGCCTTCGATGATCAACGATGCCAGCCCACGCGACGCCAGCGCACCGGACCATCCACTGACCCGTGTGATCGATCAACTGGCGCACCTGCTGCCGGCACAGGGCCCCATCAGCATCTTCATTCACCACAACACCCTGCACGCATTCGAGCACTTCCCGTTCGAAGAGGCGGTCGAGCGCGCCGCCAAACGGCTGGAGCGTGAACCGTTCCTGGCTGAGTCGCGGTATCGCGATAAGCTCGCGGCGGGCCGCATTCTCGCCAGGGACGTCGAGTCATTGCTCGCCGAACAGCTTGGCACGAGCGGCGCGCGGGACGTGGCTGGCGTCGCATCCCGCTTCGATCTCTGGCGAGCCGTCGTCCTGCACGGCATTCCTGCCGTGACCGGCCCTGAGCTGTCGTGGATCCTGGAAGAGACGACGGCGTTGTCGCGATTCCGGACCGACCTGCCGGCAAACGCCCGATCCGCGTCGGCCGCTTTGAGCGAACTGGACGATCGCGTGGCTGAGGAGCGGCGAGCCGTGCACAGGCTCTGGAACGCCTGTGTCGAGGCGGTCGGCCGCACCCCCGAATCGCCGGTTGCCGTGGCGGCGACTCCGGTTCGCCATCGCGACTGGCTCCTGGCGGTGCACGGTCTTGACACCGATGCCTGGATCCATCCACCGCTCATTCGATTCCTGGCGGGTTATCTCGATCAGGGCCTCGCGCACTGGTCGATGCCCGAAAGGAACCGCGGCATCCATGGCTGCTTTCTGGAGATCTACAACACGTCGCTGGCGGCACAATGCGGCGAGTGGGCGCGAACGCTCCCGCGGCTCGTCTCCGAAGACCGCGCCGCCGGGCGGAGCGCGCTGAGCTCGATTGCGAACTCCCTAGCCCAGCTCGGTGTCGCCCCCGGTGAAAATGACGAGTGTGCGGACTATTTGAGCGCCGAACTGCTGGCCCTCCGAGGATGGGCCGGCATCGTGCGTCAGATCGAAGAGCGGCCCGACCGCGTCCCGGCGCGGGACCTCACCGTGACGTTGCGCGGATACCTCGCGGTCCGCCTGCTGTTCGAACGCGCGGCGCTCGACCACGCTGCGCGACAACTCTCCTTCGGCGGTCCGCCGTCGGACCTGCGCCCCTGGCTGGGGAATCAGCTCCGTCGCTCACCGGCGCCAACGGCGCTCGAGCGTGCCTGGCCGCTCTTTCATGTCGCGCAGCTCCGCGGCCTTGATGCATCGATTGTGGAACAGTGGACCACTCGTAACGTGGCGGAGCTCGAGTCCGAACTGCGCGAGCTCGATAGCGTGCGTCAACGCCGGATCCTGCACCAGGCGTTCGAACGAACGATTCGTTATCGCCTGTACGACGCGCTGAGCTGTCACTCGCCGCGAGAGCTTCCCGAACCGCCGGCGTTCCAGGCCATGTTCTGCATCGACGAGCGGGAGGAATCATTTCGACGCCATCTGGAGGAAGTCGAGCCGGCCTGCGAGACGTTCAGCACGCCCGGATTCTTCAGCGTGGCCATGTATCACCAGGGCGTGTCCGACGCACACCCGCGGCCGCTCTGTCCTGTGGCGATCCGTCCCGATCATTACGTGGCCGAAATGGAACCGGACAGCGATCGCTTCACGGGACGCTCGCGCCGTTTACAACGGCGCGCCGCTGGATTCCTCGGCTACAACGTGCATCTGGGCAGCCGGCTGCCCGTCCGCGGTGCGGTGCTGATGACCGCGTTCGGCTGGCTGGCGCTTGTGCCGCTGATCCTGCGCGTGGTCTTCCCGTGGCTCTCGTCCCGATGGAGCCGCGTACACGAGACGTCGATCACTGCCGTGCGAACCCGTCTGCAGCTGAATCGCGAGGACGTGGCGCCGCCCATCGGAAGGCATTCAGGGTTCACGGTGCGGGAGATGGCGGATATCGTGCGGCGCGTTCTCGAGGATATCGGGATTCGCGATCGCCTCTCGCCTCTCGTGCTCGTCATCGGCCACGGATCGATCAGCCTCAACAACCCTCACGAGTCGGCCCACGACTGCGGCGCGTGCGGTGGCGGACGCGGCGGGCCGAACGCCCGGGCGTTCTCTCAGATGGCCAACGATCCGCGCGTGCGCGAGCTGCTGACCGCCGAGGGCCTGCCCATCCAGGCGACCACCTGGTTTGTCGGGGCGCAGCGCAATACCTGCGACAACGCGGTCACTTTCTTCGACGAGGATCTCATCCCCGCGGATTGCCGGCCGCTGTTCGAGCGGGCCGTCGAGACGATTGAGACGGCAAGGCGGCGTGAGGCGCACGAACGCTGCCGCCGGTTCGACGCGGTCCCGCGCTGGTATCCGCCGTTGGCGGCGCTGGCTCACGTGCAGGGACGTGCCGCCGATTTGGCGCAGCCGCGGCCCGAGTACGGCCATGCCACAAATGCGTTCTGCATCATCGGCCGGCGGGCCCGGACACGCGGGCTGTTCCTCGATCGGCGTGCGTTTCTGGCTCTCGTACGATCCTGCTCTGGACCACGACGGTGCGATCCTCGCGCGCCTCCTGGCGGCGGTGGTACCGGTCGTCGCCGGCATCAGCCTCGAGTACTACTTCAGCTACGTCGATCCGTCGGGGTACGGCTGCGGCACGAAGCTGCCGCACAACGTCACCTCGCTGCTCGGCGTGATGGACGGCGCTCAAAGCGACCTGCGGACCGGCCTTCCATGGCAGATGGTCGAGATCCACGAGCCCGCACGACTGGCGATTGTCGTCGAAGGTCCTCGGGATCGTGTGTTGCGCATCGTGCAGAGCAACCCGGGCATCGAGCGGCTGGTGCGAAACCGCTGGATCTGGCTCGCCTGCCTCGATCCGGAGTCCGGCGTGTTGTCGGAGCTCCGGTCCACGGGCTTCGTCCCGCACCGACCCGAGCATGCGCTTAGGGTCGTCGAGGGCGATTCTGCCGCGTGGTATCAGGGGAAACGCGGATTCCTTCCCCCGGTGGCGATCATGCAGGGATCTTCAGCCACCCCGGTCGGACGCGTGGATCAGGCGGGGCCATCGGCATGACGTTGAGCGTGCCGCTCACCTTGCTGGTGCTCGTCGGCGTCGGATCGCCCGCCGTCCTGCTCGTGCTGCTCGGCGGCACGTCGCTCGTCGACCGGCGCCTGCCGGAGCGCTGGACGGGCACGCTCGCCGGCGGCTCGATGATGATCTCGTGCGCCGCTTTGTCGATGGCGCTCGTGGTGTACAGAACAACGGGAACGGGCACGCAGCTCCTGACGTACGGCGCATGGTCTGCCTCCCACGAGGGCGGCATCGCGATCGAATTCCTGGTCGACCGACTCTCGCTGGGGTTCGCCGCGCTCTCGGCCGCGATCGCCGGCGTCGTGTCTGCGTTTTCCTTTCGATATCTGCACCGGGAATCCGGCTACAACCGTTACTTCGTCCTGCTGGCCATGTTCGTGACCGGCATGCTGCTGGTCGCGCTGGCCGGCAACGTCGAGGTGCTCTTCATCGGATGGGAATTTGTCGGCCTCAGTTCGGCGCTGCTCGTTGCGTTTTTTCACGAGCGGCCCGCAGCAGTATCGAATGCGCTGCGCGTGTTCTCGGTCTACCGTATCAGCGACGCCGCCATGCTGTCGGCGGCGGTTCTGCTGCGCCACGTCGCCGGCACCGACAGCCTCTCGCTCCTGTTTGGCCGCGCCGACGCGGCGTCGACGATTCAGCTGACGGGAGCCGACGCGACGATCATCGCCGTCCTGCTCATCGTGGCCGTCGCCGGCAAGAGTGCGCTGCTGCCCTTCTCGAGCTGGCTGCCGCGCGCGATGGAGGGACCGACGCCGTCGAGCGCCGTTTACTATGGATCGCTGTCGATTCATGCCGGCTGTTTTCTGTTGCTGCGGTCGGCGCCGCTGCTCGAACAGGCGCCGGTGGCGCGCTTCCTCGCCGCCGGTCTCGGCGCCGCTACCGCTGTGTTCGCGGGGATCACGACGCGCGTGCAGAGCGATGTGAAATCGTCGCTGGCGTATGCGTCCCTCACGCAAGTCGGCATCATCGTCGTCGAAATCGCGATCGGCTGGTACACGATCGCCTTCGTCCACCTGGCCGGACACGCCTGCTTTCGACTGCTGCAGTTCCTGACTGCCCCGAACGTTCTTCACGATCTGCACGGGATGGAAGACGCCATCGGCAACCGACCGTTTTCAGCCGGTGGCTACTTCGAGGCGGTGACATCGGAGCGCCTGCGCCGGGGTTTGTTCCTGATCGCGCTCGAACGCGGATTCCTCGACAGCATCCTGGACCGGGTCGTGGTCGAGCCCTTTACGCGACTCGCACGCCAACTGACACGCCTCGACGGCTGGCTGTGCGACGCCGTGCTGCCGACGCGGCGGCCCGTCGCGGTCGAGGGAGGCGAGGATCAAGATGAGTGACGCTCGCCTCTGGCTGGTCGCTCTGGCGGCCCTGCCCGCTCTCGTGATCGGCGCATCGTTTCTCCGTGTTGACGTAGAGCGCCTCCGGCGCCTCGCCGTCGTGTCCGCGGTGGCCATGTTGCTGGCGGCGCTCGTCATCGCTGTTTCGCCACCCCTGCGCGCCCTCTCGATCCGCAGTGCCGCGCTCAGCTGGGTTCCGGGCGGAGAGGCCATCCTTCGCATCGACACGCTCTCGGCCGTCCTCTTGCCGTTCGCGTCTGGTCTGTGGCTGCTCACCGTCGCGGTGACGCCGCGCGCCGCGCTCGATCGGGGCGGATTGCGCCGAACCGCCCTGGCGACCCTCATCACGCTCGCATCCTTTCTTACCGAGAGCGCGGTCGTGCTGCTGCTCCTGTCGGTGGCTTCCGTCTGGACGTTTTTGTCCGCGCTGGCGGACCCGGCGCATCAGTATCAGCGCCGCGTCGTGGCGGCTTATCTGGGTTTCTCGACGTTGCTGTTTGGCCTTGGGGTCGTGCTGCTCATCGGTCCGGGCGTGCAGAACACGACGATCGAAACAGCCGGCATGTGGCTGATTGTGATCGCGGCGCTCGTGCGAAAAGGGATCGTCCCCTTCCACGCATGGGTGCCGGAGGTATTCGATCAAGGACGGCTGGGCCCGGCCATTCTGTTCAGCGCACCTCAGATAGGCGCGTATATGACTGTCGTGCTGATTGTGCCGCGCGCCTCTCCCGACATGTTGCGGATGATTGCCATCCTGGCGCTCGGGACCGCCGTCTACGGCGCAGCACTGGCGCTCGTCCAGACCAGTGCACGCCGGGCGTGCGGGTACCTGTTCATGAGCCAGTCCGCGCTCGTGATGGCGGGCCTCGACTGCACCAGCGCGAGCGCGCTGGCGGGCGGGCTGCTCGTCTGGCTGTCGGCCGGGTTGGCGTTTGCCGGACTCGCCCGCTGCGTCCTCGTCCTCGAGACGCGCCGCGGGCGGCTCGATCTGACCACGTATCACGGTGGGTATGAGCGCATGCCGCTGCTGGCGATCAGCTTCCTCGCCATGGGGCTGGCGTGCACCGGCTTCCCGGGCACGCTCGGGTTCGTAGGTCAGGAACTCCTGGTGGACGGCGCGGTCGACGTTTTTCCTGTGATGGGGTTCGCCGTCGTTCTTGCGTCTGCGCTGACCGGCCTTGCCGTGCTTCGGATGTACTTTTCGCTCTTTTGCGGCCGCTCGGATCCGCTGGCCCATTCAGGGCTGCGGTTTGGGTTGACGCGCCGCGAAGCGTGGACGTTCGTGGCGCTCGTGATCGCGCTTGTCGGCTTCGGTGTCGCGCCTCGCCCGCTCGTCGATTCCCGGTTCGCGGCCAGCGACGAGATTCTGCGGCTGCGACGAGTGCGCATGCTGGGCGAGCAGAAGGCTATTTCAGGGGCACAGTTGAACACGGGCCTTCGGTCCCAATCCCAACCCTGATAATCCGCCACGCGGACTCTGATGCACCGATTCGCGCGGACCACCTCGATGATTCATCGTCGCGACAAGACGATCAGTGGCGTCCCGGGTAGCGTGACGGGGTAGCGTTTTGCCTCGACGAGTGCCTGGAACGGCATGATCGCAACTGACGGAGGCGAGAAATCTCGAATGATTCCGACGGCCGGCTGGATTTGACGCACCGGCCACTCGGTTCCGAGCACGGAAAGTCGAAGCAGAAACCGAGTGACCCGCCAGACTAAGTTCTGCGGATTCTCTGAGGAAAATCAGGAAATTGGTCGGGGCGAGAGGATTTGAACCTCCGACCCCTCGGTCCCGAACCGAGTGCTCTACCAGGCTGAGCCACGCCCCGACAGGCGATTACTAGATTGGATAGTCGAGTTATCTCCGGTATCGCGTGATTGTATCAATCAATGACCTGATTACCAAATTACTCGATAACGAGATTCTCGGTTCCGCAACGTGAGCTCTTCGACGGCCGCCAGCGCCTCGTGCGCGGTCAGATCCGGCTGGACCGGTGTCACCGACACGAATCCGTCGAGGACGGCCTGGTAGTCCGACCGATCGTGCGGGTGCCACTCGTTCTGCCCCTCTTCAATCCAGAAATACGCCTGGCCCTTGGGGTCGTGGCGCTCGCCGACCGACGTGACATGGTTGCGCCTGGCCAGGACCGTGACGCGGAAGCCCTTGCGGCCGCCCTTTCGGCACGTTGACGTTGAGAAAGGTCCGCGACGGGAGCGGACGCTGAAGCAGCGCCTCCGCCAGCGTGGCCGCGCTCTGCGCGGCATGCCGGAAATCATACGCGCCGCGCGTGGCCATCAGCGAAACGGCGAGGCCCGGCACTCCCAGCAGCGCCCCCTCGAGCGCCCCAGCCACGGTTCCCGAATACGTCACGTCGTCGCCAAGGTTCCATCCCTTGTTGATCCCCGAGACGACGAGATCGGGGAGGCGCTTGAAGACCTGGGTGATCGCGATGTTCACGCAATCGGTCGGCGTGCCGTCGACGCCGTATACGCCGATCGCCGATCTTCTCGAGCCTCAGCGGACGCCGC
This sequence comes from uncultured Acidobacteriota bacterium, assembly GCA_963745495.1. Taxonomy (GTDB): domain Bacteria; phylum Acidobacteriota; class Vicinamibacteria; order Vicinamibacterales; family CAVVIG01; genus CAVUXJ01. Next base: position 109,442 of record CAVUXJ010000007.1, read on the forward strand.
AGCGTGAGCGCGTGCCCGATCGCGCTCGCTTCCTCGACGGGCGCCACGATGGTGACGTCGCCGATCGCGACGGAGGGCGTCGGCGAGCGCCGTGATGCCCTCGGAGCGATAGCCATCGTCATTGGTGACAAGGATCAACGGCATTTCATTAGAGCTTACCAGCTTTCAGCTGTCAGCTATCAGCTCTCAGCGCTAGCTGCAACTCGAGCCTCGGTTCGCAGCTCTCACGTGTCGGATTGAAATGACCAGATGACCCAATGACTCGATGACCGTATTCCCGATCCGGCGGGACTCAACGACTGATTCACGATTCGGCTGCGCGGCTACGGCCGGCAAGGAAGCCGGACACTGACGTACCGAACCGATCGCGCGATTCGGAAGGCACGACGACGAAGAGCAGCGCGGTCGCGACGAGGGCGAGAGCGGCGCCGAAGCCAAATGCGGCGGCGGGACCAGCGGTGCTCCAGATGACGCCGAACACGACGCTCGCGGTGAGGGCCCCGAGACCCTGCACGGCCGTGTACACCCCGAACGCAAAACCGCGGCGCGTCGGAGGCGCGAGGTCGGCGACGAGCGCCTTCTCGGTGCCTTCGGCAAACCCGAAGTAGAAACCGTAAAGAAGGAACCACGCCAGGAGCGCGGTCAGCGAGTTGCTGAGCGCGAACCCCACGTACACGGCGGCGTAGACAAGCCAGCCCGCTGGCGATGACGGCACGGCGCCCTATCCGGTCAGACCAGCTGCCGCCGATGATCGACACGGTCGCCTTCACGACGTGCAGCGCCGACCACATCAGCGGCACGTACTGGACGCCGCCGGCGACGTCGGTGAGCTTCAGCAGCAGAAAAGCGTCGGTGGAATTCCCCAGCATGAACAGCGTGAGGACGACCATGAAGCGCTTGAGTTGCCGCGGGAGCGGTTCGGCGGCCTCGCGGCCTGCCACGCCAGGGACGGTCCGGCTGCCGCCTTCGCCGCTGTGCGGCCTCGCCATGCCAGGAACGCTGGCCGGGCCCGGGGTCCGGCTAAAGCCGGACACTACGTGTCCAGGTTCATCCGCGCGAGGTTCATGCTTGTTGGAGCCGGACACTGCGGACCTGCCAGGTTCGTGATGGTCGGCGCCAGGGACGTATCGCCTTCTTCACGGACGAAGAAGATCAGGAGAACGGCGATCGCACCCGGGACGATCGTCAGCGCGAACAGGGTGCGGTATTCACCGGGATAGAACAGGAGGAAGAGTGACGCGACCGCGGGACCGACGACGGCGCCCGCATGATCCATCGCGCGATGAAACCCGTAGACCTTGCCCCGCGTCGACGGCGTGGCCCACGTCGCGAGCATCGCGTCCCGCGGCGCACCGCGAATGCCCTTACCGATGCGATCGACCAGACGCACGGTGAACACGTGCGTCCAGCTCTGGGCCAACGCGATCAGCGGACGGACGGCCGAGGACAAAGCATAGCCGGCGATGACGATCGGCCGCTTCGCTCGCGAGCGGTCCGCGAGGCGGCCGGACAGGATCTTCAGGACGCTGTTCGCCGCCTCGGCGGCTCCTTCGACGATGCCGAGCGAGACGGCGCCGGCGCCGAGCACCTGAATCAGGAAGAACGGCAGAAGCGGGTAGATAGCCTCGCTCGCCGCATCGGTGGCGAGGCTCACCCATCCGAGAAACCAGACAGGACGCGGAAGGCCGAATCGTTCACCGGCGCGAGTACGGGGCGATGGGACCGTTGGGGACGACGGTGACGAAGATGCTGTCGGCACGACCTCTCATTGTGTCCCGGTAGACAACGAAACCGCGATAGCTGCCCGCCGGCACGAAGCGATCAGCGTCGAAGCTGACCGCCGGCCCGGCGCTGAACCAGCGCGCGCCCTCGAACTCGATCCACACGCCATCATTGGCAGTCATGCGGGGGACATCGTTGCCGACCGGACGCTGTGTCGGCGCGGCGCGAACACCCATCGTGCCGGCCACGTCGCCAGTTCGCGGACGTGTCGACGTCCGCTCGTACCAACGACGACGGCTTCCGGGCGCCTGACTCGCACCTGGCTGCGACCTGACTGACAGCTCTCCGTCCCTCTGAATCGGGAACGACGGCGGGCGCGATCCCACCGTCCCCGCGAGCTCGCCCTCCCGGCGCCGCTCGTAGGGCCGCATGAGGTTCCGGCCGATCGGCACGAAGACGATGCTGTAGGGCTCGAGGGTCGTGTCCGCGTAGAGCGGGACACCGTTGTAGACGCACGGTCCGCGCCATGACTTTTCCGTCGAAGAACACGTTCGGGCCGGTCGGGTAGTACAAGCTGCCGGCATGAAAGACGGTTCGCCGCGAATCTGCCAGTCGGCGTTCGCCGCGGTCACCTCGGGAGAGGGCGTTGGAAGTGAATAGACTTGAGCTCTTCCTATATTCGGCATCAGCAGAGCCATACATAGGAACGCGCCAGGGACAATCGATCGCATGACAGGCCTCCGGCTGGGGAGGTCTCAACAGGCGTGCCAATGCAGGAGGGTTCGAGAGGTTCGAGAGGTTCGAACGGTTCGTAGAAGTTCTGAAAGGTTCGAGGTTGCGATAAGGAGCTGCTCCTCGCCGCGAGCCGTACAATGAAATCTCATGTCGACGTTGGCCGACCTGCTTTCGCGCGGCAACTCGCGAAGGCGAGCTCTACCGGGTGCTCGATGATGGGCGCCTGCAGTGCTATGCCTGCGGCCATTGCTGTCCGTTGCCCGAAGGTGCGATCGGCGTGTGCAAGGTGCGCTTCAACGAGGGCGGATCCCTCCGCGTCCCCTGGGGCTACGTCGGCGGCGTGCAGTGCGACCCGATCGAAAAGAAGCCGTTCTTCCACGCGCATCCGGGCGCGCTCGCCTACAGCTTCGGCATGCTCGGCTGCGATCTGCATTGCGGCTACTGCCAGAACTGGGTGACGTCGCAGGCGCTGCGAGATCCCGCCGCCGTGGCGCCGCCGCTGGCAACGCGCCCGGAAGATCTCGTTCGCGACGCGCTGCGGCTCGGCGCCCGCGTCCTGGTGAGCACCTACAACGAACCGCTGATCACGAGCGAATGGGCGGTCGCCATCTTCAAAGAGGCGAAGGCGGCCGGCCTTCTGACCGGATACGTCTCGAACGGCAACGGCACACCCGAAGTGCTCGAGTACATCCGCCCGTGGGTCGACCTGTACAAGGTCGACCTCAAGAGCTTCGACGATCGACACTATCGTCAGCTCGGCGGAAGACTGCAGCCGATCCTCGACACGATCCGTCGTCTTCATGCGATGGGCTTCTGGGTCGAGATCGTCACGCTGTTGATTCCCGGGTTCAACGATTCACGAGACGAGATCGCGCGGCTGACGGAATTCGTGGCGGGCGTCTCGCCCGACATTCCCTGGCACGTCACCGCCTTCCACGGCGACTACAAGATGACGGATCCGGGGAACACGACGGCCGACATGCTGCTCGGCGCCGCCGCGATCGGACGGAGCGCCGGACTGCGATACGTGTACGCTGGCAACCTGCCGGGCGCGGTCGGGGATCTGGAGAGACACGCGATGCGCGTCCTGCGGCGAGACGGTCATCGCGCGCTACGGGTACTTCATCCGCGACTACCGCCTCACGGCCGACGGCTGCTGCCCCTCTTGCGCGAAGCCGATTCCCGGCCGATGGGGGCCGCGATTCGACGGACAAATCACGTCGCGGCCCTTCCTGCCCGGATCCCGCTCACGGCTGTCCGTCGTGTCATAATTGCGGCAGATGCCCCTGCTCGACACCTTCAAGCGCCCGCTGCGAAACCTCCGGCTGTCGGTGACGGATCGCTGCAACCTGCGGTGCGAATACTGCATGCCGGAGAGCGACTACGTCTGGCTGCCGCGCGAGGACGTGCTGCACTTCGAAGAAATCGAGAAAGTCGTCGACGTCTTCCTGGCGCTCGGCGTCGATCGTCTGCGGCTCACCGGCGGCGAGCCGCTGCTCCGCCGCGACCTCGCGTCGCTCGTTCGCATGCTCTCGGCCAAGCCCGGGCTGGCGGATCTCGCGATGACGAGCAACGGTATCCTGCTCGCGGACCACATCGATGCCCTCGCGGCCGCCGGTCTCGGCCGCGTCACCGTCAGCCTCGATACGCTCAGGCCCGACAGGTTCGCCGCGCTCACCCGCGTGGACGATCTTGCCGCGCGTGAAGGAAGGCATCGAGGCCGCGCACCGTGTCTTCGGACGCCTCAAGCTCGATACGGTCGTCATCAAGGGCGTCAACGGCGACGAGCTGATCGATCTGATCGAGTACGGGAAGGGCGTGAACGCGGAAGTGCGATTCATCGAGTACATGGACGTCGGCGGCGCGACGCGCTGGTCACCCGCCCGCGTCGTCTCACGCAGGGAGATGCTCGATCAGCTTGCGGCCCATTACGGACCGATTCAGCCGGTGGTGGAGGATTCGTCGGCGCCGGCCGATCGGTTCACGCTGCCGGATGGCACGGTGTTCGGCATCATCTCGTCCACGACCGATCCGTTCTGCCGAAGCTGCGACCGCAGCCGGCTGACCGCGGACGGCGTGTGGTACCTATGCCTGTATGCCGCGCGGGGCATCGACCTGAGGGCCGCCGTACGGCGGGGCGCCAGCGTCGAGGAGTTGAAGGAACTGATTTCTGCCGGCTGGCGAGGGCGCGACGATCGCGGCGCCGAAGCCCGTCTCGCCCTGGATGACCGGCGTGGGTTCGTGCCTCTCAACTCTCTTCGCCAGGATCCGCACCTCGAGATGCATACGCGCGGAGGCTAGCGCGCCGGCGGCGCTTCGAGGCGCCCGAAAAACAGCAGAGCCACCGCCTCCCTCAGGCCTTTGACGCTGCAGGGTTTCTCGAGAAACGATTCGTCCTGCCAGAGCGTGACCTTCTCCATGAACAGCCGATCGCTGTGCCCCGTCAGGTACAACACCTTGAGCCTCGGCTCATCCTGACGAAGCCGCCGTGCCAGCTCGTCCCCGGCCATTCCCGGCATCATCAGATCCGTCACCACGACGTCGAAGACCTCCTCCTTGCTGCGCGAGCGCGAGGGCCTCGATGCCGTCGGCGGCGGTCAGGGTGACATGCCCCGCATCGCGAAGCACCCGTTCGACGAACCTGCGGATCGGCTCCTCGTCGTCCACGATGAGTATTCGCAAGGGCCGCCGGGGCGCCGCTTTCCGACGCGACGCGTATCCCTTGATCGACGCGAACACCGATCCCTTCAGGGGTGTGCTTCCACCCCTTTGTCCTTCTCGTCGAGCTTGCTCTTCGCCACGGACAGAGCCTACTCCTTCGTGCTCGGCTGATCTCCGGTGAGGGGCCTCGACAGCGCCTCTCGAACCTTGGCCGTCAGCCCCGATACGTGAAACGGCTTGCCCAGGAAGCTGACGTGCGGGTTGGCCGCGTCGAAGGGCGACGTTGAAGCTGCGTACCCCGAAATGAACAACACCCGCAGTTCAGGCCGGATGGCCACGAGGCGCTGCGCCAGCGCGGGACCGTTCATTTCAGGCATGACAATGTCGGTCAGCAGCAGGTCGATTCGGCCGGCGTGCTGCTCGAACAACTCAGTCGCCTGCCCGGGTGTCGCCGCCTCGAGGACATGATAACCCTGACGCCGGAGCACCGTCGTGATGACAAGGCGGACGGAATCTTCGTCCTCCACGAGCAGAATGGTTTCGTGGCCGCCCGAGTTCACCACACCTGTCCGCTCAGTGTGCGCGATCGACCGGCGGTGTGCCATTTGTGTGCTCTTTCGCACATCGGCTCAGCGGACGCCACAGTGGCGGTGAACCTTTCCTGTTCGACGTCGGCGGATCTGTCACTGACCCGCCGGAACGGCGGTTCATGCGCGATTACTCGCGATTCCCACATGCCAGCTGCCGCAACGCCCGTTGAGCTGGGCCTTGGCCGCGCGTGGACGGTACGGGACTTGAAAGTCGCATCGAGCCACATGCCCGCCGCCGGCAACATCCTCATCGTCGAAGACGATCTTGACACCCGCGAGCTGGTCATGAACATCCTCGCGACCGAAGGCTTCCATGTGGTGGCCGCGGAAGACGGGCTCGAGGCGCTGCATCTGCTTCGCACGGTGCAGCACCGCGCCCCCGATGTTCCCTGCCTGGTCCTTCTGGATCTGTCGATGCCGCGCCTGAGCGGCCATGAATTCCGGCGTGCGCAGCTCGGGGATCCCAACGTCGCGGGCGTTCCGGTCGCGGTCATGTCCGGCGCGACCGACGCCGAGGCGCGTGCGCTTCGACTCGGCGCCGTGGCCACTCTCACGAAACCACTGGATTTCGATACGCTGGTGCGGGTCGTGCGGCGCTATTGCGTCCCTGGCCGGACAAGAGGCGCAGTGACGTGGGATCCGGGTCCGGGAACCGGCGGGTCGTCGAGGCCCGGGCTCTAGAAACGAGGGCCCAAGGCCTGGCGGACGGCGTTGGCGAGCACGGCTCCCAAGGCCGCAGCGGCAAGCACGAGCGCGCCGGCGGGTTGATCCACGACGACAAACACCACGACGCCGCCGAGCACGGCGCCGATCATGACTGTCGACAAGGCGTCCGTTATCTTGCTGAACCGCCCACGCGGACACCGGTGGTGCTCGGTCAGCGCGCCCATGCATCTGGGACAGGTGGCCATAAGAGTTCAAGGACTCTGATGTCTCGGATCGCGGCGATGGTAGCACAGTCGCAGAGCCACGACGTTCGACGTTCTCCGTTCGACGTTCTGCGTGCGACGGTCACGTCGCGTGCGACGGTCTACGTTCGGCGGTTCGCACGGGTTCGCCCAGACCGGCCCACGGCGGCCGGCGCGGCGAGCTCGATCCACGGATGCTTCCGCAGCAGCAGGTGAAGAATCGGCGTCGTCATGAACGTCGTGACGAGCGCCATGATCACCAGCATCGTAAACAGCGTCGGCGAAATCACCCCGAGATCGAGACCGATGTTGAGCACGATCAACTCGACGAGCCCGCGAGTGTTCATCAGGATGCCGAGCGCCGCGGAATCGCGCCACCGGAGTCCCGCCAGGCGCGACGCGATCACGGTCCCGCCGAATTTGCCGATGCAGGCCACGACGACGATCAATCCGCACAGCAGCCAGCTCCGCGACCCGCTCACCAGACCGATCTGCGTGCGCATGCCGGTGAACGCGAAGAACGCGGGAAGGAACAGGATGGCCACGACGTCGTCCAGGCGATGGTTGATCTCCCTGGCGATCCGGGTGCCATGCGGAATGATGGCGCCGAAGATGAACGCGCCGAAGAATCCGTGGATGCCGATGTACTCGGTCGTCATCGCCGACACCAGCATCGCCACGAGGACGATGCTCAGCTCCGTGCGCGTGAGATCGGCCGCACGATCGAGACGTGGGAGCAGTCTCCGGACTTGCGGCGCCACGACTCCGAGCACCACGGCCACGAACAGGATCGTCAGGAGGACGATGCGGATGGCATCCTGCGCCCGCTCGTGCGCAATGCCGACCACCAGCGCCAGCAGACACCATGCCGTCACGTCGTCCACGGCGGCGCACGTGAGCGCGACGACGCCCATGCGGCTCCGGCTGATCTTCCGGTCCGTGAGAATCCTCGCGAGAACCGGAAACGCGGTGACCGAGAGCGACACGCCGAGGAACAGCGCGAACACGGTGAAGGGCACGTCGGTCGTCGACAGCACCGGATACAGCCCGAGGGCAAGGGTCACCCCGAGCAGGAAGGGCACGATGATGCTGGCGTGAGAGATCGCCAACGTCACGTGTCCGTGCTTCCGGATGATGCCGAGGTCGAGCTCCAGCCCGACGAGGAACATGTAAAGGATCACGCCGAACTGCGCGTAAACGGTCAGGAACGGGGCGATCGCCGCCGGCAGGAGCAGGGCATGCAGGTCCGGTGCGATCCTGCCGAGCAGTGAGGGCCCGAGGAGGATGCCACCCACGACCTCGCCGATCACGGCGGGCTGCCCGATGTAACTGAAGAGCGCCCCGACTACGCGCGCGTCACCACGATCAGGGCGAGCGCGAGCAGCGCGTGGAATACGGTATCGACAGACTGCCCGGCAGCCAGGCCGAGGGGCTGGCCAGTGCCGGCCGGAGCCTGCATCCTCTCTCCGATCGATCGGATGAGGAAGAACGCGACGCACGGCCGCACACACCGTGGCGGCATAGAAGAGGAAGACCCTGGTGCGCCCGCCTTGCAAGAGCGGTGTTTCGTCGATGTCGGGAATCATCAGGCAGGCATCTCGCCCCGGCTGACGGTATTACAGATAGCGGCCTCTCCTCAACCTTTGGCAGTGGTATGCTACGACGTATCGTTTCATTGAGAACCGCAAGCAGACGAGTCGCCCGCCTTCAAACCCTTCGGATGTCAGTGAGGATTTCATGAAGCGACGTTTGCGTGTTTTCCTCGTAGGCGGCTTCTTCCTCCTCGCCATCGTCCTGCCCGCGTCGATCACGTTCTATACGGACTGGCTGTGGTTCGGGGAGATGGGCTACCAGGACGTGTTCGCCAGAACGCTGGCCGCGCAGGGCACGCTCGGCGCCGCGGCCATGGCGGTGGCCTTCGGTGTCCTGTTCGTCAACCTCCGGATCGCCATGCGGACGGTCTCCCCGCGCCAGATGGTCGTCCACACGCGCGAAGGACCTCTCGCGATCGCCATCGATCGACGCCGCATGCAGCCTCTCGGGACGGCCGTCGTGGTGGGGCTGGCCGTGCTCTTCGGCCTGTTTGGATCGGGCCAGTGGCAGGAGTGGCTGCTGTTCCGATACGCCCAGCCCTTCGGCGACGTGGACCCGATTCTCGGCCAGCGACGTGAGCTTCTATGTCTTCCGGATGCCGTTCCTGGAGCGGCTCAGCGGATATCTGTTCGCGCTGGTCCTGCTCGCGGGCGTCGTCGCCGGCGCGGTCTATGTTCTTGCAGGGGCGATCGGCTTCGATCTGAACCGCGGGCCACGGATTGCAGCTCAGGCGAGGCGGCATCTGGCGGCGCTCGCCGCCGCGCTCCTGCTGGTGATGGCGTTCGACGCATATCTCGACGTGCCCCGGCTGCTCACCGCACCGGGCGGCATCGTCTACGGCGTCGCGAACGTCGATGCGGCCGTCCGAATTCCGGCGCTGCGGGCACTGATGGTCGTCGCGCTCGCCGGCGCGGCGCTGGCGCTGTACCAGATGACGATCAGCTCGTGGTGGCCGCTCATCGCGGCCGCCGGCCTGTACGTCGCGACGATAGCGGCCGGGGTCGGCAGGCGCGGCGGCGATGCAGCGGTTCATCATCGCGCCGAACGAGCAGGTCCGCGAGACACCGTTCATCGAGCACAACATCAAGGCCACGCGCAAGGCGTTCGCGCTGGAGAACGTCGAGGAGCGGGAGTTGTCGGGCGATGCGCTGCTCACGCGCGCCGATATCGACGCGAACGAGGCCACGCTCGGCAACGTGCCGCTGTGGGATCACCAGCCGCTGCTGCAAACGTTGGCGCAGATTCAGGAGATCCGCACCTACTACGACTTCGTCTCGGTCCACAACGACCGGTACAGGATCGACGGCCGCTATCGGCAGATCATGCTCTCGGCGCGCGAGCTCGACTCCGACACCCTGCCGAACCGCAACTGGATCAACGAACACTGACGTTCACGCACGGGTACGGCATCGCGCTGGGACCGGTGAACCAGGTCACGCAAGAGGGCCTGCCGGTGCTGTTCGTCAAGGACATCCCGCCGCAGTCGTCGGTCGACCTCAAGGTCGAGGAGCCGAGCATCTACTACGGACAGCGTTCGAACGAGTACGTGTTCGTCAAGACGAAGGCTCGGGAGTTCCACTATCCGAAGGGCGAGGACAACGTCTACGCCACCTACGAGGGCACGCGGCGGCGTGCCGGTCTCGAATTTCTTCAGGCGCCTGCTCTTCAGCATTCGATTCCGGTCGTTGAAGGTGCTGTTGAGCGAGGACATCACGAACGAGAGCCGGGTGATGTTCCATCGACGGATGTCGCAGCGGATCGCGTTGATTGCGCCGTTCCTGAAGTACGACCCGGATCCGTACCTCGTCGATCTCGAGCGGCCGTTTGTTGTGGATGCAGGACGCGTACACGACCACCGGCCGCTATCCGTACTCGACTCCGGCGGTCAGCGGCATCAATTACATCCGCAACTCCGTGAAGGCGACCGTCGATGCGTATCACGGGACCGTCGCGTTCTACCTGGTCGACCCGACGGATCCGATTGCGCTGACGCTTGCAGCGCATCTTCCCCACCCTGTTCCGGCCGCTCACCGAGATGCCGGAGGACATGCGCACGCGTCTGCGGTATCCGGAGGGGATCTTCGGGCTGCAGGCAGGCGATGTATGCGACGTACCACATGACGAATCCGGCGGTCTTCTACAACAAGGAAGACCTGTGGGAAGTTCCGAACACGGGCACCGAGTCTCAGTCGCAGCTCATGCAGCCGTACTACGCGATGATGCGGCTGCCGGGCGAACAGGCGCCAGAGTTCATCCAGATGCTGCCCTTCACGCCGGCCCGGAAGGACAACCTCGCGTCCTGGATGGTCGCCCGCAGCGACGGCGAACATTACGGGCGTCTGCGCGTGTTCCAGTTTCCCAAGCAGAAGGTCGTCTTCGGTCCACGGCAGATCGTGGCGCGGATCAACCAGGACCAGGCGATCTCTCCGCAGATCACGCTTTGGAATCAGCAGGGCTCCGAGGTGCTGCAGGGCACGCTTGCTCGTCATTCCCATCCAGGAATCGCTGATCTACGTGCGCCCGCTCTATCTGCGCTCGGCCGGCGGGCGCATCCCGGAGCTGAAACGCGTGATCGTCGCGCACCAGAATCAGATCGTGATGGAAGAAACGCTCGATCAGGCGCTGAATCGCCTGTTCCCGCCGGGGGGACGACCGGCGGAGCCGCCTCCCGATTCGATCGAGGTCCGGAAGATCGACTCCGGCGCCACCCCCCCTGTCGTGGACAGTTCTCTGGCGGTCCAGGCCCGCGACCTCTATCACCGGGCCACCGTGGCCCAGCGGGAGGGCAACTGGACGCTGTACGGAGAGGAACTGCGAAAGCTCGGTGACGTGCTCAATCAGATGGCAAAGCCATAGGTTCAAGGAGGACTGCATGAAACCAACGATCGTGGCGGTGGGCATGGCCCTGGCGGTCATCGCCGTCGCGGCTGTCTGCGCGGCGCAGCAGCCCGCTTTCAAGCGGACGGAGATTCAACGGATCGACCTGTCGACGCCGGGACGCGAGGTCGTCATGGTGGTCGCCGACATTCCGTCGGCCGCGACCTCCGGGCGCCACACGCACCCGGGCGAGGAGGTCGCGTACGTCCTCGAGGGCGCAATCGTCCTTGACGTGGCAGGTAAGCCCCCCGAGACACTCAAGACGGGCCAGGGCTTTGTCATCCCGGCGGGCGTGCCACATAGCGCGACGAACAAGGCGCCCGCGCCGGCGCGAGTGCTCGCGAACTACATCATCGAGAAGGGAAAGCCCATCGCAACGCCTGCGCCCTGACGTCCGTCTCACCGCGGCCGCCATGGGCCATTTCGGCTCGCAGCCGTCAGGCCGCACAGCAATCTCTTCAAGCATTCGTCGTTTATTCGCTCTATGCAAAAGACGCTTGGGGACCGAAAACCCTGTGTGGTAGAGTTTTGTCGCTCCCTGGACGCAGTTCTGTTACGTCCTAATCCCCCTGATCGACTGTAGTAGGCGCGTTTCTAAAGAAACTATGCTCTCACGGCGCTACACCGTGGTGATCGCTGACCGCTCGACCGGCGTCGTGCGCCGGCTGACTGTCGGGCTCCGGGCGACGATCTTGTGCGTCACCGGCGTGCTGGCGTTGCCGGTGCTCATCGGTTTGGGCGCCAAGTGGAGCGCGGAGGCCGAAATCAGCCAGCTTCGCGCGACCTCGTCCGCACTGCGGGTGGAAAACGGCAACTACCGCGAGACGACCGGCGAGCTGACGACCCAGATTCAGTCCCTCGAGTCTGTCATCGACGACCTCGGCGCGCGCGCGGCGCTCGATCCGGCCCAGGCCCGCGCCATGCAGCGACTGCCGGCGGTCATGAAGGCCCGCGCGCTGGGTGGGGAAATGCAGACGAGCGCCGCGATCTCGAACATCTTGTCCTCCTCTTTCGCGTCGCCGGAAGACACCTTCGGCGTGCTCAAGAGTCTCCTGCAGGGCCTCGAAAACAGGCTCAGCTCCGTACGTCGCAACGTCGAACGCCAGGAAGCGCTGGCCGCGGCCACACCGTCGATCTGGCCGACGTTCGGATGGCTCACGGGAACCTTTGGCGGCCGGCCCGATCCGTTCACCGGCGAGCCGGCGTTCCATCAGGGCCTCGATATCTCGACCGAGAAAGGCCGCGAGGTGTACGCCACGGCGAACGGGACGGTTGAATCCGCGCAGTACACCGGCGACTACGGCAACTTCATCGTCGTGCGTCACGACTTCGGGCTGGCCACACGCTACGGCCACTTGAGCCGTTTCAGCGTGAAGCCGGGCGCATCGGTGCAGCGCGGCGATGTCATTGGATATGTGGGATCGACGGGCCGCTCGACTGGCGCCCACCTGCACTACGAGATTCTCGCGAACGGCAAGCTGATTAATCCCCTTCGGCTCCTCACGCAACCCTCCAAACGCTAGCCGAAGCGGCCGGTCCGGCTGCCGCCCTCGCGCGCGAAGCGCGCTTCGGCGACTGCTTCAACTTTGTGGCCCTCTGCGTGCGGTCACATGAGTGGAAGGAGTTGGAGATCGTCGTGCTGCGGCCCGAACTGGCCATCCTGCGGCGCCAGACCTTCCGCCCTGCGTAGCAGTCCTTGACCGGCTCCTGCCAGCGGGCATCTGCCCCGCGCGCGCCGCGAGGGCGGCGGCGTTCGAGTTGCGGGATATTCCCCACCAAAGGGGGGATTCCCCCGCTCGGCCGATGGCGGTCGGCTCTAGCGGGCCGGAATCGTTATCCCTGGCATGCTCGTCCGGCGGCATTCTTTTTGCCTTTCGCCCGGGTGGCTCCATTCCGTCTTCCGGATGCCGACCGACTCTCATCATGCCCACACCTTCGAACGCTCAGCCAAAGAAGAAGCTCGCTCTCGTCGTCCTCGCTCTGACGATCATCTCGACGACCCGCGCTGCCGCTGCGCAGGAGAGCATTCAGCCCGAGAACTGGGACGCGGGGTTGAAACTGGCGGAGGCGACGGACCTGAACCCCGACCCGCGAATCGTTGAGATCAACCTGGAAGCGCGCGTCGCGCCGGTCACGATCCTGCCAGGCAAGCCGCTCGACGCGTGGACGTACAACGGCGGCGTCCCCGGTCCCTTGATACGCATGACGGTGGGTGATCGCCTGATCGTGCATTTTTCGAACAACCTGCCGCAACCGACCACCGTGCACTGGCACGGCGTCCGCGTGCCGAATCGGATGGACGGCGTGCCAGGGCATTCGCAGCCAGACGTGAAGCCCGGTGAGTCCTTCACGTACGACTTCGTCGTGCCTGACGCCGGCCTGTTCTGGTATCACCCGCACGTCATGTCGGCGGCGCAGGTCGGGTTCGGCTTGTACGGCGCGCTGCTCGTGGAGGATCCGGCGGATCACGTCGGGACGTCCGATCAGCTCGTGCTGGTGCTGAGCGACATCGAAATCCGCGATGACGGGACGCTCGAGTCGCCGGATACCGGAGCCTCGACGGGGATGGCGTTCGGTCGGGAAGGCAACCACGTGCTCGTGAACGGCCGCAAAGAGGGCCGCCTGGTTGCGCGCCCTGGCGCGCCTCAGCGCTGGCGCATCGTGAACGCCGCGAAGAGCCGCTACTTTCAGCTCGATCTCGATGGTCAGCCGTTCAGGGTGATCGGGGTCGACGGAGGTCTGCTCGAGCACCCGATTGAACAACGAGCTCCTCGTGCTCGCGCCGGGCGAGCGCGCCGACGTCATCGTCGCGCCGCAGGGTGCCGCCGGCGAACGTCTCGTGGTCTTTTCGCAGCTCTACAACCGCGGGTACGGCAGCGTGGAGTCGCGGATGCCCTTCGAAGAGCTGTTCTCGATCACGATGGCGGGGCTTCCGGCGTACACGGGCGATCCGCTGCCCGAAACGCGACGGGAGATCGAGCCGTTGAGCACGTCGGGCGCCACACCGGTCGCCGTTGCATTCACGCTCACGCAGCTGCGCGACGGCTCGTTCGAGTACCGGATCAACGGCGAGCCGTTCGCGAAGGACAAACCGATCCGCGCGGCGGTGGGCGAAACACAGGTCTGGACGGTCACCAATACGACCAAGTGGTCACATCCGTTCCACCTGCACGGCTTCTTCTTCCAAGCACTCGACGAAAGCGGCGCTCCCGTCCGGCCACTCGCCTGGAAGGACACGATGGACGTCCCTTTCGAGCAGACCGCCCGGTTCGTCGTGCGCTTCGACAACCGGCCTGGCAACTGGATGTATCACTGCCACGTGCTCGACCACGCCGACGGCGGCCTGATGGGCCACGTGATCGTCGGATCCGGTGAGGCGATTCATCACCCAGCGCCGTAGCCAGTCAGCCTGGCGCGCGATCAGCATCCGCATCTCAGCGTCCTCGTCTTTGAGCAGCTCACCCGACACGTCCATCGTCACGTTGTGAATCGTCCCCGTGAACCGAAACGGCGCGCGGTAGTCGTGGGTCACGGCTTCGCCGAAGTCGTAGCCGCAGCTCAGCCCCTCGATGCCGAAGATCAACGGCACCGTCATCTCGAACTCCCTGAGATGCGGATGCTGATGGCGCGCCAGTAGCGAGAAAGCAGGAGTGGCCGCTGCTCCATGCGCAGGCGGGTCAGATCACCACTGCCCTCAGTGTGGCAGAGTAACGAGATGACGGTTCAGGCGGCAAAGCCCGCCGCAACGAGTCCCTTTCAGGAATTCTTTCGAACCGAGGCTGCGACCGGGGCGCTGCTCGTCTTGTGCGCTGCGATCGCGCTCATGATCGCCAACTCGCCGTGGGGCTCCGCCTACCATCGCGTGTGGGAGACGCCTATCGCGCTGGTCGCCGGAGGGCGGACCCTGTCGTTCACCCTGCATGGATGGATCAACGATGGGCTGATGGCGATGTTCTTTCTTCTCGTCGGACTGGAGATCAAACACCAGGCGGTGGCCGGTGAACTGGCAACTCCGCGCCAGGCGGCGCTGCCGATCGCGGCAGCGGTCGGCGGCATGATTGTCCCCGCGGCCATCTACGTTCTCACGAACGGCGGAGGCCAGACGGCCCGCGGATGGGCGATTCCCATGGCCACGGACATCGCCTTCGCCCTCGGCGTGCTGGCGCTCGTCGCGCCTCGCGCGCCGAGCGGACTCAAGGTCTTTCTGGCGGCGCTTGCCATCGTGGACGATATGGGGGCCGTGCTGGTGATTGCGCTCTTCTATACGGGCGCCATCGCGTGGAGCGCATTGGGGATCGCCGGCCTCTTTCTTCTGGCGCTCATCGCCCTGAACGTGCTCGGCTTCACGCGCCTGGCGCCTTATCTGGTGCTCGGTCTTGGGCTCTGGCTGTTCGTCCACGCGTCGGGCGTGCACGCCACGATCGCCGGCGTGTTGGTCGCCTTGACGATTCCGACGAGGACGCCCATCAACGCGCCGCATTTCTCTGCGAAGGCTCATGACCTGCTCGACGATTTCGACCGCACTGAGACGGGCGACTTCCTGGTCATGACGAGCCGGGGTCAGCAGGAAGCGATCTTCGGGCTGGCGCGCGCCAGCAGACAGGTGACGGCGCCGCTGCTTCGCCTGGAACATGCGCTTCACGGATTTTCGGCTTTCGTCGTCATGCCGCTCTTTGCGTTCTCGAACGCCGGGGTTGACCTCAGTGGGTCGTCCGCCTCCAGTGTGACGCTCGCCGTGGTTCTGGGACTTCTGGTGGGAAAACCTCTCGGGATTACGGCCGCCGCGCTCGCGGCTGTCAGATTGCGAGTCGCGGCATTGCCAGAGGGCGTCAGTTGGACGGCGCTCCACGGATGCGCCTGGCTGGCTGGCATTGGGTTCACGATGTCGTTGTTCATCGCAGCGCTGGCATTCGAAGACTCGCAGGCGCTCGACTCGGCCAAGATCGGGATTCTGGGCGGGTCGCTGCTGGCCGGCGTGGTGGGGGCGTTCGTCGTGCGAGCCGGCACGCGTTCCTGAAGAGCAAGAGGCCGCCTCGAGGTTGGACGATGGCGGACCACAGGTTCAAAACACGATCGTCCATCCCGGATGGCGTGCCTGCTCCTTCGTGTACGACACGCCATGCACCTTGAGTCCTCTCTCATCCACCAGCGTGATGACGCCGCCCTTGTTTGATAGAGCCAACGGCTGGCTGACGCGCACGACGCGAGTGGCACCCGCGCTCAGCACCTCCGAGAGGGGCAGTCGCTTCTTCTGCGTATCGAGCAGCGCCCATCCCGACAGGTTGACGTCGTGTGGGGCAGTGTTCAGCAGCGTGACAACCTCGACCTCCGGTGACTGTGTCGGATTGACGAGTGCTGCCACGATACGTATGAGACCATCCGGATCGTCGGAGGTGGGTGGACCCGGGGGCTGCGGTGGACCAGGGGGTGGGGGAGGCACCGGCCCGGTGACGGAATGTCCGGTCTTGTCGTCGGTGTGCCAACTTTGCGACTGGAACTTCAGGAAGATAGCGGTCCATTCCTGCTGGTCCGGGAAGTGCACCAGGACGCCGCCATCCTGAAACACTCCGTCATCGGCGGCAAACCGGGCGGCATTGCCCTGGTTCATGTGGATATCGTGAATGCCGTTGCCCGGCAGGAAACCGAAGTATTTGTCCTTCGTGCCCGGC
Organism: uncultured Acidobacteriota bacterium; assembly: GCA_963745495.1. Taxonomy (GTDB): domain Bacteria; phylum Acidobacteriota; class Vicinamibacteria; order Vicinamibacterales; family CAVVIG01; genus CAVUXJ01. The sequence goes on from CAVUXJ010000007.1 coordinate 126,197, forward strand.
TCCGGTCCCCAGCGCTCACCGAAGGCGTACACCAGGGCGTCCTCGTCGGCAACCGCGCGCTGCATCACGTGATCGAGCTTCTCGTTGAGGTCGTTGTCGAAGCCAGGGACACTGAAGGGCAGCGGCCGCATCTTCGCGCGGTCGAAGAGATTGCCTCTGATGAAGTCGAGTGCTCCTGAGCCAGGCTTTCGCTCGAGCGCGGTGAAGCCTTTCGGGAGCCGCTCGACAATCGGCGTGATCGGATGCTGAAAGTGCTCAATGACCATGAATTCGACATCGGAGGGGGGCAGCTGCGACTTTACGTTGACCGCAATCCGGTAGTCGGTCGTGTCGTCAACGATGCGCACCTGGTAGTGAGGGCTCTGCCCCGCGCCTAACCGGACCTCGATTGCCTTCCCCTTCAACACACCGTAAGAGCGGAGCGCCACTAACCCCTCCCCGTGTTGGCGCCGGACGTCTGGGTGTCCTTGGCGGCCGGTGACAACGATCATCCAACGCTGCCTACGAACCACCGACATTACACGCAAGCTGACTATCGCTCAAGCCCAATCCTTGAAGAACCGGCAGGGTAAGTCATCAGAGTGACCAGCCGAGGGGTGTGGTCCGCAATAAGTCTGTCCCGCGTCATCCGGATCCGGTCACATTGCCGGGGCCGACCAGTACGCACGTCAGCCCGACCGTCCGACCAAGTGCCGGGCACCATCGCGTGCCGGGCCCAGAGGCCATGCGTGGCCGCAACCGCTGCCGTCTGCTACAATCGGGGGATATCCAAGGCCGCTTCCACGCAGTAGATGATCCAGAACCTCCTCGCGAAAGTCGTCGGCACCCAGAACGAACGCGATCTCAAACGCCTGCGTCCAATTGTGGGCCAGGTCGGCGCGCTCGAGCAGGCGACGACGGCCCTCTCGGACGACCAACTTCGCGAGAAGACCGCCGAGTTCCGGGCGCGAATCGCGCAGGGCGAGACCCTCGACGATCTCCTCGTGGAGGCCTTTGCGGTGGTCCGCGAGGCCGGGCGGCGCACCCTCAAGATGCGGCACTTCGACGTGCAGCTCATCGGCGGCGCCGTCCTCCACAAAGGCAAGATCGCGGAAATGAAGACGGGCGAAGGCAAGACGCTCGTCGCCACGCTGCCGGCCTACCTGAACGCGCTCCAGGGCAAAGGCGTCCACGTCGTTACGGTGAACGATTACCTCGCGCGCCGCGACTCGGAATGGATGGGCCGCATCTACCGATTCCTCGGCATGACCGTCGGAGTCATCCAGCACGATCTCAACGACGCCGACCGCCAGATCGCCTACGCCGCCGACATCACCTACGGCACCAACAACGAGTTCGGATTCGACTACCTGCGCGACAACATGAAGTTCGAGCTGGCGCACTACGTCCAGCGCGGACATCACTTCGCCATCGTCGACGAAGTCGACAGCATCCTCATCGACGAGGCGCGGACACCGCTCATCATCTCCGGGCCCGCCGAGGAATCGACGGAGCTGTATTACGAGGTCGACCGGATCATTCCGCGATTGAAGGCGGGCGCCGTCATCCGGGGAGACGTCAAGGCGGAAGAGCGCGAGGCGCTCGATTCCACCGGCGACTACATCGTCGACGAAAAGCACAAGACAGTCACGCTGACGGAAAGCGGCATGGCCAAGGCCGAGCAGATGCTCGCCCCTCGCCTCAGCGGCGGGCATCTGTACGACCTGGAGAACGCGCACGTCAAACACCATGTCGATCAGGCGCTCCGCGCGCACACGCTGTACAAGCTCGACGTCGAGTACATGATCAAGGACGGCGAGATCGTCATCGTCGACGAGTTCACCGGCCGGCTCATGCCCGGACGCCGGTGGAGCGATGGCCTGCATCAGGCGGTCGAGGCCAAGGAAAAGGTCAAGATCGAGCGCGAGAACCAGACGCTCGCGACGGTGACCTTCCAGAACTACTTCCGCAAGTACAAGAAGCTTGCCGGGATGACCGGCACGGCGGACACGGAAGCTCCGGAATTCGCCAAGATCTACAACCTCGACGTCGTCATCATCCCGCCGAACCGGACGCTGAGACGCATCGAGCACCCCGATCTGGTCTATCGAACCGAGCAGGAGAAGTGGGACGCGATCGTCACCGAGATCCTCGACGAGCACAAGGCGGGCCGGCCCGTGCTCGTCGGCACCGTGTCGATCGAGAAGTCCGAGAAGCTGTCGTCGATGCTGGACCGGCGGGGACTGAAGCGCGGCACCACGACGGGCGGCGGCGCCGACAAGCACGTGGTGTTGAACGCGAAGTACCACGCCCAGGAAGCGGAGTTCGTCGCGCAGGCGGGCCGCAAGGGCTCGGTCACGATCGCCACCAACATGGCGGGCCGCGGAACCGACATCCTGCTCGGCGGCAACCCCGAGTTCATGGCGAGGCAACAGTGCCTTGCCGAGGACATCGCCGAGCGGCTGGCCAAGGGCGACGAGCGGTTCGTCGAGGACGAACATTACGCCTATTTCTTCCACCTCGACGCCTTCTACCGCGTGCCGAAGGCCGACTACGAGCGTATCTTCCAGCACTTCAAGGCGCAGACCGACAAGGAGCACGACGAGGTCGTCGCCCTCGACGGTCTGCACATCCTGGCCACGGAACGGCACGAAGCGCGACGCATCGACAATCAGCTCCGCGGCCGCGCCGGACGCCAGGGCGACCCCGGCTCATCGCGGTTCTATCTGTCGCTCCAGGACGACCTGATGCGGATCTTCGGGTCCGATCGGATCTCCGGCCTGATGCAGAAGCTCGGCATGGAGGAGGGCGTCCCGATCGAGCACGGCATGGTCACACGCGCGATCGAACGGGCCCAGAAGCAGGTCGAAGCGCAGAATTTTTCCGTCCGCAAACATCTGCTCGAGTACGACGATGTGATGAACAAGCAGCGCGAGAACATCTACGCGCTGCGCCGCGAGATTCTCGAGGGGAAGATCCGGTTCGAAGACGATGAAATCGCCGACACGCACACCTATCTGCTGTCGCTTGCCGAAGACATCCTCGACTCCCTGGTCGAAACGTACGCCGCCCGTGAGGCCGACGTCGAGCAGTGGGATCTCGACGCGCTGAAGCGGGAGGTCTACCGCGTCTTCGGCGTCGACGTCTCACACCTCGACGTGAGCGACAAGACGTCGGACGAGATCCGGGAAGCCCTCTGGGAGCAGGCGCGCTCGTCGTACGAGCAGAAGGAAAAGCTGGTCGGCACCGATGTGCTCCAGCGCGTCGAGCGCGACATCATGCTCCAGATCGTCGACCAGCAGTGGAAGGACCACCTCTACAGCCTCGATCACCTCAAGGAAGGCATCGGCTTGCGCGGATACGGGCAGCGCGATCCGCTCGTCGAATACAAGAAAGAGAGCTTCTCGCTGTTCCAGGCGATGAAGGATCGGGTCGACGAAGAGATCGTCCGGTATTTGTGGTGGCTGCGGCCGATGGTGTCGGAGGATGCCGTTCCACGGCGTCAGGCACAGCGGTCGCTGATCCTCAGCGGCGGCGGCTCCCCGCAGCTGCAGCCCGCATTCGCAGGGGCCGTCCAGTCCGCTTCTGGAGGCGCCGCTCCTCAGACAGGCGGCCGTGGTCCGCGGCCCGCGCGCGTCGGCGGCGACGATGCGGCCGTCAAGACCGTCCGCCGGGACGAGCCGAAGGTCGGCCGGAACGATCCGTGTCCCTGCGGCAGCGGCAAGAAGTACAAGAAGTGTCACGGAGCTGCTGCATAGGGACGTGCTAGCTGACAGTTCACAGTTGACAGTCAACAGCACGAGACGGGCCGCGGACTGTGAACTCTTCGACTGTTAGCTGTCAACTGTGAACTGTTAACTGCATTTCCTATGCCCCTAAAAGTTGACGCGCCGTCGATGGTCTCGGTCGAGGCTGGGCTCGCCACGGCCCTCACCTTCGACGACGTCCTGCTGGTGCCGCAGCATTCCACCGTGCTGCCGTATCAGGTGGACGTGAGCACGCAGCTCACGCGGCGGATCCGCCTCAACGTGCCGATTGTCAGCGCCGCGATGGACACGGTCACGGAATCGCGTCTGGCGATCGCGATGGCGCAGCACGGCGGCCTCGGCGTGATTCACAAGAATCTGACGATCGACGAGCAGGCCTCCGAGGTGGACCGGGTGAAGCGGTCCGAAAGCGGGATGATCGTCGACCCCATCACGCTCTCCCCCACCCACCGGATTTTCGAAGCGCTCGACCTGATGAAGAAGTACCGCATCTCGGGCGTGCCGATCACCGAGGACGGCAGCAAGGAAGGGCGGCTGGTCGGCATCCTGACGAACCGCGACCTGCGCTTCGAGACCAACGTCCAGCGGCCGATCGCCGACATCATGACCCGCGAGCAGCTCATCACCGTGCCCGTGGGGACCACGCTCGACGCGGCGCGGGAGATTCTTCATCAGCACAAGGTCGAGAAGCTGCTCGTTGTCGATCGGGAATTCCGTTTGAAGGGGCTGATCACGGTCAAGGACATTCAAAAGGCCGTGAGGTATCCGAATGCGTCGAAGGACTCGCTCGGGCGGCTGCGCTGCGGCGCGGCGGTCAGCGTCGGCAAGGACGCGATGGAGCGCGCCGAGGCGCTCGTCGCCGCGAACGTCGACGTCCTGGTCGTCGACACCGCACACGGCCACTCGCAGGGCGTGCTCGACATGGTGCGGCGGATGCGGCAACGTTTCCCCGATCTCGATCTGATCGCCGGCAACGTGGCCACCGCCGAAGGGACAAAGGCGCTGATCGATCAAGGCGTGGATGCGGTCAAGGTCGGCATCGGCGGCGGGTCGATCTGCACGACCCGCATCGTCGCCGGCATCGGCGTGCCGATGATCACGGCGATCATCGACTGCGCGAAGGCGGCCGAGCCCCACGACATCCCGGTGATCGCCGACGGCGGCATCCGCTTCTCCGGCGACATCACGAAGGCGCTGGCAGTCGGCGCGAGCACGACGATGATCGGCAATCTGTTCGCCGGCACGGACGAGAGCCCGGGTGAGCTGATTCTGTATCAGGGCCGGAGCTTCAAGGAATACCGCGGCATGGGTTCGATCGGGGCGATGCGGCGCGGCAGCCGCGATCGCTACTTCCAGGACGAGTTCGATCTCGACCCGACGAACGCGAACGAGAAGCTCGTGCCGGAAGGCATCGAAGGGCGGGTCGCCCACAAGGGGAGCCTCGCCGGCCTCATCTACCAGCTCGAGGGCGGTCTGCGCGCGGGCATGGGCTACTGCGGGTGTGCGACGATTCGCGAGCTGTGGCGCGACAGCAAGCTCATTCGCATCACGCCGGCCGGCTTCCGTGAAAGCCACGTCCACGACGTCGCGATTACGAAGGAAGCGCCGAACTACAGATCAGAGTAAGTCTCAAGTCTGAAGTCTGAAGTCTCAAGACACACCTGGAATTGCAGGACTTCGAAGACTTGTCAGACTTATCGAGACTTGAGACTTCAGAGTTGAGACTTTATTCGATGCGCAGCGTGCGGGTGCTGTCTTCACCGAGCTCGATGTGCACGGCGATTGCCTGGCCGAACGGGCGCGGCAGGCGATCGGGCCACTCGATCGCCGTGACGCCCTCCTCCGTCAGCTCGTCCAGGCCGAGGTCGTCGACCTCGCTCGGCTGCAGCCGGTACAAGTCGACGTGATACAGCGTCAGGCGCCCGCCCCGATACTCTTGAACCAGCGTGAAGGTCGGGCTGCTGACCTCGCCGGGGTCGATGCCGAGGCCGGCGGCCAGCCCGCGGACGAACGCGGTCTTCCCGGCGCCAAGATCGCCGGAGAGCAGCACGACGGCGCCGGGCCGCAGCGCAGCCGCGAGCTCGCGGCCCGCTGCCACCGTTTCTGCTTCGGAGTGGGTGATGATGTCCACGGTCACGGTCCGGCTGGCAGCTGTAGCCGGCAACCTCGGGGTTAGACATGGAAACGTGACGTCTCACATCAGGCTGTCAGCCTGCTGAAGCCGGGCACTACGTACGACAAGGCGCTCAGCCGTCAGCTGCTCTCAGCTGAAAGCCGCTTGAAGCTGATGGCTGATAGCTCCTACGCTGTACGTTAGCCGAACGTCAGCCGGACCCGTTGCGATCGACGGTTTTCCGGCGCGCGGTCAGCTCCATGATGGCGTCGCTCAGGTGGCCGACCAGGTCGCCGGCGGTCATCGACAGTTCGCCCTTGTCGGCTTCGGACAGGTCTCCCGCCATGCCATGCAGATAGACGGCGAGCTTGCAGGCGGCCTCCGCGTCGAGCAACTGAGCCAGCCACGCGGCGATCATGCCCGGTCAGGACATCACCCGTACCGCCCGTCGCCATTCCGGGGTTGCCCGTCGGATTGATGAACACCTTCTCGTCGGGCGTCGCGATGAGCGTCCGGTGCCCCTTGAGCACCACGTACGCGTGATGCGCGCCGGCGAAATTGCGGGCAATCTCGAGACGGCTGGCCTGCACTTCCTCCGTGGACATGCCGACGAGCCGCGCCATCTCGCCCGGATGCGGCGTGATGATCACGTCGCGCCCCTCACGCCCGGACAGCCGATCGGGATCGCCGACAAAGGCATTCAAGCCGTCAGCGTCGATCACCAGCGGCATCGTCGCGCGGTCGACCAGCGCCCTGATGAAGGCGCGGGTCGACTCCACCTGACCGAGTCCCGGCCCGATCGCGATCACGTCGCGGGCGAGATCGAGAAGCCGATCGACGGCGTCGAGGTCGAGCCCTCCCGCTGTCTCTTCAATCGGCACCGTCATGTATTCCGGCGCCATCGCGGCCACGATCGGCTGGCAGCTCGCCGGCGTCGCGACGGTCACGAGCCCCGCCCCCGAGCGCAGCGCGCCGAGGCCGGCGAGATGCGCCGCCCCGGTCTTGCCGCGCGATCCGGCCACCACGAGGACGTGGCCGTAGTCGCCCTTGTGGCTGTCGGCCGACCGCGGGTTCACCAACCCGCGCATCGCGCCGCGCGTGAGGAACTCGACCCGCGGACCGTCGAGGGACTCGATCACCCCGGACGGAATGCCGATGTCGGCGATGACGATGTCCCCGGCGCGCGTCTCCGCAGGGGGCAGGACGAGCGAGAGCTTCGGCGCTGCCAGCGCGACGGTCATCCCCGCCTCGATCGAATCACCGATCGGCTCCGGCGAATCGGCCGACAGACCAGACGGCAGGTCGATGGAGACAACCGGGATCCCAGATCCGTTCACGTCCGCGACGACCGTTTCCATGAGTCCCGACAACGGCGCGTTCAAGCCGGTGCCGAAGATGGCGTCCACGATGAGAGCGCAGTCGCCGATTTCAGAGAAGTGAAGCTCCCACGCCTGGCTGTCGGCGATCTCCACCACGGTGACGCCGAGCCGGCCGAGAATGTCGAGGTTCATCCGGGCGTCGCCGCGGACCTCGGCGACCTGACCGATCAGAAATACCAGGACGTCGACGTCGCGTTGCAGGAGCGTGCGCGCCACCACGAAGCCGTCGCCGCCGTTGTTGCCGCGCCCGCAGAGGATCGCCACCTGCCGTTCCAGCAGATCGCTGTGCATGGCCTCCATGGCCGCAACGACCTGCCGTCCGGCGTTCTCCATGAGCACGAGCGAGGGAATGCCGATCTCCTCGATCGTCCGGCGATCGGCCTCGCGCATTTGAGCGGCGGACAGGATGCGCATCGATAGAAGCTGTCAGCTCAGTCAGCTCTCAGCCAGTTACAGCTCAGCAGTGATAGCTGAAGCCAGCGAACGGCATCGCACAGGCATCGTTGGCTATGCGCAACGGCACACGTGCAAGCCGGATCTGTCGACAGCGTCGACGTGAAGCTACGTCTCAAGTCTCAGTCGCACATCTCAGCTCACGCGTGACTGTTCGAGTTCGAGATTTGAGACATCTCGTTTCACGTCTCAGCTTGGGCCTGACTTTCTGGGTCTCGAGACTTCAGACTTGAGACTTGAGACTTTCGTATTCTTCGACCGGCGGGCAGGAGCACATCAGGTTCCGGTCGCCGTAGGGATTGTCGATGCGCCCCACGCTCGGCCAGAACTTGTTCGCGCGGACGAAGGGCAGCGGGAACGCGGCCTGCTCGCGCGAGTACGGATGCGCCCAGTCGTCGGCCGCCACCGCCGCAGCGGTGTGGGGCGCGTTCTTGAGCACGTTGTCTCGCGGATCCGTCTTGCCGTCGATCACGGCCTGAATCTCCCTGCGGATTCCGATCATCGCGTCGCAGAATCGATCGAGCTCCCCTTTCGGCTCGCTCTCGGTGGGCTCGATCATGAGCGTGCCGGCGACGGGGAACGACACGGTCGGCGCGTGAAAGCCGTAGTCCATCAACCGCTTGGCCACGTCGGTCTCGTCAAACCCAGGGGAGCCGCTGGCCTGCTTGAGCGGACGCAGATCGAAGATCATCTCGTGCGCGACGCGACCGTTCGGCCGGGTGTACAGGACCGGATAGTGCTTCTCCAGACGGGACTTGATGTAGTTGGCGTTCAGGATCGCGTAGCGGGTCGCATCGGTCATCCCGTTGCCGCCGAGCATCCTGATGTACGCGTACGAAATGAGCAGGATGCTGGCGCTGCTCCACGGCGCGGCCGACACCGCGTGAATCGCCCGCTCGCCGCCGGTCTTGACAACCGGATGGCCCGGTAGATACGGGGCGAGATGCGCCGCCACGCCAATCGGACCCATCCCCGGTCCACCGCCGCCGTGCGGGATGCTGAACGTCTTGTGAAGATTCAGATGGCAGACGTCGGCGCCGATCGCGGCCGGGCTCGTGAGGCCGACCTGCGCATTCATGTTCGCGCCGTCCATGTAGACCTGTCCGCCGTGCCGATGCACGATCGCACAGATGTCCTGAATGCTCTCCTCGTACACGCCGTGTGTCGACGGGTACGTCACCATCAATGCCGAGAGCCGCTGCCCGGTGTTCGTTGGCCTTGGCCTCGAGATCGGCGACGTCGATGTTGCCCTCTTTCGTGTTCGCCACCACCACGACGCGCATCCCGGCCATGACCGCGCTGGCCGGATTCGTGCCGTGCGCCGACGCAGGGATGAGCACGACGTCGCGCGCCGCCTGGCCGCGATCGCGGTGATAGGCGCGAATCACCATCAGGCCCGCGTACTCCCCTTGCGCGCCGGAGTTCGGCTGCAGCGAGACGGCCGCAAAGCCGGTGATTTCACACAACGCCCGCTCGACCTCGCGAAACACGTGCTGGTACCCCTCCATCTGCTCCACCGGCACGAAGGGGTGCGGCGTCGAGAACTCGGGCCACGTGATCGGCAGCATCTCGGAGGCCGCGTTGAGCTTCATCGTGCACGAGCCGAGCGGGATCATCGACGTGTCGAGCCCGATGTCCTTCCGCTCGAGGCTCCTGAGGTACCGCATCATCTCGGTCTCCGAGTGATGCGTATTGAACACGGGGTGCGTCAAGAACGGCGACGTGCGCGCAAGACCGGCCGGGTACTCGACGTCGAGCCGCCCCGCCGATCGATCGATCGACGCGGGACTCTTCCCTGCCACGCTCGCAAACACGCCCACGATGGCCTGCACGTCGTCCGCGTTGGTCGCTTCGTCCAGAGCGATGTTGATCGTGCCATCGGCGCGATAGCGAAAATTCAACCGTGCGGCGAGAGCGGCCGACCGGACGCGGTCGCTGTTCGCCCCTTCGAGATGGAGCGTGTCGAAGAACGGCTGGTTGAGCTGACGGATGCCGAGCTCTCCGAGCTGGCGCTCGAGCAGCCGCGCGTACGCGTGCACGCGCCGTGCGATCGCGGTGATCCCCTTGGGGCCGTGGTAGACGGCATAGAAGCCGGCGATGTTCGCGAGGAGCGCCTGCGCCGTGCAGATGTTCGACGTGGCCTTCTCGCGGCGGATGTGCTGCTCGCGCGTCTGCAGCGCCATGCGGTACGCGCGGTCGCCGTGCGCGTCCACCGACACGCCGATGATCCTGCCGGGCGCCTGCCGCACGTGCTTGTCGAGCGTGGCGAAAAACGCCGCGTGGGGACCGCCGTATCCCATGGGCACCCCGAACCGCTGCGAGTTCCCCAGCACGACATCGGCCCCCAGCTCGCCGGGCGGCGTCACGAGCGCTGAGGCTGAGCAGGTCTGTCGCGACCGCCACCGCGACGCCCGCCCGCTTCGCATGACCGATGAACTCGCCGAAGCTCGTGGAGCCTCCCCGCTTCGTCCGGCGTCTGGACGATCGCGCCAAACATTCGATCCGACAGCTCGACCTTCCTGAAGTCCCCGATCACCAGCTCGATGCCGAGAGGCTCGGCGCGCGAGCGGAGCACCTCGATCGTCTGCGGAAAGCAGCCATCGGCGACCAGGAACTGCGGCGGTCCGACGATCGCGTCGATGCGCTTTCCCTGCACCCGATGCAGCATCATCATCGCCTCGGCGGCCGCCGTGGCTTCATCCAGCAGCGACGCCGTCGCGATCGGCATCGCGGTCAGGTCGCCAACCATCGTCTGAAAGTTGAGCAACCCTTCGAGGCGGCCCTGGGCGATCTCGGCCTGATACGGGGTGTAGGGCGTGTACCAGCCGGGATTCTCGAGCACGTTCCGCAGAATGACACTCGGCGTGAAGCAGCCGTAGTAGCCGAGCCCGATATACGACTTGAACAACTGGTTGCGGGCGGCGATGCCCCTCAACTCCCGCAGAAACTCCTGCTCGGGCTGACCGTCCGGGAGATCGAGGCGCTCTTGGAGGCGAATCCTCGCGGGAATGGCTTCGTCCATCAACGCCTCCAGCGACGAGGCGCCGATGACCTTCAACATTTCTCCGGCTTCGGCTTGATCAGGTCCGATGTGACGGGACTGGAACGGCTCGGGGTCAAATGGCATCGATATATTGCAGATTCAGATTGCAGATTGCAGATTCAGAGTGGATCACTTGACGAGCTCGGCGTACTTCGTCGCATCGAGCAGCGTGCCGGTTTCGCCTGGATCGGCGAGCTTGAGGACGATCATCCAGCTTGCGTGCGGATCCGAGTTGACCAATTCGGGCTTGTCCTTCAGCGCCGCATTGACCTCGACCACCTCCCCCGAGACGGGCGCGTAGAGCTCCGATACCGCCTTGACCGACTCGATGGTGCCGAACGACTCCCCAGCCTTCAATCGTTCCCCCACGTTCGGGCAGATCCATGTAAACGACGTCGCCGAGCTGCTGTTGGGCGTAGTCGGTGATGCCGACCTTGCCTCGATCGCCGGCGAGCTCGATCCACTCGTGATCTTTGGTGTACTTGAATGCCGCCGGATAGGTCATCGCACACTCCCAGGGCCGGTCCGATCGCCTCGGCGTCGGCTCCGGCGGTCCGCCGACAGCTTCACGAAAGACGGGAAGCTCCGCGTCTTCACGAAAGGAACGCAGGAACCGGCCCTACTTCTGACGCTTATAGAACGGCATCGGGACGACCCTCGCGCGAGCTCGCCGTCCCCTGATGTCGACATCGAACTCGGCGCCTGGTACCGCATGGTCCACCGGCACGTACGCCATGCCGATCGCTTTCTTCAAGAACGGCGTCTGGGTGCCGCTGGTCACCGCACCGGCCTTGACGCCGTTCAGATACACGTCGTGGCCCTGGCGCGCAATGCCCGGCTCGGCCATCTCGAAGCCGACGATCTTGCGGCGCACCCCCTCGGCCTTCTGTTGTCGCAAGACGTCGGCGCCGAGGAAGTCGCCTTTGTTCCAGCCGACAATCCACCCCAGATCCGCTTCGAGCACCGTTGTCGTGGTGTCGATGTCGTTCCCGTACAACCGCATCGCGGCCTCGAGCCTCAAGGTGTCTCTGGCGCCGAGACCGCACGCGGCGAGCCCCACCGATTGCCCTGCCTGGATCAGCGCCTGCCAGACACGATCGGCTGATTGTGGCGGCACGAAGATCTCGAAGCCATCCTCGCCGGTGTAGCCCGTTCGCGAGACCATGGCACGCACGCTCGCCACTTCCCCGTTGGCGAACCAGTAATACTTCATCGACCCGAGCTCCACCCCGGTGAGCGGCTGCAGCACATCCAGCGCCCGCGGCCCTTGCACGGCAAGGAGCGCATATCGCGAGCTGGCGTCCACGGCGACCACATTGCCAGCGGCCGCAATCTGTTCGGAGATGTACTTGTAGTCTTCCGCGATATGCGACGCGTTGACGACGAGCAGGAAATGACTGGGGGCGAGGCGATAGACGAGCAGATCATCGACGAAGGTCCCTCGCGCGGTCATCAGCCCGGAATATTGCGCCTGGCCGACCTGCAGCTTGGACGCGTCGTTACACGAAATGCGCTGCACGGCCGCCAGCGCGCCCGTGCCGGCGATCTCGATCTCGCCCATGTGGCTGACGTCGAACAGCCCCGCGCGCTCGCGGACAGCCAGATGCTCGGCGGCGATGCCGGTGTACTCAACGGGCATGTCCCACCCGCCAAACGGGACCATTCTGGCGCCCGAAGCGCGATGGAGAGCGTTGAGCGGCGTCTTCTTGAGAGGAGTGGCGGCAGCCTGTTCCATGGGAGAGCAGTGACGCGAAGCGTGTTCGACCGGAACAGGTAACGGTACTATGCGCGTCGAGCGCGGTCAAGAAAGGCGCTTGCCATGTCAAAGCCGCTCATCGTGCGGCCGCGGCGAGGGAAGCATCCGCCGCGGCCAATTGGGCTACCGGCGATGCCGGACGATGCGCGCGACCCCCGCACCGGCGTAAACGGCCGTGCAGGTGAGGGCCGCGGCCACGAGCAGGACGATCGGCCAGAGTGTGCCGGGACCTATCCAGAACAGCGTGACCGTCATTCCAGCCAGCGCGCCGGTGGCCATGGCCGCCGCTCGAAACCACGGCGTGTCCGACCGACCACATACGCCAATCGCCGTCACAAAGAGAATGGCCATCGTGGTGACCACGCCCCGGCCTGAGTTCAGCCACCAGCCGCCGGCCAGCTGCGGCAGCCATCGCGGTAAGGAGCCCGATGGTCAAACGGGACAGCCCCCGCTCGGGTGATGCGTGTGTTCATCAGAAGCCACCCTCGCTCAATAAGGAGTCTGGTGGTACGGCGCCCGCCCACCCGTCGCGAAGCAGAAGAAGGCGTACATGTTGCAGGAGTTACACTGCCACGAGCTCCACCACAGCCACCACGAGCTGGCACCGCAGCCGTTCTTTCGGTAGCAGCGATCGTGGACATCGCAGCACGGCCGAAACACCGTGCGATCGAGCCAGTGAAGGCCGTCACAGCCCGGATCGTTCGCCAGGACGGTGGGCATCACCAGCCCGAGGACTTTTTCTGTCCAGCCGTTCTGCCGCCGCCGTGCCACGAAACCCTGCGTGGCAACGAGCGTATGGAAGTAGTGAAACGCGAAGCTCTGGACGTTGGCCCATGCCAGATCGGGGGTAAACGGCCACCCGCCGATCGGCTTCAGCCGGTCTGCGTCCAGATAGCCCTCGGTCAGGCCAGGGAAGGACCAGGCCAGCACCCGTTCTTCGACGTACCAGCGGCTGGACCCCACCTCGGCGTTGTCCTTTCTGAGCCGGCTGATGAACGAGTTCCCGCGCGTCGGTGCGCCGGTCATCACATGCCGGCGGGTTGCGGCTCTGCTGGCGGTCGCGGACAGCCCGTTGGCCCACTCCGTGTGGAGTTCGCTGATGTCCCGATCGAGGTCGCGCAGACGGGCACCACGAGGCCGCAGCAGCCCTTCCTGCCATTCAAGCTGTGAGGCACCGGTCGCCTGATCCTTCCACAAGCTGTACGCCTGCCGGCTCGCCCAGTCGAGCGTCGGGCGCGAGCTCGTCCGCCTGGTCGGTCGAATCTGCACGATATCCGTCGATCGGAATTCCAGCACGTCGTTCATCGCATCAACACGGTGGACCTTGAACGTGGCCAGATCGTTGCCCACCAGGTCCGTGAGGCGGGTCTTGAGGTCGGCGTCGGCCGTCCGCTCGGAGATCGCGACGACGTCGGGGAACCGCACCGTGACTCGAGTCGCCTGACTCTCGAGCCACTCGTACGTCGCCCCCCGATCGCGTGGCTCCTGTGCCACGCCTGCCTCCGTGGAGGCGACGGTGCGAGGCAGCGTCTGCGGATCGGCCGCCCGGCTGCTCTGCGCCGCCGGATGCCGCATTGATCCCACCGACACGATGATGAACGCGCTGCCAAGAGGAATGGCGAGCAGGATGATCCGGCGGACACGCGGTGTGACGAGGAGTGCCATGAGGCTCCCTTTGGACCTGACGGTCCCGCGACGCCCCTATGGACATCGCACCAGAGCACACGCGCAACCTCGCAGACACCTGTTCTGCCCCGTCTCGTCCGCCGTGTTTTGCCGGAGACGCCCGGCCGATCATTCAATCGTTCGTCTTCTCTCGTTCGCCGTTCACGTTCGCCGTTCGACGTGCTGCGTTCGACGTTCGTTCGTTCGGCGTTCGGCGTTCGGCGTTCGACGTGCTGCGTTCGACGTTCGACGTGTCCCACTCGCCCGTTCAGCGTGCGACGTGCGCCGTGCCGTGCGGTGCTCGACGTGAGGCGCTCGCCGTGCCGTGCGGCGTTCACCGTCCGTTCCTCGCTCGTCGTTCTGCGCTCTGGTTCTCAGCAGCACTTACATCGACACGTCGAACGTCCGCCATCGCCAGAGCGCTCCGTAAGGACTTACACCTCCACTGTTTCAGGACACACCGCCGGCGTCGCCACCGTGGCTTCGTCGCCTCCATCCTCGATGCGGGCCGTGGCCTCCGCGGCCGCCTCGACCGGGTCCTTCAGATACGCCACGAGGGTGTGATAGCTGATGCCGAGGAACCGCGACGCCTGGCGCTTGTTGCCCTGACATCGCTCCACCACGAGGCGCGCATACCGCCGGCCCCACGCCCGCATCGTTTCGCGCCGTTCGAGCGACGGGACGATGACCGTCGCATAACCGCCACGAATGCTCGGCGGCAAGTCCTCGAGAAAGACCATGTCGGATTCCGTGAGGGCGACGGCACGTTCCACCACCCGCTCGAGCTCGCGGACGTTTCCCGGCCAGTTGTACTCGACGAGCGCCGCTTCGGCGGCCGCCGACAGCCGGAGCGGCCGCCTGGCACGGTGCCGCTCGAGAAAGGAGGCCGCCAGCGCGAGGATGTCGGCGCGCCGCTCGCGAAGCGTCGGCACTCGCAGGTCGACGCCGGCCAGACGGTAATAGAGGTCGGGCCTGAAGACGCGACGCTCGACCAGCCCGGCCAGGCTCCGATTGGTCGCCGCGATGATACGGATATCGACGCGATGCGATCCGTGACCGCCGACCCGCTCCACGGCAAGATCCTGAATGGCCCGCAGCAGCTTCGCCTGTGCGGACGAGGACAGGTCGGAGACCTCGTCGAGAAACAGCGTGCCTCCGTCAGCGTGCTCGAACTTTCCGCGCCGGCCGCGAACTCCGGTCGCCGTCCGCTCCTCGATGCCGAACAGCTCCGCCTCGAGCAGCGTGTCCACGAGCGCGGCGCAATTGACAGCCACGAACGGGCCGTTCCGCCGCCGGCTTGATTCGTGAATCTGCCGCGCCACCAGCTCTTTGCCGACGCCGCTCTCTCCTTCCAGGAGGATCGTGAAGTCGGTTCCGGCGACGCGATCGATCTGCCCTCGCAGCGCCTGCATGGCGGGTGTCGATCCGATCAGCGCGGCGGCGGGGCGTTTCGGCCTTGGCTGCCGGGCACCAGCCCGGCCCGCGCCAATTGAAGCCGGCTGCGATCGATCTCCAGGACGAACGCGCCGATATGCGCGGCGATGCCCAGCAGTTGACAATCCCATTCGCCGAGCGGCGAGCCCGGCTCGAGTGCCGCTTCGAGCACGCCGCCAGCATCGCCACCTGGAACGTCGAGCGCAATGGACTCGATCGCGTCGAGCCTCTCACCGCGACCGTTCCACCGGCCGGCATTCTCCCGCAGGCGCACCGACCGCACGGGCACCAGACGGCGCAACGTTTCCTCGAATGCTCCCCGCAGCAAGAAGCTGTCGGAGCGGTCCGCCATCGCACGCGAAAGAGCTGCCAGCAGATCGCGCGAGCCCGAGCCTGCGATCGCGCCGCCGCACAACACGCCCCCGTGCGGTCTGCTTCAGAATCACTCGCGGTCATCGTCATTGCGGTGCATCCAACTCCATGTCGTGCGCCGGGAGATCCAATTCAAATGCCACCGAATCGTCGACGAACACTCGAAAGAATTGGAGGCATTCACGCCACCCGTGCCTGGCGTCACGCGGTGTTACGGGTAGCATCTACCCAGGGTGCCCGGTTGAATGAATGTCCGCGGCGGGAACGCCATACCCGTCTGCGTCGCCGTCCACGAACCACGACAACAGGCGGTCGAATCCAATCGCGCTGCGGTAGCACATGCCTGCCGCTCGCACACTCACGACCGCACTGCGCAGCACGCCTCCGCGCACGGATGTCCGGCGCTCGCCCGTCGCGACGTGAAGCTCGATGGGAGATCCTGGCAGCAGCCGATACGTGGTTTCGACCAGCGCGCCGCCAGCCGACACATCGAGGAGCGACGCCTCCCGCCCCGGCCGCACGCGCGCGCTCACGATGCCGTGGTCGTGGATCGTCCGACGCCGGCGAGCGCGCCGCCGGTCTGGGCGTTCGTCGCATGACTGCGCATCACTCATAGAGCCCTCCACATGCGCGTGCGCGGGTTGAACTTGAGCACGCGAATCTTGCCGGTTTGGCCGAACAGCCGGACCGCGTACTGCGCGTCCCGGCGGCCACGGATGTACAAGCTTCCCGGCGTCGACGTCCCGAGCGCGGTGAACACGGCCATGTCTCGACGATCCGAACCTGACCGGATCGTCGCCCGGAGGCGGGCTTCCAGGTTCAACCGACGGAAGACCCGGCACCGCACCGAAATCGACGCCGGGAAACAGATCGGAGAGGCGCTCCTTCTTTTGGATCTCGGGATCGACACCGTCCGAGATATCGGCGCTGCGCACACCGTTCCGATTCCCATCGAGATACACGGCGTACGCGTACGAACGTCCAGTGATGCTGAAGCGCATCGCCGTGTTGACGGTCCGCGTTACCGCCATCATCCGCGTCTCGTGGAGACGGCCGGACATATACCGCACGGCGCCGTAGGCCTGGTAGTCGTCGAGCGCCGCCAGCATCTGCGGGATCGCAATGCCGGCGAGCGTCACCATCAGACCGAGCGCGAACATCAGCTCGATCAGGGAGTAGCCGGCAGCACGACGCATCCACATGATGGCCGACCTGCTTGCCACTGGGCCCGGCCGTACACCGTGCGACCGGGCCGTGCAGCTCTCGTGGTTCTATTTCTGCGACGACTGAGGTGTTTCGGTCTTGCCGCCGACCGTGAGCTGCGGCCGGAGCTTGAGAAAGCTCTTCTCGCCGATTCCCTGGACGTTCATCAGCTCCTCGATCCTCTTGAACGGCCCCTGCTTCTGCCGGTACTCGACAATCCTCGCGGCGACCTTCGCGCCGACTCCAGGCAGGTCCTGAAGATCCGCGACGGTCGCGGTGTTCAGGTTGACCTGCACGGCCGGCTTGGCGGCCGCTTGATCGACGGCCTTGGTCCTGGTTGTCTGCGCCTGCGCCTGGGACGTGAGAATGGCTGCCAGGGCGACGAGTGAAAGAAGCGTTCGCGACATCGGTCCTCCTTCGAATGCGCGTCATGCGCGGCAAGACCCGGGACCGGAGGACTCTCGTCGTGAGGGAGGTCGGGCCCCGGCGAAAAGATTGTTCGTCCGGTCCAGGGTCGCCGGCGACCTATCGCAAGACGAACACCGTCGGCGCCCGAGAAGGCCCGCGGCGGCAACTGATTGCTGTGGGAGAGGATGGAGGCGAGAGGGTGCACCGGCTTGCGAGGAGACCGGCGCGGCTGGTTAAGAATGACGCCCCGAGTTACGGCCCCTCGCCCGAGCGGATCGGAACAGGTGACCGCGCCGATCAAGGGACGCTCGTCCTGGTCTAGATTCCAGAAAACTCTCGCCCATCCTCGCGCGAGCTCGACGCAATGGCGTCGACATCGGGCTATTGCAGGGGGATGCGGTAGAGGTTGCGTGGACGAGCGCCGCAAGCGTTCCCGTCACTTCGGAGGAGTGACTCCCTTGTACCACTTGAAGCCGAGGTTGTGGATGGCGTGTGTACCGAGGGCGTTCCCCTCGTGACACCCGACTTCCCACAACTCACTCGCATAAGGGTTGTCGGCGGCGGGCCTGGCACGCCTCTTCGGGTAGTTCATCTTCCAGGGTCTGGTATAGATGGTGGGGTCCTCGATCGTCACCTCGTAGTCGATGGTGTTCGCATCGACCAATTTCCAGCGTTCCACGAGGCGCGTGTTTTCGCCATAGAAGTTTCCGGCGCTGTCGAACCACGCCCTGCCGTTGAGACCGGTCACTTCGACCACCAGCGTGTCGCCGTCCCAGCGGCCACGCGAGCTTCCGAGCCAGGACTTCACGCCTGGGCCGAGACGAGGGCGCCCGTCGGTGGGGATCACGCGGTAGACATCCCCGCTGAGCAGAATCACGGAGTCCGGTTTCTGAACGATCTCCTGAGGACCGAACGAGATGCGCGGCATGCCGTCCAGACAGAACGACGTCGGATCGGCGTAGAGACGTTCGCCCGACTCACCGGGCCACCCTCGTCCCAAACCCGCACGAATCTCATCCCGTTTGGCCAGGGCCCACGGCGTGTACGGCACCTTCCCGTCTGGCGGATCGGAGAGATAGCTCTCCTGGGGCGGCGTGGTCATGTCCACGTACTCGTGCTCTTCGATGTCGTCGTTCCCCCCACCAACCGGGCCGCTCCACACTCCTTGAAGGTCGGGCTGGCCATCTGGTGTGCGCGGTGGACTGTAGGGCGGGAGCTTGGCCTTCTGCGCCACCCAGGTCCTGGCCTGCGGGAATTTCGGGGTATCTCGCGGAAAAAAGAGCTGCCCGAATGCCGGTCCCGGCGCCAACACAGGGAGCACGACCATCAGCGCGGTGATGCTGGCGAAACGACGATGCCTCACCGGAGAAACCTCCTCTCATCAGCACGCCACCAGCGGGCCGCGTGCTGTCATCGAAGACGCGCGAGCATGAAAAGGGCTCAGCGGCGTCAAGGCGCGTTCGGCGCGGCACCAGTCGAGCGTGTGCTTCAGCCCCTCGTCCAGCATGACAATCGGCACGTAGCCCAGCAGCGTCCTGGCCTTGGAGATGTCGGCCTGCGAATCGCGCACGTCGCCGGCGCGCGGTTCCTTGTAGACCGCTTCGATGTGGCTGTGGACGATACCGTTCATCGTGAGCAGCAGCTCGTTGAGGGAGATCCGCCCTCCGGTCGCGACGTTGATCACTTCACCGGCGGCGCCGGGCGCTTCCACCGCCCGCAGCACGCCGTCGACCACGTTCGCCACATAGGTGAAGTCGCGGGTCTGCTCGCCGTCGCCGTAGATGATCGGCTGGCGTCCCTCGAGCAGCGCCGTGGCGAACAACGAGATCACGCCTGAATACGGTGAGCCGGGGTCCTGACGCGGCCCGAACACATTGAAATATCGAATCGTGACGGTCTCCAGCCCATAGAGCGCGGTGAACATCTGACAGTACTGTTCGGACACCAGCTTCTGCAGGGCGTACGGCGACAGCGGGTGGGTCGGCATGTCCTCGTGCTTGGGCAGCGTCGGCGTGTCGCCGTACGCAGACGAGGAACCGGCGTAGACGAGGCGTTTCACCCGCGCGTCGCGCGCCGCCACGAGGAGGTTCAACGACGCATCGACGTTCGCCCGGTGAGAGGTCACCGGATCCTTGACCGACCGGGGCACCGACGGGATGGCCGCCTGATGGAGGACGTAGTCGACGCCCTGCACCGCGCGCTGCGGCGACGCCCGGCTCCGCGAGGTCGCCCTCCAGAAATTCGACGCCTGGAATGTGCGCGATGTTGCGACGGTGGCCGGTGATCAGGCTGTCGACGACGCGGACACGGTGGCCGCGGCGCACGAGCTCTTCCGTGAGGTGCGATCCGATGAAACCAGCGCCGCCGGTGACGAGATAGAAGGCCATAGGGACCAGGAGGCAGGATAGGCAGGAAGGGCGGGACGGGTCAAGGGCGGGAGGGGCAGGAAGGGCGGGAGGGGCGGGACGGGCGGGAGGGCGGAAGGGCGGGACGGGCAGGACGGCAGGAGAGGCAGGACGGGCGGGAGGGGCTCTGCTCCTGCCCCGGGCCGCCGTCGTGTCCGCTGTACAATGTGAGGGATCGCAGCGAGCCAGACGACCGCTGGCGCTTTACGCATCAGAGGAAAGTCCGAACTCCGCAGGGCAGTGCGCCGGGTAACGCCCGGTCAGGGCAACCTGAAGGACAGTGGCACAGAAAATATACCGCTTTCGTCGTGTCGGTTGACCGCGCGGAGTGGCGCGGCGGGTCTCACCAGGCCGCGCTATTCCTTCCGAGCGCGCACCGGGTGCGGTCAACCGGCATGACGAGAGTAAGGGTGAAAAGGTGCGGTAAGAGCGCACCGCGCCGGCCGTAAGGTCGGTGGCAGGCAAAACCCCGCACGGAGCAAGACCAAATAGGGAGGCCCCGGGCCCTGGCGCGGCAACGCGCTGGTTCAGCCTGGCCTGGACGGCCCGTCCAGAGCGCTTCCGGGTAGGTTGCTTGACCCCGCCAGTGATGGCGGGGCTAGAGGAATGGTCGTCGTCCGCCGAAGCACGAGCCCGTAAGGGCGAGTGCGAAGGTGGAACAGAATTCGGCTTACGGCTCGCTGCGATCTCTTTCAGTTCTTCTCGTCAGCTTTCAGTCTTCTCAGCTGCTCAGCCCTGTCCTGCCCTTCCTGCCTTTCAGCTGCCCTTCCTGCCTTTCCTGCCCTCCTGCCCTCCTGCCCGTCCTGCCCTTCCTGCCCGTCCTGCCCTTCCCGCCCTTCCTGCCCTATCCATCCGTTTCCTGCGAAATCTGATACTGCTCGAGCTTCTTGTACAGGTTGCTGCGCGGCGTATCGATCACTTCGGCGGTCTTGGAAATGTTCCAGCTGTTTTCACGAAGCTTCGCCACCAGATACGCACGCTCCGAGTTGTCCTTGAACTCGCGCAGTGTGCCGTCCTTTCCCGCGGCCGCCTCGCCCCCCGGCTTCGCCGCGCCGGCACTCGCGCGCGTCACGCCCGGCAGATCGGGGAGGTCGATGGTGTCGGCGCCGCTCATGATGATCAGCCGCTCGACCGTGTTCCGAAGCTCACGGACGTTGCCCTTCCAGCGATAGCGCCGCAACGCCTCCATGGCGGCATCGGTCACCCGGCGCGGCCGCGTATTGTGCTCGCGGCTGAACACGTCGAGGTAGTGCCGCACCAGGAGCGGGATGTCTTCCGACCGCTCGCGCAGCGGCGGCACCAGAATCGGGATGACCGCCAGCCGGAAATAGAGGTCCTCCCGGAAGTGCCCTTTCTCGATCTCCTCCTCGAGGTTCTTGTTCGTCGCGGCGATGACGCGAACGTCGACCTTGGTGGTGCGCGCGGAGCCGAGCCGCTCGACCTCGCCTTCCTGCAGCACGCGAAGCACCTTGGCCTGCGTCTTCGCGCTCATGTCGCCGACTTCGTCGAGGAAGATCGTTCCGCGATCGGCCTGCTCGAACTTGCCGATCTGCTTCTCGGTCGCGCCGGTGAACGACCCTCGTTCGTGGCCGAACAGCTCCGACTCGATGAGCTCCTCGGGGATGGCCGCGCAGTTCACCTGGACGAACCGCTCTCGCTTGCGCAGGCTGTTCCGGTGGATCGCGCGCGCGACGATCTCCTTGCCGACGCCGCTCTCGCCCTGGATCAGCACGGTCGCGTTGGTGGGAGCCGCGCGGGCAATCGCCGCCATCACCTGCTTCAGCGCCGCGCTCTCCCCCACCATCTGGTGGCGGACGTCGAGGTCCTTCTTCAACGACCGGTTCTCGTCGCGCAGACGCGCATGCTCCAGCGCGTTGCCGATCGTGACGAGCAGACGCTCGGTGCTCTCGAAGGGCTTGTCCAGGAAATCGACCGCGCCCTTCTTGATCGCCTCCACGGCGGTGCTCGTCGTCCCATGGCCCGAGATCATGACGACCGGTGTGGTCTCGCTCATCGCGCGCAGACGCGTGAGCACGTCCATGCCGTCCATGCCCGGCATCTTGATATCGAGGAGCACGACGTCCGGCATCTCGCGCTCCGCCAGCGCGAGGCCTTCCTGACCTGTGGCGGCGCCGGTGAATTCGTAGCCGGCGTATTCGAGCGTCATCCGCAAGGAGTCGCGGATGGCCGCCTCGTCGTCTATGACCAGAACGCGCGATTTGGGCATGATGAAGCGTGGTTCATTCGGCGCGACCACCGCGGCGGCGCAGCGGCACTACCGCTGTTCGACCCTGATGGTCTTCACCTGACGCTGATCCAGATCCGGCGAATACACGAACAGGGTCAGGATGTCGCCAGAGCGCGCGGTGCGGGCCAGCCGGCGGTATTCGGCCGTCGACGTGATCGGCTGCCGATTGATTTCCAGCAGAACAGTGCCGCGCTGCATGTCGGCGTCGAACGACGAGCTGAGCGGCTCCACGCGCGTGATGAGGACGCCACGCATGGTTTTCGGCAGATCGAGCCTCTCGGCCGTGAACCGATCCAGATCGCGGACGGTCAGACCCAACACGGGCTCCTGGTCCGGCCGCGCGCCGGTCGGCGGTGGCGGCGCCGGCGTCACGTTCTGCGACGCGATGCCGTCGCGACCGGGCCGCTCGGCGAGCTTCACCGTCATCGTCTGCTCACGGCCGTCGCGCAGTACGCGCAGCTGTGCGACCGTTCCCGGGCTCCGGCCGGAAATCTGGCGAATCAGCTGATCGTCGTTCGCGATCGGCTGATCGTCGAACGACAGAATCACGTCGTAGGGACGGACACCGGCGCGATCGGCCGGCGAATCCGCGGTGACGTCCTGCACGAGGGCGCCCTGGCGGATTGAGAGGCGGAGCGACCGCTGCAGATCGGCGTCGACGTCGCGCAGGTGCACGCCGATATAGCCGCGCGACACGCGGCCCTTCGCGCGCAGCTGCGGCAGGATCGCCGAGGCCCCGTTGATCGGAACCGCGAACCCGATGTTGCTCGCGCGCGAGCTGATCGCGGCGTTGATGCCGATCACTTCGCCCCGCGAGTTGATGAGCGGCCCGCCGCTGTTTCCGAAGTTGATCGCGGCGTCTGTCTGAATGTAGTTGTCGAGGCTCGCGTCGAAGAGCTTCCGGCCCAGGTGGCTGACGACCCCGACCGTCACGGTGTGCTCGTACCCGAGCGGGTTGCCGATCGCACACACCCACTCGCCCATCCGCAGCGTGGACGAATCGCCGATCGGCGCGACCGGCAGCTCGGCCTGATCGTCGACCTTGATCAACGCGATATCGGTGTCGGGATCGGACCCGATCACGCGCGCGCGCAGACTGCGGCCGTCCGACAAGGTCACCAATATCCGGTCGGCGCGATCGATGACATGGAAATTGGTCAGGATGCTGCCGTCGGCGTCGATGATGAACCCGCTGCCGGCGCCGCGGCGCGGGGCTTCGCGATCGCCGCGCGGCGCGTTGAAGTCGAACGGCTCCGGGGCATCCGGCAGACCCGGGCGGCTTCGCCGGCGGCGCTCGCCGACCCGGGCCGTCGCGTCGATGTTCACGACCGCCGGGTTGATGCGCTCGACGATGTCGGCGAAGTTGACGAGCGAGACCGACGCGGCTGGCCCGACATTCGCAGATCTTGGTCGCAGGTGGCCGGCGCGGGGCGGGCGTATCCGCGATTATCGCCGGCCTGCCGAGGCCGCCGGCCACAATCGCGCCCACGAGGAACGCGATCACGGCGGTGAGGGTCAACGTCACGATCGTGAAGCGGCGAGACATATGTTTACGCGCTCAGCCCTGCCTGTTCATTATAAGAGCGCGGAACGCGTCTTCATCCAGCGTTTCGACGCCGAGCTGACCTGCTTTTTCAAGCTTGCTCCCGGGATCCGTTCCGGCGACGAGGTAGCTCGTTTTCCTGCTGACCGAGCCGGACACCCGGGCGCCGAGCCGTTCGAGCGCCTCGACGGCTTCCTCACGCGACATCGACTGCAGCGTGCCGGTGAGGACGAACACCTTGCCGGCCAACGGGCCCGGCTCGTCCGTCACCTCGGGAGCCTGGCTCTGCATGTTCACGCCGGCCTGCGCCAGCCGTTCAACGAGCGCGCGATTGGGGGTCTCGTCGGCGAACGCCCGGACCGACGCCGCGACGACCGGGCCGATGTCGGATACCGTCTGCAGCGCTTCGATCGGCGCCGCGAGGATCCTGTCGAGCGTCCTGAACTGGCGCGCCAGCGTCGCCGCCGCCTTTTCGCCGACGTGCCTGATCCCGAGGGCGTAGACCAGCCGCGACAGATCGTTCTTCCTGCTGCGCTCGATCTGCTCGATGATGTTCCGGCCCACCTTCCCGAGCTTGCGGGGGCGCGCACGCTCCGAACGCGGTTCGCGGGGCGTGACCACGAGCGTCTCGAGTTGCGCCGCGTCGAGGTGATAGATGTCCGCGAAATCGTGGACGAGATCGTGCTCGATCAGCTGATCGATGAGCGATTCGCCCAATCCCTCGATGTTCATCGCCGAGCGCGACGCGAAGTGCTCGAGGCTGCGTCGTATTCGAGCCGGACACGACGTGTTGTCGCAGCGCCAGACCACTTCCTCCTCGTCGCGGTGAAGGTGGCTGCCGCATACCGGGCAGACCGCCGGCATCCGCCACGGTTCCCGGCGCGGACGCCCTTCGGGATGCGGCACGATCGCCTTGACGATCTTCGGGATGACATCGCCGCCCTTTTCGACGAGCACCCGATCGCCTTCGCGGAGATCCTTGCGCGCGACGTCCTCCGCGTTGTGCAGGGTGGCCATCGAGACCGTCGTGCCGGCCAGAAGAACCGGCGTCAGGACGGCGTACGGGGTCACCGCGCCCGTACGTCCGACGTTCACCGCGATCCGTTCGAGATCCGTGGTCGCCTGCTCGGCCGGGAACTTGAACGCGGTCGCCCAGCGTGGAAATTTGGCGGTCGTGCCGAGGCGCTCCCGCAGCGCGAGATCGTCGACCTTGACGACGACGCCGTCGGTGTCGAACTCCAGCGTCTGCCGCGTCTCGGCCCATTCGCCGCAGAACGCGATCACCTCCTCGATGCCGCGGCATGTCCGCCAGTGCGGCTCCACCGGCAGGCCCCATGCGCGCATCGACGCCAGCATTCCTGAATGCGTCGGCTGTTCGGCTCTTATCAGCTGGTACACATAGGCCGACAAGCCGCGCTTCGCGACCAGCGCCGGATCCAGATTCCGCATCGTGCCCGCGGCGGCGTTGCGGGGATTGGCAAACAGCGGCTCGCCCGGCGTCTTCGCGCCCGCGGTTCGTCCGCTCGAACGCCGCGCGCGGCAAGAACACCTCGCCGCGCACTTCGATCCGGCCCGCCGGACCGCCGCGAAGGCGGAGTGGAATCGACCGGATGGTGCGCACGTTGGCCGTCACGTCCTCGCCGCGGGCGCCGTCGCCTCGCGTGGCGCCGACGAGCAACCGGCCGTCCCCGTAGGTGAGCGCGATGCTCAGCCCGTCGATCTTCAACTCTGCGACGTACCCGACCGGCTCGGCGCCGAGGCCGGCTCCCTTGCGGACGCGCTCGTCGAACGCTTTCAGCTCGTCCTCGCTGTAGGCGTTGTCGAGGCTGAGCATCGGCGCGACGTGCTCGACCGTCGCGAAGCCTTCAACGGGACGACCGGCCACGCGCTGCGTGGGCGAGTCGGTCGTGACGAGATCCGGATACTCGGCCTCGAGACGTTCCAGCTCGTGGAGCAGGCGGTCGAACTCTTCGTCGGAAATCTCGGGGTCGCTGTGAACGTAGTAGCGTTCTTCGTGGTGGCGGATCAGGTCGCGGAGCTCTTCGATGCGCTGGGCAGGATCCCGCTTGGTCACCGGTCGCGCGAGAGCACGTAATCGGGCAGCGCGAGCAGCGCATTGCGTTCCGAGCTGGGCGGAAACGCGTACAGCGGCTTCTTCGCGCGCTCGGCGAACTCGGACGCCCGCCGGTACGCGTAGTCGGTGGACCGGTGCTCCTTCAGAATCCTGAGCAGCTCGCTCCACTGGGCTTCGGACACCGATCGGCTGGCGATGATGTCGCGCACGATCCGCTCGCCGACCTCCTCGCGCTGCTGCAGGAGATGAATGAGCGGACAGCGTCATCTTGCCTTCGCGGAGATCGGCGCCGATCGGCTTCCCCAGCGCCCCGGCGTCACCCGTGAAGTCGAGCAGATCGTCCACGAGCTGGAAGGCGATGCCGAGATTGAACCCGTACTCGCGGAGCGCCTGCGCCTGCTCCTCGCTGACCTTCCCGAGCATGCCGCCGATCTGCGCGCAGCCGCCGAAGAGATACGCGGTCTTGCGCCTGATGATGTCGAAGTGCTGCTCCTCGGTGATGTCGGCGTCGCCGTTCTTCGTGAGCTGGTAGAGCTCGCCCTCGATCATGCGCAGCGTGACGTCGCACAACAGCCGGACGATGTCGAGGGTATCGTAGGTGAGCGCCAGCGCCATCGACTTGATGTAGAGATAGTCGCCCAGCAGCACCGTGATGTCGTTGCCCCAGCGCGAGTGCACCGCGAGCCGGCCGCGGCGCAGCTCGGATTCGTCGATGATGTCGTCGTGCACGAGCGTGGCGGTGTGGATGAACTCGACGACGGCCGCATACAAGATGGCGCGCTCGCCCTGGTAGCCGGTCAGGCGCGCGGCCATCAGCAGGACGGCGGGACGGATCCGTTTACCGCCGCTCGTCTGGATGTACTTGCCGATCTTGGGGATCAGATCGACCTGGGATTCGACCTGACGGCCGAATTCGCGATCCACCTTCTCCAGGTCGGCGCGAATCGGTTCGAAGATCTGTGAGAGGGGCAGCGAAGTATTTTCCACGGCGGATCAGCTGGGACGTTCATCTGACCACACCTCTCCCTGCAGTGTCAACGCGACCGGCGCGTGTAATTCGTGCAGGGTGAGTGCTTTAGTCCGAGGTGCCGGCTTGACGCGCGCACGTCGGACTAGTGTCGCGCTCGGAAGTTCGCTTGCATCAGGCCGCCGATGCATCCCGTCCCGCAGCGTTGCTCGCCGGTCAAATACTCCCGGTATTCTCCCTCCTCGCGCCTTGCGGGACGGGCGCCTCGGCGCCCTCGGTGCGGCAACGAACTTCCGGACGCGACACTAGGGCCGGAACAACGCGTGGAAATTCGCCGTCGTCTGCGCCGCGAGCTCGGCGGCGGCAAGTCCCCGGAGCCCGGCGAGCGCCGTGATCACGTGCGCCACGTAGGCCGGCTCGTTCCGCTTGCCGCGGTGCGGCACCGGCGCCAGAAACGGACTGTCGGTTTCGACCAGCAGGCGATCAAGCGGCACGTGCGCGACGGCTTCGCGCAGCGGCGCAGCCTTCGGAAAGGTGATGATCCCGGCGAGCGAGATGTAGAACCCGAGGTCGAGCCCGGCGCTGGCGAGCGCCGCGGTGCCCGTAAAGCAGTGCAGCACGCCGCGCACGTCGCCGCCACCTTCGTCGCGGAGAATGGCGAGGGTGTCCTCGTCCGCCTCGCGGGTGTGGATCACGACAGGGAGATCCAGCTCGCGCGCCAGCCTGGTCTGCGCGCGAAACACGCGCTGCTGCACGTCGCGGGGCGTGAAGTCGTAGTGGTAGTCGAGGCCGATCTCGCCGAGCGCGCGGGCTGAGGGGGTCGCGGCAAGCTGGGCCCGCACCGCACCCGCGGCACGCTGGGGATCGTCCGCGAACTCGTGTGCGGTATGCGGATGAACGCCGATCGCGAAGCGGACCTCGGGCCACAGCGTTTCAACGCGCACGGCCCGCTCGGCCTCGTTCCCGTCGCCCGCCGCGAGCACGACCAGCGCCCGCTCCAGTCCGGCGTCCCGCGCGCGCGCGACGACGGCCGGCAAATCGGCGCTGAACGTTTCGTCAGCGAGATGACAGTGAGAGTCGATCATGTGAAAATCTGAAACCTGAGGTCTGAAATCTGATCAGACTTCAGGTTTGAGACTTCAGACTTTCCAAGAAACGGGCTACGAGGCCGGCCGAAGCCCCGACGGCAGCCGCGGCGATCCGAGCAGCCGAACGAACTCCCGCCACCGTCTGGCCGGATCCGCTTCGGTGCCGCCGCGCGACTCGATGTACTGCTTCACGAGGTCTTTGCCGAGGTTGTAGTTGATCACGTAGCTTCGATAGTCGTCGAAGAACCGCGTGCGCTGTTCCGCGCGCGCCGGCGACATCATGGCGAAGCGGGTGAGCCATTCGATGGCGGCCTGCCGGTCGATCTCCTTGTTCAAGTACCGGCGCGCCGCCTCGTTGCCGGCATACGACAGCTGATCCACGAGAGCCTGCACCCGCGAGTACTCGGCCGCCCGGTCCGCCTTCAATCCCGCTGCGGGAAACAGTACGTCTCGCTCGAACACCAGCCGCTCGTCACCGGGAAACGCGACCTCGATGCCATAGTTCGCCGTGCCTTCCGCGATCAGCGACTGAGGCGAGAACAGAGCATACACCGACGCCTCGACCCATCCGCGATCGCGCATCAGATGCTTTTCGAGCAGCGCGTTGTAGACATGGTGGCCCGGGTACCCCTCGTGGCACGCGAGATCGACGGCGCGATCGATGTAGATCGGCAGGTCCGTGTTGACCTGAATGAGACTCCGGTAGTTGCCCTGGTACCAGTTGTAGCCGCTCCACGACTTCTTCGTGACGAACTCCACCGTAAAGGTCTCACCGGCCGGCAGCTCGGCATGCGGAAGCGTCCGCTTCCGGCACTCGGCGATGGCCGCGTCGAAGACCCGCCCGAGCTTATCCGGCGCGACGATGAAGTCTTTCCTGAACGCGTCGTAGCGGTCGATGAGGGGGCCCCGGCCCGGCAGGAGCTTTTCGAGCTCGGTCAGCGTGATCTGGAAAGAGAACTCGGAACGAACAGGCGCCACGGCATCGTACAAGGCTTGCGACTCTTCGTCGAAGGTGAAGGTGGCGCCCGAGAGCATGCGCACCCGCGCCCGCAGCGCTTCGAGCTGCCGCCGGAGATACACGTGACGCAGGACGGTCAAGTCGTCGGGGTCCGCGCCGGCCGGCGGAGAGCCCACGCCGTCGATGAGCCGTGCGGCTTCGGCGTCGATCTCGGCGAGGGACCGTTTCCGCTGTTCCGCCTCGGACTTCCACTCCGGCGGGCCGTAATAGGCATCGACATAGGCGGCGTCGTGCTGGCCAAGCGCCAGGACCAGCTTGACGTAACTCTCGGCGACGACGTTCATGGATGTCGGCTGAGCGCGTTCGGTCGGGGATCCACAGGCGGCAGCCGCACACACCACCAGCGCCGCCAAGCCCCGGCGGACGGCAGGCTTCATCATCCGCGTGGCCGGAAGCGCGGAAGCTCACGTTCGATCACGTATTTCAGCCTCGCGATCGCCTGCTCCTTGCGAACCGTGTGCATCGTGAGAACCTCTCGAACCCCTCGAACCTCTCGAACCTCTGCGAACCCTTGTGATCTATCGCACCCGCGTTCCCGGCTCAGGCGCCGCATCGAAGCCGAGAAGCACCGGCTTTCCGTCCGTCCGGGCTCGCGGCCAGGACCATCCCGTTCGATTCGACGCCCATCAACTTCGCCGGTTTCAGGTTGAACACGACGACGACCGTTCGCCCGACGAGCGCTTCGGGCTCATAGGCCTCGGCGATGCCGGCCACGATGGTCCGGTGCTCGCTCCCGACATCGACCTGCAGCTTCAGCAGCTTGTTCGATTTCGGCACGCGCTCGGCCGCGAGCACTCTGGCGACGCGGAGCTCCACCTTCATGAAGTCGTCAATCGAGATCCGGCCGTCCGCGATCGGGGCCGCCTGAGCGGGCTGGAGCCGGAGCAGCCGGCGCGGGACTGCTCGGGGGAGGGACTGGCGCGCCCGGCGCTTCGTTGGTATCGGCAGCCATTTGTCTGATTTCCTCCACTGAGTACTCGATGCGCGGAAAAAGCGCGCTGGTCTCGCCGAGCCGGATTCCCGGCGTCAACGACGCCCGGCGCCAGCGACGCCCAGGACGTGGGCGCCGGTTCAATCCCGAGCATGCGGAGCATGCGATCGCCTGTCTCCGGCATGAACGGCCGGAGCAATTCGGCGACGACCCGCAGCGTATCGGCTGCGATGTACAAGGCCGTTTCGAGCTCGGCTCGTTTGCTGTCGTCCTTGGCGATCTTCCACGGTTCGCGCGTGACGATATACCGGTTCGATGCGCCAATCACTTCCCAGATGTCGCGCAGCGCGACATTCAGCTGGAACGAGCGCATCGACGCCTTGACGCTGTCAATCAGAGCCGCCACCGCCGTCTCCAGCGCCTGCTCCTCGGTCCGCGCCCGCAGCGCCGGTATCGGGCGCGGGCACGACACCGCCGCAGTACCGATGAATCATCGTCGTGGCGCGACTCGCCAGATTGCCGAGGTCGTTGGCCAGATCGGCGTTATACCGCATGAGGATCGCCTCGTCGCCGAAGTTCGCGTCCTGTCCGAAGACCATTTCGCGGTAGACGAAGTACCGGAGCGCGTCGAGGCCGAACCGATCGATGTAGTCGGCCGGCCGCGACGACGTTGCCCTTCGACTTCGACATCTTCGCGCCTTCCATGAGCCACCACCCGTGACTCACGATCTGGCGAGGGAGCGGCAAGCCGGCGGCGAGCAGGAACGCCGGCCAGTAAATCGCGTGCTGTCGCACGATTTCCTTGCCGATCAGATGCACGTCGGCCGGCCAGTATTTCGCGAGCCGAGCGGCCGCCGTCGGGTCCGCCGCTCCGTAGCCCGCGGCCGTGAGGTAATTCGTCAGGGCATCGAACCAGACGTACATGACATGCGCCGGATCGTCCGGCACCGGAATGCCCCATCGGAACGACGTCCGGCTGACACTGAGATCCTCGAGCCCGGTCTGCAGGAAGGACATCATCTCGTTCCGACGAACCGCCGGAACCAGGAACTCAGGGTTGTTCCGGTAGTGGTCGAGGAGGGGCTGCTGAAACGCCGAGAGCCGGAAAAAATAACTCTCCTCGGCGATTCGCTCGACGGCATTTCCACAGATTGGACACCGGCCGTCCTGCAGCTGCGTATCGGGAACGAAGATCTCGTCGACCGTGCAGTACCAGCCTTCGTACTTGTCCTTGTAGATGAATCCGCGATCCCGCACCAGCCGCCACAGCGCTTGTGACGCTGCGTGATGCCGCGGCTCGGTGGTCCGGATGAAATCGTCGTTGGTGACATTGAGCGTTGGCAGCAGATCTCGAAACTTCTGCGACACCCGGTCGGCAAACGCCGCGGTAGCTGAGACCCGCTCGCTGGGCCGCACGCTCGACCTTCTGGCCGTGTTCGTCCGTCCCGGTGAGGAAGAACACGTCATCACCCGCCAGGCGGTGAGCGCGGGCGACCGCATCGGCCACCATCGTCGTGTACGCGTGGCCGAGATGTGGCTCCGCATTGATGTAATAGATCGGCGTGGTCAGGTAGAACCGGCTCACGACTGGCGACTCTGGCGCGACCCGTAAGCCTGTGCGGCGATGGCCTGGACTTCCTTGAGCGGCAGATTGCCTGCCGCGGCGAGCTTCGCGCAGTCCTCGAATTCCGGCACCGCGTTGACGACCCGTCCGTCGCGCCAGGCCAGCTTGAACCGCACGGCGCCGAGCGGCGTCTCGACGTGGATGATCTCCCGGCGCAGACACTCGCGTTCGACCTCGTGGTGTCTCAGCCCGATTGTCGTCGTTTCCCGGAAGATCAGGTCGATCAGAGCCGGACGCCGGTCGGGAGGCGCGATGACCGTCAACAGCGTGCCTGGCCGATTCTTCTTCATCTGCACCGGCACGTAGAACACCTCGAGTGCTCCAGCCGCGTAGAGACGATCCATGGCCACGCCGAAAATCTGCGGGTTCATGTCGTCGATCTCGCATTCGATGACGACGACGCGGTCGGCTTCCGGCTGTTCGGCCTCTCGCCCGACGAGCACGCGCAGCACGTTGGGCGTCTGGGGATCGTCGCGCTCACCGGCGCCGTAGCCGACGCGCTCCACCGACATCGCCGGCAGCGGACCAAACGACGACGCATAGGAGGTGGCGATCAGCGCACCGGTCGGCGTCACCAGCTCTTTCTGGATCAGACCGCTGTAAATCGGCGCATCGCCGAGCAGCTTCATCGTCGCGGGCGCGGGAACCGGAAACACGCCGTGAGCCGAGCGCACGGTGCCGCCGCCGACGTTCAGCGGCGAGCACACGATGCGGTCGGCTCCTACCCACTCCAGGGCAAACACGGCGCCGACGATGTCGATGATCGAGTCGAGGGCCCCGACTTCGTGTAGATGCACCTTCTCGACCGGCATCTGATGAATGGCGGCCTCGGCCTCTCCCAGACGCCGGAACAGCGTCTTGGCGCGATCGCGCCCCGCCGGCGACAGCGCCGACCGATCGACTCAGCGCGTGGATTTCGGCCAGGCTGCGATGCGGATGTTGATGCGCAGGGGCAGAGGCGTGGCCGTGCTGCCGTGGTTCGTGCTGATGGCCGTGATCGTGGTCGTCGGAGTGCCGGCCCGCATGGCCATGCTCATCCTTGCGCGCGGTGTCATCCCGCGGAATGGAGTTTCCCGGCCCGGCGTTCTCCTGGACGATGAACTTCGTCGCCGAGACGCCGGCTCGAAGCACGCGCGCCGCGCTGACATCGAAGCCAGAGACCGAGAGGCTGCCCAGGGCGTTCTTCAACTCGTCGAGCGGCAAACCGGCGTCGAGAAACGCGCCGAGCACCATGTCGCCGGAAATCCCGGAGAAGCAGTCGAAAAAGAGCACACGCGACATCTACAGATCTCACACCGTTGTCAGTCCGACCAGGTATGCACGTCCGGCCACAATATCATGCGCTCGAACGTCACGAATCCAGAGACCACGCGGGTTGGGGCCACTCCTCCCTCACGCCCGCCAGGGCCGACGGCTACCCACTCGGCCCACCGAATCGCCCGCGCCGCGGATGACGGTCCGGCTCCCGGCCTTCGCGCTTCGGCCAGGTCTCGCCGTAGCTCCGCAGCAAACAGCCGGAGCGGAGGCGGAACGCCGGCGGAGCATGGTGACCTTCCACAGGAGGCGGGCGCTACGGGATAATGCTCACGATCGGGCAGGAGGAGACGCGCGATGCTCAGGAAGGGCGACAGCGACAAGCTGACGCAGACGGGTCCGGCCACGCCCATGGGCCGGCTGTTTCGGCGCTACTGGATTCCGGCGTTGCTCTCCGACGAGCTGCCCGCCAACGACTGCCCGCCGGTGCGTGTGAAACTGCTCTCGGAGCGTTTGATCGCATTCCGGGACAGCGACGGGCGTTACGGGCTGCTTGATGAATTTTGCGCCCACCGCGGGGTCTCGCTCTGGTTCGGCCGCAACGAGGAATGCGGCCTGAGGTGCTCCTACCACGGCTGGAAGTTCGACGTCACCGGACAGTGCATCGACATGCCATCGGAACCGGAGGACTCCGGTTTTGCCCGGAAG
Organism: uncultured Acidobacteriota bacterium; assembly: GCA_963745495.1. GTDB lineage: Bacteria > Acidobacteriota > Vicinamibacteria > Vicinamibacterales > CAVVIG01 > CAVUXJ01. Next base: position 159,629 of record CAVUXJ010000007.1, read on the forward strand.
GTCAGGCTGACGTCCTATCCGTTGATCGAACGCGGGGGCGTGCTGTGGGCCTACATGGGGCCGATCGCGAAGCAACCGCCGCCCCCGGAATGGGAGTTCGCCACGGTGCCGCGCGCACAATCGTTCACGTCGAAGCGCCTCCAGGAATGCAATTGGCTTCAGGCGATGGAGGGCGGCATCGATTCGAGCCACGTGTCGTTCCTGCACCGCGGCGACTTGAACTCGGACCCTCTATTCAAGGGCGCACGAGGTAACCAGTACAACCTGAGTGACGCGCGGCCCGTCTTCGAGGTCGTGGAGAGTCCGGGCGGCCTGTATATCGGCGCCAGGCGGAACACCGAGAACGGCGATTACTACTGGCGGATCACACAGTGGGTGATGCCTTCGTTCACGATGATCGCGCCGCGAGGCAATCATTCGGTGCACGGGCACTTCTGGATTCCGATCGACGATGAGCATTGCTGGACGTGGAGCTTCGACTACCATCCCACCCGCCTCCTGACGGACGCGGAGGTGGCGGCGATGCGCGCGGGGAAAGGCATCCACGTCACGTACGCGCCGGGCACCTTTCGCCCGCTCGCGAACAAGGACAACGACTACCTCATGGACCGGGGGGCGCAGGCAGCCGGCAGGACCTACAGCGGCATCGAGGGATTCGCCATGCAGGACGCCTCCCTCCAGGAAAGCATGGGACCCATCGTCGATCGCACCAAGGAAACCCTCGTATCGACCGATATCGGCATCATCATGGCGCGTCAACGGTTGCTGCGTGCGGCGACCGCCCTCGAGGACAGCGGCGCACCTCTCCCGGGCCTCGATCCGGCGCATCAACGGGTGCGCTCGGCGGCGATCGTTCTCCCGCCGGATCAACCGTTCAAGGATGGCGCCCGCACGGCATTGATCGCGCATCCCGGCGTGGCACCGGCCTCGGTCTGAGCCCTCCGATGCTCAGCGAATCCGCCCGCATGAGCTCGGCCGCAGAAGCCCGCTTCCGCGTGCCGGAAGGACCGTCGACCTCGCGCGCGCTGAGCGTCGTCGCGCTCGATCCCGCGTGCGACCGCCTCGTTGCGACGCTGGCCACACACTCGTGGAACGGCGTCGCGTTCTTCCCGGCGCCCGCCCTTCGCGACCCGGCACAAGGGGACATCGGGGTGAAGGCAGCGGATCGCACCGGAAGCGTCCTGGAGGAAATGGCTGCGGCGGATTTCGTCGTGATGATCGCAACCAGCGGCGCCGAGGCGCCGGGGGCCTCGGTGATCGGCGCGCTCTGCAGCCTGAGGCGGGTGACGACGACCACGCTCGTCGTTCATTCCGCACCGGCGACCGACGAGGCGCTCTCGAGGACGTTGGCACAGGTGCGGCCCTGGTCGCTGATGGTCGTCGTCGTAAGCGACGAGAGCTACGTCGAGAGCATCCTCAGGTCTTTCCGGTAAGCGTTAGCGACATGTTCAAATAACCACCTTGGTCATGATTCCCCTGGGGAAGAGCTCCTCGGGCTTCATCAGGCGGCGCGCGATACCCTGCTGGAAGGCGTAGAGCGCCATCTGTTCCAAGGTCGGGCGGTTTTCTTCGATGCCGTACGGATAGAAATCGCCGCCGAACATGTCGCGCATCCTGTTCGCGTACGTTGTCAGCCAGGGCACCGGATAGCGCGACACCGCCGGATCGAGAATGCGCTCGACGGATCGGCGTTTCGATTCGAGAAACGCGTTGTAAAGATTGCGGGCGGCCCAGGGATTCTCGTCGACGAGGCACTTTCTCATCGCGATGATGTGCATGATCGGCCATACCTTCGTGCGGGTGTAGTACTCCTCTTCCATCGGCAGGAAATCCGGGAACAGTCGCTCCACCTCTGGGTGACCTTCCAGAAAGCAGGTTGGCGGCCGCGCGATGATGGCGCAATCGATCTCGTGCGCGGCCAGCATCTCGCTCAAGCTCTTGCCGGGAACGCGGGTAAGCGTCAGGCCTGACGGGAGGCTGAGCTCGACTTTCTCGTCACGGCCCGGGGCGTTGGCGCCCGCCTGGTACCAGTGCACGTCGGTCAGCTTCACCCCCATCTCGTTGTGCATCCAGCCCCGCATGTAAACGGCGGCGGAATGCGCCCATTCCGGCGAGCCCACTCTCTTGCCCCTCAAGTCCTCCACGGTCCTGATCCCGCTCTTCCTGTTCACGTAGAACGAGGCGAACCGGAACAAGCGAGAGCAGATCACCGGAAGTCCGACGATGTCGGCGTCCGTTCTGCTGACCTGGGCCAGGAACTTGGCGAAGGAGAGCTCCGACAGATCGAACTCGCGGTTCGCCGTAAAGCGCGCGAAGCATTCGTGATGCCCGAGAGTGAGCCAGGTATGGTCGATGCCTTCAGCCCTGACGAGGCCGGCCCGGAAATCGCGGAAATGATCGTAGTCGGTCGTGGCGATGGTGAGCTTCAGGTGTGACATTCAGTTCAACGTCAGCGTAACGGAGGAGCGCGCGCGGCCGCTAGCTGGAACCATGGTACGCTGTCGAAGTGCCTGCCAGGCCAAGAACAGCCATTCGTGTGCTTTTCGTCGACGATGATTCGGCAACGCGAGAGGGGTACACCACTTATCTCGCCAACGCCGGCTACGATGTGACTCCGGCCGCCACCGGACGGCAGGCGTTGACGCTCGCGAGCACGTGTGTGCCGGACGTAATCGTGCTCGATCTGGGGTTACCCGACATCGACGGATGGGAGGTCGCGCGCCAGTTGAAGGCGTCTCCGTCGACAGCCGCAACACCGATTATCGCATTGACGGGAGCGGACCTTCCCCATGAGCGCGTGAGCGCGATGCGCGCCGGATGCGACCGGCATCTGACAAAGCCCTGCTCACCGGCTGATCTCGTTGATGCGATCCACCGCTGTACGGCGGCAGCCACGTAGCTCACCCTGCCGCTCCCTATCGCCTCGACCGGCGAGACATCGTGCATCTTGCATGGAGCGAACGGCTGGCCCGTTGTGACACCTTCCTCAGAGGCGTCCCATCTCCTTGAAGCTGCAGTACCGGGTATCTCCGAGCACGATGTGGTCGATCATGTCGATCCCCATGAGGGCCCCCGCCGCGGCCAGCCGGGCGGTCAGTTCCACGTCATCGGGGCTCGGGCTGGGATCGCCAGAGGGGTGCGTATGGAACACCACGACCGAGGCCGCCGCGCCAAGCACGGCCTCGCGAAAGACGTCGCGGGGGTGGACCACGGTCGTGTTCAACGTACCGATGGCCACGACCGTCGTTCTGATGACGCGGTGCTTGGTGTCGAGCAGGACGACACCGAATTGTTCGACCGGCCGCGATCCGAACGTGGGCAGTAGGTATGCTGCCGCTTCACGCGGCGTGCGCAGCTGCACCCGTACGCCCGGCGCGTGACCCAGCGTCCGCCGGCCCAGTTCGACCGCCGCGATCAACTGCGCGGCTTTGGCGGCGCCGATACCGGTGACCCGCGCCAGATCGTCAGGGGTTGATCGCACGAGTCCGTGGACACCCCCTTGCGTCCGCAGCAGCTCATTTGCTACCCCCAGCGCGCCGACCCGCGGCCGACCGCTACCGAGCACGAGCGCGACGAGCTCGTTGTCCCCCAGCGCCGCGGCGCCATGACGCAACAGTTTCTCGCGCGGGCGGTCGGCGGGGGCAAGGTCTCTCATTGCGGACAAGCGAACGGAATCGTTGACAGTTGACAGTCAACAGTCAACAGTGACTGACAGGCGCTGCTCACACATCTCAATCCTCGACGCGCCCTTCCACGGCCTGACGGAAGCGGTGCAGCATGCGCGAGATGTCCTCAGACTCTTTGACCAACTCCGCCACCAGTCGATCGGCACCAAATCCGAGGTCGCGAGACAGTCGAAGCAATGATTCGGTCTCTGCCAGCGAACCCTCCGCCACGTTCAGACATCTCACATACTCTCGCCGGGTTTGGCGTTTCGCCCCTTCGGCGATGTTCGAAGCGATCGAGACAGCCGCTCTTCTAACCTGCGAGACAATGCCAAATTGCTCCGTTTTCGGAAATGTGGCCGTGATGCGATCGACATCGAGCGCGAGAGCATGGCTTCTTTGCCAGATTCGAAGCTCTGTGAATCGCTGCATTGCGGTCCGCCCTGTCAACTGTTAACTGTCAACTGTCAACTACTTCCCTGCGACCGACGTATACTGGCAACGATGTCGTGCCCGTCGCGTCGGATCCGACTCACGTGGCCTGTCCTTGCTGTCGCGGCGCTCGCTCTCGCTTCGTGCGGCTCGCCGCCCGATCGAGAAATGCAGCAGGCGGAAGGCGCCATCGAGGCGGCACGGGCGGCGGGCGCCGAGCAGTACGCCCGCGACGAGTTTGCCGCCGCCCAGGACCTGCTCAAGCGCGCTGGCGAGGCCGTCGCGCAGCGCGACTATCGTCTCGCCCTGAATTACGCGCTCGATAGTCGGGAACAGGCGCAGAACGCGGCCAGACTGGCCGCCGACGGCAAAGCGATCGCGCGCGTCGAAGCCGACCGGGCGACATCCGCTCTCGTGGCCGCGCTCGCCGCCCTGCAGGCCCGGCTGAAAACCGCCGAGGCCGCCCGCGTCCCGGCGCGCACGCTCACGGGGCCGAAGAACGCCGCCGCCGACGGCGACCGGCGGCTGCAAGAAGCGCGCACAGCGATGGAGCGCGGCGATTACGCCAGCGTGGTTTCGACCGCTTCGGCGGCATTGCCGCGGTTGGCCGACGCCGAACGCCAGCTCATCGCCGCCGTGCCACCGCCGCCCGCCCGCGGAGTTGAGCGGCTGCGCAGAATTCGATGAGGACAATCGTCAGGACGTACGAGGAATCTGCCTGAACCACTCGCCTTCGCAGACCACTTCCGCCCATCCGGTCAAGTAGACTCCCTCGGCATGCCATTCGACGCGCTGCGCGCCGCCCGGCGAGATGACGTCGGCCTCGGCGTCGGCGCCGCCGAACGCCCGGGCCGCAATCAGCGCCGCGCACGCGCCCGTCCCCGACGATGCGGTTGGCCCGACCCCGCGTTCCCAGATGAGGATGCGGACGCGCGCGGGCGTTTCCACGTGCGCGAACTCCACGTTGGTGCCGTCGCCGAACAGCTCGATGCCGCTCCAGCGCCGCGCCCAGCCGCTCGAACCGCGCCTTCTCCGGCAAGGGGCCGAGCAGCACGCACTGGGGATTCCCGATGTTCAGAACGACGGCGGTGACCGACTCCCCGGCGACCGAGATCGAGGCCTGCCTGACGCCCGAGGGCACTCCCATGGCCGCACGAAACGTCTGGCGGATCTGTTCCCGGCCGATGCGCGCAAGTCGCTTCGGCCCGGCCTCCGTCTGAATCGTCAACTCGGCGTGCGGGCGGTCGTCGTGGCGGAGCGCGAGGGCCGCGAGCGCGCGAACGCCGTTCCCGGACACTTCCGCCCGGCTGCCGTCGGCATTGAAGAGGCGCATCGACACGCTGTCGTCCATGGCCTCGTAGACGATCAGCCCGTCGGCGCCGACACCGGTATGGCGATCACACATCTCCCTGGCGAGCGCGTCGAGGGCCGCGTCCTCGACCTCCGCCTTGCGAACGTACAGGAAGTCGTTGCCGTACGCGTGGGCCTTGGCGAATCCAATCATCGACGAATTGGTGAGTTGGTGAATTGGTGAGTTGGTGAATGCGTGGATTGAGTCGTCGCAGATCCTTTGGTTACTTGCGGCAGAACGCGAGGAGGTGCCAGCCGAAACGGCGCACGAACGCGCGGGGCAGCGCATTGAAGGCGCCGACGAACGCGAGGTTGTAAACGCCCCCCTTCCATCCCCGGTGCAGCCGCGACTTCACCGGGAATCGCTCCGGCACGATGCGGACGGCGTCGAACCCGGACAAGAGCCGTCTGAACTCGGCTGAGGCTGAACTTGAGCAGCACGGGCGCATCGTCGTGCTCCAGGCCGACGTTCATGAGCTTCGACAGCGCATTGAGCCACGACACACGGTTGTACACCTGAAAGATCGCGTCGCCGCCGGGTTTCAGCACACGACGACACTCGCGAATCAACTGTGCGGGATCCGCGGTGTATTGAACGACTCCGTGCGCATAGACCAAATCGAAGGAGCCGTCCGGGAACGGCAAATGCTCGCCGTCGGCGACGAAGAGCCCACCCTGGAGCGCCTGCTGCTCGAAATTCGCCTTCGCGAGGCCGATCGCGGAGGAAGTCAGGTCGACGCCCGTCACGCGCGCTCCTCCCCTGGCAAACCGGGCCAGGTCCACTCCCGCGCCACAGCCGACCTCGAGGACCCGGCGGCCGCGGTAGCCTTCGAAGTCCACGAGCCGGAGCAGGTGGTGGAGCTTCTCGAAATGGTACTGATCGAGGTCGTCGAAGAACCCGCGCGAGCCGACAGGATGCCGCGTGATCTCGAGGTCGTGTATGTGCTGTTCCCAGTACTCGCGGACTGCGTCAGTCGTGGCCACGCCGGACACTATATTATGGCTAGGCTGTTCATGCTCTCGAGCCTCAGGCTTCAGGCCTCTGGACCTGACCCCCGGCCCAAAGCCCATAGCCTAATTGCCCGTCATGGTCCGCGACAGCGATCGACTCACGGCTTCCACATTCGACGTGCTCGTCGTCGGCGGCGGCATTTACGGCCTGACGATCGCGTACGACGCGGCGCAGCGCGGTCTCAGCGTCGCGCTCATCGACCGTGCCGATTTCGGCAGCGGCAGCTCCTTCAACCACCTCCGGACGATCCACGGCGGCCTGCGCTATCTCCAGACACTCGACGTCCGCCGGGCCCGCGAATCCATCCGGGAGCGCCGGACGCTCGCGCGTATTGCGCCGCATGCCGTCCATGCCCTGCCTTTCGTGCTGCCTCTGTTCCGATCGCTGACGCGGGGACCGCTCGCCATGCGCGCCGGTTTCATGCTCGACCGGGTCCTGGCATGCGACCGAAACCTGGGGGTGCCGCCTCATCTCCGGATCCCGGCCGGCCATGTCGTCTCCCGTACTGCGGCCCTCGACCGTTTTCCGCGACTGCAACGCGACGGCCTGACGGCGCGGCCATCTGGCACGACTACGTGACGCCCGAATCCGATCGGCTCACGTTCACATGGGCTGTCGCCGCCGCAGCGCACGGAGCGGTGCTGGCCAACTATGTCGAGGCGCATCGAGCTGCTCCGCGACAGCCGGCGCGTCGTCGGCGTTCGCGCGGCGAACCGCCCGGACGGCCGCCAAATCGAGATTGGCGCGCGCGTCACCGTCAACGCGACGGGAGGAGAGGTCGGATCGCCTTTTGAGCGACTCGAAGGCGTCCACCGGAATCCCCCTGCTGAAGGCCATGAACCTCGTCACACGACGCGACGGTGGAGCGGCAGCGCTCGGAGGCCGCTCGGCATCCGGGCGTCATCTCTTTCTCGTGCCCTGGCGCGGCAGGGCGATTTTCGGCACCTGGGAGTCGGCGCGTACGTGCAGCGGCGAAGAGGCGGTCCCTACGCCGACCGAGATTGCCAGCTTCATCGCCGAGATCAACGAGGCGTTTCCTGCGCTCGCCCTCGAGAAGGAGCGATGTGACGCTGGTGCACTACGGCGCGGTTCCTGCAATCGTGGCCAACGGCCGCATCGCGCTGCAGGGTCACGAACAGGTTCGAGACCACGCCGGTCAAGGCCTCGACGGGATCGTGAGCGTGGCCGGGGTGAAATACACGACCGCCAGGGCTGTGGCGGAGCAGGTGACCGACACGGTCGTCGCGAAACTCCAGCGATCCACGCCGCCCTGCCGTACCGCGTACGACACCGCTGCCCGGCGGTGATCTCGTCGACATCGCAGCCGGAGACGGAGGCGGCTCGCCGCGAGCACGGGGATCTAGCCAGCAGCACGATATCCCACCTCGTCGCGGCGCACGGTTCGCGATATCGGCAAGTGCTCGAACTCGCGACGGGCAGGGCCGGAGCTGGCGGGCGAAGGTGGTGGAAGACTCGCCGGTGATCGGCGCCGAGCTCGTGTGGGCTGTCCGGCACGAGATGGCGCTTACCCTCAACGACGCGGTCGTTCGCCGCACGCCTCTCGGGGCGCTCGGTTATCCAGGCGACGCCGCCGCCCATCGTGCCGCCGAGATCGTGGGCACCGAGCTCGGCTGGTCGGATGAACAGCGCCGCAAGGAACTGGACGCGCTCCGAGCCTTCTATCGAATCCCGTGACAACACGCACGCGACACTCGTAGCTTTCAGCTTTCAGCTTTCAGCTGTCAGCTCTCCGAACGCTTCCACATCATCAAAGAGCTGAAAGCTGACAGCTGATAGCTTGAGTATCGAGGATCTACGGGACCTGGAACGCATTGAACACGTACGTCAACCCCGCCGTGAAGCCCATCGTCGGATCGACTGCCGTGAGGCCAAAGAACAGCCCGCCGTCCAGGCGAATCGACGCGCGCGTGTAGCGCCCGCCAAGGTTCAGAATCCCGCGGGTTTCGGTTCCCGGAAACGCCTTGCCTTCTCGCATCGAGACGCGACCGTTCAGCTCCCCGACCACTTCGGACTCGATCGGTCAGCGCACGCGCGAACGACATGCCGTAGGTCAGCACGTCGTTCTGGCGATCGCCAACCGTCGGATCAGCAAGGATGCCGAAGCCGACGTTGCCCACGACCCGGATCGACTGCACGGTTTTCGCGGCGAGCAGCGACGCGTAGAAATCCGTCGTATCGAGGCCCAGCCCCTTTTCGTTCGTCGTGTTCGGAAGCTTGGTCGCGAACCGGAACGCGAGCGAGGGGTGCTTCGGCCCCTCTGCCAGCAGCCGAATCTTCGTGCCGATGACGATGTCCTGGAAGTCGGACGTGCCTGTCCCGGTCACCGTGAGCAGGTGCGATAAGGGCGCCGGATTACGATGCTGAATCGACAGGTGATTGAAAAGCCCGCCGTCGATCTGAAGCTCTGCGATGGAGCTGATGCCCACGCTGACGCCAATCGCGGGAACGCGCCAGAGATCTCCTTCGAGACCAGACACCGGGTACTGCTGGTCGGAGGCGAAGTCCACGCCGGTTTCGAGCAGCACTCTGCCCGCGCCGATGGGTTCTGGATCTTCGGTCACGAGCGGGCGCTGTTGAGCCATCGCCGGGCGCGCGAGCATGACAGCGAATACAACAATCGGAACGACACGTCGTTTCATCGACTCCTCGCGGCAGGACACAGCCTGCTCAGAACTGCCTCCTGCTATCCACCAACAAGGTGAAGGGGCCGTCGTTGACGAGCGACACGCGCATCATGGCCTGAAACTCGCCAGTCGCCACCTCGAGGCCGGCCGCCCTCAGATCCCGAACGACATCCTCGTACAACGGCCGGGCGACCTCTGGTGCAGCAGCCGCGTCGAACGACGGCCTCCGGCCCTTGCGGCAATCCCCCACCAACGTGAACTGCGACACCACGAGCACGGCCCCGCCGACTTCCTGAACCGACACGTTTACCCGGGGCTCCGCCGCGGCCGGATCCTCGAAGATCCGCAGTTCCCGAATCTTTCCCGCTACATATTGAACGTCCGCCGGCCCGTCTCCGCGCTCCACGCCGACGAACACCAGAAGGCCACGATCGATCTTCGCAATCGCGTGGTCGTCGACGCTCACGGCGGCCGAGGAGACGCGCTGGATGACCGCTCTCATTCCGGCGACGAGACCGCACCGCCGACGATCATCGCGGAAGCCGCGACGATCGCGGACCGACCATCCTGATCCGGAGTCTCACCCGCCACACTGGAGCTCGCGGAGCTCTGACGATCGCCTTGGACCGCCGACTCAGCGGCCATGACCCTGATCGTGCGGGGTCGTGCGACAGCGACCGGGCGCGGGGCGAGGCTCTCCGGCGCGACGGACGAGATCCGCGGGCGGATTCAGCCTCGTGTCCAGCAGATGACGCGGGGCCACGTTGGCGAGCGCTTTGATCATCGACTGCTTCACGCCGGGATGCTCCCGCTCCAGCTCCATGAGCAGCCGTTTTGCGCGCTGGCGCTGAAGGCCCAAGTCGCCGCAGGCCGGACAGCAGCACCCGATGACCGGCAGTTCCTGTTCCTTCGTATAGGCGCGCGCTTCCTCTTCCCCGACGAACACCAGCGGCCGGATCACCACGTGAGCGCCATCGTCGGACACCAGCTTGGCCGGCATGGCCTTCAGCGCGCCGGCGAAAAACAGATTCAACAGCAGCGTCTCGATGAAGTCGTCGGCATGATGGCCGAGAGCGATCTTGGTGGCTCCGATCTCACGCGCCACCCGGTACAGCACGCCGCGGCGCAGCCGTGCGCACAACGAGCACGGCGTCTGATCGGCGTCAAGAATATCGTCGATGAGCTCGCCGATGTCGGTGTGCTCGATGCGGTACTCCCATCCGCGCGCCTCGCAGGTCTTCGCGATCAGATCGTGCTTGTATTCCTTGTATCCGGAATCCACGTTGACGGCCACGAGCGAGAATCGGATCGGGGCGCGCTGACGCAGGACGTCCAGTATCTGCAGGAGCGCCCAGCTGTCCTTGCCGCCCGAGAGCCCGACCATGATCCGATCGCCGTCCTCGATCATCTGGTATTCGACGATCGCCCTGGTCGTCCGCTTCGCCAGACGGGCCTCGAGTTCGCTTCTATAGGGCATGAGCGGGAATTACGTAACAGTCGACAGTTGACAGTGACGTCAGTCGATCGCGCTGGACGACGGCCTTCGACCGGTCTGTCGACTGTAACTGTCACTGGAGCATCCACGCTCACTCCGTGCGACTCGACACGATGCGCGCGGGAACACCAACCGCGACCGCGTGGGCCGGCACATCGGCCCGCACGACCGCCCCTGCGCCTATGACGGCGTGATGACCGACCGTGACCCCATCCAGAATCTTCGCGCCCGCGCCAATCCACGCGCCGGGTCCTATCGTGACGCCGGCCGAGGTCCGCGTCTGGTCGAGCACGGGTTTCGAGGGATCTGAAAAATCATGATCGCCCCCGATGACATAGCGTATAGGCGGCCAAGAGAGCGCCGCTGCCGATCGCTACGCGACTGGCGGAAAAGAGCTCGCAGTTGAAGCCGATGTTGGCACGGTCGCCCAGCTCGATATCGCCGTTCTTGCACGAGAGGATCGTGTTGCGGCCGATGAACACGCCGTCACCGATCCGGATGCCGCGGTTCGACTCGCCCTTGGCGTCCAGCAGGCAGTTGTCGTCGACGACGACGTCGCTGCCGATATGAATCTTGTGCGGGTGGCGGAGCACGACGTTCTGGCCGAACGATGACGTTTCGGCCACACGAACCGAGGAGCAGCGGGTAGAACGTCTTGCGCAGGACGAGACCGAGCGCCCCAGGCCACGACTGCGTCAGGGTCACGACGAGCTCGTATTGCAGGAGCGCCGCGAGACCCGGCCGGCCCACGACGAGCGCCACATATTTCTGACGGCTCGATCGGCTCGAGTCGAAGATCTGCTCTGCGCTTTGTCGATCCGCGGGTCAGACAATGGCATCGCTCCCTTACGACTCCGGTGCTTCGCGACGGCCCACGACGGAGCGAACACTGAAACGGACGGAGGTGACGGCATCCAATCCGTTGGCACTGGTTCTAGTGTCGTGTCTCCGAAGTTCGTCCACAGTGATAGAAGCTCGATCACATCCATCCATGGTCACGATACCAGTTCAGCGTGCGCTCGATGCCTTGCCGCAGGGCGACGCGCGGCTCGTAACCCAGCTCGCGGCGCGCACGCGAAATGTCGAAGGCGCGGCTCTTCGTATAGAAGTCCACGCGACGACGATAAATCGGCGGCTCGACGCCGATCGGCACCGAGAGCGCCTCGCACACCGCCCCCGCAATCCAGAACGGCCAGACGGGCAGGTAAAGCCTCGGCGGCGGCACGCCCGCAACTTCCGCGATCAAGGCGACCAGTTGGTTCAGGGTCGTATACTCACCGCCCGCGAGAATGTAGGTGCGGCCGGCTGCGGCCGGGTGCTCGCCGCACAGGCGGAAACCCTCGACGAGGTCGTCGATATGGGTCAGATGGTAGTAGATCTCACCGCGACCGAGAATCGGAAATCGTCTCCGAGCAACGCCTCGAAACAACTTCAGCAGCCGCCGATCGCCGGGACCGTAAATGCCGCTGGGCCGCGCAATCGTGACCTCGATGCCGAGCCGATCGCCTGTTTCGCGCGCCAGCCGTTCACCTTCAAGCTTGGAGACTTGATACGGATCACCCGGCCTGAGCGGGGCGTCTTCGCTGGCCGGCGGATGCTCGATATCCCCGTGAACGCCCGACGGTGCTGCAGTGAACCACGCGTCGCACGCCGGCGCGGGAGCTGCACGTCGACAATGTCCCGAACGGCCGACGCGTTGACCGCCTGGTAGACCTCGCGCTTGACGCCGGCCTGGCGGTAGATCGCCGCGAGGTGATACACGACCTCGACCCCGGCGGTCGCCGCCTCGAGCGCGACGCGGTCGCGGATGTCGCCGACCGCCAATTGGATGCCCTCCGCCTCGAGGCTGCGGGCACGGCCGGCGTCGCGAACGAACGCGCGCACTGTCTGGCCCCGGGCCGCCAGGGTACGGGCCAGATGGCTTCCGGTGAATCCCGTTGCGCCGGTTACGAGCGCGTGCACCGTTCGGCGACGAGCGTGACCGGGGACCCGAAAAGGCTCAGCAGGCCAATCCGGTTCAAGAGCGACTCGGAGGCGACCGTGAATCGGCGGGACCCGACGGCCTTGTGAAAGGCGATTGGCAGGACGAACTGGCGGTGCCGCGAACGGACCTGGAATCCGTGCTGCGCAAGCGCGTCGGCGATCTCGCGATCGGAGAACACGCGATACGCTTCCGTGCGCAGACCGAGCAGGCTGAGCGGCGCGGCGGCCGGCCGCCTGCAGCAGGGCGACGCTCGACCGCGAGGGGTAGTCGATGACCACGAGGCGGTCGGCGACCCGACACAGCTCGCCGAGACAGACCCGCCACTGCGGCGTGTGCATCAGCACGCGGAAGCTCACGGCCACGTCGAACGCGCGGTCCGGGAACTCGAGCGCGTGGGCGTCGCCAACCGCAAACGCGATGGTCGCTTGCTCGTCGGCTGCGCGCTGGCGGGCCACGGCAAGCATCGGCTCGGACGCGTCAACGCCCGTGACCCTGGCTCCCGCGCGCGCCAGCAACAGCGCCGCGCGGCCCGTGCCGGAGCCGACGTCGAGGACGCGACGGTCGCGAATCTCGCCGACGAAACCGGTGAGGACACGCGCCTGCTCAGCGGCAATCAGCTCCCCGATCGGTCCGCCGAAACGTCGATCGTCGAACGTCCGGGCAGTCGCTGGATCGGCATAGACGGCGTAGCTGTAATGGTCGCGCGTGGCTTCGTCCTTCACGCGACGTCCTTCACGTCCTTGCCCGGCGCCACCGGCGCCTCGGACCGGGCCAGGGCGCCGCAGGCCCTTCGCGTGCGCTCGAGATAGACTTCGTAGCTGTATTTCGTCTCGGCAAGCTCCCGGGCGCGACGTCCGACGGCGGCGGCGCGCGCCGGGATTCTCGAGCGCCGCGAGCATGCCATCGGCGAACTCCGAGCGGACACGCCGGTCAGAAACGCGGTGTCGTCGTCGAGCACCTGCGTGTGCGTCAGCAGCCGTGTGGCCACGATGGCTTTGGCAGACCGCAGATACTGATAGATCTTGAGCGGGGTGTTCGTCCCGCGAGACCGGGGCGAGACCAGCACGTCGGCGGCAAGCAGGTAGGCCGGAATCTCCGAGGCCGGACGTTCTCCGGCAAACAGCGTCACGTCGCCGATACCTGCGGCCTGCGCCTGCTCCTGAGCGCGCCGTACCTGATCCGGCTTGCCGCCGGCCAGCAGCAGCCGGGCGTCGGGGCGGCGGCCGCGGACAAGGGCCATCGCCGCAAACAGAAGATCCAGGCCCTGATAGGCTTCGAACGTCCCCGTGTACACCACGACCGGCGTCGACGCGCCGAGACCGAACGTCTCCCGGACCGCCGCCGCCTGCGCCGCCGTCGCCCGCACCTTCTCCTGAACCAGGAGCGTTCTCGATCAGGATCACCTGCGCGGCCGGATCGATGGCGCGGACGGTGTCCTCGAGCGAAGGACAAATGACAATCACCACCCGCGATCGCCGAATCATCAGACGCTCGATGCCGAGGAACACGCGTCGCACGAGCGGTGAGCCGCTGAAGGCGAAATTGGTGAGCTGCTGCGGCAGGCTGGAGTGCATGTCGTACAGATGCGGCACCCGCATCGCCGCGGCGAGCACCACGCCGATGAGCCCGCCTTCCTCGTGCGAATGGACAGCGTCGTACCGGTCCGCCATCACGCGGCCGAGAGCGGTCATCATCAACTGCAGATCGAGCGGGATCTTCGCGAGCGACGGACCGATCTTGACCCGGCGGACGAACGGCGGCCTCGCGCAGCGGAAGATGCGCAAGCCGGGCATCTCCACGTCGTCACCGAACGGGTAGGTGACGAGATCGACCTGATGGCCGAGGGCCGTCATCGCGCGGATGCGATGAAACTCGCTGAAGGGCGTTCCACGCGGCTCGAAAAACGGCTGCGGCGCGATCATCAGAATGCGCAAGGTGCAGTGATTTTCTCATGAAACCGTAGTAGAGTGCCCCGGCGCATTGTCCAAGACACCCGATAGCCGCGCGCACCCGCCTTCAATCCAGACGTTGCCGCCCGCCACTGCGTCGGCGAACGCCGTGAGCGAGGCGTCGACACGCTGAGCCTCCGGGGAACGAAGTCGGGCCGCACGCGGTCGCCGTGGCGCAGCCGGGCGCTCGTCGCCGCCCGGCTCGGCGTCAGCGTCGCCCTGCTCGCGTTTCTCTTTTCACGCGTCGATGCCACCACGCTCTGGGACAGCGCCAGCCGGGCGTCGCGTGCCGTGGATGCTCGTCGCCCTCTCGCTGTACTTCGTGATGACGCTGGCGAGCACGTGGCGCTGGGGTCTCCTTCTCGGCGCCCAGGACATTCACGTCTCCCACAGGACGCTCCTGTCCTCATATCTCGTGGCGATCTTTTTCAATAATTTCCTGCCGAGCAACATCGGCGGCGACGTCGTGCGCATCCGCGACACCGCACGTCTCGCGCGATCCAAAACGCTGGCGACGACGGTGATTCTGATCGATCGGGTGCTGGGGATGCTCGGATTGGTGCTCGTCGCGGCTATTGGCGCCACCGTGGCCGGACGTGTCGCCGGCACGGGGCCCTCCCCGATCTGGCCGTCATGGCTCTGGGCCGGCTTCCTCGTCAGCGCCGCGGCGACCGCTCCGGCCGTGCTCCTGCCCGCAGGTGTCGGCCGATTGCTGCGGCCGCTCACTGTCGTGCATCCGACGTGGGTGGGGGATCGGATCGAGAAACTCACCACGGCGCTCGGCCGGTTTCGCCAGCGTCCGGGCACCCTGGCCGCCTGTTTCGGCGGCGCGGTGGCTGTGCAGGCGCTGCTCGTGGCCTATCATTTCGCCATCGCCTACGCCCTGCACGTGCCGGTGACGATCTGGGACCTCTCGATCATCGTCCCGATCTCGTTCATCGTCCAGATGATCCCGGTGTCCGTCAACGGATTCGGCGTGCGAGAGGCGACGTTTGCGTTCTACTTCGCACGTCTGGGCCTGCCCGTGCAGTCGGCGGTACTCGTGTCGTTGACGGCGACCGGCCTGATGATGATTTTCTCGCTGAGCGGCGCGGCGATCTACGTGACGCGGCGGCACGGCAGGCCCGACACACGAGATAATGGAGGTGGATGGCCTGGATGAGGCGTCGCGGGTCGCCTTGTCGATACCCAAGCAGAGCAGGAACTGAGGAAACATTACGATGCCAAAGCCGTATGACACACTCGTCGCCCTGCGGAAGACGTACCCCACGCCAATGTCGAACGACGAACTCGGCGCACTCTTGAACGCCGTCGCATGGGCACACCGAGACGAAGGGCTCGGCCTGTTTGCCAAACCCAACGGCGCCAACACCTGTCAGCCGCGCACGGGGATCTTGATCTCGCGCGACTATCTCGTCTACGAGGACGGTCGCGGGTACGACGTGCTCTTGGACGCGGAAGGACGAGCCACGCCGACGTGGGGCCGCGAGCACGACATGGACACGACGAGGTGGGTCGCGCCCGTGGACGAGTCGATTGTGCTGCCGCCCAAACCACCAGTCACTCTACCGCCATCGGGCGCGGTCCCGTATGTGGGCGACGCGGTCGGGAAAGCGATCGGGGCAGCGTTGTTCGAGGACTACGCGGCGGCTGGGCGGGCGCCAGATGCGGACATGGGCGTCTGGTTCTTGCGAGCTGCCTGGGATGCGGCGAATCCTCCGCACCTGTCGATGGAGGCGTCGATCGCGAAACATCGCCAACAGTGGAAAGCCGTTCTGGGACTTCCCAACGCGTGAAAACCATCGGACTTGGAGGCGTCTCGTCTTTCCTCACGGTGACGTGCTGACGGCCTGAAGATGCATTTGCGCGCCGAGATTGCGATCGTCATGCGAATTCGGGTCCCGCAAGCGGGGCGTAAACGCCTCCGATGATCGCGCGGAGATCAAGTACGCATAGCCGTTCAGTCCTTGAACACCCTCCCCAGCCGGCACATCGAATTCCGCTCGAGTGCCGGGTACGATCTGAACTGTCGAGGCCCCGGCGCCGGCAGAGACCGTGAACGTCGTTGTGATGGGCGACGCCGCCGTGACCTTGAAGTGATGAACCGGGAACACCGAGCGGACGAGGATCTCGGCGCGTCCGGTTCCGGCAATCCACATGCCTTCAGGCTCCGGCGGGTACGCGTGCTGATCGAGAAAGTACAACAGCAGCCGTGGATCCCCGTACGGGATTCGCGCCCTCAGGCTTGTATCGAGCCGGATCGGAAGGTCGTTGGGCACAGTGAGCTCGACCGGCAGCCGCCGCGCCCATCCCCGTTGGGTGGTTTCCCAGGTGAACTTCGCCGCATAAAACGGGTTGACAAGCATCTTCGCCGTGAACAGCGCGCCGCCGAGCCACGCGAGCAGACCGGGCAGAGTTGAAGCGAGCGGCGGCGTCAGAAAGAACATCGCCGGATAGACGCTCAGGAAATAGCGGTTCCCTGGCGGCCCCCCGCCGCCGAACCAGGTATAGGGCAGGAAAATCAACAGCACGAGCGCGGAGACCACGACCCCGACAAAGGTCATCACGCGCCAGACGACGGAGCGCTCGCTGGAGAACAGCCACAGCAGGACCGCCAGGACGCCTGGAAACAGGTACGGCACCAGCCCGAAGTGGCGGCCGAACAAGAAGTAGGTGACGTTATGACGGAACAGCCTGGTGATTTCGGAAAGCTGCAAAACGTTGTCGGCGCCCACCTCGTCTGTGCCAACGCCTGAACCTCGCCGGTCCCAGCTGGCATCGGCCGCTTCGAAGGGAAATCCGGCCGTGGGGGGCGGCGCCGACCCTTGCGCCGAGTAGAAGATCTTGCGATCGCCCCCTTGATAGTTGAATTCGCCTGAGACCAGCGCGGTCGCGGCAAAGAGCGCGGCACAGGCGGCGACGGAGACGGCCCCGACGACAAAACCGCGCAGCCATCGACGCCGCCACCAGAACAACAGCACCAGCGGCAAGACCAGCGGAGCGTTGGAGTACGGCTTCGAGTAGGTCGCCACCCCCAGCAGGATGGCGGCCAGCACGTCGGACTCGATGCCTCGAAGCCACCGACTCCGCGGCTCGGCCACCTCCTTGTACAGCCAGAGGAAATACGCAACGAATACGATCGAGAAGTTGAAGATCTCAGGCGTCAGGAACACGGCGTAGACGGGCACTTCAGACGCCAGGATGAACGCGAGCGTGAACGTCAGCGCGGCGGCCGGCCGCGAGCGCGCGGCGAGAAACAGGTATCCGCAGGCGCCCGCCGCGAAGAGCAACAGGATGTGGAACACGAGGAAGCCGTTCATGCCCAACAGCCACACGAACGGCGCGGACGCAACGGAATAGATGATTCCCTTCCCGAAATAGAGGCGATCCTCGCGGGGGTCGGGCGTGCTGTTGAAGATGTACAGAAACGGCGGCGTGGCGCGCACGCGGACACGGAACTGTTTGCCGTGCTTGAGGAAAATCCCTTCGGGACCCTGCTGGTAGATCCCCCAGAACCGATCCAGATCCCGGCGCTCGTACGCGAGGTCCCGATCGTAAGCCATGCTGAGGGCCATTGCGACGTACGTGGCTTCGTCGCCCTTGAGCTTGTAGCCCGCGCGCGGCACGTCAATCGAGATCGCAGCCGCCAGGGTGACGATGAGCAGAATGGCCCCGGTAAGCGCAGCCGCGCGATGGGACGGCACACTGCCCGGCGCAATGGCCGATTCGCGGGTCATCGAAGACACGCCCGACATCATAGTGAGAATCTGGTTATCTAGTCATCTCGTTATCTGGTAATTGCATTGATTCAATTCAATAACCAGATAACCAGATAACCAGATAACTAGATTCATGTCTTGCCGTGTAGAATCTGACGCGCTGATGTCCGCACGCACCCCGAGCGACGCTCGGATGATCGAGGAAGTGTTCTGGATCGTCCTGGGACGGCCGCCGAGCCCCATGGAGCTGCGCGACGAGACGCGCGGCGGCGAGAGAAGCGCGCTTCTGATGCGGCTGCTCTCCTCCCCAGAGTTTCAGATGCTTCGATCGACCTGGAAGGCCGGCAGTCGTCTCGAGGGCGACGGCCACGCTCGCGAGCGCGGGCTCCAGACGCTCGGCGCCGACGAGGCGTTCGTGCGGCGCGCGTACGACTATCTGCTCGGCCGGCCCGCGGACGATAGCGGGTTGCGCCATTACACGGCGGCGCTTGCGGCGGGAGAGACACGAACGAACCTGGTTCGCTCGCTTGCGGTGTCCGAGGAGTTCGACCGCCGCGTGCGCGATCTCGCCCCGGAAAGCGCGGTGATCCCGCGAGACACGCAGCTCTGCGAGCTCGCCAACCCCGCCAAATGGGACAACCCCGAGTGGCTCGACCTCCTGCGCAGCCTCGGACTCTCTGACGACAAGCTGTCGATGCACCGGAAGCCGTACGAATTCACACAGCTGATCTTCGGCTGCCGGCGCCTGGGGATGCTTCGTGAGGATGCCCAGATTCTCAGCGTCGGCGCCGGGCACGAGCACGTCGTGTATTGGCTGGCGAATCACGCCCGGCGGGTGATCGCGACGGATATGTACGAAGGCGTGTGGCAGGATGCGGCCGCCCGTGAAGGCGACCCGGCTGTGATCCAAAGACCTGAGGATTACGCTCCATTCCCGTACCGGCGGGACCATCTGATCTTCATGAAGATGGACGGCCGGCGGCTCGCCTTCCGTGACGGCGCGTTCGATGTGGTCTACTCGCTTTCTTCCATCGAGCACTTCGGCGGCATGCCTGGAGCCATCGACACGATCCGGGAAATGACCCGGGTGCTCAAGCCGGGCGGCGTGCTCGCGCTCGCCACCGAATACGTCCTGCACGGTCCGCCTCACGAGGACACGTTTCAGCCACACGAATTTGCGCGGCTGATCGATCAACCATTCCTTCAGCTCGTCGAGCCGGTGGACGAGGCGGTGTACCGCCGGTACGAGTACGCGGCGATCGATCTCCACAAGAACCCCTACCAGGCGCCGCACATGGTGGTGCGCTTCGACGACACGGTCTTCACGACAGTGATGGTGTTCCTGCGGCGCCTCTAGCAGTACGAACGCAGGAAATGGCCGACACAGGGCGCGTGGTCCCGGAAGCCACTCGAGTTGGGCGCAACCGTCAGCTCTCAGCCGTCAGCCGAGCTCTGCTGCCGAGAGCCGCGAGCTGAAAGCTACGTCGACACGACTGAAGCCCTGGATTCACCTCAGAAACGAAAGGTCCGCGCGAAGGATCCCCTGCCGGCGAGTCGCGCGAGAGGTCTGCTGCAATAAGACGTAGAGCTGCTCCATCTTCCGGACGAACGCGTCGATATCGTACTTGCCGCCGGTCCGACGGGCCGCCGCCGCGAGCCGCGCGCGCTCGTCGGGACGATCGATCGCCCAGACGATTGCCTCGGCCAGGGCCCCGGCATTGCGCTTCGGGACAATCATCGCGTCGTGGCGATCCGTCAGGATGTCGAGCAGGCCGTCGGCATCGCTGGCGACGATCGGCTTGCCCATCGCGAGCGCTTCGAACGCCGTGATCGGGGTGCCTTCCCACAGCGACGGAAACACGCTCAAATCGAACGCCGACAGCGTCGCCGGCCACATCGCGGCGAAACCCGGTGAACACGAACCGATCGCCAAGGCCGAGCGCGGCGGCCTGAGCCTGCAGATCGCACAGCAAGGGCCCTTCGCCAACGAGGTAGAAGCGGGTACCGGGCCGATCCCGGACCACGCGGGCGGCCGCCTCGACGAGATACGAGTTGCCCTTGGACTCGTGAAGCCGGGTGACGGTGCCGACGGCGAACTCCCCGGTGCCGATTCCCAGATCCCGCCGCGCGGCGGCTATCTCCGCGGCGCTCCGCTCGCGGCTGAACTCCGTCATCGGGACACCGAGGTACACGACCTTCACCTTCGACGCAGGGATCTTGCGCACACCGATGACGAAGTCGGCCGTGGACCGGGAGACGGCCAGCGCGATGTCGGTCGACGGGCGCAAGCAGCCGATCGGCCACCTTCTGAAACCACGGGGTATCGGTCAGGTTGGCGTGCTCGTGGAGAATCGTCGGGATGCCCCGCCGCGCCGCCGCGATGCGACCGAAGGTCGTCGCGCCGTAACCGTGCAGGTGCAGGATGTCGATCCGCCGCGCGTCGATGAGACGGAGCAGGGCCGGGAGCGTCAGCGGGTCGAACTTGTCGCGCTCGAGATAGGTGATGTTGACGCCGAGGTCTTCGAGCGTCTCTTCCGACAGGTCTTTCTTTCGCAAGGCTGACGAGCGAGACGTTGAACCGATCCCGGTCGAAGCGCGGGATCATCCAGCTGAACAGCCGTTTGACGCCGTGCATCCGCGATCCCTCCCATCCGAGGTGGTCGCAGATCTGCAGGACGTTCAGCGGCCGCACGTGGCCTCAGCGACGAGCTGCACCGCCGGTGAGAAGCGGTCTGTCATCTCAAACATATCGCCAATGGGTCACGCCCGACGGCCGGCGCTCGCCGGCTCCAAATGGTCGCCGAGACGCAAGGCCAGCGCGGCCAGCGTCAGCGTCGGATTCGCGCTGGAGCTCGAAGGAAACGTCGATGTCGACAGCACGTACAAGTTCTGGAGGTCGTGGTATCGCAGCGTGCGGTCGACGCACCCGTGCTCGGGTGAGTCGGCCATTCGTGTCGCGCCAAGCCAGTGGTGGCTTCCCGGGTAGGTGCTGTGATGCACAATCGTCGCGCCGGGGAGGTGACGCTGAAGGTAGGCGGTGACCCGCCCGACGCACTCGCCCAGATAGGCCGGATACTGGAGCCTGACCTCCGGGACCGCCTGCCCGGTCGGTTCGATACGACGAATGGAAACCGTGTTGGTTGCGAGCGGCTGCGTCTCGACCTGAAACCACAGGTCGAGCGTCGCGCCCCAGGCCGCCCGGAACTTCTCCTGGAGCGATCGGCGCGACCCATCTCGCAGCGACTGTCGAACAATCTCGCGGAGAATCAGGTCCCGATTCCCCTCACCGGCGTCGTTCGCCATCGTCGAACATCGGACTTCCCCAAGCAACGAGACGGGCACATCGGCCGCCAGTTGGGCGAAGAACGGCGTGAACATGGCGGTCTGCGCGCTATCGGCGTATCCAGGCTTCGCGTCGAACCCCGTCGCGTGGATCGCCAGGTCGAAGACCGGATGGTCCATGTAATACCGGCCAAGGCTCGCATGCTGCGGGACCGTCGGCGAGCGCTGGAGCAGCAGGCACGAATCGACGCCGTTGCAGGCGACCACGAACTGACGCGCGGAGATGCGATGCCGCGCGCCCTTCTCGTCCGTGGCGGTGACCGCTGTGACAAGGCCGCCGCCGGTTTCCACCCCTGTCGCCAGCAGTCCCGAGCGCAGGTCGATCGCCGCCTGAATCGACGGGTAGACCATGTTGAGGGCCGTCCCCTTCGAATCAACCGGGCAGAGCGAGCACGTATTCGTCGCGCAGCACTTGGGCCGCCCGTCGACGGCGCGGGAAGGGCGCACCGTTGGCACTGGCACGATGTGCTGGGAACCGAAGATCGCCGCACAGGCCCGGTCCGACGGGCTCAGACGGTGAGCTGGGAGCGGATACGCGAACTGCCCCTGGAACGGTGTGTGATCGGCGCTACCGCTGATCTGCAGACGCTGTTCGGCCTGAAGATAGTACGGCTCGATCTCGGCGTACGAGATGGGCCAGGCCCGACTGGCACCCCCGAATGCCGCCTGCCCGAAGTGCGTCGGGTGCATGCGCGGCATGTTGCCGTAGAAGTGATTCGTCGAGCCGCCGAGGTTGTAGACAGGCTGAAACACGTACTCGCGCCCGCGCGTGCGTGGCCCCACCGGTTGTGGCTCGTGTTGCGAGAAGTGCGGGCTCTTGTTGAACGGCAGCGGATCGTCGTGCGAATTCCGCCGCTTCCGCTCCTCGAAGGTGAGGCGCGTGCCTCGCTCGATCATCAGCACCTGGCGGCCGTGCCCCAGCGCACGCTCGGCCAGCAGCATCCCGGCAATGCCGCCGCCGAGGATACAGAGATCACCTTCGATGTTCATTCTCGGAAGCGACCGTCATCTCAGGAACATTCGCCCGATCAGCCTCGAGGGTCCGCATTCGCGGGCTTCAAGTGGTCGCCGAGGCGCAAAGCCAGTGCCGCCAGCGTCAGCGTCGGGTTCGCGCTGGAACCCGAGGGAAACGTCGAGGCCGACAGCACGTACAGATTCTGGAGGTCGTGGTATCGCAGCGTGCGATCGACACAGCCCTGCTCGGGCGAGTCGGCCATTCGGGTAGCGCCCAGCCAGTGGTGGCTCCCCGGGGAGGTGCTGTGATGGACAATCGTGGAACTCGGCAGGTGACGCCGAACGTAGGCCGTGACGCGCTCCACGCATTCGCCCAGATAGGCGGGGTACTGGAGCTTGATATCCGGGATCGCCTGCCCGTTCGGTTCGATGCGGCGAATGGAAACGGTATTCGTCGCGAGCGGCTGCGTCTCGACCAGAAACCACAGGTCGAGCGTCGCGCCCCAGGCCGCGCGGAACTTTTCCTGCAGCGAGGCGCGCGACCCGTCTCGAAGCGATTGCCGAACGACCTCGCGGAGAATCACGTCCCGATTCCCTTCACCCGCCCGGTTTGCCATCGTCGAGCACCGGATTTCGCCCAGCAACGAGACGGGCACATCCGCCGCCAGCTGGTCGAAAAACGGCGTGAACATGGCGGTTTGGGCACTATCGCCGTATCCAGGCTTCGCGTCGAACCCCGCCCCATGGATCGCCAGGTCGAGGACCGGATGGTCCATGTAATACCGGCCAAGACTCGCATGCCGCGGGACCGCCGGCGATCGCTGCAACAACAGGCACGAATCAACCCCGTTGCAGGCGACCACGAACTGCCGCGCGGCGATGCGATGCCGGGCTCCCTTCTCGTCCACGGCGGTAACCGATGTGGCGATGCCGGCCCGGACCTGCACCTCGGTTGCCAGCAGTCCCGAACGCAAGTCGATCCGATTCTGAATCGAGGGGTAGACCATGTTGAGGGCCGTCCCTTTCGAATCGACCGGGCAGAGCGAGCACAGGTTGGTCGCGCAGCATTGGGGCCGCCCGTCGACGGCGCGGGAGGGGCGTACCGTCGGCACCGGCACGACGTGCTGGGCGCCGAAAATCGCCGCACAGGCCCGGTCCGACGGGCTCAGGCGGTGAGCAGGGAGCGGATAGGCGAACTTCCCCTGGAATGGTGTGTGATCGGCGCTACCGCTGATCTGAAGCCGCTGCTCGGCCTGTAGGTAATACGGCTCGATCTCCGCGTACGAGATGGGCCACGCCCGATTGGCACCGCCGAACGCCGCCTGCTCGAAGTGCGTCGGGTGCATGCGCGGCATGTTGCCGTAGAAATGATTGGTCGAGCCGCCCAGGTTATAGATGGGGTGAAACACGTACCGCTGACCACGCGTCCGCGGCCCGATCGGTTGCGGCTCGTGCGGCGAGGAGTGCGGACTCCTGTTGAACGGCAGCGGATCGTTGTGCGAATTCCGCTGCTTTCGTTCCTCGAAAGTGAGACGCGTGCCGCGCTCGATCATCAGCACCTGGCGGCCGTGCGCCAGCGCACGCTCGGCCAGCAGCATGCCGGCAATACCGCTGCCGAGGATACAGAGATCGCCCTCGAGGTTCATTCTCGGAGCAGGCCGTCGCAGACCGTGCGCCGGTTGGAAACCTGCCCATAGCCGACGAATGCCATGAGACGCGACCTCGGGGCCAGCACTTTCGTCAGGAGTGCGACGGCGCGAGGGGTCGCTGGGTCCGCACTCGTCAAGGCGGCGTAGAGGTCGGTTTGTTCGACGTCGTCGAGGACAGCCAACCAGTCCGCCTGGTCCGCGACGAGTCCGAGCAGACGCGTCAGGCCGTCGCGTGGCGTTTCGATGGAGCCCGCGCATCCGGCCAGCCCGGCCGCCGCGACGCCGCCGAGCAGCGACAACAGTGTTCTTCGATCGAGCTCGGTCATTCGACTTGACGCGGCCACCCGACGCGCACCGGTCAGGCCCCGAAGGGCTCGCCGGTGCGATCGAGGCCTATCGCTAGTGGTTGGCAAATCCCGGGCGAGGCCGACCGGAAACCCACACCTGCCGGATGGTGACATGATCGACCGACGCGCCCGCCGGTCCGCTCCGTCCCACTGGCGCACCGATGTAGATGACGTGCGGGTTGGGATCGTATGGGTCGCCCCGAAACGGCTTGCCGAAGTTGTAGATCGTCCGACCGACAACCCCGCCTTCGTTGATACGCAGGTCGAAGCGGTTGTTCCGCCAGGTGGCCTGCCAGAAATAGTGCTGGTTCTGATCGAAATCGACCTGGACGCGCTCGGCGTCTCCCGTCGTTTCGATTTGATCATTGTGGGTAATCATCCGCCAGGCGATGACGCCCGCCGGATCACCGCGCTTCTCCACCGTCATGCGTCGATCGTTTGTGACGATGTCCCCGTAGCCCTCGGCCATCGCGAACAGCTTCGTCTTGTCCCCTTCGGTATTCGTGGGCATGTCGGTGATGAGGATCGAGAACTCGCCCTCCAGGAGTGTCTGTGGCAACTGGTAGCTGATGTAGCTCAACTGAGACTCGAGCCTGACCCCTTTTCCGGGAATGAACGTCAGCGGCCCGTGAGGTACACCGACGGTCTTGCCGTTGACGAGCGGATCGTAGAGCTCATTCCCCCGGATATAGCCCGTCGTGTTGGGCGCGATGAACGAGGCGGAGGCCGACCATGGACCGGGTTGACCTTCGAACTCCGCTCGCGCCCGCCAATCGTACCGCTGGTCGCCTTCGAGCGTGAGCGTGTCCGGAACAAGGTGGGATGTCGTGCCCGCCGATCCTCCGGCGATCAGCGACGAGCTATATTCGCGAGCCCCGGAGACATTGTAAATCTCGAACCGATAGCTCAGCGCCGCCGGCGTCCCGAACGTCCATCGACGCGTTGGTGACGACCAAGACGAGGTCGTTATCAGCCGGCTTCTGATTGTTGATCGGCGACTGTGGGGTCGGAGCGGTCGCCTTGAGCGTCGAGCCGTCAGCCGCAGCGCCGGCTGCCCCTGGACGCACGCCACTCGGCGAGGCGGGGTTCGGCGACGACTTGCTGCAGCCAGCGACGAGTCCCAGCGCGGATGAACTGATGATTGCGAGCCACAACTTCGTACCTACCATTCAGAGTTCTCCCAGAAAAACGGCTAATGATCGGGTCGTATGAGCAGGGGGGCTGGATCGTAATGATACACAACAATGACCGGCAGCGAAAGAAAGAACGCCGTCTCACACCGCGATCTTGTTGACAGACAGCAGGATCGGCGACTAGACTTCGATCAGCCCTCCCCGACAGCCCGCGGCCGGGCCTCCCAGCCCTTGCCGCAACTTTGACAACGATTCGTAAAGACGTGCGCGGGATTGATCCGATAGTCCGGGTAGTCCCCGGACACGTCTGCTGATTCTGCAGCCGCGGCGTGAGTTGAAGACATGAAGAACCTCGGTACCCTGTCCGTGGTGTCGGCGCTCCTCTTCGCGAGTTGCGTCGCCGCGGAAAAAAGCTCGAACCCGCTCAGTCCGTCGGTCGCCGGACCGATTCCCGGCGTCAACATCACGCCACCGAGCCCGGTCGAGCCGCGAGACGGGGTGAAGATTGCCGCGGATCAGCAACCCGTCACGTTGCTGCTCACAAATGCCGCCAGCAACGGCGAGCGCCCGCTGAGCTATGTCTTCGAGGTCGCTACGGACGCGGGCTTCACGAACAAAGTGTTCAAGCGCGAAGGGGTCACCCCCGGCGAAGGCCGAACGGCCCTCCGGTTGCCCGACCCGCTCGCCAGCGGCCGCACCTACTACTGGCGCGCCCAGGCGGTGGACGGGGCCAATTCAAGTCCCGTTTCCGCGCTGGCGTTCTTCACCGTCTTCACGCCGATCGTGATCAATCAGCCTCGGCTGGATTCTCCGATCAACAACGCCCGCATTGACGACCTCAAGCCCGAGTTCAGGATTACCAACGCGCCCCGATCTGGACCGGTCGGCGCCATCAATTACGTGCTCGAGCTGTCCGACACGGACTCGTTCGCCAACAAGATCGCCATCTGGACGTTCCGGGAGCAGCCCGAACGAACCAGCTTCGATGCGCCCCACTCTCTGGTGGGTGACAAACAGTTCTTCTGGCACGTGCAAGCATTCGACACGAGCACGAATGCGAGCGGTCCCTGGTCCGACACGCAGGTGTTCCGTACCGCAGCCCCGGTCGTGATCGCCCCGCCCGGCGGCGGCGGTGGCGGCGGCGCCGGCAGGCCATGCGGTCCCCCCTATCCGAACCAGCCGTTTGGGATCGTCCAGTGCCGTCGCAGCCAATACGGCCACATGTCGAGCGGCGAGATCGTCAGTCTTCCTGCGTGGGGTTGCGAAGGACCTCAATGCGGCAGGCATTGACGAAGGACCGTTTGGAATCCTCAGGAAGGGCGGCGGGCACCGCTGCACCAGCGACGGTTCCAACTTCTACTCCTGCGACCTCATTTGTTCGAGCCGGAATCTCTGGGACGTCCTGATCGACTCGGACGGCGCTCAAAAACCCACCTGGGGCGACAAGAACGACCCGCCCGGCCAGGTCTGTGAGATTCAATGAACGCGCGCGCACGATCGCACGTCAGTCCCGCCTCTTCGACAAATCGAAGAGCGCCGTCTTCACCGGGGCCCCCTCGAGATCGACGCGCTTGTGCAGTTCCAGGTACCATTTCAGCTCCGGCCTCTGGACCTGCAGCCTGGGCCAATCAGTAGCGGCGAAGTACCGGGCGCCGAAGTGTTGCAAGTTCTGAACGGTCTCGGCGTTGATACTCCGCAGGTCAAAACTCCAACCACGCCGATGCGCGTAGTAGAGCAGCATCGGTGAATTGACTCCGTAATCGACGACGACCATGAGGGCATCCGCCGGAACGACGCGTTCCATGGCGACACCGGCCCTGCGGATCGACGTGTCCAGGTTGTTCGGTCTGAAGTGGGACCGCACGACTCCGCTGAAGAAAAAGCTCAAGAGTCCAAAGCCGAAAAGCAGCGCCGCCAACGCAAGCGTTGTTCCTCGCCCGTTCCCCACGTGCTTCCCGATGACGGCGCCATCGAACACCGGCGCGGCTGCCGCGCCGAAATACAGGGCGGCAACCGGCACGAGCGGGAGCTGATAGTAGTCGTGGTTCGAGTTTCCCTTCCCCGCAACCAGAATGAAGGCCGCAACGGCGAGGAGCCACAGATCGGGAACGGTCCGCCGCTCATTACGTCGCCAGAAGAACCAGCCGGCGGCGGCGAGACCCAGCCCGAGCGGCGTCAGATGCAGGAAATAGATCTGACTGGCCATCTTCCGGTAGAACGCGGAGTCGGTGAGCAGCTCCAGCGTGCTCCACTTGGAAAATGAGCGCCAGGGTCCGGTGGCATAGACCGCAGGATAGGTCATTGTCGGGTACGCGATGCCGAACGTCAGTCCGGTCTCGTGGTAGATCATCACCGCGTGCACGTACCACGCGGCGGCAATCACGAAGGCCGACACGAACGCGATGACGAACGCGCGATCCTGCAGAAGGCGGCGGCCCCGGCTGTTCAAGGCGGCCCCGAGAATCGGCGCGACAATCACGAGAGCCACCGGCTTGGCGAGCCACGCCAACGCTGCGGCGGCAGAACCTGCGGTCAAGGCTCGACGGCTGCCGGTTCGAAAGTACCGCACGAACCCCAGCAGCCCTGCAATCGAGAAGAACAACATCGGGGCTTCGGGCATGACCGTTCGCCCGTAGTACACGGCGCTCGGCGAAATAGCCAGGAGGAAGGCCGCGGCCCGGCCGCCTGCCTGGCCCAGCAACTCGGCCCCCAGCGCGTACATCGCCAGTATCGCAGCGACAGAGAAACCGATCGTGACGAATCGACCGAGCCGTTCGTCAGGCCCCGTGGCCGTGTAGACAAGCGCCGTCAACGCCGGCACAATCGGAAATTCGCTCTCGACGTATCCGTGACGGCCGCCCCAGTCGATCTGAGGGTAGAAGATATTGAAGGAGTCTTCGTAGAGGTTTCTGGCAATTGCCGCGGTGTCGACCTGCCTCCAGCGATGAGCGTCAAGCAGCGGCGCATCCGCATACAGACATCTGAGGCCGGTGCCGAGCAGCAGAATCGCAAGGAGGGCCACCGTCCCCGGCTGCGGACGCCATGAGGACCGTGAAACAGTCATCCGATTCCGGATCGGGAATCGCGCACGGCGACAGTATCGCCGAATCCATCGTGGTTGTCACCACGGACCCGCGCGGCCTCGCAGCGAAGCTGGCCGCCCCGGAGCATCGACATGCGAGGTTCTAGAGGTTCTAGAGGGTGCGCGATCGTCAAACGTGTCGAACGGTTGAAACGCTCAGAGCCCCTGGAACCGATCGAACTCTAGAACCGGAAGCGAGCGCCGCCGCCGATCTGAAAGCCTCCCACCTTCAGATTCTCCACGCTCGGGAAGATCCACCGAGCCGCCCACGTACCGAATGAAGCCTCCGACACCGTAGCGGGGATTCAGCAGGTAGCTGACGTCCGCGCCGATGTTGAAAGCCATTCGCCGTATCCGACTGGGTCTCGGGCGCCGGGGTCGCGTTCTGCGTGCCCGCCTCCACCGTGATGTTGTTCACCACGTCCTGGCTCACGTTGATGAAAGAGGGACCGAACGAGAACGACGCATCCATCTTGTCGGTGACTGGCATGGTCCAGATGGCCTGCAGGTGAAACGACTTTTCCGAGTGCTTCGCGTCCACCGTCGTCTGTCGTCTCCACGCGCTGATCGTGAAACAGCGGGTGAGGCACCGCCGGCCGTCATCTCGGCATCCGCCGAGCCGTCGGCATAGCTGAAGCCGAGCCCGATCGACAGGTCGCGCCATACGCGATAACCGCCACTGACGTCGAACAGCCCGCCTGAGCCCACCTTGTGGCTCGT
Organism: uncultured Acidobacteriota bacterium; assembly: GCA_963745495.1. Taxonomy (GTDB): domain Bacteria; phylum Acidobacteriota; class Vicinamibacteria; order Vicinamibacterales; family CAVVIG01; genus CAVUXJ01. The sequence goes on from CAVUXJ010000007.1 coordinate 189,107, forward strand.
GCTGAGGATCGCCGTCTCGTTGTACACGATCGGCGATGCTTCGACGACGAAGGTCCGTGATGCCACCTGAACGCCGGCGTTGACGTCCACGAAGATATTCTTGGTCGTTTGCGCGGCCGCTGGCACGGCGCTCATGGTCAGGGCTGTCGCTACCCACAGAATGCTTGTCGTCTTGGTCATCAATCTCCTCGCGCGCCGTGATGGATGATAGGTAAGAGTCCGGCGCGATGCATCGCGGGCCGCGTTGAGACACCGCAGGCCGCGTCAGGACGTGATGGTAGCATACCCGTGATGGTCCGACGCGTCGGGAGTGTGCTGCGACCGATCGTCGCGATCCTGCTGACCGCGTTCGTCCTCTGGAGGGCCGACCCCTCTGCGGTCGTCGAGGCTGCCGCACGGGCCGATCTTCGGTGGATCGGCATGGCGATTCTCCTCGTCGTCGCTGATCGCGCACTGATGGCCTACCGCTGGATCGTGCTCCTCGCGCCGATTCCGCGGATCGATCGTCCTCCGCTCGGCGCACTCATGCGAATCTTTTTCACCAGCACGTTCGCCGGCACGTTTCTGCCCGCCAGCGTCGGCGGTGACGCGGTCCGCGCCTACGCTCTCGCGCGTCTGCGCGTGGCGCCGGGCAGTGGCGGTGACATCGGTGGTCATGGATCGTCTGCTCGGCGTCTTGTCCATCGTGCTGGTGGGGATCGTGGGGCTGCTGATCGCCGGCAGCCGGGATCTGTGGTCCACCAACGCCATCGGCCTCTCCCTGCTGGCGGCCGCATGCAGCCTGCGCCGCAGGCGCCATGGTCGTGTTCAGCGCCAGCGTTTCGCGCCTGGCGCAAACCCTCGCCGAGCGGCTGCCGTTCGCGACGTCTGCGCGCGATCGCCGGCGACCTGGTGGCGCGCGACGCGAGCTTACAGCAGCTTCCGCGGCGAGCTGGCGAACGTGCTCGCCGGTTCCATCGCTGTTCAGGTTCTCCGGGTGATCCAGGCGTACTGTCTCGGCCGCGCGCTGGGCATCGACGCGTCCGCTGCCGTGTATTTCACCTTCATCCCCCTGATTCTTCTCGTCATGCTGCTTCCGGTGACCATCAACGGGTTGGGGACGAGCCAGGTGGCGTTCGTCTGGTTTTTCGGCCGCATCGGCGTTCCTCAGGCCGAAGCCTTCGCGCTCTCCGTCCTGTTCGTCGCGCTCGGCATCGTCGGGAATCTCCCCGGTGGCTTCTTGTACGCGTTCAGCCCGCGGTCCTCGCCCGTATGACGGGACTCACGCGTGCCCTCGGCGTCGCCTGATCCTGAGTTCCGCCTGGGTCGTCCTCGCCGTGGGCGGTCCGAGCGGAATCGTCTACGCTCTCCTTTTTGCCCTCGCAACGATTCCCGGGCTGCCCCTCGGATTCGCGCTCTTTGGCCGCCGACATGCGGCGGGCTGGATTGCCGGCACCTTGTTTGGCTATGCCCTTACCGCGCTGGGCGTGCTGGGCGATTGTGTACCTGGGTGTGGCGTCGCCTCCCGCGTTCATCCTGGGATGGGGCGTTCTTTGCGCCTCGACCTGGACCGGCATCGCTGCAATCCGTGGCCGGGACGCCCAACCCCTCGTCGATCTTCCGGCGTGGGGCCCGGCAGGCACGGCCGCTCTTCTTCTCGTGCTACTCCTGGTTCCGGCTCTGGTCGGCCGGCCCTTTTCGAAAATCGGCGCCGTGGACGCGGATGGCAATCGCCTCTACCGCGCCTACTTCACCGCCGATTTCGTCTGGCACACGGCGCTGGTCGCCGAGATGACGAAGCACACGCATCCGCCGCGGAATCCATATCTTGCTTCCGAGCCGGTGCACTACTACTGGACCTACTTCCTGGTGCCGGCGACGCTCGCGAGCCTCGCCAATCGGAATGTAGAGCAAGCGCTGGAACTGAACGCCTTCTGCGCCGCCCTGCTCTTCATCTCGGCGATCTATCTCGCGGCGTGGGCTGCCGTGCCCGCGCATCCGTTCGCGGTCGCACTCGCCGTGATGCTGACGACCGTCGCCGCGAGCGCGGAAGGGCTGGCGGCCATCGTCGATCTGGTCCGCCGCGGACAGTCGCTCGCCGTGCTGCGCGAGCTCAACATCGACGCGATTTCGTCGTGGGCGTTCAAGGGCCTGCGAATCGACAACCTGCCACGCGCCATGTGGTATACGCCACAGCACGCGACTGGCCTGCGCGCTCGGCCTGCTTTCGGTTCCGGTCGCAATCTGGGGGGGCGTCCGGGCGCGTGCGGGCGCGATCGCACTGGCGGGAGCCGCGCTTGCGGCGTCGGTGGCGTTCAACCCGTTGCTCGGCGCCACGTTCTCGACGGTCTACGGTGTCACGATCCTCATCGACGCTGCGCGCCAGGGCGCCGGCCGCCGCGGGATCGGCCGCCACGCCATCGCCGCCGGGATGGTACTCGCCGCGGTCGGCTGGTGCATCCTGAACCAGATGACCGATGGTGCTGGCAGCGCACTGCACGTCGGGTTCGCCGACTCCGGCGCGAAACGCGCCCCTGGTGACCTATCTTGCTTTCGTTTGGTCCAATCCTTGTCCCTGCGGTGATCGGCTTGTGGCCCAACGACGCCTCCTTCCTCTCACGGGCCCGGCCAGCCATCGTCGGCGTCGCGCTCAGCATCCTCGTGATGTTCTTCGTCACGCTGACGGTGGACATTTTCTGGGTCGGGTTTCGGGCAGGCAACCTCTTCTCCGTGTTCGTGCCGGCTCTCGTGGCACGTGGCTTGATCGCGCCGGTTCACCACGGTGGAAACCGTCAGCCATTGGCCTCGCTCTTCTCACGCTCGTGCTCGGGCTGCCGACGACGATCATCGACGCGTACAACACCCAGGATGTCGGCAACAGGCTCATGAGCGTAGGGCGGATTTCACTGGACCATCGCCCTGACACCGGCCCAGCAGGAGGGCCTCGCCTGGATCCGCACACAAACTGCAGTGGATGCGATCGTGCAGGCGGAGCCGGTGATCCGGGAGCGCGAAACGTGGACGCTCATTCCCAGCTTCGCCGAACGCAGAATGGCGGCCGGGCTCCCGATCTCGTTGATGCACGTCCCGGCGTACGACCAGAAATCGGAGCAGGTGCGGCTGATCTATGCCTCGACGGACGCCGATGCCGCGTGGCGGGCCGCGAAACAGCTTCGCATCGACTATCTGTACGTCGACGGCACCGAACGTGCGGCCTATCCAGCCGTCTCGAAGTTCGACGCGCACCCTGAGTACTTCACCCCCGTCTTCGGCAACATGCGAAGTCAGCGTTTATCGGGTGAAGTGAAGAGGCGCGGCGCGCCCGGATGGCGCAGGGATCGGCGTCGTCTGAGTGGGGGCCGACCCGGACCTTCAAGTCGAAGTTGGTCGGCTTTATCCGCGCGGGCGAACTGTACGACCCCCTGATCCATGGGGAAACGGTCGGCACGCCTGTCGGTTCGACGAGCTTTGTGCCCGGCAAGGGCATCCGCATCGGCGACCAGAACTCCTACGTGCGGTATCAACTCCCGCAGACGATTTCCAGCGGCGAGTTCTCCATGGAAGTCGAAGGCCTTTACGTCTGGGTCTCGAATCGACCAAGACCGACATCGTTGGGAAGCGCGCTTCGTCCGGCGCGGTAAATAGCACCCTGAACCCTGCGACTGACGATGAAGGCCAGGTCCTTCAGGCGTGCCGAGCCGACGTCTACGGCAAGGGTTTGACGGTCGGGGGCGCGGGCAGGGGAATGACTTTCCAGTCGCCGAATGCCAGCTCGCGCGCGGCGAACTGGTAGACGACCACTCGCTTCCCGTCGAGCCGATCGGGATCCCGCTGCAGCATGGCGCGCGTGGCGAACGCGCCCTCGTCGTTCTGCACGAGGCGATCGACCGGCCGCCGCAACGTGTAGCTCAATTGCTCGGCGAGGCCCGCGGAGGTGCCCCAGCCCATCGACTCGAGCGCGTAGATGTTGCTGAAGCTGTCGCCGAGCACCAGCACGTCCGCGTCGCGCGACGACCGCCACGGCGATCCGTCCGGCTGCAGGACGCGCCGCAGCCAGACCGCCTCGGGCGGAAACAGCGGCCCGTCGTCGGGCAGATCCAGCATCCGCGCGACGTCTCCGGTGTTGCGCACTTCCGGCCGCTCGATCCGGTAGCCGGGATCGGCCGTGACGGGCAGACGCACGTGCGCCGCGATGAAGCCGCCGAGCAGCTCCGCCACCTCCTCCATCGTTTCGGGCCGCCAGTGCGTGTCCGTCGCGAGGTACTGCGGGCCGCTGCGGCGCGCGGCGGCCAGCGCCTCCGACGGGTCGAACACCAGCACGCCGTCGCGCCTGAGGTCGTCCACGAACGCGCGGTACGACGGATTCTGCAGTGCGTCCGTCGCGTCGGCATAGCGACGGGCGAGCATCTCCGGGTGGACGCCCGGCTTGAGCGGCGTCGGCATGACGACGAGCGTGATCCCGCGCGCCTCGAGGTCGCGCCTGAACTGCACGATCGCCTCGCGCGGATCGGGCTGCGGCGGCGCCGTCCACTCAGGTGCGGCGGCGACGCGCCGCCTGAGCTGCGCCGGGTCGAGGAATCCGCGTCCTGTGATGTACTCGACGTCCGGGCGATAGAACAGCCACCCGTCGCGCCCGCGATAGACGCGCTCGTTGCCGACGCCGAGCCAGCCGGTCATCACGACCTGCGCGGGCGGCCGGAGCGACCGTCCGAGCAGCGATTCAGCCTCCAACGAGCGCTCGAACCCGCTCAGTCCCGCGATCGCGATCCGGTTCATCGGAGACGACGAGGCGCCACCCGCTCGGGTGCCTCCGCCGCCAGCGGTCGCACCGGCAAGGTGGGCACGGATCTCACCGGGAAGCGCTGACAGGCGTGACCAGGCGCGCGGCTGCTCCCTCCGCACCGCGCGCGCGCACGCCGGCCCACTCGACGATCGGCACCACGGCAATCGCCGTCAGGAAAAATGCCAGCAGGAAACGCACGGTGGCCGACGCGACGGTCGTGCTGTCCATCTCGATCTGGGCGATCTCCTCCCGGCTTCGTCCGCCCGCCGGCAGTGGCTGCTCAGGTGTCGACATCAGAAAATGAAATAGATGAACGGGTTGTAGGCTTGTGTGGCCAGCACCGCCACCGACAACACGAAACACGGCCAGGACAGCCGCCGCTTTCGGCAGCGTCAGCGTCCGCGTCCAGTCCCACGTCTGCGGTGCACTCCACACGATCGCGCCGGCCAGGAGAAACGTCCCCAGGTAGTACGGCTGATAGACCACGCCGGCCAGGAGGCCGGCGCCTTCCTGCGGATCACCCAGAGCCAGCATGTCGCCCAGATAGCGGACGGCCTGCGGCAGATCGGCCGCGCGGAAGAATACCCAGGTGATCAGCACGATCGTGAAGGTGACGCCGACACGCACGGGCGCAGGAAGGCCGCCGTAGAGCGCCGCCTTTCCGCGAAGCCGCTCGAACGCCGAGCAGCGCGCCGTGCAGCGCCCCCCAGATCACGAAGTTCCACGCGGCGCCGTGCCAGAGGCCGCCAAGCAGCATGACGACGAACAGGTTCACGTACGTGCGGACGCGGCCCTTGCGGTTCCCGCCGAGCGGTATGTACAGGTAGTCGCGCAGCCACGCGGAGAGCGAAATGTGCCAGCGGTGCCAGAACTCGGTGATGGACTGCGAGCGGTAGGGGGAGTCGAAGTTCTTCGGGAACACGAACCCGAGCATCAGACCGAGGCCGATGGCCATGTCGGAGTAGCCGCTGAAATCGAAGTAGATCTGGAACGCGTAGGCCGTGACGCCATACCACGCTTCGATCGGACCGAGCGAGCCCGCCTCGAACGCCAGATCCGCGATCTTCCCGCACGGATTCGCCAGCAGCACCTTCTTCGCCAGGCCGAGGGAGAAGAACGCGATGCCCCGCGCGAACTTCGTCGTCGTGTACGTCCGCGACCGGAGCTGGTCCTCGATCTCCGAGTAGCGGATGATTGGACCCGCGACGAGCTGCGGGTACATCGTTTCGAAGCACAGAAAATCGACGAAGTTCTTGATGGCCGCCGAATGGCCACGAAAGACGTCGATGACATAGCTCAGCGATTGCAGGATGTACAGGCTGATGCCGAGCGGCAGCGCCACGCGCAGCGTCACATCGAGTCCGATGTCCGGTGAGCCCCAGCCAGTCGACAAGCCCGTTGTAGCTGTCCACCCCGAAGTTGAAGTACTTGAAGAAGGCGAGCAGGGTGAGGTTCGCGCAGATCGAGATGATCAGGGCGGCTCGTTGCCGTCTCGTCCTGGGACCGTCAGGGTCGAGCCTGTGAATCGGACGCGACCAGGACGCGCGGTCCACCGAGAGCGATCACGAGGCCCGCGACGTAGTCGATGAGCGTGGAGAACAAGAGCAGGAACGAGAACAGCGGGTTCGCCCAGCCGTAGAAGATGAAGCTGAGGATCGTCAGGATCAGGTGCTGCGCGCGCCGCGGAACGGCGTAATACAGCAGCAGAGCGACCGGGAGGAAATAGAAGAGGAAGAGATACGAGCTGAAGACCATCCTACGGCCGAGCCGACCTGGCTCCTGCGCGCCTTCGGCGCTTCAGCGCGCCTCGCCGAAGCTCGCGTGAGGGTCGCGCGAGCGTAGGCGTGAGCGCCCGGGTTATGGCGGGCTGACGTCATAGTACAGCGGCAGGCTCGACGCCTCGCTGCCGGAGATGAGCCGCTCGCCTTCGAGTTCGGGGTGCGCGTCGTAGCGTTCCACGGTCAGCGTGAACGCCGCGCCGGCCATCTTGCGCGCCTGCGGCGAGCACGCGGCCGTCGCGAATCGCCCACTGGGCGATCGGAATCGTGCGCTCCGCATACGTCCCTGTGATGACGTCCACGATTCGTACTCGTTGACGACCAGCGCGTGCCGGTAGGGCAGGATCGCCTGCGGCGTCGGGATCGGCCCCGGCCGGGTCAGGCGCACGTTGACCACGAGGCGCCCGGCTCGCCGCTGCTCCGCAGGCGCTGCCCGTCGCCGACTTGGCCGCGCGTTCGGGGGCCCGATCCGGCCGCGTCGGCCGCCGCGGATGCGGGCTGCGGCTGCGCGTCGATCCAGACGTCCGGGTACGAATCGCCACCGGAGTTGTTGGTCACCCGGGCCCACGCCTCGACTTTCGAGAAGTCGGCGCTGAAGCGTCCGACATACACCTCGGCCTGATTGCCGCCGGTGCGGGCCTGGTTGGCTCCGCCCTGGTTGTAGGGCCCGGAGATCGCCAGGAAGCGCGGATGGTTCGTCCAGCGCGGATGGAACACCTCCGCGCCGTCGAATCCCGGCGCGTGGTTGATGTTCACCATCCATCGCGCGTCGGTGTCGACATCGACCATCGTCACGTTGCGGTGCGCGCCGTCGAAGTACCAGAAGAGCGGCCCGCGCGCGTTGGTCAGGGCCGTCCAGCATCCCTCGCCCAGCTTCTTCCATCGGGCCGTTCGGCAGCGTCGGCGACGCCGGCCCTCGGCCAGGGAAACATGGCCGCCCGCGTGCCGGCCGTCGGCGCGACACCTGAAACGCTTCCATGCTGACCAGCGTCTTGTTCCAGACCAGCTCACGCTTGTGCGGGCGCGTCAATCGGAAACCGCGTGACCGTCGCGAAGTCGAGTTTCTTGTTGTCGGTCCCGACGTACACCCACTCGCTGCCGTCAGCGGGATTCTCCCAGAGAGCCAGCGCGTAGCCGTCGGCGAGCTTCCGCAAGACCGGTGCCGTCCCAGTTGACGATGAAGACTTCGGGAGGACCCGGGCAGCGATGCGGCTGCGAAAAGACGATACGGTTGCCCTTCGGGGTCAGCCATGGGCCTCACGTAGCTCCGCCGTTCGCCGAGGATCACTCGCTCGCCCTTGCCATCCTCGGTATCGAAGCCCATCAGGACGAGCTGGTCTCCTGACGCCCGCGGATCCGTGCCATCTCCCTGCACCCAGACGACGCGCGTGTGCGCGCCCGTCAAGGTGCGCACCTCAGCGCCTGGGCCTTCGACGGCATCGATGCCGACGGAGCAACCGGCCGCCAACAAGGCAAACAACGCGACGGCGCCGTGAGAAAAGCTCGGCAGTTTCACGGTCATCAGTTCAAACACTCGCGTGGAACACGAGTCGCTCCCATGGTACTACTACGGAGCCAATCCTCGCAGCTCTCAGTCTCAGCTCTCGGCTATGAGCGATGAGCTGTCAGCTATCGCTGTCGGCGAAAACACGGAAGTCGCAATGTCCGAAAACCGACGGCTGAGAGCTGACAGCTGAAAGCTGTTCACCCTCGTCGATATCGCCAGAACGTACGGAACCCGACGAACCAGTCGCGCAGGCCGATTTTCTTCCCCTCCTCCCTGCTGCGCGGCGAGTAGCCGATCGGCACCTCGGAGATCCGTGCGCCGCGAGCCAGGAGGCGCGCCGTGATTTCATGATCGGTCTCGAATCCGGTCGTTTCGAGCGGCAGAGAGGCGACGTCGGTGCGTCTGAACAGCTTGAGCGCGGTCACCGTGTCGGTGAGATAACGGCCCGTAAACGCCAGCGCGACCAGACTCAAACTGCGGCCGCCGAGATACGCCGCCCACGACTGATTCGGATGCTTTCCCTTCCCCATGTAGCGGCTGCCGTACACGGCATCCGCGCGCCCCTCGATGAGAGCTCGGAGCATCGGAATGTAATCGGTCGGGTCGTATTCGAGATCGGCGTCCTGGATGATCAGGTAATCGCCTGTTGCCTGGCCGATTCCAGCACGCACGGCGCGGCCCTTCCCGCCGTTGTGCGCCATCCGGTGCAGCGTTACCCCGGGCTCCGCCGCAACGGCCGCGCGCGTGCCATCCGTCGAGCAGTCGTCCACGACGATGATCTCTTTCTCGATGCCAAGCTGCGCCAGATCCACGGCTTTGATCTGCCGGAGCAGCGTGCCGATGAAGCGCTCTTCGTTGTAGGCGGGAATGACAATCGAAAGTGTCGGCGACATGCAGCCTCAGTCAACCGGCGACAAGAGCTTCATCACGAAGTCACGAAGAACACGAAGTCTTCTCAGCAAAACCAATTTCGTGCGCTTCGTGTCTTCGTGGTTCCAAGGGAGATCCGTTAATTGCCCACGCGACGAGCCCTCAGGTAGCTTTCCACGCGCTCGAGATCTTCCGGGGTGTTCACGCCGAGCGCTTCGATGGCATCCACGCAAGGAAACGTCACAGTCTCCCCCCGGGCTGAAATCCACGGGATGAAGGGAAGGAAGTTCCGTTCGCCGGTAGCTTCTCCCGTGCCGGCCGACGCCGCGAACGACGTCAGATCGTCCAGAAATGCGTCGCGTGACAGGCTGAAGACGCCCATGTCACTTTCGCCCACCAGCGGCAGAAGATCGCCCTCGCGGCGATGCAACACGCGCACGATGCGGTCTGAGCTGTCGCGCTCGAGATGAATATAGGGGTCGGTCTGCCTCGCGGTCGGCATCACGAGTGCCGCCGCCGGGTGCGTGTCGCTCAACCTCGTCACCCGCTCCACCGTGTGCGGGTGGACCGCGACCTGATCACACCACGTAATCAGAATCCGCGACGCGTCCGAAGACGCGACAGTCGGAGTGGCGCGGAGGATCGCATCGAGCATTCCTGTGGGGCTTTCCTGTACCTGGTACTCGAGCCGCGCACCGGTCGTCTCGCCGTACGCGCGGATTTGGTCGGCGGAGGAAGGGTGAACGACGATGACCGCGCGATCGACGACGTCACGGTACAGGTCCAGCAGCCAGTCCAGCATCGGCCTGCCGTTCACGCTCGCGAGAACTTTCGGAAGCGTGGTCCGAAGACGGGTTCCGAGGCCGGCGGCGGGGACGACCAGCAGCCGGCCGGATGGTGGTCGATCACCGCGAGGGAACAGCAGTGGTCCTCCGCTCGTCCGCGCCCGGCAGCGCCTCGGTTTCAGCACGAACCGGCCGATGCGTCTGAAGACGCCCCCCCACCAGCGCGCTCAACGCGTGCAGTCCGTCGACGATGCTGGTTCGCTTGACCCGTTCCGGGGAGATCGGTAAGAACTGAACGGGGATCTCGAGCACTTCGGCCTTGCGCCGGAGCAGGCGTCCAAGCAGGTGTTGATTGGCGCGCTTGTGGGTCAACGGAACGGCGATGCCCAGGGCGTCGGCGGCACGCACCGCCCGGACCGCCGACAACGTATCGGAGATGTATCGCCCGTACAGGGCCAGGCACGAGAGGCTGAGCACGTGGCTGCCCGCGTAACTGGCGGCGCCGAGCAGGACCTTGTGATGGTATCGCAGACGGTACGACTCCTGAATGTCGCGAATCGACAAGCGCCGGCTGCCCCACACCGCATCGAGACGTCCGAACGTCAGATGCGAGGCAAGCCCGGCGATGTCCTCGCCGCGGTACATGCCGGACGACTCGAAGAGGATGACGTAATCGAAGGCCCTCTCTTGAACGGCGAGCCGGAATTGCTGTTCGACCGTCAGCGTGTCGCGCGGATGCAAGGCTTCCACGCGCATCGGCAGCGAGGCCACAAACCCCGGCTCGAGGGGATCTCCCTCGTAGAACGCCGTGACATCGACAGGGAGTTCGGCAATCCCGCCGCGGACCATCTCGAGGAGGCTCTGCGCCACTTTGTTGAGGGAGCCGGCATCGTGCAGCAGCACCGCCACTTTCTGGCGGTCCCGCCGTTGGAGGAGGGACCGGATGAACGGTCCGAGAATCTTTGCCGCGTCGTGCCGGCCGGTGACGCCATCCTCGTAGTTGGCGATCCGGACGAGCCGCGGGTCCTCGAGCGCGTCGATGTGACCAAGCGGCACGTAGGGTGACCCGGCCTCGGCCCCGCCCGGGTCGTTGACGATGTAGTGCGTGATCAGGCACGGCGTTGGAGCGCGCACGGCGCCCTTCTCCTCGAGATAGTGCAGCGCGCGCTCGATGATGTCCACGGCGGTGCTGCCGGCGATCTCCGCGTCGGCCTGAAGATTCGTGACGAGCAGCTTGATCGCCCCCAGGTTCCGGGCGATCGCCGTGCTGAGGCCGGGCGTCAGATACGACGGAAACAAGCTCGAGTGCTGGGTGCCCGGGGCATAGATGATCAGATCAGCGACCCTCAGCCGTTCGGCCAGCCGGGGATTCAACCGGACCGTCGCGCGGCGGCCCTCGAACATCGCCGCGGCGCGCGCGCCGTTGCGAGTCACGCTGTCCCGCTCGACCTCCGATAGCGGCCGATCGATCAGGTAGATGTCCTTGATCCGATTCTGGCCGGCCGCACCGACAATCTCCCCTTCGCTGCCGAGGACTGTGTCGTCCGCGCCGATCGCTACCAGGTAGGCGTTGGTCCCGTCGGTGACGTTCTCGATCAGGCCGACGGGCAAACCCAGAAGGCCGCAGTAATCGTCAATCGCCGCGTTGAAGTGGCGGCCGGCAAGCAGGAACGAACCGGCAAAGACCAGGTTCCCGACGCTGCAGTCGGAGAAATCGAACGGACGGCCGATCCGGCCGAATTCGTCGATGAATGCGTCGAGCCGTCTCGCGACCGGTGGCGTCGCCTCTGCCATGCGACGCAACGTGGCGACGGCCTCTCCGGGCGAGAGCCGGTCCGGGAGCCGGGTATCCAGCAATTCGACGAGCGATGGCGCACACGTGCCCAGCTCGAGCCCGAGGCGCGAAGCATTCTTGCGAAAGTCCGACGGCCCGAGGCTGTCGCCCAGGAACCGGCGCACTTCACCCGTCGAGGCGCCATCGTCGTACCCGTTGATCGCCAGGGTGAGACGGATCCGCGGATCTCTGACGAGCTCTTTCGACAGGACGCCGGAGCCGCGGCCGCCGGAGAAGAGGACCACGCGCATCCGTCTACCACTCCACCCATCGCGTAATGCCCAGAGTGCGGAACGTTGCGAGTCCGCTGAAGTTGCTGTGGCAAAGGTACCATCGACTGTTTTCAGTACACCGCGGTGACATGGTCCGTGCCGTCGGCTCACGCCCGGCGATCCGGAGTTCCTTGTCGATGAACTCCCAGTGCACCCTGTAGTCGACACAGGCGTCTGCCCGGTTCGCGACCTTGGCGACGCACAGACCGCCGAAATTGAACTTCACCGGCGGCAAACCGGTGATCGAGGACCCCGTAGTAGACAAACTCCGCTCGATTCCGGTCGACATACGTTCTTCTCGGCTGCTGCGCCCCGAGCCTCGTCGCACGTGGTCGAGAAGTTGTGCAGAACCTGATCGGTCGGCACGTCCGACTGGGAGAAGAGTGTCAGGAAGTCCTCCCCCATGTCGAGGATTTCCTTCTGCGAGTCGTGCACATCGACGGCGAAGGTTCGCGACGTGGTATTGGAGTGACCGACCCCGCCCTCGGTGAATGACTCGGTGACCGTCAGCACCACTGCCACCGTGGAGGGAGTCGGCGACAGGGTGGCGGGCACGTGCCACGAGACTGTGGCGCCCGAACCGCTGAACGACGCCCGGACCGCTCCAGGCGTAGGCAAGAGCGCCGGCTGGCGTCTCGACGTCGGTCACGGTCGCCACCAGGGTGATCGTCTCGTCGAGGTCCGCGAAGCCGCTTGGTTGGTTCGTCCGTGAGCCGATGCTCCGGATACTCGCGATGACGGGGCGCCTGATTCGCGCCGGACGGAGCCACAAACGTGAACCCGCGGGTCAGGATTGCCGTTCGGCCACCCGACGTCACAACCACGTCGACGGCCCCTGCCGCGCTCGACGCAGGAGTCGCCGCGGTGATGGCCTGGGCGCCTTGAACAGCAACGAGCGATGCCGCCGCTCCGCCAATCGTGACCGTCGCGTCGCTCGAGAACCCCCTGCCGCTGATGGACACCGGCGTGCCACCTCTCGTGCTGCCGGTCGCCGGCGAGATCGCGGAAATCGACAGCCCGGTCGGCGTGGGCCCGGTCGTCGAGTCTCCGCAGCCTCCCGCCGCCATCAGGAGAGCTACGACGCCGACCCGGAGGTGACGAAGACTCGAGATCTGCAAGCCCGTTGACCGCTGCTCGTCAATCGGGAGTGGAGCCTGCGGCCGCGGGCACTCTGACGGGCGCGCCGCGCCGCTTCTCTCGTGTGGCCCGAACAAGGAATTTCACGTACGGCACGATCTGCTTCACGGCCGCGACGTTCATCTGGCAGGGGCTGAGGCACGTCGGACACTGCTCGTCGCGAATCGAGTCCCGGTGCTGCTGGCTCGACACCCGGAAGTACAACTCTTCAGGATCTTCTTCGAGGACGTTCCCGACAACCTTGCTGTTCTCGCAGAAGAACAGACCCCCATCCGGGTTCAACATGATCCCCTGGGTCTGAAACGGACACGGCGCCTCGCGGTGATACCCGTTGCCGATCATGTCGGCGTAGTGCAGGTGGATGTAGTTCTGGCCGTCGAGCAGCGGATCCATCCGCACGCGCTCCAGGAAGAACTGCCGCATGCGCTCTTCCTCGCGGCCGATCGGCTTGCATGTGGTCGCCAGATCGGCGTTGCCGAGCATGGGATCGGAGAAGCGCACCATGTTGAAGACGATGTCGAGCTTCTCGCGCTTCGCCCAGGACAGGATGTTCTCGGTGTCGTCGATGTTCTTGTTGAAGATGGTGGCCGAGACCCCGAAGTTGAACGGGATGCGCTTCTGCAGCGCCTGCATCGCGCGGATGGTCTCGTTCGCCTTCTCGAAGCCCCGCTTCACCTGGCGGACCTCGTTGTGCATCTCGCCGACGCCGTCGATCGAGACGCGCGTGCTGAAAATGACGCCGCGCTCGTGGCAGAGCTCGGCGACCCTGGTGAGCATCGGAATGGCCCGGTGCGGCGTGAGCCCCGTGGTGTTGATCCCGTACTTCCGCAGCCTCGGCAGCCGATCGAGGATGACCTGCGAGATCTCGACCATGTCGTTACGCGTTGTCGGCTCTCCGCCCGAGAGCATGGCCATCTCGACCTTCCGCCACAGCGGCGACGCGAACACGCGGTCGATCTGCTCGAGCGTCATGTCGGACTTGCGGTCCCCGCGCTGCCAGTTGCTGCACATCTCACAGCGCGCGTCGCAGACGAACGTGCAGTGGAAGATGATCACCGTGGGGTGAATCGCCTTGAAACGGGCGACGTACGCGTTGACGAGGTCGCGCGGCGCGCTCGCCGCCGCCTTGGCGAGGTACTTCAACGCATAGGTTTGGGCCATGAACTACTTGATTTTACGCGTCTTAGGCCTCATCGTAAAGCCGTGATTTCGAGCCTGGCCCCTGCCGGAACCGACCGCCTCGACGATGCCGCGCTCGCCCGGCTGGGCCGCGCCGCCCTGTTTGTGCTCTTCAGCTACGTCTTTCTCGCGAATGCCTGGCTCGGCGACGACGCGTACATCACGTTCCGGGTGGTCTGGAACTTCCTTCACGGGTACGGGATCACGTTCAACCCGGACGAGCGTGTGCAAGCGTACACCCACCCCCTGTGGATGCTGGTCCTCGCCGCGGCGCACGGTGTCACTCGCGAGTTCTTCTTCACCGCGACCGTCCTCTCCTGGGCGTTCAGCATCGCCGCCGTCGCGGTGCTCGTGCGCTGGGCACGGACGCTGCCGCGCGCCGCGCTGCTCGTCGCATGGCTGGTGAGTTCGAAGGCGTTTATCGACTACACCTCCTCGGGGCTCGAATACCCTCTGAGCTATCTGCTCCTGGCGCTGTTCTATACGCGCTACCTGGACCGGCCATTCGGCGCGCCGCTCGCGACGCGGGAGCTGCGATGGTTCGTCGTGGTCGCCTCGCTCGCGTTTCTGACCCGACCGGATGCCGTGCTGCTGTACGCCGTGCCGGTCGGCGCGATGGTGGCGCAGAGCCTCCGGCTGCGCGGACGCCGGGCGCTCGGACCCGTGGCGGCCGGGCTCGCGCCGGCGATTCTGTGGCTCGGCTTCGCGACGCTCTACTACGGGTTTCCGCTGCCGAACACGTATTACGCGAAGGTCGCGACCGGCATCCCACGCTTCCTGATGATGCGCCAGGGCGCCGCGTACGTGCTGAACAGCATCAGCCACGATCCGATCACGCTCGGCACGATCGCCTTGTCGCTGATGTTCGCGTGGCGAACGCACGGCGCCGCTCGGAGGGCGGCTGTCTCCGCGGCTTTGTACGTGGCGTACACCGTCTCGGTCGGCGGCGATTTCATGAGCGGCCGTTTCTTCGCGATGCCCTTTCTCGTCGCCCTGATGACCGTCATCCCCGAAGTCGGCGCGTCCGGCGCGCCGTGGGCAGCGGGCGCGTTGCTCGTCTACAACCTGCTCATGCCGATCGTGCCGGTGAAGACGACCGCCTCGTATGACGCGGCGTGGGTGTGGCGCACGCAGAACGGCATCAAGGACGAGCGGGGACACTACCACCGGGGAACCAACGTCCTGTTTTTCAGCCCCTTCAGGGAGCTGCCCGACTTTGTCTGGGTCCGGGAGGGTCTCAGCTTCCGCAATGGCGCGGAGAAGGTGACGATCCAGGGGAGCATCGGATTCTTCGGTCTCTACGCCGGGCCGACCAAGTTCCTCATCGATCGAAACGCCTTGTCCGATCCGCTGCTGGCGCGACTGCCCGTGTCTCCCCGCCTGTACTTCGAGTTCTACGCGAGCCACTACTTCCGGGATCTTCCCGCGGGCTACGTCGAGTCGTGCAACCGCGGCGAGAACCTCCTGCAGGACCCGCTGCTGCACGACTATTACGATCGGTTGCGCAACGTCACCCGGGGACCGCTCTTCCGAACGGCACGATTCCGAGACATCTGGAACCTGAATCTCGGCCGGTTCCGGAATCTGCACGAGATGTACGAGAAGCGCCGGGAGGTCGAGCTCTCGGTTCGAGCGGACAACGAGCGGTTTCTGACCGACGTCGGCAATCGCGATCAAGTCGCGGGCGCTTTGCGCGCGACGGGCCGCGCCGGCTATCTGCAGTACGGTCCCCGCATCCCGATCAAGAAGGGGTATTACCGCGCACGATGGGTCGGCACCGTTGATGCGGCGCCAGGCGGCCAGATCGGGTACGTCGAGGTCTGGGGCGGACCGGAGCAGCGCCTCGATCGGCAGCCGGTCACGACCGCCGGACTCGACGCGCACCGCCGGCTGGCCCACATCGACTTCAACCTGCCCGACGACCTCG
The DNA here is from genome assembly GCA_963745495.1 of uncultured Acidobacteriota bacterium. Lineage (GTDB taxonomy): Bacteria > Acidobacteriota > Vicinamibacteria > Vicinamibacterales > CAVVIG01 > CAVUXJ01. The sequence goes on from CAVUXJ010000007.1 coordinate 205,158, forward strand.
AAGCGCTGGAGTACCGGTTTTACGTCAACCAGGGCGTCCGGATGACCCTCGAACGCGTCGAGCTGTTTTCCGCGACGGCTGTGCCGGCCGACAATTGACCGCGCTGCGTCGGCCAGGTCGTCCATGCTGAAGCATCCCGCGCATGTGTCACGTTTTCGGCAGTAATAGAATGAATGTAACCGCGAAGTCACGAAGAGCACGAAGAGCGTCTGGTATTAAGATCATTCGTGGTCGTCGGCTCGTGCGTGGTTAACGGGCGTTGACTGGTCCAAGGAGGAGAGAGCAATGAAACGAATCGTCTCGGGCGGGGTCGCCGCTCTGATGGCAGGTACGGCGGTGGTGTTGTTCGCGCAAACACGGGCGGGGGCGTTGCCCGCCTGCGATCCCGACAATGCCGGATTGAAGCTGCCCACCGGCTTCTGCGCGGTGGTGGTCGCGGACAACCTCGGCATCGGCCGGCAGATGGCTGTGGCACCGAACGGCGACCTCTTCGTCTCGCTGCGAAACGTCAATGCGCAGACACCCGGCAGCATCGTCGGGCTGCGCGATACGAACGGCGACGGCAAGTTCGACGTCCAGGAGAAGTTCGGCGACCAGGGGGGCACGGGCCTCGCGCTGCGGAGCGGCTACCTCTACCACGCGCGGGAAACAGCCGTCGTGCGCTTCCCGATCAAGGCTGGAGAGCTGAAGCCGTCAGGGCCGGCCGAAGTCATCGCGACGCTGCCCCAGCAGCAGGGACACACGGCCAAAGGCATCGCGTTCGATGGCAAGGGCGGGATGTACGTCAACATCGGCGCGCCCTCGAACGCCTGTCAGGAGAAGGACCGGACCGCCGGTTCACCGGGCCAGAACCCGTGCCCGCTGCTCGAGAAACATGGCGGAATCTGGCGGTTCGACGAGAACAAAGGCGGTCAATCGCCGGAGAGTGGCGGCCGCCGCTACGCCACGGGCCTGCGACAGTTCTACGCTCTGGCGTGGAACGGGGGAGCGCTCTACGCCGTCCAGCACGGGCGCGATCAGCTGGACATGTTGTTCCCGCAGTTCTATGACTCGAAGAAGAATGCCGAGCTCCCGTCAGAGGAACTGCTGCGGATCGAGGACGGCTCGACCTTCAGCTGGCCGTACTGCTACCACGATTGGCAGCAGGGCAAGCGCGTTCAGAGTCCCGAATACGGCGGCGACGGCACGAAGGTCGGCGATTGCGCCAAATATCCGCCGCCGGTCGCCGCGTTCCCTGGTCACTGGGCGCCGGGCGGGCTGCTCTTCTACTCGGGGTCGCAATTCCCGGCGCGGTATCGGGGCGGCGCGTTCATCGCGTTTCAGGGATCCTGGAACCGCGCACCCGAAGAGGCGGGCGGTTACAAGGTGGTGTTCCAGCCCTTCCAGGGCGGCAAGGCAGCGGGAAATTACGAGGTCTTCGCGGACGGATTTGCCGGCGTGACGCCGTTGATGAAGCGCGAGGACGCCAAGGCGCGGCCGTCCGGGCTCGCGCAGGGACCCGACGGGACGATCTACATTTCAGATTTGGTCAAGGGCAGGATCTGGCGGATCGTCTACCGTGGCGGTGCGCAGTCGCAGTAGCGTCGAACCATCGATCCGGACGAGCGCGACGCGCCCAACAAGAGCGCACACGGAAGGGAGGCATCATGAGGGCTGCGTACGGCGTGCTGCTGATGGTGATGATTGGCGCGGCCCTACCCGAGCTGCAGGCCCAGTCGCCACCGGCCGGCACGATTCCCGACCTTGCGGGGATCTGGGACGGGACCACGCGAGTCCGTCCGATCAACAGCGCCAGTGCTCCCTGGGGCAAAGCCAACTTTCCCGAGCTCAACGGGCGCGCCCTGGCGTACATGCAGGTGTTCGACGAAGCGATCTCGGCCAAGTATGACTGCCTGCCGTCGACGCCTCCGGCCATCGAGTACGACCCGTACATGATGGAGATCGTGCAGTGGCCGGATCGCGTGCTCTTACGGTACGAGAAGGATGATCAGCTGCGGACGGTGTGGCTCGACGGCCGCCGTCCGACCGTCAACGACTTCAGCCTTCAGGGATTCTCTGTCGGCCGGTACGAAGCGAACGCCCTCATCGTCGAAACGGATCACTTCGTCTTCGACATCACGGGATTCGACGACTACAACGGGATTCCTTCATCGCAGCAGAAGCGCGTCACCGAACGATACTGGCGGGAAGGCAACGAACTGCGCGCCACGGTCACCGTCGCGGATCCGATGTTCCTGAGGAAGCCGGCGTCGTATACAACGAGGTGGTTGCCCGGCCCCGCGGGATACAAATTGGCCGCCTTCGACTGCGATCCGGAATCGGCGAGGGCGTCGCTGCAGTTCCTTCCCCCCAGGTACAAGTAAACGTCAGCACAGATGGAGGATGGGTCGATGACAGCTCAGCGATGGATAGCGGCAGCCGTAGCGGTTGCAGGAGTGGGGATCCTGAAGAGCGCGGCGCCGCTCGTGGCTCATCATGCGACGAGCTCGTTTTATGACGTCAATCGCAAGGTCGAGACCGAGGGGACCGTCACGAAGTTCCTGTTTCGAAACCCTCACGCGTTTCTGTACTTCACCTCCACCGATGACAAGGGTCAGACAATCGAGTGGCAGATCGAACTGGGCGCTCCCTTGAATTTGTCCAGAGTGGGATGGACTCCGGACACGCTCAAGCCGGGCATGATGATCAAGGTCGCGGGCCAGCCATCAAAAGCCGAAGGCTCACACGGCATCTGCTGCGCCACGATCACACGGCCCGACGGCAGCCCCATCGTCGCCGGTGGGCGCGTACGGGAAGAGACGCCCAAGTAGCGGATCAGGTTGGTAGCCGCGCCGCCGACGATCTGGTCATTGGGCCATCTGGTCATTGCCATCGATCGCTCAATGACTCAAATGACCAGATTTTGACCGCCGCTCGCCTGCTTGGGGTTGATTTCAAGCTGTTGACGGATCGCGTCGAAAAAGATCTCGGCCATCTTCCCATAGCCTGTGTCATTCGGGTGCAGGCCATCGAAGCTCAATAACGCCATCGTCTGGCCGGCGAAGCCCGAGTACAGATCGACCAGCGACGCACCTTCACTCGCGGCCATGACCCGAATCTGGGCGTTGGCCGCGACGATGTCGTCGCGTCCGTCCACGAAGTCGAACGCGCGGCAGCCGCACCGGTCCTCCGGCAGCAGCGTACCGACGAGGACGCGAATCCCGCGGCTTCGCGCCTCGCGGATCATGGTCCTCAGGTCCTGCACGAGAGGGCCGATGTGCGCCGCCTGATCCCCACGAGCATGTATGTCGTTGATCCCCTCCATCAGCAACAGCACGTCCGGCGCCCTGCGATGCCAACACGCCCGGCAGGCGGCTCGACCCATCGGAAGCCGTCTCCCCGGGTTCTCCTTCGTTGACGACGGACGGGCGACTGAGCGCTGTAGCGGCTCGCCAGCAGCGCGCTCAGCTTCAGCGGATACGACGAAGACGACGCATTCAAATCGGCTCTCAGTTGACGGATGTCGAACAGCCGTTCTGTCAGCGTCAAGACTGGGGCGGTTCCACAGCGGGACACTGGCGGCGCGCCGAGTGAACAGGTGGTCGGCAGCACCCCGGCCGTGATGCTGTCGCCAAAGGCGAGGAACTTCGTCGCGCTGAGTTTGGGCGGCGTCACGACGGCGATCCGAAAACTACAGGAAGCCGCCCGCTGGACGGCATCCCTGGCGAGGCACGCCACGTCGGTCGTTCCGACCTCGAAACGCGCGCCGCTCTGACGCGTGCACGTCGTCGTCACCGGCGACGTGCCTCCGGTCACAACCGGCGCTGCAAAGGCAACCGTGACCGCGAGCCCGTCGAGCGATTGCACCGTTTGCGCAGCCGGACAAGAGATCGTCAGGGCGGCTGGCGTCGGCCGTGTCGGGCTGTCGCCGCACGCAGTGGCCGCCAGTGCGAGCACCACCGCGACCGCCAGACCGCACCACATTCGGGCGTTGCGCGGTGCCAGCGAGTGGTCCGGGCAACGCCAGCCCCAGCAATCGGGGGATTCCCGGCATGCGGTATGTGCCGGCCCCTCCCGCCCCTCTTGCCGCTCCTGCCCTTCCTGCCCTTCCGGCCTGTTACTGGTCATATGAGGGTGATGCGCACCTGGCAACCAAGCAGCCTGGTGTCGGTCGCGGACGGATCGACGTCGGAGGGACGAAACCCCCCTGGCGATTGAATCGTGACCGGCACGAAGCGGAGATCTGGCGCGACTTCGGCCTCGACGACTGTGGTGTCATTGGCGTTGACGTGGACGCGCGTTTCCTTCCCTGCGATCGAGACGAGCACATCCCCGCTCATCGGGCCCAGGTGCAGGGTCACGATCATTCGAGCGGCGTCCGCGGGAGCGACAAGCACAGTGGCGCGTTCCGTGCCGCGCGTCCAGAAGACGCCGCCTTCCGGAAAGGTGAACGGATCAACGTGCACGATGTATCCGCCGGGCCGACCGGCAATCGCCTCGATCGTCCGGACTCTGCGCTGGTCGTCGCGGGCGCTGAGCGGCACGACGGCGATCGGCGCCACCTCGACCCGATCCACGGCCAGGGTGGTTGTGTCGGGCACGCGTACAGTCAGCCGTCCAGTGGCCACTGGCAGCTCGAACCGCACAACCGCGGGATTGGCGAGAGCGCCCACCACACGCCCGAACACCAGGCGATCGTACGCCGAAACGAGAACTTCTCCTTGTCCGTGAGACGCCGCAGACCACACGCGAGCCTCGTAGGTCCCGGCAGGCAAGGCGAACTGTTCCGTGGCGTAGCGGGGATCCGCGACCGCGTCAGGCGATCGGCGAAAGACGACGGTGCTCAATCGCTTCAGAGTATCGGCGTCGATCCAGTGCAGGTCGTCATAATTGAAGCCGCTGAGTCGCTCGCCATCGAAGCGCCAGATCAGTTCGAGGGCGCCCCTTCTTGACACCTCCTCGCGGGCATCGGGGGCGATTTGGCGAGCCACGACGCCCGCCGTGAACAGAAACGTCAGGCTTCCGAGGGTGCCGAGCCACAAGGCCGTCGCGGTTCGCGACCTGCCGATCCAGGTCATCACCGCAAGCCCAGCCGCGCCTGCGACGAGCCACGGGACCGAGTTGTCCGATCGAGCGCCGCCAGTCTTCCTCCGTGAATGTTGGCAGCGACCATGCCAGCGGCGAGCTCGCCTGAATGGTTTCGATGAGTCGCGCCCGGCCGTGCGGGTCGCTGAACAGGAAGAATCGCTCGGGCCACCACACGCCCACCATCGCCACCGCCACGCTGGTCGTGAGCCACACCCCCATCAGCGCCCTGCCCGTCCGGCTCCGCGCCTGCAACGCCGTCATCGCGATCATCGGCGCAAGGCATGGCAGAACCGGAACGAGAAATCGTGCGGGCGCGCTCGACCCGCCCCACCACATATAGAGGCGCGCGCTGCTGCCGACATACGCCGCGGTGACGAGCACGAGGACCGCGCCGAGATAGCGCGACTCGGCGCGGCGCACCATGAACCAGACGCCCGGCAGCGCCAGCAGATAGATCGGGGCTGTAGAACAACAGGCCGAACTTCTGATCGAAGCAACAGCCCGAGCAGCCCGCGCGGAATGTTCCTGAGGAGCACGAACGTGCGCGTGTAGTCGCCGTAGGGCGCTTCGGGATCGATGACGCCGTAGATCGCATAGAAAAAGTACAGCCACGCCGCCACACACAAGGCGATCGGCACACCGAAGGCCGCGATCGCTTTCGGCCGGCGCCAGAGGCGCACGAGGAGCGCGGCCGCGAACAGCGCCAGAAAGATCGCGAACTTGGTGTGCAGCCACACCAGGAGTCCCAGCGCAAACCCCCGCCACGCCCAGGTGCTCAGGCGCTGCTCGACCGGCTGCCATAGCCAGAGTGCGGCCCAGGCAACCACGAGCGCACCCGGCGTCTCCGGAAACACGAGCCAGCCGTGCGGCACGAAGGGAACGGTCAGGCAGACGGCCGCCCAGGCGAAGAACGCCGCGCGTCGCCCGGCGAGCGCTTCAGCCAGATCAAAGACCGCCATGGCCGCCAGCGCGGCGATCAGGCACATGAACACGACGACGCCGCGATAGCCCGCCGCGGCGTAGGCGGGAAGCATCACGACCGGCAAGCCCGGTGCGTGAACAGAGTAAATCGCGCCGTTCTGGCCGCGACGCAGGAAGTCGGGCCTCAGGTTGCCGCCGAAAAACTGCCGGTACTCGCCGCGCTGGTGGTTGTTCTCGATCCGCAGGTCGCCGTCGGCGAGCAGGCTCTGGGAAATGATCAGATAGTGCGGCTCGTCGCCGCCCGGCCCAATCACACGCGACGAGTTCACGCCGAAAAACAGGTAGAGAGCAAGGCTCGAGACGAACACCGTCTTTCGACCGGGCATCCGCGGCTCGGCGGGGATCAACGCGATCAGGCGCGGACCAATCGGCAAGGCGCCCGCCAGAGCCACGCCGGCAACGACCCAGCGGATCGGGCCCGCGAGCACCAGCAGCAGCGGCATGCGGTCTGGCAGCCAGGGCAGGTAAGGCACGACCCACAGCCACAGGAGGGCAAGCGGTGCCGCCATCGCGGCGAGCCGCGCCAACAGACCGGCCTTGCGGCTCACGACCGCGAGCGCCAGAGCCAGGATCACACCGATCGCGACAAGCCACACGGAGCCGCGTCAACGGCGCAAACAGCGCGACGCGCTCGGGCCCTGATTCCGACCAGCTCACGATGTGGACGGAAGCGGGAACGAGCCAGGCAGCGATCGCGACGCCTTCGACCGCAGCGACAAGCGTCACGACATGACGCCACGACTGCCGAGTGGCCGCACCCGCGGTCGCGCTCATACGGGTTTGCGCAGCACCGCCATGTAATGCGCCGAATAGGCCCCGAGCGGCGAGGCCTCGAGCAGCCGCTCGATCGGCGTCAGGAGGCTGACGAGGCGTCGCGGAAGAAAGTCCGGGAGAAAGGTGAAGTAGCGAATGTCGACCACGGGAACGTCAGTGTATACCGTCATCCGGTGCGGCAGGAGCCAGCGTTCCACCCCTTCGTCGATGCAGTTGAGCGAGGGAAAGACATAGCCCATGTAGAACCGGAACAGAATATTGCGCGTGTTGATCTCGTGAACGAACAGCACGCCGCCTGGCCTCAGCACGCGAACGAGCTCGGCGAACGCGAGGCGCTGCTCCTCGACGGACGAGAGATGATGCAAGACGTTGATCACATACGCGAAGTCGTGAGAGTCGTCCGCCGCCGGAATGCGCAACACCGATCCGGTCGTCACGACCCCGGCGATCCCTATCTTGCTCGTCGCGAGATGAACCTGCCCCGCCGACATATCGAGCCCCCTCACGTCGAAGCCGAGCGCACGCATCCGCGCCACGTATCCCCCCTGCCCGCAGCCGACGTCGAGGCCTCGTCCCCCGCGGCGCCACGCGCTCGAGCACCTCCCGCATCAGCTCGGTCTTGCGCGTGAGGAGCGCCTCGCGGCGGGCCTCGGGAATCTGGACGTCGTACGCATCGGCAATGGCGTCGAAATGCGATTGATCGGACGCGTGTGGCGACCGCCCGGTGGATCAACAGGAACACGGCGCCAAGCACGGTGGAAACGCCAACCGTCGCCAGACGGACACCGAAGACGGAGAGCACGGCGGGTGTCATGTCAAAACCCGCGGCATCGAGCGCGTCCAGCAGACGGGTACCCGCCACCAGCACGCCGCCCGGCGACAGAACCAGACCACCCAGGCTGGCTGACGTCGCGTATGCATGCTCGGCCGTCAGGAGGCCGTAGGCGTACCCCCACGCACCCGCCAGGGCCCAGAACCCGATCCCCGGCAGCGTCCAGGCAACGATGCTCGTGCGCGAGGGCCACCAGCCATGTTGACGTCCGCGCCAGACGATCGCAGCTCGGTGCCCGAGCGCGATCGAACACACTGGCCCGCCTGCGTCCCAATCCGGACGATCAGCCGCAGACACAACGCGCGAACCGGGTGGCTGAGCAGCGCCGCGGCCAGGACGAGCAAGGCGGTGGTCCGGCTTCCGCCTCCGCCGAGCGCCACGCCGAGCATCCCGGCGATCACGGCGAGCGCCGCGAGATCGAGGAGCCGTTCCCATAGATTGACGATGACGGTGGTGGCGACAGGTACGTGGCCCCGCGCCCGCAGCACAAGAGCGCGCACGGCGATCTCACCGAGCAGAAACGGCGCAAGCAGCAGGCTGAGGCCGGCGAAGTACCCGATGTACGCGTCGCGGATCGGAATGCGCGTTTCGGCGCGTCGAAGCAGGAACACCCACCGCAAACTGCGCAACGCGAGACTGGCGACGGTGAGACCGCAGGCCGCCACCAACCGGATCCAGAAGCCCGGCCCGATCTGCGCCGGCCATCGCGTCAGACCGCCGAGGATGAGCGCCGTACCGACGAGTCCCGTCAGGAGAACCGCGGCGGCCGACGCGAGCAGCAGAACCCACGCCATCGCCCGCGGCGGCCGGGCGCACGGCGGACGCGGCCTCGAGCTCACTTGTCTGCAAGGCTCGCGGCCCGATCGAGGGCCGGCACCGATGCGTGATCCAGGATCTCGCGGATGACGTACGTCGGCTTGCCCTGCGATTCGTGGTACGTGCGCGCCTGGACTTCGGCGAGCAGTCCCAGCGTGACGAGCTGCACGCCGGTGATCAGCAGCAGCCCTCCGAAAAACAGCAGCGGCCGGTTGGCGATCGCCTGCTGGCCGGTGAGGCGCACATAGGCGAGATACGCGGTAATCGCCGCGCCGAGGGCCCCCATCGCGAAGCCGATGAGGCCGAAGATCTGCAGCGGCCGCGTCGAATAACTGAGCATGAACTTGACCGTCAACAGGTCCAGGATCACGCGGACGGTGCGCGAGATGCCGTACTTCGAGCTGCCGTGGCGGCGCGGTCTGTGATTCACCGGCACCTCGGCGATCTCCACTCCCTGCTCGCTCGCGATGGCGGGAATGAACCGGTGCATCTCGCCGTACAGTTTCAGCGGCTTCACCACTTCCGCGCGAAAGACCTTGAGCGAGCACCCGTAGTCGTGCAGACGCACGCCGGTCGCCCACGAGATCAGGCGATTGGCGATGACCGACGGCACGAGCCGCGAGAAAAAGGCGTCCTTTCTGGACTTCCTCCAGCCGCAGACGATGTCGTAGCCGCCCGCGTCGAGCGTCGCGACCATCTCGGGAATGTCACGCGGATCGTTCTGCAGATCGCCATCCGAGGTGACGACGAGGCGGCCCGCGGCGCTGGCGAAGCCCGCGGCGAACGCCGCCGTCTGACCGAAGTTGCGCCGGAAACGGATCACGCGGAGGCGCGGATCGACCAGGTGCAGCCGCGCAAGAATCTCGAAGCTGTCATCGGTACTGCCATCGTCGATCACGATGATCTCGTACGAGCGTCCCCAGGCGTCGAGCGTGTCCGTCAACTCGCGGTGCAGTTCGGCGAGCGAGGCCGCTTCGTTGCGGATCGGGATGACAACGCTCAGTTCGATCATCTCAGCATATGACGAGTCTGAGTTATCTCGCTCTCAGCTTAGTTGAGCTGGCCAATTCGAGAAATCCAATGACCAGATCAGCTGATGAGCTACATAACTCAGCTTTCAGCACGTATATCGACCTTTCCTGCCCTTCGCTTTGCTCCACAGCACGTATCCGACCACGCCGGCCAGCAAGCACGCCCGCGAGGACAAGGGTGACGGTTCCTGCGTTCGCCTCCATGTAGGCCACGGCGCGGTCGCCGTAGCGGACGGCCAGCAGCCCTTCGCCAAAGTAGCGGAGCCCGCGGCCGATCGCGATCGCAATGACGAACCGCGGCACGCTGATGCCCGCAACGCCAGCGAGCAGGACGAAAATCTTGAAGGGCGCCGGCGGCGGCAGGAGAGACGGGATCAGCACCGACATGACGCCGTAGCGCCGCACGACGGCGAGCGCCTGGTCGACGCGATCGGACGCAAACCGCTTTCTGACGAGCGCATCGCCGCCCCTGCGGCCGATGTAATACAAGATCAGACAGCCGGCGATCGACCCGAGAGTGGCGCTCGTCGCATAGAGCACCATCCGCGACTTCTGTCGCGTGACCATCAAGACCAGCAGCAGATCGTTGATTTCCGGGAGAGAGAGAAAAGACGAATCCAGGAAGGCGACCACGAACAACCCGGGGGCTCCCATGCCAAGCGCGAACGCCTGGATCCCGTCGACGAATCTCCTCATAGAATGAGCATGTGATTATACCGTCGCGGCCGCGCGGGCTGTGTCTCGCGGTGGCCGCCGTGGCCGCGATCGGCGGCGCTCTCGTCGCGGTGCACTATCATCGCCTCGGCCTCACGCTCAGCCATTATGACGCGCGCGGGCATCTGATCGTCGCGCGGCGAATCCTCGACAGCATCACTCCGGGATGGCAGCAGATTGGCGCCGTGTGGCTGCCGCTGCCGCATCTGGTGAATGCGCTTCCGGTGCAAGTCGACGCATGGTATCGCACCGGAGCATCCGCGGTCGCCTTCTCGATCGCCGCTTTCGCCCTCACCGCCGGATCGATCGCCTGGATCGTCGTGATGCTCACGGGGTCGCGTGCCGCGGCTGTCACCGGCGCGACAGTCTTCGCGTTGAACCCGAACGTTCTCTACCTGCAGGCGACGCCGATGACCGAGCCGCTGCTTTTTGGCTTGACGACGCTCGCCGTGGCGCTGCTGCTCGAATGGCTCATCTCGAGCCGGGTCGGGACGGCCAGCGTCGGCATCGCGTTCGCCCTCGCGTGCCTCACGCGCTACGAAGCCTGGCCCGTCACGGCCATGGCGCTCACGGCAGCCGCCTGGGCAAGGTGGCGCGAGGGTGATTCCTGGCGCACGGCGATCCACCGCGTCCTGCCGATCGCGCTGTACCCGGTGGCCGCAGTGCTGGCGTTCGTCGTCTTCAGCCGGGTCGTCATCGGCGTGTGGCTCGTGCCCAGCGGATTCTTCGTGCCCGAGAATCCCGCGCTTGGCAGTCCCTGGATCGCCACGTCTCAGGTCATCTGGGGCGTGCGGATGCTCAGCGGCTACGGCGTTGATGGCGGTTGGGATCGCCGGGCTGGTCGGCCTCCTCCTCGCCGCCCTCCTCGATCGAGGGCGCGCTCATCTGCTGGTGCCGCTTGCCCTGGCGGGCACCGCCGCTGTTCCCTGGATCGCATTTGTCGACGGCCATCCCTACCGCATCAGATACCTCGTGCCGCTCGTGGTCGCTCAGGCGGTGGGCGTCGGCGCGGCCGGCGGACTCGTGAAGCGGCCCCGCCCGGCGATCCTCGGCGCGCTCCTCGTGTTGGTCGCGTACGAGCTGCGTCCCCTCGACGCGACCGCACCGATGGTCGTCGAGGCACAGTGGGACCGGCCCAATATGGCCGTTCGGCAGCAGGTGACCGACTGTCTTCGGACGACATACAGCGGGGACACAATCATGGCGAGCATGGGATCGCTCGGCCATTACATGCAGGAGCTGTCGCACGCCGGGTTCCGCGTGCGTGATTTTCTGCACGAAGGGAACGGGGACATCTGGCTCGCGGCGCTCACCGGGCCGCGCCCGTATGCCGGCTGGATTCTGATCGAGGAACAGGCCGAGGGCGGCGATATGCTCGCGCACATCGCGCGCGAGAACCCGAGGTTTCTCGACGGGTTCTCGCGGGTGTGCGAAGGAGCGGGTGTTGCGCTTTACCGGCGGAACTAGCGGCCACGAAAACACGAGAACAAGAAGTTACAAGCGACTCCTACGTGTCCTTCGATCTTCGTGGTCCTTTCGTGTTTTCAGTTCTAAGTTCTCACTTTCTTAGAACCGCACCTTGAACGAACGCCAGGTAGTGAACCCGCCGAGATCGATTTTCGTTCCCCAAAAGCCTTGATCGGCAGGCAAATCGCCCTGCGCCCACTGGTACCGCCCTTCAAACCCGATGGACCACGAGCCGAAAGGAACACCCACACCGCCCAAGACGACAGGCCCAGCCGTTGCGCCGCTGCCCGAGAAGCTGTCGCGGAAGATGATGTCGTCGATGTCCACGAACTCGCCGGTCTCGCTGTAGCGCCACGCGAAGACCCCGACGCCGGCGCCGATGTACGGCTCAACGCTCGCCCGCCGACCGAGCGGCAGAAACCGGACCGTGGCGGTGAACGGGACCACGCGCAGCTTGAGATCCTGTTCGATCTCGTCCCCGTTCGAGTGGGTCAGGTCACTGTAAACGCTGTCAACACTCTTCGAATAGAAGCCCAGGCCGGCGCCGGCATCGAACCACTCGCCCAAGCCAAACAACCATTCGCCGCCGAACGTGACGCCATGGAAGTCGCCGATCATCGAAGAGCCAGGCCCCCCTGCTCGAGATTACCGACGAGGACGTCGTTGTCGGTCCTGGAATCCACGCCTTTGGGCACGAACCCACCGACATAAAAATTGACTGCCTGCTGCGCTTGGCTGGTCGCGGGTGCAACGAGTCCGGACACGAACAGGACGACGGCGAGCGACAACACCGGTCGGCGCATGATGGCTCCTTGGCTGCTGTAGAGGCCGACCGATCGCCGGCCCGTGGGAGACCTCTAGGTCTCCCCCACCAACGGCGGAAAGCAGGAGCGATGCCAGCACAGCTCGGCAAATTGCGCCACGAAACCCGCGGCCGTCGGCGTGACTGTCTCTCGACGGTAACAGCCCGTCCACCCGGCAGTGCAGGCGCGCACGGAAGAGCGGGAGGGGCAGGAAGGGCGAGAGGGGGTAAGGGGCCGCGGAGGGCGGGACAGGGCGACGTCAGCCGCCGACTGTGACCCTTCTTCCTGAAGTCCGCGATCACTTCCAGCATCATGTCGTGTAACAGCCCATTGCTCGCCAGGACATGTCCCGCGCGCGAGGCGAACGGCGCACCCGTCATATCGGTGACGCTTCCGCCGGCCTCGGCCACTATCAGCGCCCCGCCGGCGATATCCCACGGCTTGAGGTCGCTTTCCCAGAACCCGTCCATCCGTCCGGCCGCGACGTAGCACAGATCGATGGCCGCCGATCCAAGCCGCCGGACGGCGCGCGCCCGCCCGACGAACGCGCCGAACAGGCCGACGATCTCGTCCACCCGATCGTGCACGTCGTAGGGAAAGCCGGTGACGAGCATCGCATTCACCAGATCGCTCGCGGCCGACACGCGGATTGGCCGGCCGTTGAGAAACGCACCGGCTTCCCGCTCCGCCGTGAACAGCTCGTGGCGCGTGGGGTCGTACACGGCCGCGACCTCGGCGACACCATCGATCTCGAGCGCGAGCGACGCGCAGAAGATCGGCAGCCCGTGCGCAAAGTTGGTCGTGCCGTCGATCGGGTCGAACACCCAGCACGGACCGCCGGGGACCGTCTGGTTCCCGCCCAGTTCCTCGGCCAGCACGCAGTGATCCGGAAAACGCTCGGAGATGAGCTCGCGGAACATCCGCTCGATGGCGAGGTCGACCTCGGTCACCAGGTCGATGATGCCCTTCTTGTCGACCCGCAGGTCGCCGCCGAACCGCGCCATCATGGCATCGCCGGCGCGCACGACCGCCTCGATGGCGGTGATCATCAGCAGGGGATCGCGCGAGGGGGTCACGAGCCCTCGAGCGGATCGTGAGACCGGGCCCCACGCTGGATCCGCTTCGTCATGCGGATTTCCATCCCTCCCTCTGGAGCGCGCTGCAGTTGGACCTCGTCCATGAAGTTTCGGACGAGAAATATCCCGCGCCCGCTTCCCTTCAGAAGGTTTTCCTGGGCCAGCGGGTCGGCGATCGACTCGGGATCGAAGCCCTTGCCCTCGTCGCGGACCCGAATCATCAGCTCGTGCGCCTCGCCGCGCGCCACTGTGGCGAAGTCGACGAACACGTGCTTGGCCGCATCGTTCTGATTCCCGTGTTTGATCGCATTGACGACGCACTCGCGGATGGCGACACTCATCCAATACACGCTGTCATCGTCGAGCCCGGCGCCGCGCCCGACATGATCGGCGACGACCAGCACGAAGTCGACCATCTCGAACGCGCTGGTGAATTCGAGTCGTACGACGACGTGACCGTTCGATGCCATGGACGCGACTGAATACCATCCCATCTCTTGATCGATTGTCAAGCGGGCTGGTGTCGCTTCAGCTTTCAGTGCTGACACGCTTGAAACCTGAAACCTGAAATCTGAAGTCTGAAGGTCGCCGTCGGACTGTCAGGTTTCAGGTTTCTGACTTCAGGTTTAAGATTGGAGCCGTGCCTCCGGTTCCCGCCGCGACCATTAGCCCCGCTCGCCGGGTGCACGGGACGCTTTGCGTCCCTGGCGACAAGTCGATCTCCCATCGGTACGCGCTCATCGCCGCGGTCGCCGAGGGTACGTCGCGTCTGACCAACTACGCGCCCGGCGCCGATTGCCAGTCGACGCTCGCCTGCCTCGGCCGGCTGGGCGTCGACATCCAGCGCGGCGAGCACGGGTCCGTCACCGTTGTCGGCCGTGGGCTGCGTGGCTGGCGTTCACCCTCCGAACCTCTCGACGCAGGCAATTCCGGTTCCACGATGAGGATGCTGGCGGGCCTGCTGGCGGCCCAGCGGTTCAGCGCTCAGATGATCGGCGATGCCTCATTGTCCCGCCGCCCGATGAGGCGTGTGATCGAGCCCTTGTCGCGGATGGGCGCGCGGATCGAAGCGACCGGCGGCCACGCCCCGTTGACGATTCACGGATCCTCACTCCACGCCATCACGCATCGGCCGGACGTGCCGAGCGCGCAGGTGAAGAGCGCTGTTCTGCTGGCCGGCCTCTACGCGGAGGGGAACACGTCGGTCACCGAGCCCGCGCAGACACGCGACCACACCGAGCGGGCACTCGCGGCGTTCGGTGTCGACGTCAGCGCCACGGGGAACGCCATCACAGTCGCCGGCGGCCAGGGCGCCGTCGGGCAGTCCCTGGCGGTCCCTGGCGATTTCTCCTCCGCGGCGTTCTGGATGGTCGCGGCGGCCGCTCTCCCGGGATCACGCGTCGAGATCGAGGACGTCGGGCTCAATCCCACGCGAACCGGCCTCATCGACGTGCTGCGCCGCTTCGGCGCTCGTGTCGAGGTGCACGAGACGGGATCCGGGGCGGGCGAGGTGCGCGGCACGATCGTGGTGACAGGCGATCGCACCGGTGCCATCGAGATCGCGCCGGACGAGGTCCCTGGGCTGATCGACGAGCTGCCGGCGATTGCGGCGCTCGCGGCCCATGGCGGCGAGGTGAGCGTTCGCGGCGCCGCCGAGCTGCGCGTGAAGGAAAGCGACCGGATCGCCGTCCTCGTCGCAGGCTTCCGCGCGCTCGGCATCAGTGCGGAAGAGCGGCCGGATGGCTTCGCCGTGCGAGGGCAGGGCGCGCCATCCGGCGGTATCGCCGACGCGCGGGGCGACCACCGCATGGCGATGGCATTCGCCATCGCCGCCCTGGCCGCGTGTTCGCCGTCAACCATCGAAGGGTCGGACGCTGTAGTGATTTCCTATCCTGGCTTTTTCGACATCCTCGGCCGGCTCGTTGCGTGAAGGCGGAGAAGCTCTACCTCGTCGGCTTCATGGGCGCGGGCAAGACAACGGTCGCCCGGGCGCTGGCGCGGCGCCTCGACTGGCGCGTCGCGGACATCGACGAGCTGATCGAGCGCCGCGAGCGGCTCACCGTCTCCGACCTGTTCGCCCGCCAGGGTGAATCCTACTTTCGAGCGATCGAACGCGCTGTGCTGCTCGAGCAGATCGGGGTGCGGCACACCGTAGTGGCGACCGGCGGCGGGACCTTTGTCGATCCCCAGAACCGGGCGCTGATCAACGCGGACGGCGCGTCTGTCTGGCTCGACGTGCCGCTGGAGGGCCTCGTCACGCGTGTGCCGGCGGGTGGCCGGCGGCCGCTTGCCGCCGACCGCACCGAGTTCGAGCGGCTCTATCTCGTCCGGCGCGCCGCCTACGAACAGGCACACCTCCGCATCGACGCTGGCCGCGTCAGTGTTCCCGCCATCATCGAACAACTGGTCGACTGGCTGGAAGCGTGACCTCCATGCTAGTGTCCCGAGTCAGAAATTCGGTGACATGTTTTCCGGAGCGCGGCGCCCGGATGGCAAGTCGCGACGACCGAGCATGCCGGGAGCATGCGAGGGAGGAGCAATGCCGCCAGCCGGGATGCCCCGCCCGGAAAATGTCAGCGAATTTCTGACTCGGGACACCAGTGTCGCGCCTCCGATGTTCGTCGTCGCACCGGGGGCGCGAAGGCGCGCGCCTCGCGAGGCGAGCGGAGAGAGAATATCAGGGGGACTTGACCGACGAGCAACGGCCCGCGGGATGCCTCGGCGGCCGACTGCACACGAACTTCGGAGACGCGACACCAGCGTTCATGGCTTCGATCTGATGCGCTACCTCATCCTGAGTGATATCCACGCAAACCTCGAGGCGCTCGAAACGGTGTTGAGCGATGCGCAGAATCGCGGCTGCGACCGGACCCTCGTGCTCGGGGATCTGGTCGGGTACGGCGCCGACCCCAACGCCGTGATCGATCGCGTGCGCGCGCTCCCCCCCACGGTCATTGTGCGCGGCAATCACGACAAGGTGGCGTTCGGACTCGACCAGGCCGACGGGTTCAACACCGTGGCGAAGGAAGCCGCGCAGTGGATGCTCGAGGTCCTGACGCCGGAAAACCGCGCGTGGATCGCGGCGCTGCCCGCGGGGCCGTTGGCAGTCGACGACCTTATCGAAGTCTGTCATGGGGCGCCGTACGACGAGGATGCGTACATCTTCGATGAGACGGATGCCCGCCTGGCGTTCAAGACAGCGACCAGGCCGCTGTGCCTCTTCGGGCACACCCACTACCCCGTCATCTTCGAGCTCACGAACGACAGTTGCACGAGACGCGGGCCGGCGGCCGAAGCCGAAGCTCGTCTCGAACTCATCGCGGGGGTGAAGTACCTGCTCAATCCGGGTTCGGTCGGCCAGCCGCGCGACGGTGACCCGCGGGCGGCCTATGCGATTGTCGACACCGCCGCCAGGCACGTCGAGCTGTTTCGATTGACGTATCCGCTCGAAGTCGCCCAGGCCAAAGTCATCAACGCCGGCTTGCCCGAGATTCTCGCGCGGCGTCTGGCAGCCGGACGCTGACGCGCTCGAAAATCTGCAACCTCAAGTCTGAAGTCTGATCAGATTGTTAGATTTCAGATTTTCGACGTTCTGACCTTTCGTGCGGCTCTCTCTTCCCGTCTTCTGAGCTCGGCCGCGTAAGCATCCCGTGCCGCGCGCCCGCCGAGAATCCAGCCGATGACAAGGCCGACAAGCAGGACCGCCGGGATGAAAATGAAGTGGCCAGCCGTCACTGCCGTCTGATCTCTGGCGAGCTTCGCTGGAGCGCCCGCATCTCGTCTTCGACCTTGCGGAGCCGCTTCCACACGAACCACACGTACACCATGGTCGCGATCCAGATGAACGAATAGGCCACCACGACGAAGACACCGCCGGGGAGCTGCTCGGAGGGCGGCACTTCCGAAAGCGGTTTGAATTCGGTCTGCCCCGCCGGCGGTTGGGCGGCCAGGACGCTCGCGGCCGTCAAGGCGAGCGACACAGCAGCGAAATAGATTGACCGAATCATCGACGGTCCTCGATCGCGAGATAAAGGGCGTCCAGCTCGCCGCGCCGGTTCTCGAGCGCCACGCGCGCCGTCAGCAGGACCCCGAACAGGAGCATGAAGGCAACGCTGCAGAACAACAGCGGCCCATACATCGCCGGCGCGAGCGTGCTCACGACAGTGGTCACCGGGTGGACGGTGCGCCACCACTCGACCGACTTGTAGACGATGACGGCATCCGCCATCCCGAAGAGGGCGACGCCGGCCGCCAGCTTTTCCGAGCCCGGGCCACCGTATTTCCGGAGAAACAGATAGGCGCAGAGGATCAACTCGAGCAGCAGCGCCGTGGTCAACCGCGCGTCCCATTGCCACCACACGCCCCAGGCTTTTCGCCCCCACAACGAACCGCTCACCAACCCGAACAACCCGAACAGCACGGCGAGCTCGGCCGCGGCCACGGCGACGCGATCCGCCTGCCGGCTGCCCTTGAAGAGATAGACGGCGCTCGCGACCCCGCAGACCGCCAGCGCGGAATACATCGCGATCCACGAAGGCACGTGGAAATAAAAGATCTTTTGCACCATCAGCATCGTCGACTCGTATGGCGCGCGGGCGATGAGGATCGGGGCGGCCGCAAACATCGCGGCCGTGACGACGAGCAGCGGGAGCAGGAGCTTGCGCATGGGCTTCATTCCGTCATCAAGGGCTCGAACGTCCAGAGTGCGAGCGTCAGAAACACGGTGTCGACCGATCCGAGGACGCCAATCCACATGACCGCGACCGGTTCGTCCACCGGGGACTGGAGCAGCGCCCCGGTGCCCAGTACGCCAGCAATCATGACGGGAATGGTGATCGGATACAACAGGATCGGCAGCATGACGTCCCGCGTGCGCGCCCGAACCAGCATCGCGGCGAACAGCGTGCCAACGGAGGCGAATCCGATTGTCCCCAGCACGAGCAGCGCGATCAGCAGCAAGGGGCGCGAGAACAGCGGGGCCCGGAACAGGAAGGCGATCGTTGGAACCAGCAGCAACTCGGCCGTCGTCATCAGCACGACCATTCCAAGCAGTTTACCGACGTAGATGGCCGCGCGCGGGGCGGGCGCCAGCAGGAGCGCCCGAAGCGTCTCCGCATACCGCTCGCGCTCGAACGTGCGCCCGAGCGCCAGCGTCCCGGCAAACGCAATCGCGACCCACAGAATCCCAGGGGCGGCGCCGGGGACCGGCTCGCCCTCTTTCACGAACGCAATCGAGAAAATCATCACGCACGAGATGGCGAAGAGGAGCGTCGTGTACCAGAATCTCCCGGCTCCTCACCTCGATGGCGAAGTCCTTCTTCAGCACGAGGAGCGCGGTTTTCAGGAACATCTGTTTGCGGTCCGGCCTGTGTTCCTCGTTCCGGGGAACGCCGAACGCAGAATGTCGAACGTGGAACGGCACACGAGGCACCGGCGAACCAGCACCGGACACGGCGTCCCGATGATTCTCACGCGCTGCCGACCAGCGCGCGATAGCGGGCGCGGAGACCGGTGCCGGCCTTCTCGTCGGAGACGAGGCGGCCGCTGTGAATCACCGCCACGCGGGTGACCAGGCCGTCGGCGAGGTCGAGGTCGTGGGTGGCGAGCACGACAATCGTGCCTTCGTCGGCGAGACGCCGGAGCCGGTCCGAGATGTTCGCCACCGCCTGGTCGTCGAGCCCGGTGAAGGGCTCATCGAACAGGACGAGCCTGGGCCGATGCATCAGCGAACGCTCGAGCGCGAGCCGCTGCCGCATGCCGCGCGAATAGGCCGACACCTCGTCGTCCGCCCGATCGCTGAGGGCGGCCGCTTCGAGCGCCGCCGGCACTACAGCGCGGGAATCGAGACCGTAGAGACGCGCAAAGAAATCCAGATTCTGGCGCGCCGACAGCTCGGGATAGAGGTGCAGTTCGTGGGCCAGCAGTCCGATGCAGCGGCGAATGTCCGAACCGGCACGTAACGACGGCCGCTCTCCATACAGGATGCGACCGCTCGTCGGGGTGACAAGCGTGGCCAGCATGCCGATGAGCGTCGATTTGCCCGCGCCGTTGGGGCCCAGCAAACCCAGGATGTCGCCGCGGCGTACGGTAAGCGTCACGCGCGTGACGGCGCGACGCCGCCCGAAATGACGCGACACGTCGGCAACTTCGACCCGGTCGAAGTCAAAGTGGTCCATTTCATGAGTCCGGTGAGGCACCGAGGGCGTCGAGGCGCCCGCCTCGCAAGGCGCGAGGAGGGAGAATACCGGGAGTATTTGACCGGCAAGCAACGCAGCGAGGCGGAATGCATCGGCGGCCGAATGCCACCGGCCTCATGAAACGGGCCACCAAACTCACGCGGTGACGCCGGCGCCGCCAGCGGGCTCGAGAGTCGTCTCGTCGGCGTCGAGCGCACCGTAGACGTGTTCGAGGGCGCTCACGAGCTCCTCCCGCCGCACGGCATACCGCGATGGGTCACCCCGACCGCGCCGCCGGTCGAGTTCGAGCCGCACCAGATCCTGAAATAACTTCTCGCGGCGCGCGATCAGCGCTTTGCGCGCAGCGCCCCGCTGCTCGGGGTTGTGCCGGCTGGCCGCCCAGACGCCGACGGCCACGATGACCAGCGCGATCGAGAGCGCGACGGTGCGTGGCACACGGCTGTGATGCGGCAGGTCCGTGATGCTAAGGACTACTGGTTCCCCCGCCGCGACACTCCCGGTTCCAGCCGCGGCGATGTACAGCTGACCGTTGGCCGGCATCTCCTGTTGTTTGGCGATCTGCGGCGAGGAAAGCCGTGTGTTACCCACTTTCTTCACGATGACGGCCAGGTGCGCCAACGGGGCGGGAAACGGCTGCGAAATCTCGATGGAGCCGCTGGAAGACACCGGCAGCGCGAACGCCGCCTGTACCAATGTGTTGCCGGGCGCAAAGGGCCCCTGCACCTGCACGCGCAGGCCATTCACGCTCGCTTGCGGCGAGGAGCCCTCCATGATGCTGGCGCCAAGCGCACTGGTCGGGACGTCGAACCTGAATGGCGTGGGGGGGTTGACCGGCACCTGAGCCGTGTTGGAGATGTCGAGCAGATAGTAGACGCGGGCTCGTTCCTCTCCATCGGGCTCGATCACAATGCGCGATTCGCCGCCGATGATCACGGGGCCCGTCACCGCGGGCGCCTTGGCCGCTTCCGCCGCCCGCGCTTCCTTCTCCTTGTCGGTCGCGACGAGCAGCATGCGAATGCCGCCGCCGGCAGGCGCCGGGAAGTCCTGCGACTCGAGCCGCTCCCCGTCGACAACCGCCACGGCCTTGAGCGGCGCGCCAGGCTTCAGACCGCTGAACTGCGCACGGCCGCCCTCGTCGGTCGCGACCACGGTCACCTTGCCGTCCACGTGGAGCTCGACCGGATGGTTCACGATGTTGTTCGAGAGATCGCCGCGAACGAGGCGGACGGAAACAGTGCCCGCCGGCAGGTCGTCAACCGGTCGGGGAATGCCCGACATCTGTCTGGCGTCCGGCATGGCGACCTGCGCCGTCACGTAGGTCCAACCGACAAGGATCCCGACGGCACACACAATAACGCTCGTGATCGTCCGCTTCCCGCCGCTCATGCCCTTCCTGCCTCTCCTGCCCTCTGCCTCCGCCCTTCCTGCCGGTCCTGTCATTAGAGCTTCGTCCCGCATGATTTGCAGAATTGCGCGTCGGCGTCGTTGGCCGTCGAGCAGCTCCCGCACGAGCGGGCAACGGGTTCCGCCGCAGCCTTCTCGCCCAGCCGCTTCACCAGGTCGCGCTCGACTCGCTCACGGTACCCGGCGCTGGTCTCGAGTTGACGCATCAGCCTGCCGGCGCGAGCCCGCAAGCGGCCCGACATGACGCGGAAGTCCTCGTCGGAGACTTTCGCCATCGCCCGGTCGAATTCCAGCTCCTTGATGGCCCGAAGCGCGAGCAGCTTCTCGCGCTCCAGGGCGACGCGCGTGCGCGCGCCGATCATCGGCGTGCGGTCCTGATGCGACGTCACGAGCGGCCGGACTGCGCGAAGCGCTGCGATGCCAACGAGCGCTGTGGCGCCCATCACGATGGCCATCAGCACGACCGCGGTGACGCCCTGGCCACGAAGCAGAAACGTCACGCCGGTTGCGCAGGCCAGCGCGGCCAAGACGAAGAACTGCCAGGGGCGAAGGCCGTCGGCCGGTCCTTCGAACGGGGGCGGCCAGAGAGAATCGTGGGAACCGGCGTCGGCCGGACCGTCCGGCACCCTAGTCGAGGTTGCGGAG
The DNA here is from genome assembly GCA_963745495.1 of uncultured Acidobacteriota bacterium. GTDB lineage: Bacteria > Acidobacteriota > Vicinamibacteria > Vicinamibacterales > CAVVIG01 > CAVUXJ01. The sequence goes on from CAVUXJ010000007.1 coordinate 226,965, forward strand.
CTCATCGTCGAGGCGATCATCGAGGCCCGGATCGGCGGCGGCGGGAATGTCGGCCGGCGCCTTGTCGTGATTGCGCGACCAGCGGACGGCAGCGACGCCCACGGCGACCGCGCCGCTGGCGCCGAGCAAGTAGGGGAACAGCCACGCGAGCCGGTTGAAGCCCTCGTCCACCGGCGCGCCCAGGAATTGCTGACCACCGTACTTCGCGATGAAGTACCCGACGATCTGGTCCTCGCTCTTGCCGCTGTCCACCAGCGTCGCGATCTCCCGTCGTACGCCGGCCGCGGTGCTGCACGTGCACGTGCCGATCGGCTCCTTGCCGCACCCGCCGCACAAGCACACCATCCTCTCGCCGAGCCGTTTCTCGATTTCGTTGCGCGGCAGCACCGGCGCGATGCTCGAGGTCTCCTGGTGCTGCGCCGAGACCGGAACGCCGAAGAGCAACAACCCGAAAAGCAGCGCCGCGGTGGTGGTACCGGCCGCTTCGGGCAGCTTGGCCAGTGCGAACGCGTAGCTCCGCTCGGGCAGCAGGGCAATGCCGGTTCCCAGCGCCATGATGGCAAACCCGAACCAGACCCAATTCACCAGCGGGTTCACGAAAATCTGAAAGCTCGCCGCCTGTGTCCCCGCTTCAGCAGCGGCCAGCACGATGTAGAGGTCCTCGGCGAACGTGCGCCGGATCGCCACCTCGGTCGTTGGCGGCTCGGTTTCGTGCTTGTGCCACGCCCATTTCGCCGGGTACAGCGCCGCGATCTGCTTGCCTTCGCGGAACACGCTCATGTGCGCCGCGGTCATCTGCTTCTGGCCGTCGTCGTCGACCGACAGCCGATCGTATCGAATCGCGTAGCGGCCAAGCGTCGTCTGTTCGCCTGGCCTCAACAACACCTGCGCATTCTGCTTGAAACCTTCACCGGCAAACCCGAAGAAGATCAGCACGATGCCGAGGTGGACGATGTAGCCGCCGTACCGCCGTTTGTTCCGGCCGACCACGCCGACGAGCGCCGTGAAGAAGTCCGTGCCCGTGGTCGTGCGACGCACGTTCGCGCCGCGCCAGAACTCCTGAACGATTGTCGCCGTGACGAACGCACAGAGCGCGAAGCACAAGCCCGAGGCCCAGACGCGGAATCCGACCGCGACGAAGGCGCCGCCGGTGACGAGCGCCGCAGCCGTCGGCCAGAGAAACGAGTCGCGGAGATTGATGAGGGTGGACTTGCGCCACGCCAGTAGCGGCGCGATGCCGGTCAGGACCAGCAGAACCAGGCCGATCGGCAGCATCCACTTGTTGTAGAACGGCGCCGCGACCGTCAGACGTTCGCCGTTGATCGCCTCGCTCAGCGTGGGAAACATCGTCGCGAAGAGCACGAAGAAAGCGCAGAACAGCAGGATCCAGTTGTTCACCAGGAACGCCGCCTCGCGCGACATCCACGAGTCCAGGTCGTTGCGCGCGCGCAGCAGAGGCAGCCGGTAAATCACCAGCCCGAAGCTGAACGTCAGGAGGACGACCATGAAAATCGAGAACATCCAGGTGAGCGTGGGATCCTGGCCGAAGGCGTGCACCGACTGCACCACGCCGGATCGCGTCAGGAAGGTGCCGAAAATCGTCAGGAAGAACGTCAGGATGACCAGGACGACGTTCCAGACGCGCAGCATGGAGCGCCGCTCCTGCACCATCACGGAATGCAGGAACGCGGTGGCGGTGAACCACGGCAAGAGCGCGGCGTTCTCGACCGGATCCCAGCCCCAGTAGCCACCCCATCCGAGCTCTTCGTACGCCCAGATCATGCCGAGCATGAGACCGAACGACAGGAAAATCCACGCGAACATCGTCCAGCGGCGCACGGCCCGGAGCCACGAGTCGTCGAGGTGACCTGTGATCAGCGCTGCGATCCCGAACGCGAACGGGATCGTCATCCCGACAAAACCGGTGTAGAGCGACGGCGGATGGATGACCATCCAGTAATTCTGCAGGACCGGGTTCAACCCCTCACCGTCGAGCGGGGCGGCCGATACATACGTGCTGAACGGGTTGTTGTGCACGATCATCAGGAACAGGAAGAAGCCCTGGACCGTGGCGATGGTCGCGACCACATACGGGATGAGCTCCCGATGCCGTTCCCGGTTCACGTAGATCGCAATCGCACCGAAGACCGAGAGCAGGAACACCCAGAACATGATCGAACCGTCGAGACCGCCCCAGTACGAGGTGATCTTGTAGAACAACGGCTGGACGCTGTCCGAGTAGCGCGAGACGTACTTGATCGTGAAGTCGTTGGTGAGAAAGGCATTGACGATCACGGCCGTGGCGACCGACATCAGCGCGGTGATCAGGTAGAAGCCGCCGATCCCGCTTTCAACCAGGCGGCGCGATCCCCGGCGTGCGCCCACCACGGATACGACAACGGTATAGCTGCATGCGACGAACGCGGCGAGCAGGAGAAACGTCCCGAGCGAAGCCATTCAGCTGACCTTCTTCTCTTCGTATTTCGACGGGCACTTCGCCATCACCCCGTTCGGCGCCACGTGAAAACCCTCGCTCGTCAACTGCCCCTTGAGCACGACCTCGGCCTCTTCCCCAGGTGTGTCCTTGAACGTGTCGGGGACGAGTCCGGTGTATGTGGCGTTGACGGCATGTCCGTTGTTCTGCACCTTGAACCGGTATTCCAGGGTTCTGGGATTCACCATGATCGACTTCGCCACGACGAAGCCATGGAGCTGCATGCTCTTGCCCTGCCACCGCTCCGGGCTCGTCATCACTTCATCGACATGTTTGTAGTACTCGGTGCCATCGCGCAGCGTCGACCAGAGCAGGCCCGAAAACGCCAGGGTGAGCACGACGACCGTCACGCCAATCTTGATATTTCGGTGTGTCATAAGGACTTCCGGGAAATGGACACAGTCAGAATAGCCCGACTACCATCGGGATGCAACAGCGGAGAGACTGCTCAGCCAGGAGACGTGCGATTGTGCTCCTCGAGCAGGCTTGCCACGGCCGCGACCGGCAACCCGACGACGTTCGTGTACGACCCTTCAATGCGCGGAATCCAGCGCGAGGCAAGGCCCTGAATAGCATACCCGCCGGCCTTGTCCCGGCCCTCGCCGGTTGAAAGATACCAGGCTATGGCCTCTGGCGACAGGGGGACAAACCAGACGCTGGTGGCTTCCACGCACCCACTCTCCCGGGCCACCGTTCTGAGGCTGACGCCCGTAAGCACCTGATGTTTGCGGCCGGAGAGCCTCCGCAGCATTGCGCTCGCGTCCTCGTCGTCGCCCGGCTTGCCGAGAATCACCCCCTCGACGATGACCGCCGTGTCGGCGCCGAGCACGACGATATCGTCTTCCGTCACGTCTGTGCCTCGTGCGTCGTGATTCACCGTGGAACTCGTAGCGGCCGCGCTCAAGCGGGACAGGATATCGACTGCGCGTGCCGACTTCTCGCTGGCGAGGCGCCGCACGTACGCCGCGGGAGCCTCACTCGGACGAGGACGTTCGTCGGCATCCACCGCCAGGGTTTCGAACGTGAACCCCGCTGACCTCAGGAGGTCGGCACGCCTGGGAGAAGCCGACGCCAGCACGAGTCGCATCAGATGGATAATAGGATGAAATTCAGGCTTGGGACTTTGGGCTTTGGGTTTCGTGCAGGTTTCAGACTTCAGGTTTCAGGTTTCTGTTTGTATGCAGCCCATTAGCCACGCCGTTCCCGGCGCGCTCGCCGAACTGCTTCGGGACACGCCCCTTTCGCCAGGCAAGGTCGCCTTCGCGTGGAACGCAGCGGTCGGTCCCGCGACGGCGCGCGCCACGGCGGTCCGCCTCGAGGGCACACTCCTCCTGGTCGATGCCATCACCATCCCATGGGCGCGCGAGGTTTCCCGCTCGTCGGGAGTGATCCTGACGCGTCTGCAGATGCTGCTCGGCCGCGACGCCGTGACGCGGATCGAGGTCCGCCGTGCGTGAATCGGTCATCGCCAGCGCCGTTCGCACACCGACCGGAAAGTTCCTCGGCGCGCTGAAGGCATTCACCGCGCCCGAGCTCGGCGCGCTGGTCATCGCGGAGGCGGTGCGCCGCGCGGGCATCGACCCGGCGATCGTCGACGAATGCATCATGGGCAATGTCGTGACCGCGGGACTGGGCCAGAACCCCGCGCGACAGGCGGCGCTGCGCGCCGGCCTTTCCGACCGTGTGGCGGCGCTCACCATCAACATGGTGTGCGGATCTGGTCTCAGGGCCGTGATGCTCGGCGTTCAGGGGATCGCGGCCGGAGACATCGATACTGCCGTCGCCGGCGGGATGGAATCGATGAGCAACTGTCCATACCTCCTGCCGCGTGTGCGCGAAGGCCTTCGGATGGGCAACGGCGAGCTGCTGGATTCGATGATCACCGACGGCCTCTGGTGCGCGTTTGAACAGTGCCACATGGGCAATGCCGGAGAGGTCGTCGCCGAGCATTACGCGATCGGCCGCGAGGCGCAGGATGCTTATGCCGCGCGCAGTCATCAGCGGGCGCTGAAGGCGACCGAGGCGGGCTGGTTCAAGGACGAGACTCTGTCCATCTCCGTTCCACAGCGGAAGGGCCCGCCCACACGCGTCGATCGAGACGAGGCCATCCGCCCCGACACGACGGTCGAATCGCTTGGCCAGCTCACACCCGCCTTCAGGAAGGACGGATCGGTCACGGCCGGCAACGCGCCGGGCGTGAACGACGGCGCGTCAGCGGTCGTGGTCATGGCGGCCGACCGCGCACGTTCGCTCGGCGTGACGCCGATGGCCCGGATAGTCGGGCACGCCGCGAGCGGCCTGCCGCCGAAGTTCGTCCTGATGACGCCGGTCGAAGCCATTCGCCGCCTCGTGCGGAAGGTCGGGTGGGATCTGCAGGACGTCGATCTGTTCGAGATCAACGAGGCGTTCGCGGTGCAGGCGGTAGCGGTCGTGCGCGAGCTTGGGATTGACGACAGCAAAGTGAACGTCAACGGTGGCGCGGTCGCCCTGGGACACGCGATCGGATCGAGCGGCGCACGCGTGCTGACGACGCTGGTCTATGCGTTGAAACAGCGCCACCTGACGCGCGGCATCGCGGCCCTGTGCCTCGGCGGCGGCAACGGGGTCGCGCTCGCCGTCGAACGAAGCTAGACCTTCGACGTCCTCTGTTCGAAGTGCGCCGTTCGACGTGCGCGGTTCGGGTGACGAACAACGAAAGCTGACCAACGAACGACGAACGTAGAACGCAAAACGCAAAACGCAAAACGTAGAACGTAGAACGTAGAACGTAGAACGAAGGATGATCCAGATTGTAGGCGTCGTTGGCGCCGGCACGATGGGCAACGGCATCGCCCAGGTCTTCGCGCAGGCGGGCTTCATCGTGCGGCTGGTGGACGTCGCGCAGCCGATGCTCGACCGCGCGCGGCACACGATCGAAAAGAGCCTCGCCAGACTGGTCGAGAAGGGGAAGCTCCCCGCGGCGGCCCGCGACGCCGTCCTGAGCCGTGTCGTGACGACCACCACGCTCGACGCCCTCGCCGACGCCGACTACATCGTCGAGGCGATCGTCGAACAGGCCGACGCCAAGCGCGCGCTGTTCGCGCGACTCGACGCCCTTGCGAGGCCCGCCGCGCTGCTCACGTCCAATACCTCGTCGATCTCGATCACCGTCCTTGGCGCAGCGACCACACGTCCCGACAAAGTCCTGGGCATGCATTTCATGAACCCGGTGCCCGTCATGACGCTGGTGGAGCTGATTCGCGGACACGCCACCTCCGAAGACTCGATGCAGATCGCCGCGGGGCTGTGCCGGACAATCGGCAAGATCTCGGTGGAAGCGGCCGACTATCCAGGATTCATCGCGAACCGCATCCTGATGCCGATGATCAACGAGGCGATCTACGCCGTGATGGAAGGCGTCGGCACACCGGACGCGATCGATACGGTCATGAAGCTTGGAATGAACCACCCGATGGGGCCGCTGGCCCTCGCCGACTTCATCGGCCTCGATGTGTGCCTTGCGATCCTCAACGTGCTGCACGAGGGTTTCGGCGATCCGAAATACAGTCCCTGTCCCCTGCTCCGCCGCAAGGTCGCCGCCGGCGAGCTCGGACGCAAGTCGGGCCGCGGCTTTTATGTCCACGCGTGAATCACGATCGCCGCAGAACGGCCCACCGATCACGTCTACTGCAGAGTCCGCAGAACGTCGCTGTGAAGCACGCCTGGTTTGATCACGAGACCACGTACGTCGAGGCTATCAGCTATCGACTGGCAGCGGCTCTCTAGCTGAAAGCCGCTGATAGCTGACAGCTGATAGCTACCTGTGTCGTGTCCGAACCTCGCCTGGGGTCTTACGTATTCGACCTCTGCGATCTCTGCGGTGATCGTTTTCGAACCAACCAGATAGCGAGAACCAGGGAGCCGAGAATCGCGATTTCACGAATCGCGGCTGAAGCGTCCGTTCGAATCGTCGCCGCGGAGAACGGATTCCGCCGCTCCACCGGCAGGAACACATCCCATCCCGAGATGTACCACTCGTGGTCGAACGGCCAGAACATCTGGATGCCGTAGGGCGCGTAGTTGCGATCCGTGCCCAGCCAATCGGTCAGGATGTGCGACGCGTACGCCGCGGCACAGATGAGCACGATCCGCCAGTTGATTCGGCCAGTGACCCACCCTGTCACACCCGCCGCGATAATGGTGATCAGGACGACCGCGCCGATGCTGTGGGTCGCCGTGCGATGCACCGGCGGGTACAGCAGATCGAGGTCGGGCAGAACCGCCAGGGTGATACACACAAGGGTAAGCGGCCGCGCGAGGGCTCGTGCCAGCGGTTGCGCCTTATTGGGAGGTTCTGCGGACCAGGCCACGGCGAGTCCGGCGAGGGCATGGCCAATCGGTGTGGGCATCGGGCGTTCTATGATGGCAGATTCTGCACGCACCCCGAGCAGAGGCGAAAGTCATACATCCTGCAAGTCTATGATAGATAATTGTTTCCTGTCACATATGCCCATATTTTCACTTGACTTTCGCCTGGCACGAACCTAGAATAGCCGCGCTACTTAAGGAGAGCCACTACATGCCACAGCTCGTCGAAAAAAACCTCGACCGCGACGACCGCCAGGACCGTGAACGCGTGAAAGCCGTGGAACTGGCCGTCGGCCAGATCGAGAAACAGTTTGGAAAGGGCTCCATCATGCGTCTCGGCCAGAAAGGAGCCATTCAGCCGATCGAGGCGATTCCCACGGGCTCGATCAGCATCGACTTCGCCCTGGGCGTCGGTGGCGTTCCACGCGGCCGCGTCGTCGAGATCTTCGGGCCCGAGTCGTCGGGCAAGACGACGCTCGCGCTGCAGGTGATTGCCGAAGCGCAGAAACTCGGGGGAATGGCGGCGTTCGTGGATGCCGAGCACGCCCTCGACGCGGCCTACGCGCAGAAGCTGGGCGTCGACGTCGACAACCTTCTCGTGTCGCAGCCGGATAATGGCGAGCAGGCGCTGGAAATCGTCGAGGTCCTCATCCGCTCGGGCGGCGTCGACGTGGTTGTCGTCGACTCAGTGGCCGCGCTCGTGCCCAAAGCGGAAATCGAGGGCGAGATGGGCGACGCGCAGATGGGACTGCAGGCGCGGCTCATGTCGCAGGCGCTCCGCAAGCTCACCGGCGTGGTCTCCAAATCGAAGACCTGCCTGGTCTTCATCAACCAGCTCCGCGAGAAGATCGGCGTCATGTTCGGCAACCCCGAAACGACGACGGGCGGCCGGGCACTGAAGTTCTATGCCTCTGTTCGAATCGACATCCGCCGCATCGCCAGCATCAAGGACGGCGATGTCGTCGTGGGCGGACGCACCCGCGTCAAGGTGGTCAAGAACAAAGTGGCGCCGCCCTTTCGCGAGGCGGAGTTCGACATCATGTACGGGGAGGGCATCTCGCGAACCGGCGACCTGCTCGATCTCGCGGTCGACAAGCGGATTGTCGAGAAGAGCGGCGCGTGGTTCGCGTTCAGCGGCGAGCGGCTTGGCCAGGGCCGCGAGAACGCCAAGCAGTTCCTCAAGGACAACCCGGACATCTGCAAGACGATCGAAGATCGCGTCCGCCGGGAACTGGGTCTCGGTCGCGACGCTGAAGCCGCCGCCGTCTAGCGGGGTCGTATCCCCGGCCGGGCCTCGCCTTTCGGCCCCGCCGACTCATACGGTATGATCGCTGCCTTGTCGGGACGAGCCGGACCGCTCGTCCCCTACTCTCCTCGAGTGGCGAGGTAGCTCAGTTGGTAGAGCATACGACTGAAAATCGTAGTGTCGACAGTTCGATTCTGTCCCTCGCCACCATTCACTAAACACTCACAATACTAGGCTTAAAGCTATCTGGATATACGAGAGTCAGTACGCCAGTAACTCTTTGGGGTAACATCAGGGTAACAATCGAACGGCGCAAGCGCCAGGCGCACTGGTGAACCACATCACCGTGACGATCCTTCACCTGTCTGCTATGGCGATGGTGGTAGGGTCGGGAACTGGCGCGGTCATCCGTAGGCAACTCCTTGGCCGTATCGAGGGTTTCCCCTTGCGTGCCCGTGTAGAAGCCGCCGTAATCCCGTTTCCAGTCCCCGCCACATCGCACGCAGCATGCGGATTTGCCGCACTACGCGCTCCTGCACCGATTCGCGACAAGGGTTATGAGGCGATATCGGGCGAGAGCCACAGACCCGCGACTGGTCAGTACGCCACCCGGTACTCGTGGAACAGTCCCAGCGTGCCGTATAGCCACTCACGACTCCACCGCTTCCACCCGAAACCGTGACGCTGGCTGGCCCGCGCCAGGTGGTGCCGAATCTTCTTCTCCACCCAGTCCCGGATATACGAGAAGCAGCGACTCGAGTGACCGAACGCAAAGTACTGCACCCAGCCGCGCAGGATGGGATTGATACGCGCAATCACCTCTGCCACGGGCCGAGACCGATGACTTCGAAAGACCTGCTTGAGCGTCTGCAGCAACGCCGTCCGCTTCTTGCCTCGCGGCGTCAGCAGCGGCATCCATCGGCCTCGCCGACTGCGAAGCCGACGGAACTCAAAGCCCAGAAATCCAAAGCTCTCGCCTTGCGTGAGGTCCACTCGCCGACTCTTCTCCTCGTTCACCTCGACCTGCAGTTTCGCCAACTCCTCTCGAAGACGCTGCTCCACCGCCGTGCGCAGCCGCCGCTGCCGCGGATGGGCGTCCACTAACACCACCAGATCGTCAGCGAAACGCACGTATTCGACGTACGTCCACTGTCGGTGGCGAGAGACTATGAGCGGGCGGTGCAATTAAGCTCCTGAGGGTGTTCGAAGCCAAAAGGAGGCTGTGATGATTGCACTGACCCGCCCGGAGCTGAGTGTAAGCGAGCCGACGTTGTATGTGGCGTTCGAGTTGAGCAAGAAAGACTGGAAGCTGGCGATGACGTCGGGGTTCGGGGTGACGCCGTGGCTGCGGACGGTCGCAAGCGGCGATCTGGGCGGCGTAGAGCGCGCGCTGCGGCAGGGGCGGCGGCGGTTCGGGGTGGCGCCGCAGGCGCCGGTCGTGAGTTGCTACGAGGCCGGCCGCGACGGGTTCTGGATTCATCGCGCGCTGACGCAGGTGGGGATCACCAATCGGGTGGTCGATTCGGCGAGCATCGAGGTGAATCGGCGCGCGCGGCGCGCCAAAACGGATCGGCTCGATGCGCTGAAACTGGTGCAGATGCTGGTGCGGGTCTGTTACGGGGAGCCGCGCGTGTGGCGGGAGGTGCAGGTCCCGACCGTGGCGGACGAGGCCGCGCGGCAGGTCAGTCGCGAGCGGACGGACGTGCGGCACGCGCAGACGCGGGTGATCAACCAGATGCGCGGATGGCTGACGACGTGGGGGGCAACCCTGCCGTCGCGCCGCCGCGGCGACTGGTGGGCCACCGTGCGGGACTGGGCGGGCGCGGCGCTGCCCCGTGAAGTGCAAGCCCGGCTCGCGCGGGCGGACGCGCGCCTCGCCGTGCTCGAGGGACAGATCGCGGAGCTCAACGCCCAACAACAGGCCGCCGTGACCGCGGCGGCGCCCGCGAGTGCGTTGCACCAATTGGTGCAGTTGAAGGGGGTCGCGACGACGAGCGCGTCGGTGTTGCTCGACGAGGGCCTGGTGTGGCGCGCATTCCGCAATCGGCGCCAGATCGGCGGGCTTCTGGGCTTCGCGCCGACGCCCTATACCAGCGGGGAGTCGGCGCAGGAGCAAGGGATCAGTCGCGCCGGCAATAAGCGGCTGCAAGTGACCAGCATTCAACTGGCCTGGACGTGGGTGCGCTGGCAACCACACAGCCCCCTGACGCAATGGTATCGCGAGCGCTTCGCGCACGGGACGCGCGCGCGCCGGATTGGCATCGTGGCCGTCGCGCGCAAACTCCTGATCGCGTTGTGGCGGTATGTGACGACCGGCGTGGTGCCGGCGGGCGCGATCCTAAAAGTCGCGTAGCGGCCGGCTCGGATCGACGCGCTCACGCGCGCTGCGCACGATAGGTCACTGGGTCGCGTCACGCGACCGCTGGCGAGAGGGTGTGGCAGCACGGTGTCTGGATACGAGACTGCACAGTCTCTGGGGGCCGCGCGATCCGCGCGTGCCCGGATAGAAGGCGAGCGCTGGGTCACGACCCATGGCTCACACCCGGACCCGCGTGAGGATCGCAGACCATCGTCGGGGCGCCGCAGCCGAACGCGAGGGTAATGGTTGAACGGAAACTTCTCACACACGGGGCTTGACGACGGCCCGCAACATAGAAGTGACGGCCTTCGCTCGCTCCAGCATGCGGTCTACCTCCGTGAGGTACACGTTACTGAGCAACGGCGAAATTACGCCGCCTTGCGGAACGCCTTGTCGACCCGACGCGTTCAGCATCACTCGCAGGAGCCACAACACCGCATCATCGCGCACCCGAGACGCCACTTTCGCCAGTACGATGTGATGCCGTACTGTATCGAAATAGGATTTCAGGTCCAGATCGATGACGTAGGTTTTCCCCCGGAGGATGGCCTCCGAAACACGTTGGACCGCGGCGTGCGCGGACTGCCTCGGCCGATAGCCGTAGGACCCCGATTGGAAGTCAGCCTCGAAGATCGGCTCCAGGATGAGTTTGAGCGCACCCTGGACCACGCGATCGCGGATGGACGGAATCGAAAGTTGGCGCACGTTGCCGCCTTCCTTCGGGATGCCGACCTTCCGCGGTCGTCGGGGTCGATAGCGCCGCTGCACCAGCTCCTCACGAAGCTGGGCGAGAAACGCGTCCACGCCGTCTGCTTCGATGGCTTCGAACGTCACCCCGTCACTGCCCGGGGCGCCGTCGTTGTGTTTCGCCAGCTCATAGGCAGCACGGAGCGTCTCGTATTTGCAGACGTGGCCATACAGGCCCCAAAATCGCCACGATGGTTCAGCCTTCGCCTTGACGTAGAGTCTTCGTCGCAGGTCCTGCAGCGTGATGGGTGCCTTTGTCATCTCACCCCTGCCTCCCCTTGTTGAAGACATTCGATGCAGCAAGGCCCCTTTGCTCCACGGGCGTTACCCGCTTCCTCGCTACTACGAGCCTAGCCGCCGCCGTCTCGCCTTCAGTCGATTTCCCGGGGTCACCGGTTATACGACTGACCTGCTCCATCGATGGCTCGATGGGACGAGGACGGTTTCTCCAGTTGCTCGACATGTCCTTGTCACCGTGCTGCCCCTAACCACCCCGCCGGAGTGGCAGGCTGTCTCGGTCAGCCCACAGCCTGTCCATGCTGCCTTCGCCCCACCCTTGAGGGCTCGGCCTCCGGAGATATTTTTTGTCGAGGCCACCACTGGGTTCACTTCCGTTGCGGCCCGGTGACTCGCTCACCATCCTCAAGATGGCTTGGTCGGTCGGCTTCATCCGTTTCGTTTCCTCCCCGGATGCGACCCAAGCTACGAAGGTTCCTGACTTTTCCTCCGGTGAGACTGACTCTCACTGAACATATCTGCCTTATCTGGACGCACAAGGGTGCACAAATTCCGTCACGCCGCAAGGACGTACTCGTGAATCACGCCACCAAGGCGATCGCGACGCTGGACTCGAGCACCGCTCCAATCGGGATGTCCTGGACGCCGCGGGTGCGGTGGCGTCAGAGCTAAGGCCCGGTGGGGCCGATGGCCGTTGTACAAGTCGACAACGCAACACTCATAGTACTGAGCTTCGCCAAGTTCGTTATCCGTGGCATCCATGGTGCGGTCGGTCTGTCACCGTGTACGAGGCACTGACCAAAGGCGGTCATGCCATCTGTCGGTGCGGCTTCGACGACCGGCGCAATGATCGATCACTGGAAGTGCCGGCCTGGATGTTTGAACCGGCCGCCTGTGATCACCTGCGTCTGACAGCCACGCCATTCGTAGGACTGCCAGGCCTTGATCGAGTTGAAGGCCGTCTTGCAGACGGCGCTGCGGGCCGACGTGCTACAAGCACCGCACCATTCCTTGACTGCTCCAGGAGGTGCTGATGCCACGGGCCAGTCGCCGATGCCGCGTCTCGCAACCGACCCTCTTTCATCCCCCGCCACTCCGCCCGCACTTTCAGATGCTGCCGCCGGACATTCAGGAACGGACGATTCGACTGCTCGCCCGGCTGCTTCGCAGACAGGCCGATCAGCCGCTCGTCTCCGGTGAACCGCGGGAGGCGCGTGATGAGTGACAAGATCCGACCGCAACACGTGGCGCGCAAAGCCATCCTGTATGTGCGCCAATCGTCCGCGTACCAGGTGAACCACAACCTCGAGAGTCAGCGATTGCAGTACGCGATGCAAGACCGATTGCATCAATTAGGCTGGCGCGAGGTCGACGTCGTGGATGAAGACCTGGGTCGGTCCGCCGCGGGTACGGTCACGCGTGCGGGCTTCGAACGCATGGTGGCCGAGGTCTGTCTGGGGAACGTCGGCGGGGTGGCCGCTCGTGAGGTGTCGCGATTTGCGCGGAATAGTCGCGAGTGGCAGCACCTGGTCGAGGTCTGTCGCGTGGTCGATACGGTCTTGATCGACTTGGAAGCGGTCTATTGCCCGCGCCTCAGTAACGATCGCTTGCTGCTGGGATTGAAAGGCAGTTTGAATGAATACGAGCTCGATCTCTTGCGGCAGCGTTCGGTGGAGGCGCGCCGCGCGAAAGCCCAGCGCGGCGAGCTCCTCGTGGCGGCGCCGGTGGGGTTTCTGAAAACCGATGCGCCCCATGTCGAGAAAGATCCCGACCGCCGCATTCAGGAGGCCGTCGCGCTCGTGTTCCAGAAATTCGGGGAATTGGGGACGGTGCGCCAGACGTTATCGTGGTTTCTGGAACACGGCCTGCAGCTGCCGGCGCGATCGGTGTCCGGTGAGATCACGTGGCGACGCCCGTCCTTCGGCGTGCTCTATCGGATGCTGAGTAATCCGATCTACGGCGGGGCCTACGCGTACGGAAAAACCGAGAGCACGATTCGGTATGAACAGGGGGAGCCGCGCACGTCGTCTCGCCGGCGCCCGCGCGAGGAGTGGCTGGCCTTTATTCCTCACGCCCACGAGGGGTACGTGAGCTGGGAAGAATTTGAGCGGAACCGACAGACGATGGCCGCCAATACGCGGGCGTGGGATCACGCCGGGCCGGTGACGCGCGGACCGGCGCTCTTAACGGGAGTACTGCGGTGCCGACGGTGTGGGCGGAAATTGGTCGTCTGCTACACTGGCAACGCGCACAACGTCCTGCGCTACATCTGCGTCCGCGGCGCGCGTGATAACGGTGAACCGCGCTGCATCTCGTTCGGAGGACTCGTGGTCGACGACGCCATCGGCAAGGAAATCCTCCGTGTCGTGCAGCCGGCTGCCGTCGACGCCGCTATCGTCGCGAGTGAGGCGGCAGCCCACCAGCAGGACGAGGTCCTGAAGGCCTGGACGCGCGAGTTGGAAGCCGCACGGTACGCCGCACGCCGAGCGCAGAAACAATACGATGCGATCGATCCCGAGAATCGCTTAGTGGCCGACGAGTTGGAGCGACGCTGGAATACGGCGTTGCAGCGTGTCCGCGAGATCGAGGAGCGCATCGATCAACACGTGCACGGCGGCCGTCAGCCGGTGGTTCCCACCCGAGACGAATGTCGAGCATCTGGCCGCGGACCTCGAGGCCGTCTGGAGGAATCCGCACGCGGATGTCCGACTGAAGAAACGCCTCGTTCGAACACTCATTCACGAAATCGTCGTCGATACCGATCCCGAGGCCGGTGAGGTCATTCTGGTCATTCACTGGAAAGGCGGCGTGCATACCGAACTGCGAGTGCCGCGACGACGACGCGGGCAGTGTGCCACGCACACGTCGAAGAACGTCGTCGATGCGGTACGCGTGTTGGCGCGCATTTGTCCCGACGATCTGCTGGCCAACGTCTTGAATCGGAATGGGCTCCTCACTGGGCGTGGCAATCGGTGGACTCGAGAACGCGTGGTCTCGCTCCGCAGCCACCACGACATCGCTTGCTACGATCGCGATCGACGAACCGCTGAAGGGTGGATGAATCTGACCGACGCCGCTCGTGTCCTCGGGATCAGTCCGAGAACGCTCCGGTTGGCCGTCGAGCGACGCGAAATCGAAGCCGCTCATCCCTTGGCCGATGGCCCGTGGGTGTTTCATCGTCAGGCGCTCGAAGCTCCAGCGGCGGCCGCGCTCGTCGCTCGCGTGCGGGACCGAACTCACCGACCCGCAGTACCACATTCTCAACAACCAGCTCTCGTGTTTTCAGGCACATAGCCTGGTGGGGCAGTATGAAACACGGTTGTAGTGAGTCGACGAAGACGTCGAGGACCCGCTCAAGATGCTGCTGGTTCAGGATCAGTAGCCAATCGAGACACTCCGACCGAACGGTCCGCACGAAGCGCTCCGCCACCCCGTTGGCCTGCGGCGCGCGAAACGGCGTGCGAACGATCTCGATCCCGTCGCTGCGAAACACCTCGTCAAAGCCGTCCGTGAACTTCTGATCTCGATCGCGAATCAGGAAGCGGACAGGTTCCGGGCGCTCGGCGAACGTCCACATCAGTTGCCGGCCCTGTTGAGTGACCCATGGCGCGTTGGGATTTCGGCGTGCATCCGGCGAGATGCACGCGGCGGCTGCCCAGCTCGATGAAGAAGAGCACGTAGAGCCGCTGCAGCCAGATGGTCTCGACCGTGAAGAAATCGACCGCGAGTAGGCTCTCTCGATGCGCCCGGATGAACTCGCGCCATGTCATTCCCCGCCGTTGTGCCGGCCGGCCCGATACCCCCTGCCCGCAGCCAGGTGCGCACCGTCGTCGCGGAGACCACCATCCCCAGGCCCTTCAGTTCGCCGACGATGCGTTGATACCCCCACCGCGGGTTGTCGTGCGCCAAGCGAAGCGCCACTTCTCGCATCTCCCGCCGCAGTGGCGGGCGACCCGCGGGACGCACGTAGGTCCACCGCTTCGCGACCAAGCGCCGATGCCACCGAAGGAGCGTCGCGGGCGTGACGATGAAGGACGGCCAGCGGGTGCGCGACAGAAGCCGGCTGGCAGCGGCGAGGAACATCCGGTCGACGGCGGTGATCGCCGGGCGGCGGGTCTGGCGCCGAAGGATGGCGAGTTCGTGCCGCAGCACGACGATTTCCAGTTCCTTCCACTCGTGCGACCGCACGCGCAGGGCAACGAGCTGAAGCAGCCGCCGAAGCATCACGTAGCAGAACGAAACGAACACGAAGCCTCCCGCGTAGCCAAGGTAAGGACCCCATTCTACGCAGGAGTCTTATTCAATTCGCCCCTAGGCAAATCGACCAAGATCGGAATTTCTGCACCCTTGTGCGTCCAGATAAGGCAGATATGTTCAGTGAGAGTCAGTCTCACCGGAGGAAAAGTCAGGAACCTTCGTAGCTTGGGTCGCATCCGGGGAGGAAACGAAACGGATGAAGCCGACCGACCAAGCCATCTTGAGGATGGTGAGCGAGTCACCGGGCCGCAACGGAAGTGAACCCAGTGGTGGCCTCGACAAAAAATATCTCCGGAGGCCGAGCCCTCAAGGGTGGGGCGAAGGCAGCATGGACAGGCTGTGGGCTGACCGAGACAGCCTGCCACTCCGGCGGGGTGGTTAGGGGCAGCACGGTGACAAGGACATGTCGAGCAACTGGAGAAACCGTCCTCGTCCCATCGAGCCATCGATGGAGCAGGTCAGTCGTATAACCGGTGACCCCGGGAAATCGACTGAAGGCGAGACGGCGGCGGCTAGGCTCGTAGTAGCGAGGAAGCGGGTAACGCCCGTGGAGCAAAGGGGCCTTGCTGCATCGAATGTCTTCAACAAGGGGAGGCAGGGGTGAGATGACAAAGGCACCCATCACGCTGCAGGACCTGCGACGAAGACTCTACGTCAAGGCGAAGGCTGAACCATCGTGGCGATTTTGGGGCCTGTATGGCCACGTCTGCAAATACGAGACGCTCCGTGCTGCCTATGAGCTGGCGAAACACAACGACGGCGCCCCGGGCAGTGACGGGGTGACGTTCGAAGCCATCGAAGCAGACGGCGTGGACGCGTTTCTCGCCCAGCTTCGTGAGGAGCTGGTGCAGCGGCGCTATCGACCCCGACGACCGCGGAAGGTCGGCATCCCGAAGGAAGGCGGCAACGTGCGCCAACTTTCGATTCCGTCCATCCGCGATCGCGTGGTCCAGGGTGCGCTCAAACTCATCCTGGAGCCGATCTTCGAGGCTGACTTCCAATCGGGGTCCTACGGCTATCGGCCGAGGCAGTCCGCGCACGCCGCGGTCCAACGTGTTTCGGAGGCCATCCTCCGGGGGAAAACCTACGTCATCGATCTGGACCTGAAATCCTATTTCGATACAGTACGGCATCACATCGTACTGGCGAAAGTGGCGTCTCGGGTGCGCGATGATGCGGTGTTGTGGCTCCTGCGAGTGATGCTGAACGCGTCGGGTCGACAAGGCGTTCCGCAAGGCGGCGTAATTTCGCCGTTGCTCAGTAACGTGTACCTCACGGAGGTAGACCGCATGCTGGAGCGAGCGAAGGCCGTCACTCGCCACCGACAGTGGACGTACGTCGAATACGTGCGTTTCGCTGACGATCTGGTGGTGTTAGTGGACGCCCATCCGCGGCAGCGGCGGCTGCGCACGGCGGTGGAGCAGCGTCTTCGAGAGGAGTTGGCGAAACTGCAGGTCGAGGTGAACGAGGAGAAGAGTCGGCGAGTGGACCTCACGCAAGGCGAGAGCTTTGGATTTCTGGGCTTTGAGTTCCGTCGGCTTCGCAGTCGGCGAGGCCGATGGATGCCGCTGCTGACGCCGCGAGGCAAGAAGCGGACGGCGTTGCTGCAGACGCTCAAGCAGGTCTTTCGAAGTCATCGGTCTCGGCCCGTGGCAGAGGTGATTGCGCGTATCAATCCCATCCTGCGCGGCTGGGTGCAGTACTTTGCGTTCGGTCACTCGAGTCGCTGCTTCTCGTATATCCGGGACTGGGTGGAGAAGAAGATTCGGCACCACCTGGCGCGGGCCAGCCAGCGTCACGGTTTCGGGTGGAAGCGGTGGAGTCGTGAGTGGCTATACGGCACGCTGGGACTGTTCCACGAGTACCGGGTGGCGTACTGACCAGTCGCGGGTCTGTGGCTCTCGCCCGATATCGCCTCATAACCCTTGTCGCGAATCGGTGCAGGAGCGCGTAGTGCGGCAAATCCGCATGCTGCGTGCGATGTGGCGGGGACTGGAAACGGGATTACGGCGGCTTCTACACGGGCACGCAAGGGGAAACCCTCGATACGGCCAAGGAGTTGCCTACGGATGACCGCGCCAGTTCCCGACCCTACCACGGTGTCCCCCGGAGGAGTTACGTCACATGTGACGTCACAGCAGCCGCCACCGCGCAGCAACGTGATTGATTTTCCGAAGGAAATTGGTGCGCCCTGCATGACTCGAACATGCGACCTTCTGGTTCGTAGCCAGACGCTCTATCCAACTGAGCTAAGGGCGCAAAATGATGGTAGGTATCTATTTGTAAGTGTTTAGCACCTATCGTAGCACCTCAATTGTCCGGGCCGACAGAAAGCGTTACGCTTAGATTTACGCTTAATTTGACCTTCTCCTATCGGTAGAGCGTATCACACAGCGCATCCGTTACGCCCAGCCTTGAACTCGGTTCAAGGCGACTGGCTCACGCGAAATCGGGTCTTGATTGTCCCGAAAAGGACGAAGCCGCACGCCCGACGGAATCCTTTGCATGGGATGCCGCAAAGTGCAAGGTCGCCAATCCCCCCGCGCGGCTACGTTCGCATTCCCATTTTCGAAAGCGAATTGCAACTGGCCTCCATATCCGCCTGTACATCGTGAGGTGCGTGTTGGCGGCTATAGCGACGTGGCGGACTTTCATGAAATCGAAGTGTCAGTGCCCCGCCACCGCTTGCGAGCGGGCTCAACAGCCCGTCCACCTCTCCACACTCATGCCGCCTAAACCGCGCCGACTGCCGCGCATTCCAAAGTCACGACGAATAGATGTAACCCGCGCTGAATTCGACCGCGTGATCGATCTTTTGAACAAACGTGGTGAGATTATCGAGAAGATGCTACGAGATCTTGAAACGCAATTCACTCGGATCGCGCAGCTGCAAGCCGAATTCGACATGATCAAACGGCTGCGAAAATAACTCTTTGTCGTGCCGGGTCTGATGGGCCATGAGAGCGGATTCGGCCCTTGGCTTCGGTGGAACTGGCAGGCGCACCAGCTTGAGGGGCTTGAAATCCCTGCCAATCGGCTCAGAATGGACGCGGCTGTGTCTCCTGCCTGCACATCAACGGTCACGGATACTCCGGAGATCGTAATCCCGGCGCGGCCATCTGTCACAGCGGTTCCCGAGAGGTCGAAGCAGGTCGAGTACGCGGCACCGGCGGTGGGGGCACGGCGGCTGCCGCCTGTCGCGCGGCTTCCTCAGCCAGACGGGCGGTTTCTTCGGCGCAGCGCCGCTCGTCTTCGGCCCGCCGGCGCCCCTCCTCGGCGCGTCTACGTTCTTCTTCAGCTCGGCGCCGCTCTTCCGCAGCGCGCCGCGCCGCTTCTCGCGCCTGCCGCGCGGCATCTTGCGCACTCTGCCCAGAGCCGCCGGGGATCACTCTGCCTTCAGAGGACTGTTGCGGACAGCAGTCCACTGTACTCGCCTTCCCGGCTTTGAACGCGAAGTCCAAACTGGAGAACGTCGGAGGAGGATTCGGGATTCCAAGCGCCGTCGTGACGAGCGCTTGTCCGATTTCAGTCAAGATGGTCATCAACGTACGATTCACAATCCCGCCGACAGAGAAGTCGAGTAGTACGAGTCCTCGTCCTTTCGTTCCGCTCGGACACGTAACCGGGACGTCGGCACGGGCTGCGTCTTCAATATCCGGGCCCAGCTCAAGCCCGACTGCCCGCGCGCCGTTGCTATCTGTAGTAGTTGCAACTCCGAAAGCCCCCGAAAGGTTGATTGTTCATGTCCACCGGCCTGATTCGACGCAGCGCCGATCTGTCTTATGGCCGGCAATCCGACCTGCGATCTGAGTTTATGCACCCTTCACCCTCGTGGCAGGACTCCTGCGCGCGCACGCGAACAGCGCGATTGCCGTGGACTTCTTCAGAGTGGACACGGTCTGGCTCCAGCGGCTCTACGTGCTGTTCTTCATTGAACTCGCGAGCCGGCGCGTGCACCTCGCCGGCTGCACGGGCCATCCCGATACGGAGTGAGTCACGCAACAAGCACGCCAGGTCGCATGGACGCTCGCCGAACGGGCGCAGCCGATGCGCATCCTGATTTGCTATCACGACCGAAAGTTCACGGCCAGCTTCGACGCGGTGTTCCAGGCGCAAGGCACCCGCGTCATCCGCACGCCGATTCAGCTGCCGCACGCCAATGGCCTTGCCGAACGGTTCGTTCGGACGGTCAGGTCAGAATGTCTGGACTGGTTGCTGGTGCTGAACAGGAGGCATGTTGAGCACACGCTCACGGTGTTTGTCGATCATTGCAACGGCCATCGGCCTCACCGCAGCTTGGATTTCGCGCCACCGAACGGCCAGTCGGCGACTGAGCACTGGACAGGCTCGCCACCGCTGAGTGTAAAACGCCGTGACCGTCTTGGCGGCTTGTTACATGAGTATGAGCGCGCGGCGTGAGCCGGATCGAATTTAGGCACCCTACAAGATCGGCTCGTCGAGCAACTGGATTGGTTCAATCACCGCCGCTTACTGGAACCGACTGGCTACGTCCCGCCCGCGGAATACGAGGCGCGTTACCCTGAACAGACCTCCGATTCCCGGTACCATTCAGAGTACTGTTGAGCAGCGACATGGGACACCTGGGCCACCCGGTCATGTGGACCCAGGCATCATGACGCCATGAGAACGCGATGCCCATCCCACCACCGATTTTGCGACCATCGTACTGAAGGAGAAACCGATGGTGCTGGTCAGGGTGCCGCCACGATATCCGCACCGATCATGCCCCACCAGTCAGCTGGGACGGTATACCCCATGGTGACCGAGGCCGCGCCCGCCGCCGTGGATTGTCCGCCGACCCCGCCCGCGGTCAAGCAATTCACCTGTTTGAGCCAACGGAGAGTCTTGCTGGAGGTAATGGTGCCAGTGCAGCCGGTGACCATGGCATCCACCACCATGTCCCCAGGAGCGCTCGTGACGGTCACATTCGGCGACGTGCCATTTCCAAAACTGGTCACAACATTTCGAACCGGAGTGGTCTGGTCCACGCCGGTGAAGCTGACGGACCCAGCCTCGAGGGACGCATTGCCTCCGCTCAGGGTGACTTGGACTGGATGCGCGCCCGACGCTGGAGCCTTCAGGGAGAACAACTGGACGTAACCCTGGGCTTGATTGTTGCTGTGCACCAGGCCGACCGACGTCATGGCCACGCCGTTATAGGTGACGGACAGGGTTCTGTTGGTATCTGGCGCCCCCACCGCGACGGCGACCATGAGCAGCAGATTCGATCCGCTGGAGGTGACCGTGTGGTTCCAGCTCAGACTGGAACCGCTTGTCACCGATGCTCCTGCAGCACTGGGCCCCACGGCATCGAAGGCTACAGCGGTCGTCGAGACCGACAGGGAAACCGCGGCGACGTGGGAGAGAGTGCCGTTCACGCCAGTGATCGTGAGTGGATACGTGCCGACCGGCGTGCTGGCGGTGGTGGTGACCGTGAGCGTCGAGGATCCGGTGGCTGGGTTCGGCGTGAAGGTGCCACTCGCCCCGGTGGGCAATCCGCTGATGCTCAAGGTGACGGCGCCGCTGAAGCCGTTGGTCGGGTTGATGGTGACGCTGTGGGTCCCCGACGCCCCCGGCGTGACCGTCTGGGTGGGCGGATTCGCACTCAGCGAGAAGTCGGGCACAGCCGGTTGTCCGGGTGCCGCCACGATATCCGCACCGATCATGCCCCACCAGTCAGATGGGACGGTGTACCCCATGGTGACCGAGGCCGCGCCCGCCGCCGTGGATTGTCCGCCGACCCCGCCCGCGGTCACGCAATTCACTTGTCTGAGCCAACGGAGAGTCTTGCTGGAGGTAATGGTGCCATTGCAGCCGGTGACCATGGCATCCACCACCATGTTCCCAGGAGCGCTGGTGACGGTCACATTCGGCGACGCGCCATTTCCGAAACTGGTCACCACATTGCGAACCGGAGTCGTCTGGTCCACGCCGGTGAAGCTGACGGACCCAGCCTCGAGGGACGCATTGCCCCCGGTCAGGGTGACTTGGACTGGATGCGCGCCCGACGCTGGAGCCTTCAGGGAGAACAACTGGACGTAACCCTGGGCTTGGTTGTTGCTGTGCACCAGGCCGACCGACGTCATGGCCACGCCGTTATAGGTGACGGCCAGGGTTCTGTTGGTATCTGGCGCCCCCACCGCGACGGCGACCATGAGCAGCCGATTCGATCCGCTGGAGGTGATCGTGTGGTTCCAGCTCAGACTGGAACCGCTTGTCACCGATGCTCCCGCGGCACTGGGCCCCACGGCATCGACCGCCACGGCCGCAGGCGGAAGCGTCGTGACCGACAGGGAAACCGTGACGACGTGGGACAGAGTGCCGTTCACGCCGGTGATAGTGAGCGGATACGTGCCGATCGGCGTGCTGGCGGTGGTGGTGACCGTGAGCGTCGCGGATCCGGTGGCCGGGTTCGGCGTGAAGGTGCCACTCGCCCCGGCGGGTAATCCGCCGATGCTCAAGGTGACGCCGCCGCTGAAGCCGTTGGTCGGGTTGATGGTGACGCTGTAGGTCCCCGACACTCCCTGCGCGACCGTCTGCGTGGGCGGCGTCGCACCCAGCGAGAAGTCGGGCACATTCACGGTGAGCGAAACTGACGTCGTGTGCGTCAGCGACCCGCTGACGCCCGTGATGGTGAGCGGATAGGTGCCCGCTGGCGTGCTCGCGGTGGTGGCGACCGTCAGCGTCGCGGATCCGGTGGCCGGGTTCGGCGTGAAGGTGCCACTCGCCCCGGCGGGCAATCCGCCGATGCTCAAGGTCACGCCGCCGCTGAAGCCGTTGGTCGGAGTGATGGTGACGCTGTAGGTCCCCGACGCCCCCTGCGCGATCGTCTGAGTGGGCGGCGTCGCACCCAGCGAGAAGTCGGGCACATTCACGGTGAGCGAAACTGACGTCGTGTGCGTGAGCGATCCGCTGACGCCCGTGATGGTGAGCGGATAGGTGCCCGCTGGCGTGCTGGCGGTGGTGGTGACCGCGAGCGTCGCGGATCCGGTGGCCGGGTTCGGCGTGAAGGTGCCACTCGCCCCGGTGGGCAATCCGCCGATGCTCAAGTGTCACGCCGCCGGCGAAGCCGTTGGTCGGAGTGATGGTGACGTTATAGGTTCCCGACGCCCCCTGCGCGACCGTCTGCGTGGGCGGCGTCGCACCCAGCGAGAAGTCGGGCACATTCACGGTGAGCGAAACTGACGTCGTGTGCGTGAGCGATCCGCTGACGCCCGTGATGGTGAGCGGATAGGTGCCCGCTGGCGTGCTGACGGTGGTGGTGACCGCGAGCGTCGAGGATCCGGTGGCCGGGTTCGGCGTGAAGGTGCCACTCGCCCCAGTGGGTAATCCGCCGATGCTCAAGGTGACGTGTCGCTGAAGCCGTTGGTCGGAGTGATGGTGACGCTATAGCTCCCCGACGCCCCCTGCGCGACCGTCTGAGTAGGCGGCGTCGCACTCAGCGAGAAGTCGGGCACGACTGGTGCTGTTACGTTTAGTGTGAAGGTCGTCGTGCGGCTGACCAAGCCAGTCGTCCCCGTCAGCGTAATGGGCCATGCACCTAGAGAAGCCGACGCGTTGGCGCTGATGGTCAAGGTCGTGCTGCAGGTTGGCGAACAGCCTCCCGGGTTGAAGGATGCCGTCACACCCGCGGGTAGCCCCGACACGCCGAAGGTGGCGTTTTGAGCCGTACCGGACAATAAGGTTGCGGTCACCGCATTCGTGACCGCAGAGCCTTGCGTTACCGATTTGGCGCCTTCATTGCTCAAAGTGAAATCGATGGCCGGTTGTCCGGGTGCCGCCACGATATCCGCACCGATCATGCCCCACCAGTCAGTTGGGACGGTATACCCCATGGTGACCGAGGCCACGCCCGCCGCCGTGGATTGTCCGCCGACCCCGCCCGCGGTCAAGCAATTCACCTGTTTGAGCCAACGGAGAGTCTTGCTGGAGGTAATGGTGCCAGTGCAGCCGGTGACCATGGCATCCACCACCATGTCCCCAGGAGCGCTCGTGACGGTCACATTCGGCGACGTGCCATTTCCGAAACTGGTCACAACATTTCGAACCGGAGTGGTCTGGTCCACGCCGGTGAAGCTGACGGACCCAGCCTCGAGGGACGCATTGCCTCCGCTCAGGGTGACTTGGACTGGATGCGCGCCCGACGCTGGAGCCTTCAGGGAGAACAACTGGACGTAACCCTGAGCTTGATTGTTGCTGTGCACCAGGCCGACCGACGTCATGGCCACGCCGTTATAGGTGACGGACAGGGTTCTGTTGGTATCTGGCCCCCCCACCGCGACGGCGACCATGAGCAGCAGATTCGATCCGCTGGAGGTGACCGTGTGGTTCCAGCTCAGACTGGAACCGCTTGTCACCGATGCTCCTGCAGCACTGGGCCCCACGGCATCGAAGGCTACAACCGTCGTCGTGACCGACAGGGAAACCGCGACAACATGGGAGAGGGTGCCGTTCACGCCGGTGATAGTGAGCGGATAGGTGCCGACCGGCGTGCTGGCGGTGGTGGTGACCGCGAGCGTCGAGGATCCGGTGGCTGGGTTCGGCGTGAAGGTGCCGCTCGCCCCGGTGGGCAATCCGCTGACGCTCAAGGTGACGGCGCCGCTGAAGCCGTTGGTCGGGTTGATGGTGACGCTGTAGGTCCCCGACCCTCCCGGCAGTAACGTCTGGCTGCCCGGCGTCGCACTCAGCGAGAAGTCGGGCACATTCACGGTGAGCAAAACTGTCCGCGTTTGGGTGAGCGCGCCGCTCACGCCGGTGATGGTGAGCGGATAGGTGCCCACCGGCGTGCTGGCGGTGGTGGCGACCGTGAGCGTCGAGGATCCTGTGGCTGGGTTCGGCGCGAAGGTGCCAGTCGCCCCGGTGGGTAATCCGCTGACGCTCAAGGTGACGGCGCCGCTGAAGCCGTTGATCGGGATGATGGTGACGCTGTAGTTCCCCGACCCTCCCCGCAGTAACGTCTGGCTGGCCGGCGTCGCACTCAGCGAGAAGTCGGGCCCGTTCACGGTGAGCGAAACCGTCGTCGAGTGCGAGAGAGATCCGCTTACGCCCGTGATGGTGAGCGGATAGATGCCCGCTGGCGTGCTGGCGGTGGTGGTGACCGTGAGCGTCGAGGATGCCGGTGGCTGGGTTCGATGTGAAGGTGCCGGTCGTCCCGGTCGGCAATCCGCTGACGCTCAATGTGACGGCGCTGGCGAAGCCGTTGATCGGGTCGATGGTGACGCTGTAGTTCCCCGACGCTCCCCGCAATAACGTTTGGCTGCTCGGCGTGGCGCTCAGCGAGAAGTCGGGCCCTGCCTGGGTGAGAACTATCGTTCCACCATTCGGTAGCGCGTCGAAATACACGACCCTGCTGGAGCCTTCAACCGTGGAACCAATGATCGTGGAAAAGCTCCCTTGGGTGATGCTGACGTTCTGCCAGCTGGAGGGCACGATGCTCCTGATGGTCAGAGGAACTCTGTTGGGAAGCCCGTTGACCGTGTTCGTGAGGCTCAATTGAATCATGGAAGAGCCGGACGAGAGAACACTCAACGTGGACGCCTTCCGCTCGCGCATGTATTGCGCTACCTCTCCATAGGTGGCCATCCAGATGTTGTTCGCAAGAATATGGTCGAGAAGCGCTGCGAGCTCGGGTGTGTCGAACGGTTCCTCGATATCGTGAACATACATGACGTACCAAGCGTGATGTGCAATTGCGAAGGCAATCCTGTCGTACACTTCCGAGAGCGACGAATCACGAATGTTATCGGCTGCGACGTTGTAGAAATCGACCGCTTTGTAGTTCCCAAGACTAACGTTCGGCGGTACCGGCCAGCCCGGATCAGGGTCTTCGTAGAAATTTAGGTTCCCGCCTCCCAGATCCCCCCAGGCGCCACGGGCGGATACGTAGTATTCGCTTGCCACGGCTCGCACATGCGCATTGCTCTCGCCGAAGGGATAGATGAGTGATATGCACGACTGCGACGGAATGTTCTGGTTGATCACTCGTTGAGATTCACTGAGTTCGAACCGTAGCTGTGTGTCGGACAGAGTCCTGAGGTCGGGGTCGTTGAGTGTCTGGCTCCCAATCTCGTGGCCCTGCGCGGCTACTTGCCGCCACTGGTCCCAGGTGACATCTCCCCCGGTGGGTTCGACTGGAATCACGCTCGGTATGACAAAGAAAGAGGCTTTCAGACCCCTGGCGTTAAGAGCTGGTACGGCGGCGTCGACCTGCGACGGCAATCCGTCGTCAAAGGTCAAAGTAACCGCTCCAGCATGATTGTTGCGCCATGGCGTGATCTGGTGATCCTGCGCAGACGCAATTCGTAACGGGAGGAGTAATCCCGTCAAGGCCCAGAGAACTACGCGAGTCGAAGCCTTCACCTTGTGCTCTCCTTACCCAGGGCCGCCCCCACGATCCAGGCCTGGCCCGTGCCGCTCGTCAGAACTGCCTTCCGTGTACAGTCCTCTGGTCGCGCTCTCAGTGCAGGAGAGAGCGGCGTGAGTCCGATTCTTTCAGCAGAGTTCCCCATGCGACCTTCTTGATCGTGGGGCCCTTGAGGGTTTTTTACGTCCGGACACACGGGAACTTGGCAGTCGCCAGTGCAACACTCGGACCCAGTCAGCCGAATCCTCGAGCGTCGAGTATTTGGGAATAAAAACCTGGCTGTGAATCCTGACGTTATTGCGGATCTTGACGTGGTGCTCGATGACCGACTCGTGCCGACGCTGACGCGTCGCGGATCTCGTTGTCTTCCCGGATGTTGACTTTAGTTACCCTATTTTGGCTCTCACACCGTGGTTCATGCGGGAAACAGAATCGGCAGAAACTTCCAGACGGACGTGGTCGATGCCGGATGCTGTGCCTGCCAATAATTCGGTTCCTGTTGCAACGATTGACCTTGCCGGCTTTCACGGATAGCGTCTCTCTCAATGCGATCTGTCATCGTCTCGCTGCTCTTGACTCTGCGCGCGACACTCCGCGATCGGGCTGCCCTGCAGCTTGAGATCCTGGCGTTGCGACATCAGCTCCACGTCATCAACCGTTCACGGCCGCAGCGCCTGCGGCTCACGCAGGCCGACCGCATGCTGTGGGTCTGGCTGTCCACACTCTGGCACGGATGGCGGGCAGCGCTCGTCATCGTCAGACCCGAGACGGTCCTCGCTTGGCACCGTCGCGGCTTCCGGCTTTTCTGGACGTGGAAGAGCCGACACCGCGTGGGTCGACCGGGCGTTCCTCTGGACGTCCGCCAGTTGATTCGCACGATGGCGGACATGAACCCGTTGTGGGGCGCGCCACGCATTCACGGCGAGCTCCTGAAACTGGGGATCGACGTGAGTCAGGCGACCGTTGCGA
Organism: uncultured Acidobacteriota bacterium; assembly: GCA_963745495.1. GTDB lineage: Bacteria > Acidobacteriota > Vicinamibacteria > Vicinamibacterales > CAVVIG01 > CAVUXJ01. The sequence goes on from CAVUXJ010000007.1 coordinate 254,005, forward strand.
AGTACATGCCCCGGCACCGACGACCGCCCTCACAGACGTGGCGCACGTTTCTCACGAATCATGTCGACCAGATCACGGCCGCCGATTTCTTCGTCGTGCCGACCGCCACGTGTCGACTCCTCTTCGTGTTGGTCATTCTGGCCCATGAGCGTCGCCGCGTCGTGCACGTGGCCGTCACCGGCCATCCCACGGCGGCGTGGACCGCCCAACAACTCCGCGAGGCGTTCCCCGGGGACGAGGTCCCTCGCTATCTCATTCACGATCGTGATCACGCCTTCGCGGGGATCGGACTAACAGCGATCGGGATGGGCATCCACGAGGTGCTCACCGCGCCACGGTCCCCGTGGCAGAAGGACTACGCTTCATACTGCACCTCATTGGGCTGATCGGACATGACGGTACTGGACCGGCGGTCAGATAGACGTCGGCCCTGCATTTTGATGGGGGCGTTGGGGCCCGGCGCCTCATAGAGCCATTCGCCTTTGTCATTGCCGACGGAGCGCGGAAGTAAGCCGTGCTGCCCCCAGACCTTCACGGTGGCGGCAGATACCTTCAAGCGGCGCGCGATCTCGTCCCGGGTCAGCATCCCTCGCTCACGCAGTCGCTGATACCGCGAGCGGAGTCCGTGGCTGTGTCGGAGGTGTTCCACGATGCCGCGCTGAAACGACTGCCCCGTGCCTGACACATAGCCGCGTCCGTTCAGGATCGTCGCAATCTCCCGGTCCGCGTGACGGTCGAGCAAGTGATCAATCAACGCGACGATCTCGGCGCTGGTCTCCCGAAGCTGCCAGGCGTTGAGCGCTCTCGCCAGGTTGAGTGTGGTGGTCGCCCCCCCGCGAAAACGGACGTGCGCGGTCAGGCCGTCGCCGGCTTTGATCAGCGTGACATCGTCCATGAGCAGGCGGACCATGCGTTTCCGTTCGCGATCGGGCGTGTGCGGATCGTGCCACAGCCGCGGGAAGTCCGTCGCGAGTGCGAGAATCCGCGCCCGGGCGTCGGCGTCGACGGCTGCGCGGTCCGCTTGCCGTTGTCGTTCATAGATCGCTTGTGCCTCGGTGACCTGCTGCAGCGCGCGATTCCAGTGGGCTTCCAATTCGTCGGCGACGAGCCGATTCGCGGGATCGACCTGCCAGTACCGGCGGCGGGCGAGATCCGCCTCGTAGCGCGCGCGCTCGACGGCGCGGCGATGCAGCCGGTCGGTCTCATCGAGCCGCGTCTGGAGCTCCTGCTGGACCGTCAGGCTGATCTCCAAGGTCAGCGGCGTGACGGTCTCGAGCAGCACGCGCCCGATCGCGTGATCGAGCCCGCGGCCCGGGATGCTTTGACAGATCGGGTCGGCCTGTGCGATCCCGCGACGCTGACAGACGTACGTGGGCCATGCGGTCCCCTGGCGGCGGTGATAGCGGACGGTCATCCGATCCCCACAGATCCCGCACACCGCGAGCCCTTGGAGGAGCGCGGGCCCCTCGCGTGGGGGACTTCGGCGTCGGTCGGCCCCATTCGCCTGCGCGTTCTGGCGGAGCCGGCGCTGATTCTCTTCGAAGTCCTCCCAGGTGATGTAGCCGACATGCGCGTTCGGGATCAGCGCCGTCCACTCCTCGCGCGGGAGCCGCTCGGACACGAGCCGCGCCTCGGTCGTGTGACGCTGTCGGCTCCGCCCGAAAAAGAACGCGCCCGCAAACCGTGGATTGTGGAGGACCCAGAGCGCGCGCGAGTGCTCCAACCGCCCCCACAGTGTCTCGCCTTGGTGGGCGCCGGCGCGCGCCCGCCGAGGAAATGAGAGCTGCTGATCGCGGAACGCTTTCACGGTCGCGGAGGCGGAGCCGGTCCGTCGAAACGTCTGGAAGAAGCTGCGGATGGTCTCCTGGACCTGCCGATCCGGATCCAGCCCGACTCGACTGGCGGTGTCATATATGAAGCTCACGGGCAGAGGGACTTCGAGCTCGCCGCGGCGCGCTTTATTCACGATGCCGCCGCGCAGTCGCGCGCGCAGGATATTGCAGCTCCGCTTCGCTCATCGTCCCCTTTAAGCCGAGCAGCAACCGATCATTGAAATGCGCAGGATCGTAGAGGCGCCGTCCTCATCCAGAATCAGCGTCTCGGTCAGCGCACAGATTTCGAGGAGCCGATGCCAGTCCATCGAATTGCGCGCCAAGCGGGAGACCTCCAAGCCCATCACGAGTCCCGCGCGACCCAGGCCGACGTCGCGGACCAGTTGCTGAAACCCTTCGCGGTCGGCGGCCGACGCTCCAGATTGGCCGAGGTCGCGGTCGATCACGACGACCTGCTCGATCGGCCAGCCCAGGGCCACGGCGCGGTGGCGGAGTGCGTATTGACGCTGCGTACTCTCGGTGTTTTCGACGACCTGCCGCAGCGTCGATTGCCGCACATACAGATACGCCTGGCGGCGTAAGTGGCGCGGGGTGATCTTGTGCGATCGCTCACTGGTTAGATCCATGCGGCCTCCTGATGTGAGAGCACCATGTGGGCCCAGACGTGCGCCAGCTCCGTGTGGACGATGGAGGGAATCGCGAGCAGTGGCAGCCCATGCGGCGTGAGCGGCGGCGGTGGTGGACACTGTGCCCACGCGCGCAGCCACGCAGCCATGCCCTGGCGCAGCAGCACCGTGAAACCAAGACTCGGTCCGTCGTCGGGGCCACGGCGACCGAGCGCCACCCGCCGCAACGCTTCGTAACTCGCCACGAGCATGGCGATCGAAGGCTCCCCCGAGTGGACGTCGGGCGGATCGCTCAGTGGCGTTTTTTTTCCTCGCGGCGCACGGCGCGCTCGAGACTCCGCGGATGCACGTCGAGACCAAAGCGGGCGTGAATCCGTGGCAGCAACGCCCGCACGCTGAGCCCAGGGTCCTCCGCACGCAGCGTCGCCACAAAGGCCATCACCGCGTCGTCGAGCTTGTGGGCGCCGTGCGGCCCTCGTTTCCGAGGCACGAGGCCGGCGATCCCCCGTTGCTTGAAAGCGGCCTGCGTCTGATAGAACGTCGGGCGCGAGACCCCAAACGCGTCGGCCGTGCGCGCCACCGGGGCGCCCTCGACGTCGACCTGGCGGAGCATTTCGTACTTCACCTGGACGAGGTCCCGCGGATCGAAAAACTCGTGCGAGCCGAACAGGGGGGCCTGGACCGCGTGGGGGCGAGAATGCAGCGTGCCCTGGGCGCGCAAGGCGTCGGCTTTGGCATCGCGTCGGAATGATCGGGAAGCCATAGTAAATATAATTATGCCGTATATCATCGGGCGACATCAAGCCCTTCGCCAGCGCCAGCCCATCGCCGGTCCATGTTTCGGTGCTGCTGTGCGCTCTGGCCCCGCAACAAGCGCTGGGCCTGGCCTCGTGCCCGCGGCGTATTTCTGTTAACACATGCGGCGTCATTTCCTTAACACTCCCGATCGGTGCGGGCGCCCAGGGGCGGGGCGTCCAGACGCGTCAGCAGATCGGCTAACCGACACAGGTCGTCGTAGCGGAAATGGGCCCGGCCGGCGCCGACCATCACCGTCGGATTGTCAGGAACGACATCGGTCCACTGGAGCGGAAGCCGGGCGAGCTGTCCCGAGTCGTTGTGGAAGTAGACGCGGTCCTCGCCCCACGTCTGCCGGCAATCGACTAAGGGCTCGCGCAAGAATAACCGATTCACGTCACTGATCGCGGGACGATGGTGTAATTCCAATCGGCGTGAAACGCGTGGGGTTTGATCTGCAGTCGGGCAAAGTCCTCGTCGGATACGTTGACGGCCGTGTTGTAGCGACGTGTGTCGATGGCGGCTTTCACGAGGAGGCCGGCGCGCGTCGTCGTGGCGGCAATCAGGTTGACGATGGCTTGGTGGCTGATCAGGGGGGTCCCGCGCCAGTTCTGGGAGATGAAACTGAACAGCCGATGTTCGATCTTGTTCCATTTGCTCGTCCCCGGCGGGAAGTGACAGACGACGAGGGTCAAACCGGAGTCATCGGCCAAGCGCTGCAGCGACAGTTTCCAGAGGCGCGATCGTGGGCCATTGCTGCCGCCGGCATCGGCCGTGATCAACAGCGTGCGAGCGTGCGGAAACCGGTACCGGCCCATGCGGGCCCACCAGCGGCGAATCGCGTTGGCGGCAAACTCCGCCGTGTCGTGATCAATCCCGACGCTGACCCAGCCTTGGTTGTTCGCCAGGCTGTACACCCCGTAGGGAATCGCTTTGCCGAGCGTCGGATCCACAAAATCATGCACGCGCACGCGGGCGGGCTGCCCCTGTGGTCGCCAGGTGCGCCCGCCATTCTTGAAGTTTCCGACCAATTCCTTCTTCTTGGTGTCGACCGAGATCGCCGGCTGCCCGCCTTGATGAGCCCGCCGCACGCAACGATTGAGGTACCGAAACTGCGCGTCCCGATCCGGGTGGGCGGTCCCCTCGCGGGTCTTCCGGTTCGCCTGCAAACTGAAGCCGGCGCCTTTCAAGAGGGTTGCGACGGTGCGCGGACTCACCGGATGATCCTGTCGCCGCAGCTCGTCGGCCAACTGCGCCGTACTCTTGCACGTCCAGCGCAGGGGGGATTCGGGATCCCCGCGAGTCGTGGGTTCGATCAGCGCCAACAGCGCCGCGAGCACGCCCGGATCGGCGGTCGTGACCGCCGGGCGACCGCCTCCGGCTCGACGGACTCGCTGGGCCGCCGCGACCCGGTCCCGGGCCGGTGCCCGCAGTTCGCGCAACCCGGCATGGATGGTCGAGCGCGCCAAGCCCGTGGCCCGCGCGACCAGACTGACCCCGCCATGGCCCACGTCGCGCGCCTCGGCGGCCGCCCATTGTCGGCGCCGCCGCTCATCCAGTTCCAGGACCACGGCGCGGTACTTCCGGCGAATCCGCGTCACCGTCGCCGCCGATGGCACACCACCGTTATGACAGAATCCCCATCGACGTACAAGTACGATTTGTACGAGTTATTCTTGCGCGAGCCCTAAGGGCGCTTGGAGGCGGAACGAAACGTCGAGTCTAGCACAACGATCCGTTCCGCAAACAGCCGCTCATCCGCCAGGAGCGCCGCCAGGCGCGCGCGCAATTCGCGCGGCGACCGGACGTCGTGCGGATCGATCCGCGACTGCCCGGCGCCGCGGTGCGCCAGCCACGAAAAGACGATGGGAGCGAGGCCGGCGCCCGGAATGGTCGCGCGTGGTCCGCGCACGAAGAACCGGATCAGCCGCGCGGCATGCACGGCCAGGTCGGCGCCGCTTCTCCGCGTCCGCTGAATCAGCCAGCCGCCGTCGCTGCGCGCCGCAATCAGCTCCGCCGAATCCGGCTCGACCGATCGAACGACGACGATGACGTCGCGGGTGAGCGACGGTGGAATGCCGCGCGTGGATGCATCAGGCGGACCGATCTGAACGTTCACAAGGGGTTCGAGCCTCTGAATCAGCTCGGCCTCCTTCAGCAGCGCCTCCAGTTCCGATCCCGCGTTCTCCCATTCCGCATTCGCGACGCGCGCGAGCGGGGCTTTGATGCCCCGCCAGCGGCGCTCCGTAAAATGCGCGCGCAGGCGCCGCCGCAGGTTATTTGCCTTTCCGACGTACAAGGGCCGGCCGATCTCGTCGCGCAGGACGTAGACACCGGGGGCCTGCGGCGCCCCGGCGCAAATCCGCTCCCCCGTCCGCCGCCAGACTTCCCGCCGATCCTCGACCACGAGCGCCTGCGACACGAGGCGCCGCGCGAGATCGGAAGGCGCATTCCGAATCCCGAGGACCTCAGCGGCCAGACGCTGATGGTCGGGATCGGGGCCCATTTCTGCCATGCGCGCCAGGAGACGATCCCTCAACAGCACGGAGATTTCACCATGAGAGACATTTCACCCCGAAGACACCAAGGCCACGATGAGGTACGAAAATGTTTCGGGAAATGAGGTTCTTCGTGTTCGTCTGTGCCTTCGTGGTTCTGTTGGCCATGTCGGTCTGTTCGCAATGCTATTACAATCTCCGGGATGGCCGCGCGAACCGACGAAGAACACAAAGCGCTGGCGCCCACCTCGGTGCGCTGCTACATCGTCACCGTCAGCGACACCCGGACCGAAGGGACGGACACGGGCGGACGGGCGATCGCCGACCTGCTGACAGAGGCCGGACACACCGTGATCGGCCGGATGATCGTGAAGGATGACCCGGCGCTCGTGCGCGGCGCCATCGAGCGTCAGCTGGCGTCGGCCGATGTGCAGGTGGTGATCGCGACCGGAGGAACCGGCATCTCGTCGCGCGACTGCACGTTCGAAGCGGTGGACAGCCTGCTCGAGAAACGGCTGGATGGCTTCGGCGAGTTGTTCCGGATGCTCAGCTTCGAGCAGATTGGCCCCGCTGCCATGATGAGCCGCGCGTCCGCGGGGCTCACGGCCGGCAAGATCGTCGCATCGCTGCCCGGGTCCGAAGCGGGCGTCCGACTCGCCATGGAGCGCCTCCTGCTGCCCGAGCTCGGACACCTCGTGCAGCAGGCGTCACGGTGACGGTCAATCTGGCAATCGGGTCGGCCGACGATCGAGTCATTGAAGTGGCCGACTGAAAATCATCCAATTATCCAATCACTCGATTACGCGATTATCCAATTACCCAATCCCATGCGTCCGTTCACATCCACGATTTCGCTCGACGAGGCGCGCCGCCGTCTCGACGCCAACGTGCGGCCCATCGCGCGCACCGATCAGCTGCCGCTTTCGGAAGCGGCCGGCCGCGTCGCAGCATGCGACGTGGCGGCGTCGGTGGACGTGCCTCCCTTCGCGCGCTCCGCGATGGACGGCTATGCGGTCGTTTCGTCGGACACGCAAAGCGCCAACCGGCACTCGCCGACTCGGCTGCGGATCGTCGACCGGATCTACACCGGCCAGGTGTCGCGTGAGGCCGTCCGCCCGGGCACCTGCGCCGAAATCGCGACCGGCGCGCCGATGCCCGAGGGCGCCGATGCCGTCGTGATGGTCGAGGAAACGGCCCCGGCAGGCCCCGCGGCCGTGGAGATCCTGGCTGCGGCCTCGCCTGGCCAGAACATCGGGCGCCGCGGCGCCGACATCCGCCCCGGCGATCTCGTGGTGCGTCGCGGCGACGCGTTGAGCCCGAGCCGGGTCGGAGCGCTGGCCGCGATCGGATGTGCGGCGCTCGACGTGTACGCCCGGCCGCGCGTCGCTGTGCTGTCCACGGGCAACGAAGTGATCGACCCGGGGACGGCCCTGACTCCCGGCCAGATCTACGATGTGAACCGGTTCACGCTCGCCGCCGTCATCGCCGCGAACGGTGGCGTCGCGGAGCCGCATCCTCCAGTGCCCGATACGCTCGAGGCGCTCACGGCCGCCCTCGATGCCTGCGCCGGCGCGGATCTGATCGTCTTTTCGGGCGGCAGTTCGGTCGGCGAACGCGACTTGATCGTCGATGTCATCGCAGCACGAGGTGAGCTGATCCTTCACGGCATCGCCGTAAAGCCCGGGAAGCCAACCGCGTTCGCGATGGTCGGTGGCACGCCGTTTTTCGGCATGCCGGGCAATCCGACGTCCTGCCTGTCGAACGCGTACATCCTGTTCGCGCCATTTCTACGGGCGACCGCGCGCCTGCCGCGGTATCGACCGCACACTGTCCGGCGCCGCTCGGGACGCGCATCGTCTCGCCGGCAGGGCGTCACCAGTTCTACACGGTTCGCCTGCGCGAGGGCAGCGCATATCCGGCTTTCAAGGGATCGGGCGAGATCACGAGCTTGTCGCAGGCCGACGGGTACATCGAGATTCCCGCCGACCAAAGCACGGTCGAGGCGGGAACGATCGTCGATGTCACGCTTTTCTGACACCAGAAGCGCTGAATCGCGCTGAATGCCAAGTTATTGAACAATTAGCATTCAGCATTTCGCATTGTCTACCGCCTCCCTATCCGTCGTTCGTATTCCTGCTCGAGCACGTCCGCGATGTGGAGATCGAACGCGGAGGCGGTGGGTCGAACGGCCCCACGAAACTCGGTGTGGCAGCGATAGCAGACCGTGATGTCCTTCAGGCGCCCATACACGATGAGATCGATCAGCGCGGCGGCGGCGAGGATGCCGTAAGCAATCAGATCCCGGCCGAACCAGTAGAAGATGCCGCTGCTCGTCGCGCCCGCGATGACGACCGCGAGGCCGACCTTCGGGTCGAAGTCCTTGCGCCGGTAAAATTCGCCGCCCCCACACACCGGACACCGATCGACGCCGCGTTCGGCAACCAACGCCTCGGACACGTCGAGGGGAATGTCGCGGCCGCACCGGCCGCATCTGATGGCCGCCGGCGCGTCAGCCGCACGGATCGGCAGACCGGCATCGCATTGCGGACACTTCACCAGGAGTTGCATCGGGGAATCTGATAATTGGCGTAATTGGGTAATTGGGTAATTGGGTAATCGTTGATTTCAGAATTTCGGTGGAACTGAATGAGATTCGGCAATCGGACAATTCAATTACCCAATCACCAGATTACCCAACTACCAGATTACCCAATTATTCAATTCCCTCATCTCCCCGGAAAGAACGACGGGAGCGGCAGGTCGCGCATGGTGCACAGGCCCGGCCGGGCGCCGAGCACCCTGGGAATGGAATTCACGACCAAGGACGCGGTCGCGATGTCGCCATCGATGCCGCCGGCAATCTTCATCGACAGCGCCGGCGAGCCTTCGATCTCGACCGCGTCGTAGGGGTCCGGCGCGCCGAGGTACGCCTCGAAGTGCAGCCGTATCGCCGGCTCGATCTTCGCGATACCCGACGCCGTCCTGAACGATCCCGCAGACGTAGCCGGGATCGACGGCGAGGAACTCGCTCGAGATGGTCACCTTCGCCAGCTTCGGCTGCACCTCGTCGCTGATCCGATCGATCGTCCATCCGAGCGCGTCGGCAATCATCGCGATCGACTCGGTCATCCCGACATGCCGGACGGCTCCTTGCGCGGCTTTTCGCTGGAACTGTTCGGTGGTCAGCCCGGCGCCGATCTTCTGCTGGAAGGGCAGGCGCCGCAGGCGTGCGTCCTGGATCCGGGTGACGGTGACGCGATCCACGCGCTCACAGGCGGCCGTCAGGATGATCGGCAGCGTGTCCATGGCGAACCCCGGGTTCACGCCAGTCGCGAGCACCGCCACCTTCGCCTTCTTCGCCCAGGCATGAATCAACCGTGCCTGGCGGATGTGCGTGTAGCCGGGATAGGCCAGCTCCTCGGTCGTCGAGACGATGGCGGTCTTCGCCTTGAGAATCGCCTCGAGCTGCGGCATGACTTCTCTGATCGACGAGCTGGTGCAGTGCACGACGACGTCGGGCTCGGCCGCCTTCAGAGCCTTGGCGGGGTTGTCCTGAACCTTCAGGCGAAGGCGTCGCAGTCAAGCCGACGACGTCGCCGAGATCGCGCCCGATCTTCGCCGGATCGGCGTCGATCGCCGCCGACGATCTTGAATCCCGGCCTCGCGGCGATCTGCCTCGCGATGGCGCTGCCAATCGGACCGAGACCAAAGTGCATCACGCGGATGGTGGACATAGCCGCAAATTATAGCCCGACGGTTGGTGGTACCATCCAAGTCGCGATGGTCCGGACGATCACATTCCTGCTGGCGTCAGTCGCGTTGGTCGCTCAGGCGCCGGACCGCCCGACGCCGCAGCCTCCGCTCCTTCCCCAGGCGTCAGGAGTTCTCGGTCCGCCCCTCTCGCCCCGCAACGCCAATTACTCGATCGACGCGCGACTTGACCCGGCGACGCGGGCGATTACGGGCACGGAGACGATCACCTGGCGGAACATCACGAGCAGGCCGGCCGGCGATTTGCGATTTCACCTCTACTGGAACGCCTGGAAGAACACGCGATCGACCTTCCTGCGCGAGGCCGCACTCGTCTGCACCGGTCAATCGGCCAGCCGAGGACTTCGCGCGGATGGAGGTCACCTCGATCAAGCTGCTGCGGGCGTCTCAGAGCTCGCGCGCCGAAGCTCCGCTCGATCTCACATCCGCGAAGCGCTTTGTCGCCCCGGACGACGGCAACCCCGACGACGAGACCGTGATGGCGGTGCCTCTGCCAGAGCCGGTGCCGCCCGGCGGGACCCTGACGATCGAGCTGACATGGACCGCGCGCGTGCCGCGGACCTTCGCACGCACCGGCGCCATCGGGAACTTTTTTTTCATCGCGCAGTGGTTTCCGAAGCTCGGCGTTTTCGAGGAACAGGGGTGGAACTGCCACCAGTTCCACTCGAGCACGGAGTTCTTTTCCGATTACGGCGTCTACGACGTGCGGCTCACCGTGCCGCGCGGCTGGACCGTCGGCGCCACGGGTGTCCGTCGCGACACCTCGGACAACGCGGACCGCACCACGACCCACCGCTACTATCAGGAAGACGTTCACGACTTCGCATGGACGACGAGCCCGGAGTACCTGGAGCGAACCGCTCGCTTCGAGCATCCGACCCTCCCGGCAGTCGACGCTCCGACTGCTTCTTCAACCGGAGCACCGCGACCAGGCGGACCGTCACCTCAACGCGGCGCGCACCGCGCTCAAGTACTACGGTGAATGGTTCGGTCCCTATCCATACGGCCACCTCACCATCGTCGATCCGGCCTACCAGAGCGATGCGGATGGTATGGAATACCCGACGCTCATTACAGCGGGCACCAAGTGGCTGCTCCCTCGCGAGGTGACGTACAGCGGTCCGGAGGAAGTCGTCATCCACGAAATCGGGCACCAGTGGTGGTACGGCATCGTCGGCAACAACGAGTTCGAGGATGCCTGGCTCGACGAGGGGATCAATACCTTCGCCACCGCGCGCGCGCTCGAACAGGACTATCCGCGGACCTATGACGAACGGTACTTCTTCGGCAGTCTTGTTCCGCGGGTGTTTCGGGATGCCTGGCTGAGGCGGGAAACGTTCTGGAACCGGCTTCCGGGATACCGGCGGGACGCGAAAAGCGACGTCCTCGCTGATGCGGCCTATCGTTTCAATCCGGTGTCTGGACGCGTCATTTCGTACAACAAGACCGCGTTATGGCTGAATACGCTGGAACGCCGGATCGGCTGGGAGACACTGCAGCGCATTCTCCAGACGTTCTATTCCCGCTGGCGGTTCAAGCATCCGAAGCCGGAGAACTTCTTCGACGTCGCCAACGAAGTCGCCGGTACCAACCTCGACTGGTTTTTCGATCAGGTGTATCGGACCTCGAACGTGTTCGACTACGGCGTTCAGGATCTCAAGAGCGTCGAGGAAGACCACCGGTTCCGGACAACCCTCGTCGTACGCCGTTACGGCGAGGCGATTTTCCCGGTCGACGTTGTGGTGACGTTCAAGGATGGCAAGCAGATCCGTGAGCACTGGGACGGGCGCGGCCGATGGAACCGTTACACCTACACCGGTGAATCGCAGGCGGTTTCGGGGCAGGTCGATCCGGAGCGCGTGCTGCTCCTCGACGTCGACTACACGAACAACTCGAAATCGCTGGCGCCTCAGGGACGATCGGCAGCCACCAAATGGTCGCTCAAGTGGATGATCTGGCTGCAGGACGCGCTGCTCTCGTGGGCATTTCTCGTATGAGCAGGCCGGCTCCGCGCCCTCGCCGCTTCCCGCCTCCGCCAAGGCTTCGGCGAGGTCACGCCGAAGTTCGTCAGAAGTATCGGCGAACGAAGGCGGACAGCGAGCCTCGCCGATGCCCGCTCGCAGCCGCGCGCGAAGGCGGGAGGGCTGCAAGCAGCCCTTGTCGCACTCGACGGTCATGCGGGACTTTAGGCCGGCCCGCCCGGGACCGATGACTGCTTTCCAGGCGCTCCGGGACGGGATTCACCGGGTGAACAGCGCTCCGGCGTTGCTCCTCGGCGTCTGGATGATGACCCTGCTCGTCAGCGTGCCGCCCACCCTCGAGATGGGCGGCCAGATCGCCGCGCATCTCGACGCGAGCCTCGAGGCGAACGCGGCGGCCAGCGGGGTGAATCACGACTGGATGCAGGAATTCCGTGGACAGGCGAGCGGGGTGGGAACGACGTTCTCCCCTGCCGTCATCGGTTTCGCCGCGCCGTTGGACAATCTGAGCGCGTTCGTCGACCAGGAACGGCGGCCGCTGCTCATCGTTTCTGCCGCGGTCTTGTATCTGGCGCTGTGGATCCTCGTGGCGGGCGGCGTCATCGATCGATACGCGAGGGACCGGGCCACTCACGTGGAAGGTTTCCTCTGGGCCTCGGGGGTGTACGGCGTGCGCTTTCTGCGGCTCGGCATCGTGGCGGCGCTCGCGTACGGGCTGCTGTTCCGTGTCCTCCATCCCTGGATGTTCGGCACGTTCTTCCGCGATCTCACGCGCGATCTGACGGCGGAGCGCTCGGCATTTGTGGTGCGCCTCGCGCTATACGGCGTCTTCGCGGTCGCGCTCGCCGCATGCAACCTGGTGCTCGATTACGCGAAGGTGCGGACGGTGGTCGAGGATCGACGCAGCATTCTCGGCGCACTGAACGGCGCGGTTCGATTTCTCCGCCGCAACGGAGCCGCCGCGGCCGCCCTGTATCTGTCCGACGCCCTGTTGTTCGCCGCCGTGCTGGCCGCGTATGCGGCGGTCGCCCCCGGCGCGGGTTCAGCCGGCTGGTCGATGTGGCTGGGATTGGCGATCGGACAGCTCTACGTGCTGGCGCGGCTGTGGGTGAAGCTCGTCTTCTGGGCGTCTGAGATCGCCCTTTTCCAGGGCCGCCTTGCCCACGCGGGTTACGCGGCAGCGGCGAGGCCGATTTGGCCGGACTCGCCCGCGGCTGAAGCGCTGGGCGGCGTTACGCCGCGGACGCCATGATGGCCTTGATGCCGTCGGCATCGAGCGACTCGACCAGCAAGCAGCTCGTCGGCCATCGCGCGCACGGCGCCACGGTGCTTCGCCGACGACCTGCCGCGCGGTTTCGTAGCCGCGCATCACGAGCTCGCGCACTTCCTCGTCGACGCGCTGCGCGGTCGCTTCGCTGATGCCGACGCCGCGCTCCGTGTCCCACGGATTGCCGGGCGTGCGGTAGGCGAGCGGACCGAGCGACGACATGCCGAACTCGCAGACCATGCGGCGCGCGATCTCGGTGGCCCGCTCGATGTCGTTGCCGGCGCCGCTCGTCGTCTGGCGCAGGAACAGCTCTTCGGCGATGCGCCCGCCCATCAGAATGGCGATCTGCGCCTCGAGAAATTCGCGCGTGTGCGTGTGGCGGTCGCCTTCGGGCAGCTGCATCGTGACGCCCAGCGCCCGGCCGCGCGGAATGATGGTCACCTTGTGCAGCGGATCGGCGTCCGGCAGCAGCGCCGCGACGACCGCGTGGCCGGCTTCGTGGTACGCGCAGGTGATGCGTTCGTGCTCGGTCATCGTCAGCGATCGGCGTTCGACGCCCATCAGCACCTTGTCGCGCGCCTGGTCGAGATCGTCGGCCAGACCTGCGTGCGGCCGCCGCGGACCGCGTAGAGCGCCGCCTCGTTCATCAGGTTCGCGAGATCGGCGCCCGAGAAGCCGGGCGTGCCGCGCGCGATCTGCCGCAGATCGACATCCGGATCGAGCGCGACCTTCCTGGTAGTGGATCTCGCAGAATCTGCTCGACGGCCCTTCACGTCGGGCGCGCCCACCGTCACCTGTCGATCGAAACGGCCCGGACGCAGCAGCGCCGGATCGAGAATGTCGGGACGGTTGGTCGCCGCGATGACGACGATGCCCTCGTTGGCGCAGAAGCCGTCCATCTCGACGAGCAGCTGGTTGAGCGTCTGCTCGCGCTCCTCGTGGCTGAGCGAGTTGCCGCCGCGGCTTCGGCCAACCGCGTCGAGCTCGTCGATGAAGATGATGCACGAGTGGTGACGGCGCGCGTCGCGGAACAGCTTGCGGATGCGCGACGCGCCGACGCCCGCATACATCTCGACGAAGTCCGATCCGCTGGCGAAAACAGAAACGGCACTTTCGCTTCGCCGGCAATCGAGCGCGCGAGCAGCGTCTTGCCGGTGCCCGGCGGCCCGACCAGCAGGACACCCTTGGGAATGCGGCCGCCGATGGCGGAAAAGCGGCCGGGCTCGCGGAGGAAATCGACGATCTCCTTCACTTCTTCTTTCGCTTCGTCGACGCCGGCGACGTCGGCGAACGTGACGGTGGTTTCCTTGGAATTCGGCCTCGCGCGTCTCGGCTTTCGAGCGCCGGAATCCGACCGGTGGTGACGCGATACAGCGCAAGCCCGATGACAGGGTCATGAAGACGAGACCGAGCACGAAGCGCGCCATAGCTGTACGCCGTCTGCTCGGACGCCGTCCGCACGTCGATCCGCACGCCCTTCTTCGCCAGGTCGGAGATGAACGACGCGATTCGCCGCCACGTAGTTGGCCGGGCGCCATGGTCCGCATCGCGCGTGCCGTCGTTCAGCGTAATCGTCGCAGCGGGTCGCCGTCGACGACGACTTCCGAGACCGCGCCGCGATCGAGACGCGCAGCAGATCCGAAAAGGCACCTCGGCGACGTCGACCGCGAGACGCGACCGCAGCCCGAAACCGCGGGGCCGCCAAGGCGACGAGCGACGACCGTCGCGACCACGGAGAGGATTCGATGGCGAGACCATTTGCCAGAAACCACGGGACGCTCCGCTTCGACGGTCGCGTCCGCACGGCGACGCGCCACCGGGCCGCAGCTGATCGCGGGCTAGCGACCCGTACTCGAGTGCCGGGCCTATCAGCCGCACGGCGACATCGAGTTTTAAGAGGAATTTCCGCCGGGGAAGCGGAAATGTGCTGAGAATCTTACACGAGCGCTCGGATAAAAGTAAATGTAAACACAGCCCATCAGCAAGTTACAGCCTCAGCCGTTTCATGGGATCTGGTGCGGGTGATTCCATGGTTGGTGAATTGTCGGCTAAACTTCGCACTCCGACACTCGACCAGATGCGGATCTAGAATGACAGACGCTTGAAGAAGAATTGGCGTCGCGCTGGAGACTCGGCGTCACCGTGCTCAGTCAGGCAGACGCGCCGACAGGTCTTCGCCCTCAGCACGCGCCCGCACCGCTTCGACGATGTGACGGGCGGAGATGCCGAAGCGATCGAGCAGCTCGTCGGGCTTGCCGCTGCGCGGAATTTCGCGAACCGCGAGCCGATGGACTCGTGATGCCGGCGTCGGCGACGGCCTCGGCCACCGCGTCGCCAATCCCGCCCGCCGCGTAGTGATCCTCGACGGTGATGAGGTGGCCGCCGGTCGCCGTCCGCCGCCGCGACGAGCGCCTGCGCGATCGACGGGCGAGACCGAATACAGGTCGATCACGCGAATCGACGTGCCGGCCGCCTTCAGCTCGTCGTACGCCTTCAGCGCTTCGAAGACCGTGACGCCGCCGCCAACGACGGTCGCCACGTCGTCGGCGCTCTCGCGCAGCACTTTCAGCCCGCCGACCGGAAGCGTTTCGTCGGCCGAGTAGATCACCGGTGTCTTCGGCCGACTCGTGCGGATGTACACCGGGCCCGGGATGATACGCCGGCGAGCGCCACGAGCCGCTCGGCGCTCACGCGCGTCGCACGGATAGAGCACCGTGATGTTCGGCTGCGCCCGGCACATCGCGAGATCCTCGAGCGCCATCTGCGAGGGACCGTCCTCGCCGATCGAGACGCCCGCGTGCGAGCCGGCCATCTTGATGCCGACGTTGCTGATGGCCGCCATGCGGATGAAATCCGCGGCGCGGCGTGAGGAAGCAGGCGAAGGTCGACGGAAACGGAATCGCGCCGCGCGCCGCGAGACCCATCGCCGACGCCGATCATCACCTGCTCGGCGATGAAGTTCTGGTAGAAGCGATCCGGCAGCGCCTTCTCGAACCTGTCGCTGAAGGTCGAGTTCTTCACGTCGGCATCGAGCGCGACGACTCGCGCATCGGCCTCGCCCAGCTTGGCGAGCGCGGTGCCGTACGCTTCGCGCGTCGCCACCTGGTCGCCGAGCTTGTAGGCGGGCGGCGCGATCGGCTTGGGCGCCGGCCGGGCGGACGTGGCCGCGAGGCGGCTTCGGGATCTGCCCGGCGAGATCGACGGCCGCGCGGCACCGGACACGAACTGCGCCTCGAGCTCGGCAAGGGCGCGGTCGAGCTCCTCGCCCTTCTTGAAGGCCCTGCCGTGCCAGCCGTCCTTCCCTCCGACGAACGAGACGCCCTTGCCCTTGATCGTCCGCGCCACGATCATCGTCGGCCGGCCCTTGGTCGCGCGCGCCTCGGCGTACGCGTCGAGAATCGCGTTCATGTCGTGGCCGTCGATCGACGATGGCGTGCCAGCCGAACGCGCGCCAGCGGCGGGCGAACTGCTCGATGTCGTGCTGCCACATCGTCGGCCGGCTCTGGCCGAGCGCGTTGACGTCGGTGATGCCGCACAGATTGTCGAGCTTGTCGATGGCGGCGACGTCCGCGGCCTCCCAGACCGAGCCTTCGGCCGACTCGCCGTCGCCGAGGAGACAGTAGGTCCGGTAGTCGGACTGAATCCGGCGCGCGTTCAGCGCGATGCCGATCGCGGCGCAGATGCCCTGGCCGAGCGAGCCGGTGGCGACGTCGACGAACGGCAGCCGCGGCGTCGGGATGTCCTTCGAGATCGGAGTCGATCTGACGCAGCTTCAGCAGCTCGGCCGCGATCGAACGCGCCCGCCTCGGCCCAGGCCGCGTACAGAAGCGGCGCGGCGTGACCCTTCGACAGCACGAACCGATCGCTGCCAGCGTGCTGCGGATCCTTCGGATCGAAGCGCATTTCGGCGAAGAACAGCGCGGCCACGATGTCGGCCGCCGAGCAGCAGCTGGTCGGATGTCCGCTTCCCGCCTCGGACGTCGACCGGATCGAGTCGATCCGAAGGCGCGTCGCGATGTTCTTCAGGGCGGGGACGAGCAATGAACGATCAAGCGACATGGGATCCATGAAATTGCAGATTGTTGATTTCAGAGTGCAGATTGTATTGCAGATTGTCGGCAATTCTGAAGTTCAATCTGCACTCTGAAATCTGCGATCAGCAATCTTTATCGTAGGTGCCGGAGCTCACCGAGCGCGATGCCGAAGACAGCCGCGTCCGCGCCGTGGTCGGTGCAGGTGCGCGCGAGGTCGGCGAGCGCGCGCTTCGCATCGGCCGCGTAGTCGGAGCTGACGGCGATCACGGCGACCTGCCGATAGTCGGCGTCCTCGTGCAACTTGGCCAGGCGGCACAGGACCCGGGCCGCCTCGGAGCGAGTGATGAAGCGCTCCAGTTCCGAGGCTCCCGCCTCGGGACTCGTGCGTTGCGCGAACTGCATCAGTTCTTCCGCCAGCATCGAGTACGGCAGCCGTCCCGTGACCGCGTATGCGGTGAGGAGCGCCGATGCCGTCGCCACGTGATCCCTGAGAGTGCCGCGCGCTCCCTTGGGTTCGCTGAGCGTGTGCGCGAGGCCGCCGCCCGGCTGATAGACCACGCGAACCACGTGCTCGAGCTCGTCGATGGCGGCCGGCACCAGCTCGCGCGGATTGAACCGATCCGGAAGGACGCTCGCGGCGCTCAGGCAGGCGTCGACCGACCGGACGGCCGGTTCCAGTTCGCCCCGCGCAGGCCACTCCTGGCGCAGACGAGAGACGAGACCAGCAGCCGCATCTCTCAGCCGGTCATCGTCCGAGATGGCGGCGGCTTCCACGAACAGCGTGAGCCATTCGGCGCGCTCGCGCGGATCCTCCACTTCCGCCGCGCCGTCGAGCGCCGCGGCCAGCGCAGACCCCAGCGCCGCGCTGAACACCTCGGCGCCTGTCGTGGCGTAGCGGCGCAACAGGAAGGTCAAGGGCGCCGGGGCGATCCGCTCATTCCGCGCCAGCGACTCCAGCACTTTCCCGATGAGCCAGTCGATGGTGGCATCATCCACGCGCAATTATAATGATCAGATGCTCTTCATCCGGTACCTCGCGCTGGCGGCGCTGGTCGTGTGGCTTGGCGGGATGGTGATTCTCGGGCTCCTCGTCGCGCCGCAGACGTTCCGGGTCCTGCAGGCCTGGAATCCCGCCGAAGGCCGCATGCTCGCCGGCGCTCTCTTCGGCGCCATTCTGCGGCAGTTTCACATCGTCGCCTATGCCTGTGGCGCCGTCCTTCTCGTGTGCCTCTTCGTCATGAAGTTCCTCGGCCCGCCGCCCCACGCGTTCGTCGCCAGGGTCGCGCTGGTCGTCCTCATGCTGGCGCTCGCCCTCTACGCGGGCGTGCCGGTCACGCGACAGCTGGCGCACGTGCAGTCGCAGGTGTCCGGGCCGATCAGCCAGCTGCCGAAGGAGGATCCTCGCCGCGTCCAATTCGACCGGCTGCACCGGACGTCAACGATGCTCATGACGATCAATATGGGCCTGGGCCTCGTCCTGCTCTTCTGGTACGTGCGTGAGTGACTACGCTCGAAGTCAACAGTTGACAGTTGACAGTTAGCGGTTGACAGGTCGTGGAGTCGCTTTCCGAACAATCGGTCTTCCCTGTGAGCTGTAAACCGTCAACTGCGAACTAGCCCGGCCACCCCGAATGCCCCATACGATCACGCTCATCCCCGGCGACGGCATCGGACCGGAGGTGACCGAAGCGGTCCTGCGCATCCTCGACGCGTCGGGCGTCTCGATTACCTGGGAGCGGCAGCTGGCGGGCGTCGCCGCCTTCGAGCGGACGGGCGAGGCGCTGCCGGCCGAGCTCATCGCATCGATCCGGCGCAACAAGGTCGCGCTCAAGGGCCCGGTCACGCACGCCGATCGGGGAGGGCTTCACGAGCGTCAACGTCGGGCCTGCGCAAGGCGCTCGATCTGTACGCGAACCTGCGGCCGGTGTGGAACCTGCCGGGCGTGCCGGCCCGGTGCGAGGGCGTCGATCTCGTGATCGTGCGCGAGAACACCGAGGACCTCTACGCGGGCCTCGAGCACGAGGTCGTGCCGGGCGTTGTCGAGAGCCTGAAGATCATCACCGAGCGCGCGTCGACCCGGATCGCCGAGTTCGCCTTCGGCTACGCCCACCGTCACGGCCGCAGGAAGGTCACGGCCATCCACAAGGCCAACATCATGAAGCTCGGCGACGGCCTGTTTCTCGAGAGCGTGCGCGCCGTCGCCCGCCGCTTTCCGGACATGACCTACGAGGAGAAGATCGTCGATGCGGCGTGCATGCATCTGGTGATGAACCCCGGGCAGTTCGACGTGCTGGTGATGCCGAACCTGTACGGCGACATCGTCTCGGATCTGTGCGCCGGCCTCGTCGGCGGTCTCGGCGTCGTCGGCGCGGCGAATCTGGGCACCGAGATGGGCGTCTTCGAAGCGGTGCACGGGAGCGCGCCGGACATCGCGGGCAAGAACGTGGCGAACCCGACCGCGCTGCTGCTGTCGGCGGTGATGATGCTCGTGCACATCGACGAGCGGGCGGCGGCCGACGCCGTCATGACCGCGCTCCGCAAGGTCCTTGCGGCCGGCGAGGTACGGACTCGCGATCTGGGCGGCGCGGCGTCGACCTCGGAATTCGCGGACGCGGTATGCCGTTCAATGGAGCGGACGTGACGGCGATCGCAGAGGACCGGGCCGGGAGCGCGGAAAGCCCCTTCGGACTCGGTGTCTTCCGCGGATTCGCCCGGTGAATGGCGACGGGCTGCCGTGCTATATTCCGTGGCGCCGCATGCTGGATGATATCGCCCAGGCTGTGCTGGCCCGCGAGGAGGTCGTCAAGTACCTCGCGGCAACGGGGGCGAGCGCCGCGACGACGCCCGCGATCGCGATTCACGGGTATCTCGACGAGCTGCAGACCAAGCAGCGATATCCGATCTACCGCGCGCTGCAGCACCCGCTCTACCCGATCCTGCGCAAGATCGAGCGCAAGCACGAGCACCTGCACCATGTCGCCGCGGCGACCGGCGCGCACCGGATCATCTACGCGTCGAATCACAAGAGCCATACCGACTACCTCGTCGAACCGCTGGTGCTCGACGACAACGGCATCCGCCCGCCGCTCATCGCGGCCGGCATCAACCTGTTCGGCGGTCCCCTCGGGACTCCTCCACCGCCACGTGACCGGAGCGATTCCCGATCCGGCGCAACACCAAGGACCCGGCGTACCTGGTCACGCTCAAGGCGTACGTCGCCGAGATCATCAAGAAGCACGATCTGCTTCTTCTATCCCGAAGGCGGCCGGAGCTACAGCGGCGAGCTGAAGCCGACCCGGATTGGACTGATTCATGCCGCGCTGACGGCGGAGCGGCGCGATCTCGTGATCATTCCGACCGCCATCGCCTACGACCTCGTGCTCGAGGATCACGTCCTCGCCCGGCAGCGGGTGAAGAAGCAGCAGCGGCCCTTCACGAGGGAGCTGGCCGAAATGGTGCGCTACGCGGTCGGCTACCGCTCGCGGGCGTTCGTGACCTTCGGGGCGCCGATGCCGGTGGGCGATGTCGATCCGCAATCGCGCGGCGACCTGCTGGCGCTCACCCGCCAGATCCGCGCGAGAATCGGCGCGCTGTACAAGGTGCTGCCGACCGCGCTCTTTGCCGCCGCGATGCGGCCGTCAATCACCCGGCGCGATCTCGAGAACCGCATCGATCAGCTGATCGAGGAGCTCGCTGTCAGGCGCGCCAACCTCGGGGTGACCAGCGGGCGCGAAGCCGTCGAGGAAGCCGCCGAACCGCTCGAGACGCGCGGGATCGTCGTTCTCGAACGCGGCCGGTTTCGCGTACGCGACCGCTCCGTGCTCCGATACTACGCGCGGACGATCGAACATCTGCTCGTCACGACCGGCCGCCCCCATTAACCCCTCTGGATGCTCGACCAGGCCGCCAAGGCTTTTTTTCACCTCCTCGCAGCCAGCCGTCTCCTGAAGACCCTCGCCTCCCGTTACGGCATGCAGAGGCCGACCAGCTTCGCGCGACGGTTCATCGCCGGCGAGACGATCGCCGAAGCGATCGACGCGGCGCGCGCGGTCGAGAGCCGCGGCTTCCTGCACACGCTCGATTTCCTCGGCGAGGGCGTCAACAGTCTGGCCGAGGCCGATGCCGCCACGCGCGAGTACCTGCAGATCATCGACGCGATCATTCAGTCTGGCATCGGACGGAACCTGTCGTTGAAGCTCACGCAGCTCGGACTCGACGTCGACCGCGCGAGCGCCGTCGACAACCTTCGCCGGATCCTCGATCGCGCCGAGGGGTTCTTCGTCCGGATCGACATGGAGAACTCGCGCTACACCGATGTCACACTCGATGTCTTCGAAACGCTCTGGCAGCAGGACTATCGCCATATGGGGGTCGTGCTGCAGGCCGACCTGCTACCGGACCGAACAGGACGCGCGACGCATGCTGGCGCTTGGCGCGCGAATCCGTCTGGTGAAGGGCGCCTATAAGGAGCCGAAGTCGGTCGCGTATCAGAAGAAGAGCGACGTGAACGCCGCGTATGCGCGCCTGCTCGAGCTGCTCCTGACCGAAGGTCATTATCCGGCCGTCGCCACACACGACCCGGCGATGCTCGATCTCGCCCGTCAGTTTGCCGTCCGAACACCAGATTCCGCCCGAGGCGCTTCGAGTTCCAGATGCTGTACGGCATTCGCCGCGATCTTCAGGCGACGCTGCTCAAGCAGGGCTATCGCATGCGCGTCTACATCCCGTTTGGCCGTCAGTGGTTTCCGTATTTCATGCGACGCCTCGGTGAGCGCCCTGCCAACGTGTCGTTCGTGCTTCGCGGCATGACCGGGGAACGCGCGATGACCCGGAGAAAATGGGTAGCCGAGGTTCACTGTCTCCCAGCTAGAACACGCCTTTCCAGCACTCCCCGCGACGACTCGACCATAAGTACAACTCGGCCATCACTTACAGTCGCCTGGATCGAGTCGGCACGCCTCTTGAAATCGAGCGGAAGCGCAAAGGGATGGCGGCCGTCATCTGGTGGACAGCCGTCAAGAGGGATCGGAAGCGGGAGGCGAGAGGAGACTTGAAGTCATGGTGACTTACTATCACCACCAGGTGGCGTCACGGTGAAACGAGAACGACGCGCATCAGGAGGACGAGGGCCTGGCCACGAGGGTGCTGACTCAGGTACGGCAATCGTTCTGCGGCATGCATGGACACGACTCCATGGTGCAGTTCGAACCCGATCGCATGTTTCTGAGATGCGTCATCCTGCGGGCACGAGTCGCCCGGCTGGGCGCTCGACAAGACGCCGCCAATCGTCAAGATCGCGCGACGATGCCCGACGCCCTGCGCTTTCGCCGCAGCTCGTCGGCGTCCGACGTATCGCGTAGCGATTTCGGACAGACACCGGATGAGGAAGCTCGCCTGCTCTCCGGTAAGACTGTCTGGGTACGCAAGTTAGCCAGCTAAGCAGCAGGCGTTATCGAGCATAACGCGCCGGGTCCCGCTGCGTCTTCGTCACGTTGCGATTGGAGGCGCGCGACCCGGGCGCGGCCCGTCCTTCTGCAACCTGCCTGTCAGCAATCAACTCGAAGCTGGACGCGAACCTCCGCGCCGCCACGGCACGCTCTGGCCACGTGATTAAATAGGTCGCACGCTCAGCCGTGGCGACGTCGCCGATGACCAACGAATCACCCACACTGGAGCGCGCGATCGAGATTGCTCGAGCGGTCAAGCAGGCCGGCGGCCGGGCGCTGATCGTCGGGGGATGGGTGCGCGACAGGCTGCTCGGCCGCGACTCCAAGGACATCGACATCGAGGTCTTCGGTCTTGCCGGCCGATCGCCTCCGCTCCCTTCTCGAAACCCTCGGCCGCGTGGAGGCAGTCGGCGAGAGCTTTCAGGTCTATCAAGATCGGCGAGATCGACGTCTCGCTGCCCCGCCGGGAATCGAAAGCGGGCCGCGGGCACCGCGGGTTCGACGTGACCGGCGATCCGTCCATGACGGTCGCCGACGCCGCGCGCCGTCGCGATTTCACGGTGAACGCCATCGCCTGGGATCCGCTCGACGACGAGTACCTCGACCCGTTCGACGGCCGCACCGACCTCGCCCGGCGCGTCCTCCGCGCCGTCGATCCGGCCACGTTCCCCGAGGACAGCCTGCGCGTGCTGCGCGCCGTGCAGTTCGCCGCGCGATTCGACTTCGAGCTCGACGAGCGCGACACGAGCCCTGTGCCGGTCGATCCCGCTCGACGATCTGGCGGCCGAGCGTATCTGGGGAGAGATCGAGAAGCTGCTGTTCGCGCCGCGGCCGTCGGTCGGCTTCGCGCTGGCGCTGGATCTCGGCGTCATCGCGCAGCTCTTTCCCGAGCTGGACGCGCTTGGTCGGCTGCCCGCAGGAACCCGAGTGGCATCCGGAGGGCGATGTCTGGGTCCACACGCTACAGGTGATTGACCAGGCGCGCCTGCGCGTCGACGACCTGCCGCGGCCGCAGCAGATCGCCGTCATGCTCGGCGCGGTCTGTCACGACTTGGGAAAGCCGGCGACCACGGCGTTCCTCGACGGACGGATCCGATCGATGGATCACGAGGAGCAGGGGGTGGCGCCGGCGACGTCCTTTCTGGACCGGCTTCGCGTCCAATCCATCGACGGCTACGACGTGCGCACGCAGGTGCTCGGCCTGGTCGCCCAGCACCTCAAGCCTGGGATGTGGTTCAAGGTCCGCGAGGAGGTCGGCGACGGCGCGTTCCGGCGCCTCGCGCAGAAAGTCGACCTCGAACTGCTCGCGCGGCTCGCGAAAGCCGACTGTCTGGGACGCGCCCCGGGCACGCTTCAACTGCGACGCCATGGACTGGTTTCTGACGCGGGCACGCGCGGCTGGGCGTCGAGCACCGCCCGCCGGCGCCCGATCCTGCTCGGCCGCCATGTCCTGGCGCTCGGCGTCAGGCCAGGCCGGCGGGTCGGCGAGATCCTGAAGGCGGTCTACGAGCAGCAGCTCGACGGGACGATCACGACGCTGGACGATGCGATCGAAGAGGCGAAACGGATCGCGCTACTGTGACGGTCGCGACGGGTGCGGGCGCCCCGTCCGCATTCCTCACTTCGACCGCTCCCAGGTTCAGCTTCGCGAGCTCCGCCCCGATCCTGCGCGCGATCGCCGACGGCGACGACCAGCAGATTTCCGGGCACGAGATATTTCTCCGCGGATGCCTTCACCTGCTCGGCCGTGACCGCCGAGAGGCGCGCCGGAGCCTTCGTGTAGTAATCGAGCCCGAGATCGTAGATGTAGATCGCCGCGGTGCTGCTCGTCATGCGCGAGCTGGTCTCGAACTCGCTCGGCAGCGAACGGACGATCGAGTCCTTTGCCAGGTTGAGCTCTTCGGGCGTGAGCGGCGACTCGCGGATGCGCCGCACTTCCTTGAAGATCTCGGCGACCGCCGGCGCGGTGACGTCGGTGCGCACACCGGAGGCGACGAAAAACGGACCCGCCGATCGCCGGAACACGAACTGCGATCTCGCTCCGTAGGTGTAGCCGTGCTGCTCCCGGAGATTCAGGTTGATGCGGCTCGAGAACAGGCCGCCGAGCGTCTCGTTCATGACGCTCAGCGCCTCGTAATCCGGGGTCGCGCGGGCAACGCCGATCGAGGCGACGCGCACCTGCGTCTGCGGCGCCCCGGGCTTGTCGACCAGCACGACGCGTGCGCTGGTGGTCGCCGGCGCGCCGAGCGCGGGGTGCGCAGGCGTTCCGCGGGCCCAGTCGCCAAAGACCTTCTCGACCAGCGGACGGAGATCGGCCGCCGAGATCTGGCCCGACACGATGAGCGCCGCGTTGTTCGGCACGAAATTCTGCGCCCAGAACTTCTGCATGTCGTCGCGCGTGATCGCCTTGTTTGCTGCCTCGGTGCCGAGCTCCGTGAAGCCGTACGGGTGCGACGGTCCGTAGAGGGCGACGGCCATCGCGGTATTGGCCACCTGGCCCGGATTCTCGCGCTGCTGCACCAGACTCGCGAGCCGGCTGGCGCGTTGGCGATCGATCTCCTCGGCGGGAAAGCTCGGATGCCGTATGACGTCCGCCATCACCTCGAGCAGCGCAGGGAACGTCCGCCGCAGCGATCCGGCGTTCACCTGCGTCGCGTCCATCGTCGATCCCGTGACAAGGGATCCGCCCAGGTAGGCGACCTGGTCGGCGATCTGGAGCGCGGACCGCGATCGTCGTCCCCTCGTCGAGCATGGCGGCAGTGAAGTTTGCGAGCCCGGGCTTGTCCGCGGGGTTGGCGTCGCTGCCGGTCTTGATCACGAGGCTGGCCGACACGATCGGCAGACCCGGCCGTTCGTTCAGGAGCACGGTCAAGCCGTTCGGCGAGCTGAAACGAGGTCGGGACCGGGAGCTGCAGCGCGCGCGCCGCCCCAGGCGCGGGCGGCTGGGCTGCGCCACGCTTCGTCGGCGTTGATCGACTCGGCGCCCGCGCCTGACGGTGTCGCCGCCTGCTTGGGCGTCGGGACCGGCGCACCGAGGTTCGGTGTGCCGGGCACGCCCTGAACCACGACGCGCGCGGTCGGCGCGAGTTCCTGTCCGGCGAAGGCCTTCACCGACTCCGGGGTGACGTCGCGGTAGCGCTGAATGTCCTTGGCGAGGTAACCCGGGTCGCCGAGGAAATGGTTGTAGCTGTTCAAGCGGTTCGCAAGGCCGGAGAAACCACCAAGCGTCTCGAGCCCCTGAACCGTTCGCGTCTCGATCACGTTGCGCGCGCGCTCGACCTCCGTCCTGGTCCGGCCCGGACTGGCGAAAGAGGGCCAGCTCCTCGTCGATCGCCTTCTCCAGTTCATCGGCGGAATGTCCCGGCCTCGCCGTCGCCTCAATCTGGAACACCGAGCCGAGCGTGAGCGAGTACTGCTGCGCCGAGACGTCCTGCGCGATCTGCTTCTCGTAGACCAGCTTCTTGTACAGGCGGCTCGACCGTCCGCCGCCGAGCGCGGTGGCGGCGATGTCGCCGTCCGCGTCGCCCGGCGTGAAGATCGGCGATGTCAGCCACGCGACGTACACTCGCGGAAGCTCGACTCGGTCCTGCACGACCGCCCGGCGCGGCGCGGTGATTGGCGGCGTTTGCACGGCCGGCTTCGGTACCGGCTTCCCTTGCTTCAAGGTGCCGAAGTACTTTTCCACCATCGCGCGCGCCGCCGCCTTGTCGAAGTCGCCGACGATGACGAGGCTGGCGTTGTTGGGCGCGTAGTACAACTTGAAGAAGTTCCTCACGTCTTCGAGCTTGACGGCCTGAATGTCCGCGTGCGATCCGATGACGTTCGCGTAGTACGGATGCGTGGCGGGAAACAGCTGATGAAACAGCTCTTCCTCGACGATCCCGTACGGCTGGTTCTCGACGCTCTGCCGGCGCTCGTTGCGGACCACATCCTGCTGGTTGGAGAGGTTGGCCTGATCGACCTTGTCGAGCAGATAACCCATCCGATCCGATTCGAGCCACAGCGCGAGCTCGAGGCGATCGGCCGGCACGGTCTCGAAGTAGTTGGTCCGATCGAAGTCGGTGGTGCCGTTCAGATCGCTGCCGCCGGCGCCCTCCAGCAGCCGGAAGTGCGAATCGCCCTCGGCACGTGCTTCGAGCCCTGAAACATCATGTGCTCGAACAGGTGGGCGAAGCCGGTTCGTCCCGGATCTTCGTTCGCGGGACCGACGTGGTACCACAGGTTCACCGCGACGAGCGGCAGCCGGTGGTTTTCAGACAGGATCACCTCGAGGCCGTTCGGCAGCGTGTACTTCTCGAACTCGACCGTTGGAATGTCGGCAGGGCCTGCGTCGCTGCGGGCGCCGTCTGCGGGGTCCTGTTGCAGGCCGGCGCCGCGAAACGACCGTGCTGAGAATGGCGGCGAAAACCGCCGGCATGCGCTTCATGATGTGTCCTCTTAAATGGCTGTGACACCTTACCCGGTTTGATCGACTCGAGGTCGGAGTTTCCGGACCATCCGCCCACTTGACGAGAGCGGCAAGGAATTGGTTCAGTGCGGGAATCGATCGCACGCGCAATCAGTCTCAGTCTGAATCGCACTGGATCCAGTACCGCCGGGGACGATACACGTGAGTCGCCTGCCCGAAGAACACCTCAGCCGATTCCATCAGCGTCTCGGTGAGCGTCGGGTGCGGATGGATGGACAGCTTCAGGTCGGTCGCGTTCGCGCCCATTTCAATCGCGAGCACACCTTCCGCGATCAGCTCGCCGGCGCCGGGTCCGACGAGGCCGACGCCGAGGATGGTCTCGGTCTCGGGGTCGAGAATCAGCTTCGTCATCCCGTCGGTCCGGTCCAGCGTGATCGCGCGGCCCGAGGCGCCCCACGGAAACTTCGCGACGACGACGGCGCGGCCGTCCTTCTGCGCCTGGGTCTCGGTCAGGCCGGCACCAGGCCAGCTCCGGATCGGTGAAGACGACGGCGGGGATCGCGCGCGCCTCGAACGCCACGTTCTCGCCGGCAATCACCTCGACCGCGACGCGACCCTCATGCGACGCTTTGTGCGCCAGCATCGGCTCGCCGACCAGGTCGCCGATCGCGAAGATCGAGGGCTCGTCGGTCCGCATCTGCTCGTCGACGTGCACGAACCCGCGCTCGTTGACCTTGACGCGGGTGCCGTCGAGCCCCGGGATCGCCGAGTTCGGCTGCCGTCCCACGGCGACCAGGACGCGATCGAACAACAGGTAGCGGGCGTCGTCTTTCAGCCCGGGCCCATCCAGCGTGACGCGGATGCCCTTGGACTCGGCCGCCATCTTGACGACACGCGTGTTGAGCAGCACGCCTTTCATGATCCGGTTGATCCGCTTGGCGAGCACGTCCACCAGATCGCGGTCGGCGCCGGGCAGCAGGCCGTCGGTCATCTCGACGACGGTGACGGCACTGCCGAGGGCGGCGTACACCGATCCGAGCTCGAGGCCGATATAGCCTCCGCCGACCACGAGCAGCGATTTCGGGACGTCGGGCAGATCGAGCGCGGCCGTCGAGTCCATCACGCGCGGATCGTTGATGGCGAGCGCCGCCGGCTTCGCGGGCGCCGAGCCGGTCGCCAGAATCGCGTGATCGAAGCGCAGAGACTCCTCGCCGCCCCCGGTTTTCTGGATCCGCAGCGTGTGGGGATCGACAATCGTCGCGAGGCCCTGGATGTACTGGACCTTGCGGTGCTTCACGAGCTGGCCGGTGCCGCTCGTCAGCCGTTTGACCACATCGTTCTTGAACGCGCGGAGCTTCGCGAGGTCGATCCGCGGCTCGCCGAACTCGATGCCCCACGACTTCGCCCGGCGCGCCTCTTCCAGCACGTTGGCGACGTGCAACAGCGCCTTCGAGGGAATGCAGCCACGATAGACGCAGACACCGCCCGGGTTGACCTCGGGGTCGACGAGCGCCACGCTCAGCCCGAGATCGGCGGCGAGAAACGCGGCGGCGTAGCCGCCTGGCCCGCCGCCGACGACCACAAGCTGGACAGAATTCATGGGACTCGAGTTCCACCACGAAAGCACGAACGCACGAAATCTCAGGCGGGCCCCTCTTGGCTTGAGGCTTTGGGCTTTGGGCTTCAGCACGAACGTGCCCGAGCCTAGAGCCTGAAGTCCAGAGCCTTTTGAAACCCAAGAGATCGTTTTCGTGTTTTCGCGGCTGTTGACAACACGTCATCCCTGGAACGCCAGCAGGAACGGCTGCTCGAGCGCTTCCACGATCCAGCGCAGAAAGCGGGCGCCGGCCGCGCCGTCGATCGCGCGATGATCGTAGGACAAGGACAGTGGCAGCATGAGCCGCGGCGCGAGCCCGCCGGCGTGGTTGTAGACCGGCTCCAGCGGGCGCGGGAGATGCCCAGGATGGCGACCTCCGGCGCGTTGACGATCGGGGTGAATGACGTGCCGCCGATGCCGCCGAGGTTCGAGATGCTGAAGCAGCCGCCCTGCATTTCGTCGAGTGCGATCTTCCGCGTGCGGGCCTTTTCGGACAGCTGGACGAGCTCCACCGAGATCTGCAGGATGTTCTTCGTGTCCACGTCGCGGATGACCGGGACCAGCAGCCCGTGATCGGTGTCCACGGCGATCCCGATGTTCACATATTTCTTGTAGATCAGCTCGCTGGCGGCCGATGTCAATCGAGACGTTGAACTGCGGAAACACTCTCAGCGCCGCCGCCACGACCTTGGCGGCAATCGCGGTGATGGTGAGACTTCCGCCCGCCCTTTCCGCTTGCGCCCCGTAGCGCTTGCGCAGCTCCTCGAGACCCGTGATGTCGGCGACGTCGTGCTGCGTGACGTGCGGAATGGTGGTCCACGCCACGGCCACATGCTGGGCGGTCTTGCGGCGCACCGCCTTCATCGGCTGCCTCTCGACTTCGCCCCAGCGCGTGAAATCGGGAAGCGGCTCGGCCGCCGCCATGGCGCCGTTCCCGCCGCTCGCGCCCCCGGCGACCAGCCGCTTCGCCTGTGCCTTTACGTCGTCGACGGAAATACGCCCGTGGGGGCCGCTGCCGCCGACCTGATCGATGTTGATGCCGAGCTCGCGCGCCATCCGGCGCACCGAGGGCGCGGCGGGTGCGACCGGCAGCTCGGGCGCCGCCGGCTCGGTGGTCGCGCGCGCGCCGCGGCTGATGTCGACGACCTTGTCCCCGCCATGCGCCGCAGCTCCGCGTCCCTCGGCTGGCGGTTCGTCACGCGTCCTCTCCGGACCATCGGCGACCGCCTTTTCCCCATCGCGCTTCGCGCCCGTGTCCTCAGGCGTCACGTTGCCGGGGGAGGACCCCGCCGCGCCGTCGGCCGTTTTCGCAGCGGCCGCGGGTGCGCCCTCCTTCTTCGCCGGCGGCTGCGGGGCCGACGCGCCCGAATCGTCCACGCTCAGAATCGCCTGGCCGACGCTCACTGTGTCGCCGGCTTTGACCTTGACGTCCTTGATCTGGCCTGCGACCGACGACGGTACTTCGATGGTGGCTTTGTCGGTTTCAAGTTCCAGAACGGGCTGATCCTTCGCCAGCGTGTCGCCGGGCTTGACCAGGACGCGCAGCACGTCGCCTGCAGTGATGTTTTCGCCCAGCTCGGGGAGTGTGAAGTCGATCACGACCAGGAACCTCTCAGTCGGCGGACACGAAGGAAAAGCTACGATACCGCAGGATTCAGCTTTGTCCGGATTGATGTTGTGCGTCTTGATCGCCTGCTGCACGACCGATCGCTCGATCCGGCCGTCGCGGGCCAGCGCGGCCAGCGTGGCCACGATGACGTAGCGGTAGTCGACCTCGAAGAAGTCGCGCAGCATCGCGCGGCTCTCGCTGCGGCCGAAACCGTCGGTGCCCAAGGTGTTCAGGGGACGCGGGAGCCACTTGTCGATCGAGTCGGGCAGCGCCTTGACGTAATCGGACGCCGCCACCAGCACGCCTGGAGCATCCTTCAGGCACTGCGTGACGTATGGGACGCGCGGCGGCTCTCCCGGGTGCAGGATGTTCCACCGCTCGCACGCGTGCCCTTCGCGGTATAGCTCGTTGTAGCTCGTCACGCTCCAGACGTCGGCCCCGACGCCGTACTTCTCCTCGAGGATCTCCTGCGCCTTGATGACCTCCGGCAGGATGGCGCCGCTGCCGAACAACTGCGCACGCGCCTTGCGGTCGGGGCCCGCTGTCGCTCGGAAGCGGTACATTCCCTTGAGGATGCCCTCGCGCGAACCTTCGGGCATCGGCGGCATCGCGTACTGCTCGTTCATGACCGTGAGGTAATAGAAGATGCTTTCCTGATCGACGTACATCCGGCGGATCCCGTCTTCGACGATGACCGCGAGCTCGAAGGCGAAGGCGGGATCGTACGCGATGATGTTGGGCACGGGGTACGCCAGCAGATGGCTGTTGCCGTCCTGGTGTTGCAGCCCCTCGCCGGCGAGCGTGGTGCGGCCGGCCGTGCCGCCGAGCACGAAGCCGCGCGTCCGGGAGTCGGCGGCCGCCCAGATGAGATCGCCGATCCGTTGGAACCCGAACATCGAATAGAAGATGAAGAACGGGATCGTGTTCACCCCGTGGGTGGCATAGGCGGTGCCGGCGGCGATGAACGAGGACATCGACCCGGCCTCGTTGATGCCCTCTTCGAGAATCTGGCCGTCGGACGCTTCCTTGTAATAGAGGAGCATGTCCATGTCGACCGGATCGTAGACCTGGCCGGCGTGGGAGTAGATACCGACCTGGCGGAACAGCGCCTCCATGCCGAAGGTGCGCGCTTCGTCGGGCACGATCGGCACGACCAGCTGACCAATCTCCTTGTCGCGCAGCAGCTTCGACAGCAGCCGCACGAACACCATCGTCGTCGAGGCCTTGCGCCCCTCGGTGCCGGAGTGGAACTCCTCGAACAGACCTGGCGTGACGGACGCCAACGGTTTACTGCGGGTCGCGCGGCTCGGCACGTAGCCGCCGAGGGCCTTCCGCCGCTCTTGCATGTACTTCATCTCGGGGCTGTCGTCGGAAGGGCGGTAGAACGGCGCCTTGCTGACGTCCGCGTCCGAGATCGGGATGCCGAAGCGCGTGCGGAACGCCCGCAGCTCCTCTTCGTTCATCTTCTTCTGCTGATGCGTGATGTTCTTGCCTTCACCCGCCTCGCCGAGCCCGTAGCCCTTGATCGTCCGCGCGAGGATGACCGTGGGCGCGCCCTTTGGTCTCCATCGCTCTCTGGTAGGCGCTGTAGACCTTGACCGGATCGTGGCCGCCGAGCGTCAGCTTCTTGAGCTGATCGTCGGAGAGATGCTTGACGAGATCGAGCAGGCGCGGATCGACGCCCCAGAAGTGCTCGCGCACGTAGGCGCCTGATTCGACGGCGTACTTCTGATACTGGCCGTCGACGATTTCGCCCATGCGCTTGACGAGCAGCCCGTCGCGATCCTTGGCGAGCAGCGAATCCCACTCCTTGCCCCAGAGGACCTTGATGACGTTCCACCCGGCGCCACGGAACGCGGCCTCGAGCTCCTGAATGATCTGCCCGTTCCCGCGGACCGGGCCGTCGAGCCGCTGCAGGTTGCAGTTGATGACGAAGATCAGGTTGTCGAGCTTCTCGCGCGCCGGCAGCGTGATCGCGCCAAGCGCCTCGGGTTCGTCGGTTTCGCCGTCGCCGACGAAAACCCAGACCTTCGAGTTGGAGCGTTGCCTCAGGCCGCGATCCTCGAGATACCGGATGAACCGCGCCTGGTAGATCCCCATGATCGGGCCGAGGCCCATCGACACGGTGGGGTATTCCCAGAAGTCGGGCATCAGCCACGGGTGGGGGTACGACGAAAGGCCGCCGCCGGGGGCAAGCTCGCGGCGGAAGTTCTCGAGATGCGTTTCATCGATTCGGCCCTCGAGGTAGGCGCGCGCGTAGATGCCTGGCGCGGCATGCCCCTGGAAAAAGACGATGTCGGCATCCGGGCTGTCGTGTCCGCGGAAGAAGTGATTGAAGGCCACCTCGTACAGAGTGGCCGCCGACGCGTAGGTCGAGATGTGGCCGCCAATGCCCTCTTCTGCCTTGTTCGCGCGCACGACCATCGCGGCCGCATTCCATCGGACCAGGCTCTTGATGCGGCGCTCCAGGTCGGGGTTGCCGGGCATCAGCGGTTGCTCGTCGGCCGGAATCGTATTGATGTACGGCGTGTTGGCCGTGAACGGCAGCCTGACGCCGTTCTCGGTCGCGTGAAGCGTCAGCTCGCGAAGCAGACGCGCGACTTTGACGGGGCCGCCGCTTTGCAGAACATAATCAAGGGAATCGAGCCATTCGCGGGTTTCGAGGGCATCGAGTTCTGCAGCATCGCTCGGAACAGCGTCTTTCGGAACATTGTGTCTCACGGAAACGGGTTCCTTTCGTCGCCCCGATGGCCCGGGCGGAAGTTCCGTCACGCAGGAACATCATCAGAGCGCGTCGATTGTGTCGGCTGGCCGGTGCCCCGGCTGTCGGTCAACCACTCATTGTATCGCGCCCGCTGGAGAAGGGGAACATGCTGGGGTGCCGCTGGCCGCCTTTCCAGTCGCGCACGGTACCTGGAGCACGTCGCCGCGCTCACTGGGCTCCTTGGGGACCAGATGACCCGATGATCCGACTCCTCCCGTCTCGCGCGGAGCAGGCATCGAACGTCGCCGGAGTTCCAGAACGGCGTGTCTGCGTGCCAAGACCGGATGCGCCACGATGGTGCGCGAACCCGCACTCGCCCGGCGTATCGCGTGAACGGGTGGTGTCGAACATGCCGGAGTTCCAGAAGGCGTTTTCGTGCAAGCCGATAGCGACGAGATGACGCGACGATCGAGATGACCCACGTCCGTCGCTGACCGACGTCCAGGCCGAGATCGTGTCGTGCGAGCGATGCCCGCGGCTGCGCGAGTACTGCCGAGCGGATCGGCCGCGAAAAGCGCCGGGCCTTCCGCGACGAAACGTACTGGGCGCGACCGGTGCCCGGCTTCGGCGACCCGCGCGCGCGCCTGTTGATCGTGGGGCTGGCGCCGGCGGCGCACGGCGCCAACCGGACCGGACGCGTCTTCACCGGTGACGGCGTCGGCGGTTCAGGCGATTTCCTGATGTCCGCGCTTCATCGCGCCGGATTCGCGAATCTCCCCACCTCCCACCACGCCGGCGACGGCCTGAAGCTCGGCGACGCGTTCATCGCAGCCGCGGTCCGGTGTGCGCCGCCCGACAACAAGCCGACGCCGGAGGAAATCGCCACCTGCCTGGCCCACCTCGACGCCGAGCTCAACGCCCTTCCCCGCGTCCGTGTCATCGTCGCGCTCGGGCGGATCGGCTTCGACGCGTGTCTTCAGCTGTTCAGGCGGCGCGGCGTCGACGCTGCGCCCGCGGCCGCGGTTTGCGCACGGATCGATCGATCGGCTGCCGACCGGACACATCTTGATCGGATGCTTTCACCCGAGCCGGCAGAACACCAACACCGGCAAGTTGACCGCTCGAATGGTGGACGACGTGTTCAGCGCGGCACGCCGGGCGCTGGGTTCCGCCAAGGACTGAAATCTGAAATATCTGAAGTCTGAAGTCTGAAGTGGTTCGGCACCTGAGGTTTCAGCCTTCAGGTTTCAGATTTTCCTGCGTAGGCCGACGCCCCGTGAACCGGCCTACCCGGCTCCCGGCCGTATCAGCGGCACCATCACGTCAGGTCTGTCGGTAATCAACGCGTCAACACCCCAGCCCAGCAGCCGGCGTGCGTCGCGCTCGGCGTTCACGGTCCAGACCTGGACCCCAAGGTTCGAGCGGTGCGCATGCTCGACGAAGCGCCGCGAGACGACACGCGTGACCGCGGAGGTTTCAGGAACCTGATAGCCCGCGTAGGCGACGTGCGACACCGGCCAGCGGCACCAGGATCGATACAACGCCCAGCGAACTTCTTCGCGCGCGGCGCTGGTCGCGACAGCCGCATCCAGCGAGCGGGCCGCGCGCAGCGCGCGCAGGCCAAACGACCCGAGACAGACGCGGTCGACGGCGTCCGCGCACCGGATGATCTCGACCACGGCGCGCGCCAGCTCGGGGCTGTTCTCTTTCATCTCGACGATCAGGCGGTGGTCGCGGTACCGCGCGAGCACGCACGCCAGGGTGGGCACTCCAAAGCCCAGGCCACGGAACGGCCGGATACCGCCCCGCGTGAAATGATGCCCGGCGTCGGCCCGGGCGAGCTCGTCGGCCGTGGCGTTCGACACCGCGCCGCGAAGGTTCGTCGTCCGCTCCAGCGTGCGATCGTGGTGCACGACGACGACGCCGTCGCGCGAGAGGCGGACGTCGAGCTCGAGGCCGTCGGCGCCGGAGGCCACGCCGTGGTCGAACGCCGCGAGGGTGTTTTCCGGTGCGAGCGCGGCGCCGCCGCGGTGGGCGAACACCAGCGGACGCTTCGACTCGAAGAAAGGATGCCCCACACGCGTCAGTCTAACTTGATAGAATCGACGGTATGGCGGATCCCATCCAGACACTCGGCGACCTGCGCAAGCAGCGCGGCGCCGGCTCGCGACCGGTCAGACAGGAAATTCGCGACAACCTCGTTCGGAAGCTGCAGTCGGGAGAGCCGCTGTTCCCCGGCATCATCGGGTACGACGACACCGTCATCCCGCAGCTCGTGAACGCCATCCTCTCGCGGCACAATTTCATCCTGCTCGGTCTCCGCGGCCAGGCGAAGAGCCGCATCCTTCGGGGTCTGATCGATCTGCTCGACGAACAGATCCCGATCGTACCGGGCTGCGAGATCCACGACGATCCGATGGCGCCGATCTGCGGCGCCTGCCGCGCCCGCATCGCGAAGGAAGGCGACCGGATGCCGATCGGCTGGCTGCGCCGCGAGGACCGATTCGTGGAGAAGCTGGCAACGCCCGACGTCACGATCGCCGACATGGTCGGCGACATCGATCCCATCAAGGCGGCGCAGGCGGGCCTGAACCTGGCCGACGAGCTCACGATGCACTACGGCCTGCTGCCACGCGCGAATCGCGGCATCTTCGCGATCAACGAGCTGCCCGATCTGGCTGGCAAGATTCAGGTGGGGCTTTTCAACATCCTGCAGGAAGGGGACGTCCAGATAAAGGGCTATCCCATCCGGCTGAGACTCGACGTGATGCTGGTGTTCACCGCGAATCCGGAGGACTACACGGCGCGGGGCAAGATCATCACCCCGCTCAAGGACCGCATCGGATCGGAGATCCGGACGCACTACCCGGTCACGCGGCAGCACGCCCTCGCCATCACGGTGCAGGAGGCGTGGACCGCGCGCACCGGGGGGCCGCCGATTGACATTCCGGCCTACGTCCGGGAAGTCGTCGAAGAGGTCGCGTTCCAGGCCCGCGCCGACCGCAAGATCGACAAGCGGTCGGGCGTGAGCCAGCGTCTGCCCATCACGACGCTGGAACTCGTGGTCTCGAACGCCGAACGCCGCGCGCTGGCGCTTGGCGAACAGACCGTCGTGCCGCGCGTGACCGATCTGTACGCGGCGCTGCCCTCCATCACGGGCAAGTTCGAGCTCGAGTACGAAGGCGAGCTGCGCGGCGCCGAGCAGGTGGCCCGGGATCTCATCCGCTCTGCCGTCGGCGCCATCTTCACCGGCACGTTCGACGGCGTCGACCTCCGGACGGTCGTCGAATGGTTCGATCTGGGCGGCTCTCTGCCGCTGAGCGACGAGACGTCGGCAGACGAGGTGATCGACTTGACACGGGGCCTGCAGGGCCTCCCCGAGTTGATCAAACACCTCGGGATCGGCGCGGGCGCGCCCGCGCCGGCGATCGCCTCGGCGATTGATTTCATCCTCGAAGGCCTGTACGCGCAGAAGAAGATCAGCCGCAGCGACGAACGCGGCTACGCCGCCGGCACCGAGCCTGCGGCGCGCCGGCCCTCGCGCCGCGAGGACCAGGCGCGTCGAGGAAGAGATCCGGCTGCCGGGCAGCAAGAAGAAGTACTACAACTAAGAGTTGGTGAATTGGTGAGTTGGTGAAGTGGAGGCATCAGGAATTCGTGAAATACCGCTACACGAGATTCACCGGCGACGCGCTCGATGAGCTGGATCTCGAAGATCTGGTCGCGAAGCTGTCCGACCTGCTGCTGTCGAGCGGGTTCGGCAGCCCGTACGCGATGGACGACGACGAGCGGACCATGCAGGCGCTGCACGACGCGATCCTCGACGCGCTCTTCAACGGCGGCGTGCTGCCGGAGGAAACGATTGAGAAGCTGCTCGGCGACCCCGCCGACGGCGATCAGGCGGACGCCCGATCGAAGCTCGAAGAGTTGATCCAGCAAATCATCGAACGCATGGGCGAGCAGGGATACATCACCGCACCGCCGGATCTCGACGCCGAGCGCGAGCACCGCGGCGACCGCGGCGCCGGTCGTGATCAGCCGCCGGTGCATTTCGAAGTCACCGACAAGACGCTCGATTTCCTTGGTTACCGCGCGCTGCGCGACCTGCTCGGCTCACTCGGGAAGAGCAGCTTCGGCCGCCACGACACCCGCGAGCAGGCGACGGGCATCGAGACCACCGGCGCCCCGAAGCCGTACCAGTTCGGCGACACGCTCAATCTCGATTCGGCGAGCACGCTGTTGAACGCCGTGCAGCGTGAAGCACGCGAGGCGCTCGAGGCGGACGCGGGCGCGGATCCGCCGGCTCCCAGCCGGATTCGGGTCACCCATCAGGACCTGATGGTCGTGCAGGGCGAGTATCAGAGCTCGTGCGCGACGGTCCTGATGCTCGACTGCAGCCACAGCATGATTCTGTACGGCGAGGATCGCTTTACGCCCGCCAAACGGGTCGCGCTGGCGCTCGCGCAGCTGATCAAGCACCAGTACCCGGGCGACGCGCTGAAGGTGGTGCTCTTCCACGATTCGGCGGAAGAGATTCCACTCGCCGAGCTCGGGCGCGTCCGGGTCGGCCCCTACTACACGAACACGCGCGAGGGACTGCGGCTGGCGCGGCGTATCCTCGATCGACAGCGCAAGGACATGCGGCAGATCATCATGATCACCGACGGCAAGCCCTCGGCGCTCACCCAGCCCGATGGCCGGATTTACAAGAACGCCTTCGGCCTCGATCCCTTCATCGTCGCGGAAACCTGCGCCGAGGTGGCCGCGTGCCGCAAGAGCGGCATCATGATCAATACGTTCATGCTGGCGCGCGATTACGATCTGGTCAGCTTCGTGCGCCGCGTCGCCGAGATCTGCAAGGGCAAGGCCTATTTCACGACGCCGTATACGCTCGGTCAATACGTGCTCATGGACTACATGGACAAGAAGACGAAGACCATTCACTAAACTGTAATGCGAGTGCTAATGCTGAATCCGAATGCTAAATTGAATTCAGCATTCAACATTTCGCATTTAGCACTGTCCTGTATGTCCGATCTGCTTCCCCTGTTCCCGCTCCCGAACGTTGTGCTCTTTCCGAACGTGTTTCTCCCGCTGCACATCTTCGAGCCGCGCTATCGCGAGATGATCGCGGACGCCCTGAAGAGCGACCGGCTTGATTGCGATGGTGCTGCTCCAGCCGAAATGGGAGGGGAGCTACGAGGGTCGGCCGCCGATCTATCCGATCGGGTGCAGCGGCGTCATCACCCACGTGGAGCGCCTCGACGACGGCCGCTACAACATCGTCTTGAGAGGCGTGGAGCGTGTCCGCATCGTACGGGAGGATCACGCGCGGCGCTACCGTCGCGCCCAGGTCGAGTCGCTGACGCAGACGCCGCTGCGGCCCGAGGATCGCGACGCCATCAGAAGGCAGCGATCGAAGCTCGAGGCGCTGCTGGCGCCCGCCGTCGAAAAAGCCGGCGCCGATCCGAAAACGACCGCGGCACTGGCGGACGAAGATCTGGTCAACGCGCTCGGCCAGTATCTCGATCTCGACCCGCTCGAAAAGCAGGCGCTGCTCGAACACGACAGCCTGCGAACACGCGCCGAGGCGCTCGTCGAGCTCCTCGAGATGAAAATCATGATCGCCCGCACGCCGGGGGTTTCCAACGTCGCGCACTGACGGGGACGAGGGGTTCGAGAGGTTCGAGGGGTTCGAACCCTGAGAACTTCTGAGAAACTCTAGAGGCTCTGATCAGAACCTCTAGAGAACTCTTCAGAACCTCTAGAACCCTGAACCTCTAGAACCTTTGAGATCCTCGAAGCCGTGCCGCGATCACCTCGACGATCTTTTCGCCGTGAAACCTGCCGTTTTCGATGAAGATGTTGCCCGTGTCCATGCCGGCGAGCGCGCCGCCGGCCACGAAGAGGCCGGACACGTTGGTCTCGAAGGTCGACGGATCGAAGACGGGCACGCGTCGCTCGTTCATCGCGACGCCGGCGGCGGCCATCAATTCCCAGTCGGCGTGGTAGCCGACGAGCAGAAACACCGCGTCCGCCGCCAGCTCCTCCAGGGCCGTTTCCGTCCTCACCACGACCGAGGTCGACCTGATTTCCGTCACGCATGTAGTTGAACCGCGCGGCGATCGATCCCTCCCTGATCCGGTTCTCGATGTCCGGCCGGACCCAGTACTTGATCGTGGACTTGAGCTCCGCCCGGCGGTGGACGAGCGTCACCGACGCGCCGGCGCGAAACATCTCGAGCGCCGATTCCGCCGCCGAGTTGCCGCCGCCAACCACGATCACGCGCCGCCGGTAGTACGGATGCGGCTCACCATAGAAATGATGAACGTGCGGGAGGTCCTCGCCCGGCACGTTCAGCCTGTTGGGCCGATCAAAGTAGCCGATCGCGAGCACGACGGTGCGCGCATACCGGATCCGGCGACCGCCGCCCGACGCGGTCTCAATCGCAAACACCCGGCTGTCAGCACCGCCCCCGCTGATTTCCGGATCCTCTTCCACCTGGATCGAGAGGACGGTCTCCCCGAACGCGATCTGCAGATCGAAGGTGTCGACCACGCGCCGGTAGTAGCGCAGCGCCTCGATCCGCGTCGGCTTCTCGTAAGGGGACACGAAGGGGAGACCGCCCACTTCCAGCAGTTCCGGTGTCGTGAAAAAGACCATCTGGGGCGGAAACCGATGGATCGAGTTGACGAGTATGCCCTGCTCGAGAACCTGGTAATCCAGACCGCGCCGCTTTGCGGCAATCGCAGCCGAGAGGCCCGACGGCCCCGCACCGACGATGATCAGATCGCGTACCGACATTGGGCCATTCTAGTGTCCTGCGACAGCGATTCGTGTTCATGACGAGCGCGACCCGCGCCGCCGGCGTTCACGATCGGGACGCGAGGCACGGTTGTCACTCACGCTGACGCAGGGCTCCATTCGCATCGGTGCCCTCGCGGTCGATCGCTCCCGGTGGATGTCCATCGCGCGCCGTACCCGTCGGATCGGAACCGGCGCGGGGTTGCGCCGCCTACTGCTGAGCGGGCCATCCAACCTCGTATCTGCCCGCTCACCGGCGCTCCATCGCCCGTTCGCCGAAAATCGTGCGGCGGCATCCCTTTTCTCATCTATGATTTGGCGCAAAGTCGCGCGGGGCGCTTCGCGCCCGGGCGCACTTGCACAGGAGGCGACACGATGCACGCACCCATCAAATACGTCGAAAAGGGCCTGGCGGTAGCCGCCAACGGCGCCTGGGTCGTCTTCAACGGGTTGAACAAGATCAAGCAGCGGCCCTCGTTCACACCGAAATGGTCCGACAAGCCGCTGCTCAAGTCATATCAGAAGACGAAGCCGCCGCTCGGCTGGCCGCGCGAGACCGACTCGCTCTGCCCGACGTGCACGCGCGAGGCGCGGCAGGCGATTCTCGACGGCAAGAAAGACGTGAGCGTGCTGTTGAACGAGAAAGTCGGCGAGATCAAGGCCACGATTCTCGAGCGCGACGGCAAGATCCTGATGGTGAAGGACTGCCCCATTCACGGTCATTTCGAGGACGTGATGGCGATGGACCCGGCATTCTTCAAGCATCTCGAAGACGTGTTCCCGGGACGCGACATCCGCGCGCACAACGACGAGAAGCTGCACAACCACG
Source organism: uncultured Acidobacteriota bacterium (assembly GCA_963745495.1). Taxonomy (GTDB): domain Bacteria; phylum Acidobacteriota; class Vicinamibacteria; order Vicinamibacterales; family CAVVIG01; genus CAVUXJ01. Next base: position 294,205 of record CAVUXJ010000007.1, read on the forward strand.
GCAGCAGCACCATCAAGCACGGCCGCGGATCGGTGCTCACGGTCGATCTGACGAACCGCTGCAACATGATGTGCGACCCGTGTTTCATGGATGCGAACCAGGTCGGGTTCGTCCACGAGCTCACCTGGGACGACATCAAGACGGTGCTGGACAACGCCATCAGCATCAAGCCGAGACGGCAGATGTCGGTCCAGTTCTCGGGAGGCGAGCCGACGATTTCGCCGCACTTTCTCGACGCGGTGAGATACGCGCGCAAGGTCGGGTACAACAGCGTCCAGGCGGCGACCAACGGCATCGAATTCGCCAAGAGCCCGGAGTTCGCCCGGGCGGCCGCCGAAGCCGGCCTCCGCTACGCGTATCTGCAGTTTGACGGCATCGGAAACGCCGCCAACGCCCACCGCCGCGTGGGCAACCTCTTCGACGTCAAGCTTCGAGCCATCGAGAACCTGTACAGCGCGGGCGTCGACATCGTGCCGGTCGTCACGATCGTGAACGGCGTCAACAACGAGCAGGTCGGGCGCATCATCGAGTTCGCGCTCGACAACCCCAAGAAGATCAACTTCCTCTCGTTCCAGCCGGTGTCGTTCACGGGGCGGGACGAGGAAGTGACGCCGGAGCGCCGGGCCGCGCAGCGCTATACGCTGTCGCACCTGGCGCACGATGTGAAGAACCAGACCGGCATCGGCGAGCCGATCCGCGACTGGTTCCCGATTTCCTTCATGGGCAGCTTCACCGACTGGGCGGACGTGACGCACGGCGCCGAGAAGGAATTCGGACAGCTGACCTGCGGCTGCCACCCCAACTGCGGTGTCGGCATGGCCATCATGATCGACAAGGAAACGAAGGAAGCGGTGCCGGTCACCGCGTTCCTGAAGGCCGAGCAACTCGCCAAGGACGTGGCTGCGGTCAGCGACGCCGGCCGCGGCCGATTCCTCTCGGTCCTGGGCATGGCGCTCGCGGTCGTGCGGAACTACGACTCGTTCAAGTCGCCCACGCATTTCAAGCTGTCGGATCTGCTGAAGAAGTTCGACAAGACGTTCGGCGCGACCAAGTCGGCCGAGAAGGGCAAGTACGGCAAGGTCGAGGGCGATCGGACGATCGATGACATCGCCAAGCGTCGGGCCGATCGCTGGAACTTCCTCTTCATCGCCGGCATGTGGTTCCAGGATCTCTTCAACTACGATTTCCGCCGCACGGAAATGTGCATCATCCCCTATGCCACGCAGCAGGGCGAGATCTCTTTCTGCGCCTACAACACCGGCATCGGGTGGCGGAACATCATCGAGAAGATGCACATGACGGCGACGCTCACCAAGTGGTACGACGAGCACGGCCGCCACGAGATCTTCGCCGGCGGCAAGGCGGTGGATCTGCCGTCAACGGCGCATTCGCTGAAGCTGAACGAGGAAGCGGTGCGCGCGGGCGCGCAGACCGACCTCGACGACCTCGGCATCGCGAAGAACGCCCGCGAAGAAAAGCTGGCGGCACGCAAGCACAAGTCGGCGGAGGACCTCGCGAAGGAAGCGGCCTACAACGCCGAAATGGCGAAGCTGTACGCCCAGCACGTGCTCAAGGAGCAGCCCACGCTGAAGATTCAGGGACTCGGCGGGCCGAAGAGAAAGACGGACGTTCAGCCCGTACTGCACAAGCCCGAGGTGTAGTCAGCCTCCACGTTTGCCATCAGGGATCAGGGCCGGCGGGAAACCGCCGGCCTTTTTTCTTTCCGGCCCGGGCAGGAGATTCAGCCCCCTCAGCGCGACGTTCGTCCCCGAGCAGGCTTTGGAGGAGGAGGGGGCCGGTATTCGATCGTCACGTTGCTGATGACGGCGATCGGACGTCCTGGCGACGTGTACGCGGCGGTGCCGTCCGGGCGGTCGATGATCAGCTTTTCGCCCAGAAGACTGACCTGTGTTTCCTCCTCCGGAATCGTGATGGTGATGGCTTCGGTACCGGTCGGCGCGACCGCCTTGACCCCCCCAGGGCCGGCACCGCCGCCGATGCGCTCGACCAGGTCCGATGCCTTCCTGAACTCGCTTTGCACCGCCGCCCGGCTGATCAGCGTGTTGTCCGGCGTCAGCGCGCCGATCACGGCAGTGTAGCGCGCGGACGCGCGATTGGCCTTCACCTGCTCTTCCGAATACGTATGGCGATTGTGCAAGTCGAAGGTGAGCGTCACCGGACCTTGATGCGGAGGCAGCACAATCAGGATGCCCTCCGCGGGATCGCGGCCGCTCATCACATCGCAGTAGTCGCGCTTCGAAGTGACCCCGACGCCCAGCGGCGTCGGGCACTTGATCTCGGGGACGATCTTCGTCGGCGGCGGCGGTGGAGGAGGAGGCAGCGGCGGCGCGCGCCTCGCCGGCGGCCGTCGCGTCTGGGCAGGCGCGACGAGCGGTGCGGCGAGCAGCGACGCCAGCACAACGAGAAGCACGCGGCGCATCACTCTCAGTATAGTACGGGCTGGAAGGGCGGAAGGGCTGGAAGGGCTGGAAGGGCTGGAGGCTGGAGGGTTGGAAGGGCTGGAAGGGTTTGGAGGGCATGAGGCCCTGGAAAGCTGCAGGGGCTGGAGCGACTGCGGCGACTGGGACGTGAGGTTGAACGGCCATCTCTGCCCGTCCTGCCCTTCCGCCCGTCCTGCCCGTCCTGCCCGTCCTGCCCTTCCCGCCCTTCCTCCCTGTCCCGCCTCTCCTGCCTGTCCTGCCTCCCCTTCCTGCCTGCCGAGCGCGTCAGTCGTCCCCGACGCAGGCCAGGCTCGCCGCAGTGTCGCCGCGGAGACCGGGGATGACGCTGCGGAGCTTGATGAGCTCGAGAAACTCGATGCGTGTACGCGCATTGCTGCGGAACGCACCGAGCATGGCACTCGTCACCGCGAAGGAGTTCTGCTTCTCGACGCCGCGCATCGACATACAGAGATGAGTAGCCTCCATGACGACGGCGACGCCGACCGGCGAGATCTTCTCGCGGATGGTGTCCGCGATCTGGTTCGTCAGCCGCTCCTGGATCTGCAGGCGTCGGCTGAACACATCCACGAGCCGGGGAATCTTGCTCAGTCCGATGACGCGAGTGCTGGGGATATAGGCGATGTGACACTTGCCGAAAAACGGCAGCAGGTGATGCTCGCACAGGCTGTAGAAGTCGATGTCCTTGACGATCACCATCTCGCTGTAGTCGACGGTGAACAGGGCATCGTTGAGCACGGCGTCGACGTTCGCGTCGTACCCGCTCGTCAGGAATCTGAGCGCCTTCTCGACCCGGATCGGCGTCCTGAGCAGCCCCTCTCGATTCGGATCTTCGCCAAGCTCCACGAGGAGCCGCGTGATGAGATCTTTCATGGGCATATTGTACAAACTTCTCGAGTCTCAAGGCTCAAGTCTCAGGAAGAAGCGCGCACACCTTGAACGTTGAGACTTTCGGCTGTGGGCTTTGGGTCAGTCTTGAGACTTCAGACTTGAGACTGGACTTGAGACCTCGTACTTGTAAAAGCCCTGCCCGCTCTTTCGCCCGAGCCGTCCCGCGAGCACCATCCGCTTCAAGAGCGGTGGCGCGGCGTACGCAGGCTCGCGAAACTCCTCGAACATGATGTTCGCGATGTAATAGGTCGTGTCGAGGCCGACGAAATCGAGGAGCGTGAACGGTCCCATCGGATACCCGCATCCCAGTTTCATGCCCTTGTCGATGTCTTCGATGGTGCCGAGGCCGTTCTCGTACGCGCGTACGGCATCGAGCAGATAGGGGACGAGCAACCGGTTGACGATGAAGCCGGGCCGGTCAGGCGCCGTGATGGGGTCCTTCCCGAGGGACTGCGCGAAAGCGAATGTCTGCCGGTACGTCTCCTCGCTGGTCGACAGCCCGCGAATCACCTCCACGAGCTTCATCAGCGGAACGGGGTTGAAGAAGTGCAGCCCGCCGAACCGATCTGGCCGCATGGACGCCGCGGCCAGCTCGGTGATGCAGAGCGACGAGGTGTTCGAGAGAAAGATCGTGTGGTCTTTCACGACCTGCTCCAGCGCGGTGTAGGCCGCCCGCTTCGCCTCCAGTTGTTCGATGATCGCCTCGACGATCAGATCGCACGCCCCGAGATCCTCGAGATTCGTCGTGCCCTTGAGGTTCCCGAGCGTCGCGTCCCGGGCCGCGGAGGTCACTCTCCCCTTGCTGACGCCGGCGTCGAGGAAGGTCGTGATCCGGCCCAAGCCCTGCCGCAGCAGCGTCTCGTCAACTTCCCGAACGATCGTCGTATGGCCTGACGCCGCGCAGACCTGAGCAATGCCGGAGCCCATGAGGCCGCAACCCACGACGCCCACAGTTTTTATCTGCATACAGCTGGGCTCTCACAAACCGCCACGGAAAACGAGAGAAGAGCACTATCCTTCAACGCGCCCACATGTCGGTCATCGGCGTCCGCGCGCCACCCACAATCAAGACATCCGGTTTCGTCATGCCAGTTCCGATCAAACTGCCGTTCAGGGGTGTGGTCTTGCAGTCGCGCTCTTCGTGTCTTCGTGGCTCCGATCGTCCGTGGCTTCGTGGCCATGTTTTCCCCCACGAATCGCGCCCGCAATGTAGTCCCCCGTTTCGCGCGTGCCGAGCACGCCGCCGATATCAGCCGTCCCCTGATGGCCGGATACGGCCTGTTGTACGGCGGCTTCGATCTCCCGGGCTTCCTCCGGCAGACCGAGATACTCGAGCATCAGCGCCGCCGACAGGATCGCGCCCATCGGGTTGGCAAGGTTCCTCCCGGCCAGCGGCGGCGCCGACCCGTGCACGGGCTCGAACATCGAGGTTCGTCCCGGGTGCAGATTGCCGGACGGAGCCACGCCAAGACCGCCCTGGAGAGCCGCGCCTAGGTCCGTGATGATGTCGCCGAACAAGTTGTTCGTGACGATCACCTCGAATTCGGCCGGATTCTGCACCATCAGCAGCGCCAGCGTGTCGATATAGAGATGGCGCGGCTCGATCCCCGGGTAATCCGCCGCCACCTCGCGGAACACGCGCTGCCATAGCGCGTGCCCGTCCTGCATGACGTTGCTCTTGTCAGCCATGCACACGCGTGAACGCCCGCTCGTCCTGGCGTACTCGAAGGCGTAGCGCACGATCCGGTGGACGCCTTTGTACGTGTTCAGCTCCTCCTGTATGGCCACCTCGTCTACGGTTCCGGCCTTGAACCGGCCGCCGATGCCCACGTAGATCCCTTCGGTATTTTCCCGAAAGACGACGAAGTCGACCTCATCTCTCGTTCGGCCCTTGAGCGGGCACAAGCGCTCATCGAGGAGACGCACCGGGCGATAGTTGACGTACAGATCGAGCTCGAACCGCGTCCCGAGCAGGATGTCGCGTGCGTGGCGGTTGTCGGGCACCCGCGGATCGCCAAGGGCGCCGACGAAGATGGCATCGTGCTCACGCAGCCGCGCATAGCCATCGTGTGGGATCGTGACACCCGTCCGGAGAAAATGCTCGGCGCCCCACGGCAGGATCTCGAACTCGGGACTGCGGCCGAAGACCTCGGCCGCCGCGCGAAGCACCTTCAAGGCTTCCGCCGTCACCTCGACGCCGATGCCGTCACCAGGGATGACTGCTATGCGCATAAGATCTGAAATTGGTGCATTGGCGAATTGGAGACTTCGTGAATTCACCAAGTCGCCATTTCACCAACTCGCCAACTGCTCATTCTATATTTCCATCGTATCGATCTGCGCGCGCTGCAGCCGGCCGCTGAAGTCGACGTAGATGGACTTCCATTCCGAGAAGACGTCGAGTGCGGCGGTCCCCGCTTCACGGTGGCCGTTGCCGGTCGCCTTGGTGCCGCCAAACGGCAGATGCACTTCCGCGCCGATCGTCGGCGCATTCACGTAGAAGATGCCGGTATCGAGATCGCGCATGGCGGCGAACGCCGCGTTCACATCCTGAGTATAGATTGACGCCGACAGCCCGTATCGGACGTTGTTGCCGATGTCGACCGCCTCGTCAAGCGAGCGGCAGGGAATGATGGAGACGACGGGACCGAAGATTTCCTCCTGCGCGATGCGCATCGACGGAGCGACGTCGGCGAAGATCGTCGGCTCGTGGAAGTGCCCTTTCGCGTACGGACCGTCTGTGAGCGCGTGTCCGCCGCACACGAGCGTCGCCCCCTCGCGCAGGCCGATGCCGACGTACTTGATCACGGTGTCTCGCTGTCCCTCGCTGACGAGCGGTCCCATCTGGGCGGCCGGGTCGAGGCCTTCCCCGACACGCAATGCCGCCCCGCGTTGGACGAAACGATCCAGGAATGCCCGGTACACCTTCTCGTGAACGACAACCCGGCTTGCGGCGGTGCAGCGCTGCCCGGTCGTTCCGAAGCCTCCCCACAGGCATCCTTCGATCGCCAACTCGAGATTGGCGTCGTCCATGACCATGATCACGTTCTTGCCACCCATCTCGAGGTGCACCTTCTTGAATGAGGGCGCCGCCTTCAAGGACACGGTGCGGCCCACTTCGGTCGAGCCGGTAAACGACACCACGCGCACCGCATCGGCCGTCGTCATCGCTGTGCCCACGGCGTCGCCGCCCCCGGTGACGAGATTGACGACACCCTTGGGAACACCGGCCTCTGCCAGAATCTTGACAAAGCTGACCGCAGAAAGCGGCGTCAGCGTCGCCGGCTTGAACACCACGGTATTGCCGCAGACGAGTGCCGGAATGATTTTCCAGGATGGGATGGCCATTGGAAAATTCCACGGCGTGATCACGGCGCAGACCCCGACCGGCTGACGGACCGACATCGCGAACTTGTCGCTGGAGCTCCGAGGGAACGGTCTGCCCGTATTGACGCCGTCCCTCGCCCGCCATGAAGATACGTCATGTCAATCGCTTCCTGAACGTCGCCCCGCGTCTCGTCGAGTACCTTGCCCATCTCGCGCGTCATGTCTCGAGCGAGCGATTCCTTGCGAGCGCTCAGAAGCTGCCCGGCGCGGAAGAGCACCTCGGCGCGGCGCGGCGCGGGGACCAGCCGCCACGTCGTATACGCCCGGCGGGCGGCGTCTATGGCGCGTTCGGCGTCCGCCGCGCTCGATTGTTGAAACGTCCCAATGAGATCGTCACGATTGGCAGGGTTTCTGCTTTCGAACACATCGCCCGAAGCCGAGGTCACCCACGCGCCATCGATGAAGTTTTGGTAAGCAGACATATCTCACCGAGATTGCCGTACTGTAGACACGGCGTGCAACCGCGTGTCGAAATCTCTGCCGCACAACAGGTTACGTCCTCGTCACAAATGCCCCCTTGCGTGGTCATCCGTGCGAGGTCTGCTCCCCCGCCTTCACGAACCCGCGAAAACATGGACATTCTGACCGCGCCTGCATGGCACGGTTCCTGAATCACCGTCAGCGTCCGATGGAGACGGACTAGAGATGCTGACGAACGGCGTAACCACAGGCGTCACACTTTCAAACCTTCGAGGGTCTGGTATCGCGCCGGGAGCGAGCGCTCAGAAGGTCGTCATCGTCAACGGCAGCTCCGAAATTCTGGAGTTGCTCGAGATGGCGCTCGACGCCGGGCGCTACGACATCGTGTTCGTGGAATCCAACGAGCACGCCTACTCGCAGATCAAGCGTGTGCAGCCGAACCTCGTCATCCTTTGCGTGCGGATCGAAGAGATGGTCGGTTTCCAGGTTCTGTCGATGTTGAAGCTGGACGACGAGACGCGCGGGATCCCGGTCCTTACCTACACGAACGAGCACGAGGTCCACGACGCCGACCGGAACGTCCATGATTTCTCGGATGGCGAGATGTTTACGCCCAAGCCTGCCCTGCGAATGAACTGACCCAACCGGCCTATTCGCCGAATTTCCTCGTGATATAGTCCGGGTCACATGCTGCGCGACCCGGCGGCACCGGGAAATTCCCTTCCAGATCTCGACAACAAACGCGACGGGGAACGCCTCGATATCCTGGGGGAGCTCCACGGCGAGGTCATGGTGTTCGAGCCAATGGCCATCAAGGAGATCAGCCGGGGGGGCGCCCAGGTCGAAACCGCGTTTCGCCTCCAGCTGGACTCACTGCACGAGCTGCGGCTCACCCTCGGCGAACGCTCTGTCGTCGTCAAAGGCCGCGTCGTCCATTGCAGCATCAGCGACGTCGACCAGGAGCTCGTCATTTACCGTTCCGGCATCGAGTTCATCGAGTTGTCAGACCGCGTCTACGCGGTGATTGCCGAATTCATCGACGCCATCAAGGACGGCCGCCGCGCCGGCTAGACCTGGTTCACGGGCAGCGAACATGGAGAGATCGGCGTAAGGGCCCGCGAAGGAATAAGGTTGGCATTTTGGGCGTCGAGGCGCCCGAGGGACCTCCTCTTCTGCGCCATCCGCGCCTCCGCACATTCCCCCGACCCTGCCTGAAGTCGAACGAGCGGCCGTAGAAGTTCCGCACGACAGCGGCCGTGCCTAGTCTCAACAGTCCGTGCCGACATGCGGGTCGACGTGCCGCAGTGTGCTATCTGGCCTTCAGATGCTCGCGGTAATCGCCCGATGCAATGCGCTCGGCCCGGCCCAGGGGGGCATTGTAGAAGTAGACCCAAGCGGTGATCTCACGTCCATCGTCCAGCGTGACGAGAGTCTCCGCGCGGGTGTAAAGACTGGAGTCGGACTCTGTAGGACTGACACCTTGAAGCTCATCGGTCGAGCTTAGAACGGCGTCGGTATCCAGCATCTGATACACCTCGCCCCAGACGCGGCCGTCGCTCGCAGGGATAGCGGCGGGATAGATACCGAGATCGAACAGTGCCGCGCCGATCCACCCTCGGCCCACGGGCACCAGAATCCGATCGAGCGTCGAGCGGCCAGGCCGGCTGAAGCCGCTCATGAGAGTACCGTAGAAGAACACCAGGTCTGTCATCGGTATTCCGAATTACGGATTGGGGGGCGCTTCCATTTACCGGAGAGAAGAAGTGGCGAAGGTTCCGGAGGCGCGCACAACGACGACAGGCTGGCAGGGGCCCGCGTCAGCGCGGTTTCACGATATCGAGACCCATCGCGGCCCCGAACAGGTCGAACATCTCCAAGGGGAGGCTGAACGATAGTGTGACGGTGGTGCCGGCACCACCGAGGTCGACCGATTGCACGAGGGTCTGCATCTCGGGCCTTGAACCCGCCTGCAGTTTCGCGAACGCCAGGAACCCGCGCACCAGGTCTCGCAGGGTGCTCGCGGCCGCCTCGTCACGCGTCTCCGCACGCAATACGCCCTGCAGCCCGCCGTTCAGGTGGGCGGTTGCCGAAAACCATGTGATGGGGAGCAACTGCGCGGCCAAGCCGCGCGGGAGGTTCGCCTGGGAGGCCATCGCCTCGAACCGGCCAACCACCCACGCATCGCCGGCGTCGAGCGACCTGACGCGTTTCATGATGTCGTCGTTGGTCGCGATGCCCCTGCCGCCGTGTTTCAGGTCGATGGCGGTCCGGACGAGCGCCGTGCTGCCGACGGCGACGAGGCCTGGTTCGATGAACCCGAGAGACCGGCCGCCGGGCTGGGCCGACGACGCGGCGCCCGTGATGAGGCGCACGTCTCGATAGTCGACGACGGTCGCGCCATGATCTCGCATCAGCGACTCGATCCTGACCGCATCGAACCGCCCGCGGGCGAGGAGCAGGCCAGCGGTCGGGGTGTCCCCGGCAGGACGACTGAGGCACGCGACCACGCGATCGATATCGGTTTCGACGTCGATCCCTGTTTCGGCGCGAAACTGCTCCTGGCTGTTTGTAAGACGGGGCAACGCGCGCCGGACCCGCTCGCGCACATCGGGGGTCATCATCTCGCGCACGTTCCCGAATGCGACGAGCGTCGCATCCGCCGGCACGAAGCGGAGCTCATCAGGACCTTCATCGGCGAAGAACGCGCTGGTCGGGAAGCCCACATAGTAGGCGACCAGACCGGTGCCCAGGCCGACAGCACCACCAGCAGCGAAGCGATCACGACATATCGGGTTCGGGACGTCATGAGGTCTCACGGTTCCTGAACGACGGAGCGATCGCTACTGTTCCAGTTCGCGTCTCCGACGTTCGTTGTCGCACCGAGGGCGCCGAGGCACCCGCCCCGCAAGGCGCGAGAAGGGAATTACCGGGAGGTACTTGACCGACGAGCAACGCAGCGGGGTGGGATGCATCGGCGGCCGAATGCAAACGAACTTCGGAGACACAACACTAGCACGCATTCCCGATTCTCATTCCCGATTCTCAACGGTACCTGGCAAAAGCGGCTCGACGGATCCGGTTACAGGGTGCCACGCAGCCCGAGGTCGTCCGCCCGCTCGCGCATGAAGCTGATGACGTTGCGGATGTGCTCGTCGAGCGGGAGTCCCAGCAGTTCGGCGCCGGCACGCAGATCGTCGCGCTTCACGCCTTTGGCGAACGCCTTATCCTTCATCCGCTTCACGACCGAGGACGGTTCGAGGTCGAGCACGCTCTTGCTCGGGCGCACGAGCGAGGCCGCCGTGACGAACCCCGCCATCTCGTCGCAGGCGAAGAGCGTCTTCTCGAGGCGTCCCTCGCGCGGCACGCCGCTGTAATCGGCGTGCGACAGGATGGCGCGAACCAGCCATTCGGGATAGCCCTTCTCCTTGAGAATCTCGGCGCCGCGAAAGGGATGTTCCTCCAGGCTGGGCCAGCGCTCGTAATCGAAATCGTGCAGGAGCGCGACAATGCCCCACTCCTCTTCGTTCTCGGCGAACTGGCGCGCATAGCCGCGCACCGCGGCCTCGACGGCAAGCGCGTGTTTCAACAGGCTGTCGCTTCTGGTGTACTCGGTCAGCAATTGCCATGCGGCGGCGCGCGTCAATTCCATGGCTTCATCAAGCGCGACAAGCGGCGGCGGCGGTTTGGCCGAACCGCTGTTCCTGAGGTAACGTCGAGCGCCTCGCAGGTTGCTGACAAGCCAGCAACCTGAAGTCAGAAGTGAAAACTAGAAGTCAAAAGTGAAGAACATGGCGAAGAAATATGCGGCCTTCTAACTTCTCAGTTCTAAGTTCTCATTTCAGGCTGCGTTTTTCAGCAGCCTGCTAGGATCTTAGTTCAGGAGCGGCTGATGACCAATGCGTCGGCACGCGGGGCGGCGGCAACCGCGCTCGACACCGAATTCAATCGTGGCCTCGGCCTCTACGACTCGACGATGGTCGTCGTCGGATCGATGATCGGCTCAGGCATCTTCATCGTGTCGGCCGACATGGCCCGCAACGTCGGGAGTGCCGGCTGGCTGCTGGTGGCCTGGCTCGTGGCGGGGGTGCTCACGGTCGTGGGCGCGCTCGCGTACGGCGAGCTCGCAGCGATGATGCCGCGCGCCGGCGGCCAATACGTGTACCTGCGCGAGGCATTTTCCCCGCTGTGGGGTTTTCTGTACGGGTGGACGCTGTTCCTGGTCATCCAGACCGGAACCGTTGCCGCGGTCGCCGTCGGCTTCGCCCGATACTTCGGCGTCCTGATCCCGTGGATTTCAGACGATCGGTACCTGGTCGCGCCGATCCACCTGAGCGCCGGCTACGCGCTCTCCTTGTCCACCACGCAGCTGGTCGGCATTGTCCTGATCGCGCTCCTCACCTGGACCAACACGCGGGGGCTCGAATACGGGCGCATCATCCAGAATGTGTTCACCACCACGAAGACCGGCGCGGTCATCGCGTTGATCCTCGTCGGCCTGCTGCTCGGCTGGAACCAGACGGCGGTGTCCGACAACTTCGGCCATATGTGGACGCCGCGCGGCGTCATCGACATCGTACCGGGCGTGTCGGCCATGACCGCATTGGGCCTGTTCGTCGCCATCGGCGTGTCGCAGACCGGGTCGCTCTTCTCCGCCGACGCCTGGAACAACATCACGTTCACCGCCGGCGAAGTGAAGGATCCAAGGCGAAACATCCCGCTGTCGCTCGCGCTCGGGGCCTCGACCGTCATCGGCCTCTACCTGCTCGTCAACGTCGCGTACCTGGTGACGCTGCCCTTCGCCGCGATTCAGCATGCTCCGGCGGATCGCGTCGCCACGGCGACCCTCGACGCTGTCTTTCCCGGCGCCGGCGCCCCAATGATGGCGGTCGCGATCGTCATCTCGACGTTTGGCTGCAACAACGGCCTGATCCTGGCGGGCGCGCGCGCGTACTATGCGATGGCTCGCGACGGGTTGTTCTTCCACGCCGCCGGCCGGTTGAACCACGCAAGAGTGCCGGCGTGGGGCCTGGTGCTGCAGGGGCTTTGGGCGGTCCTGCTCGTGCTGCCGCGGACCTACAATCCGGCGACGCGGGCGTACGGAAACCTGTACAGCAACCTGCTCGACTACGTCATCTCCGCCGCGCTGATTTTCTATATCCTCACGATTGTCGGGCTCTTCCGGTTGCGGCGGACGCGGCCCGACATCGAGCGGCCGTATCGTGCGTTCGGGTACCCGGTTCTCCCGGCGCTCTACGTCGCGGGCGCGAGCACCATCCTGCTCGTGCTGTTCGTCTATCGAACGGCGACGACATGGCCCGGGTTGATCATCGTCCTGCTCGGAGTGCCCGTATATTTCGCCTGGCGCCCGAAATAGCGACTTGGCCCAGGACAACCCCTTCACGGGGTGCCCGCCGGTCGCCAGATGACCCGCCGACCGCCCTTCTTGCCCCGTGGTCCTATTTCGTTTCGTTCCAGACCACCGTCGCGTTCGCGCGCACGCGGGCTTCGTTGGCGGCGGGGTAGCCCTTGTACTTCGCGGGCGTCGCCCACGTCTTGACAACATCGTCCACCGTCTTGCCGCCCTTCTTCGCGGCCTGCACCGTCGTCACGAACTCGCGCACGAACTCGGCGTATTCCTTCATCTCCGCAGGGGTCGTCTGCGCCGGGGTGTGGCCGTTGATGAGCCAGTCGATGTTGGGCACGCCGGCAGCCTTCAGCAGCGTGTTCGGGTACTCGATGCCCGCGCCGCCGTTGTTCTTGTCCATGATCGGCAGCCCTTTATTCGGGAACGTATCGCCGACGTGCATGATGCGATGCGCGGGGAAGGCGACGAATGCGTCGCCACTGGTGTGCGCAGGGCCGAAGTAATACAGGTCAACCTGGTCGGCACCCTCGCCAATCGTCATCTTGTCCTTGAACGTGCGCTTCGGCATCCCGCGCCCAGGCTTGTCCCTGAACACGTTGGGCGTCGGACCGATGCCGGTCACCTCGTTCATCTGTGCCATCAGTGTCTTCGTGCTCTCGTGCGTCACGATGTCAACGACGGTGGGCAGGTCGACGTTGCCGCTGACGTGGTCGTAATGCGTGTGCGTGTTGATGACGGTCGTGACCCGCTTGTCGGTCAGCGTCTTGACTTTGTCGAGCAGGGGCTGGCCCCAGCCCGGATTCTTGGTGTCCACGAGCGTGACACCGCTGGCGGTGACGAACACGGCCGTGTTCCCGCCGCCGCCGCGCAGGACGAACAGGTTGTCTTTCACCTTCTCGACGGTGATGTTGTCGGCGGATGGCGCCGGCGGCGGTTGCTGGGCGGCTCCCATCGCCATCGTCAACATCCCCACCATCACGAGTGTTCCCAGGACGACGTGTCGTTCCATGTGTCCCTCCAGCCGCCATCGCGGATCCAAGCCTGCCGCCATCACGGATCCAAAGATCCGCGCTACAGTGTCCTACATTTTGGGTTGATCTTGGTTGCGCGGTGCCTTGTCCACCGTCACGACGAAAGACGAAAGAACGCGCGAAATACGCTCGAGGGCCTGGCGTGGAGATGACACAGGGGTGCCCTACGATGGTTGGCCGAACACCTTCAGATCACTTCGATCCGCACCGACGGATAACGCTTGATGAAGCTGCGGTCGAGCGTGACGAGCGTGAGGTTGGCAGCCTGCGCAAAGGCGGCGAGGTCTAGTGGCTCTCCGCCCGAAGGTACATCGCTCTCCTGATCACCGCCATGGCTTTGTCGGTGATCCGGTACGGCAATAGGTCGGCGATGGGCACCCAACGGACTTCAGACGCATCCGACCCGTGGGCCACGACACCGGCCCGGACCGTGCACAGGTAGTCGACGATCACGAAGTGATACTCGACGCGCCCGTCCGGGGCGCGCTGCACGCGGTCGACGACCTCCACGACCGGCCCGACAGCCACTTCGAGTCCGGTCTCTTCGACGATTTCGCGCGCCAGCGCGGCTTCGAGCGTTTCGCCGAGCTCCACGGCGCCGCCCGGAAGACTCCACTCGCCCTTGAGCGGCTCGTGTGCGCGCCTGACCAGGAGCACGCGGGCGCCGTCGAGAATCACGGCCCCGACGCCCACGATCGGGCGCGGAGGATAGTGTCTGGGATCGGTCATGCTTCAGGGCCCGAGATTCCCATGACCTTGACCACGACGCGCTTCTTGCGCATGCCGTCGAACTCTGCGTAGAACACCTGCTCCCACGGACCGAGATCGAGCTTGCCGCCTGTTATGGGCAAGACAACCTGATGGCCCATGATCGTCCGTTTGAGGTGCGCGTCGGCGTTGTCCTCGCCTGTCTGATGATGCCGATAATTGAGGCCCGCCGGCGCGAGTGTCTCGAGCCAGGTCTGGAAGTCGTGGATCAGCCCATCCTCCCAGTCGTTGACGTACACGCCGGAGGTGATGTGCATGGCGGACACGAGCACGGTCCCGTCCGTGACACCGCTCTTGCTGACGACCGCGGCAACCTCGTCGGTGATGCGGATGAATTCCTGCCGCTTCTTGGTGTTGAACCAGAGGTAATCGGTGTGTACCAGCATCGTCAGCAACTCTCAAGTCTGAAGTCTGAAGTCTGAAGTCTGAAGTCTCAGGCTGAAGCGATCACACGTTCACACCTCACAGTTTCATCCTTCACGACCAATCACGAGAGCGGCAACGCAGCGTCGGCGTTGAGATCGAACGACGCCGTCACGCCGGCGCGGAGCTTGCGCAGCCCCGCGGCCGCGATCATCGCCGCATTGTCGGTAGACAGCGGCACGCTCGGCACGAATGTCGGCATGTCGCGCGCCTGGCCGCGCGCCGCGAATTCTTCCCGGAGGCGGCTGTTTGCGGACACCCCGCCGGCGACGCCGATGCTCTTCGCGTGATGCCGGCGCGCCGCGTCAAAGGTGCGCTCGACGAGCGCCGCGATGACCACGCGCTGGAAACTGGCGCAGATATCAGCAATCTCGTGCTCGGTGAACAAGGGCACCGCAGTCTCCCGCAGCTGCTGCTGAGCGCGTACGTGCCGCAGGACCGCGGTCTTCAGGCCGCTGAAGCTGAAATCGAGATCGCCTTTCAGCGTCGGCGCATTCCGGTCGGGATGGGTCAAGCGGGTGGTCGGCAACCGAATCGCGCGGTCGTTCCCCATCCGGGCGAGACGATCGATGACCGGGCCACCTGGATACCCAAGGCCGAGCAACTTCGCCACCTTGTCGTAGGCCTCCCCCGCCGCATCGTCGCGTGTGCGGCTGAGGAGTTGATAGCGACCGGGTTCATCGACGAGATACAGGCTGGTGTGACCGCCAGACACGACGAGCACCACCGAGGGGTACGGCAGCTCACCATTCTGCAGGACCAGCGATTCGACGTGGCCGGCCAGATGGTGGACCGCGACGAGCGGCAGACCGGTGGCAGCCGCCGCGGCCTTCGCGAACGACACGCCGACAAGCAGCGATCCGACCAGGCCCGGACCTTGCGTGACGGCGACGGCACCGAGGCTGGACCAGGTGGTCCCGGCGTCCTGGAGCGCGCGTGCCGCGACGCCGCAAATGTCGCGGACATGCTGGCGCGAGGCGAGCTCCGGGACGACGCCGCCCCACTCGCGATGAATGGGCACCTGCGATGCGACGACATTCGACCGGATGGCCCACGGCCGGGCGGCGTCGCCGGTCTCCTCGACCACGGCGGCCGCGGTCTCGTCGCACGATGTTTCGATGCCCAAGATCAGCATGACGAACAGTCATGCAACCAGATGTCATGAATGAACGAATCGCCTGATTCTATTCGAGGACCTCATTCATCGTCAGCTTCGTGGTGAGCATCTTACGCAATTCGCGCCACTTCGGTTTCGAAGACCTTCTTCAGCGACTCGGTGTAGGGCGCGCGGCAGATGCCACGCTCGGTGATGATGCCGGCAATGAGGTGGTGCGGCGTCACGTCGAATGCAGGATTGCGAATGTGGGCGCCGCGCGGCGTGAGCTGACTGCCGCCGAGATGGCTGACCTCGCGCGGATTGCGCTCTTCGATCGGGATCTCCCGGCCGTCCAGGGCATTCAGGTCGATGGTCGACAGCGGGGCCGCGACGTAGAACGGGATGTTGTGCTCACGGGCCAGGACGGCGACGGTATAGGTACCGATCTTGTTCGCCGTGTCGCCGTTTGCGGCGATCCGGTCCGCTCCGACCACCACGATATCAAGCTGGCCCCTGCTCATCAGCGCGCCCGCCATGTTGTCGGTGATGACGGTGGTGTCGATGCCGTCACGCACCAGTTCCCAGGCGGTGAGACGCGCGCCTTGAAGAAACGGCCTCGTCTCGTCGGCGACGACCGTCACCTGCTTGCCGGCTTCGACGGCGGCTCGAACCACGCCGAGCGCGGTGCCGTAGCCGGCGGTCGCCAGCGCTCCGGCATTGCAATGCGTCAGGATGCGCGCCCCATGGGGCACGACGGCGGCGCCGAACGCGCCCATCGCCCGGCAACTGGCGACGTCCTCGTCGTGTATCGCATTCGCTTCGCGATCCAGGCGGTCCTTGATCTGTTCGACCGATTCGCCCGCTTCGACGGCTGCGGCAAACGAGCGTTTCATGCGATCGATCGCCCAGAACAGGTTGACGGCCGTCGGACGGGTCGATGCCATGAGCTCGCAGATCTCGAAGAACTCGGCGGCGAGCTTCTGCGTGCCGGTGGCCTTGCTCCTTCTCGTTCCGAGCGCGATGCCCATCGCCGCGGCGACGCCAATCGCCGGAGCGCCGCGGATCACCATCGTCTTGATGGCACGCGCGACCTCGGCGGCGGTCTTGCAGCGCACGTAGACTTCCTTCGCCGGCAGCTTGCGCTGGTCGATCATCACGACGGTGTCGTCTTCGCGGGCGATGGTGGGCAACATGAGCCAGGACGGATGAATGAGAACTAGGAATCAGGAATATTCCTACTCTTGATTCCCAATTCTACAGCCGTGATCACAGGAGTCGTGCGTCGAAAGGCAGCGGCAGCAGATCCTTGAGCTGATGGGTGCCTTGCTCCTCGCGAAAGGTTTGCCAGCTGCACCTCGAGGTTGCCGCCGAACTCCCACAGGACCTGCCGGCAGGCCCCGCACGGTGGCGTGGGTCGTTCGCTGTCGACGACGATGGCGATGCGGGTAAAGGCGCGGTGCCCTTCCGAGAGCGCCTTGAAGATCGCCACGCGCTCTGCGCACATCGTCAAGCCGTAGGTCGCGTTCTCGATGTTGCAGCCCGTAATGACCGCGCCGTCGACCGCCTCGAGCGCGGCGCCGACCTTGAACCGCGAAAACGCGGCGTCCGCATGTTCGCGCGCCCGGCGGGCGGCCGCCACCAGATCGACAGCGGCCGCCGGGGCCCGCAGCCGCCGTGGACCCAGCCGGCGGTCGCGATGGTGCCGGCGCTCGTCTCCGGGATGCGTCCGGTTCGCGACCCGCCGATCGAAGCCGGTGCGGCGATCGGATTCCACGCCGCCGGTCCGGCGATCATCCAGCATGAGCCGCAACGGATCCGGACGCCGCACGCCGTTCACGACGTGAGTCACACGCGCGATCTTGTACAGCTTCGACGTGAGCCCCTGCACTTCGACATCACCGTGGCAGGTCTCGGCCGCCGCGGTGTCGGGCCATTGGCGGACGGCGTAATAGCGGGTCGGCACCGCCTCGTCGCGGAATGTCTCAAGACGCCCGTAGTTCTTGCGCTCGAGGAGCGCCTCGAACGTCTTCGAAAGGTCGTGGAATTCCGCTTCACGACCCTCGGCGACATCGACTGTCGAGACCGACACCCGTCTGCGATCAGAGTCGTCCAATGATTCCCTCCAGCAGCGCGATGAATCGGCCGCGAACGAGGCGCGTGGTTTCGAGCACTTCTTCATGACTCAGGGGGCCGGGCAGTACGCCGGCGGCCATGTTGGTGATGCACGAGATGCCGAGCACCTCGAGACCCATGTGGCGCGCGGCGATGGCCTCCGGCACGGTGGACATTCCCACTGCGTCGGCGCCGATCGCTCGAAGGTACCGGATCTCGGCCGGTGTTTCGTAGCTGGGCCCTGTCAGCGCCGCATAGACGCCGTGCGGCAGCTGCATCTCCAGGGTGGCGCCCACCTGGTCGGCAACCGCGCGCAGCCGTGACGCATAGACGCTCGGTCATATCGGGAAAACGGGGACCGAACCGATCCTCGTTGGGTCCGACAAGCGGGTTGAGACCCGTCAGGTTGATGTGGTCGTCGATCACCATCAACGTCCCCTGCGCCAATGCGGGATTGATGCCGCCGGCGGCATTGGTCAGGATGAGGATCTTCACGCCGAGGCACCCGAGCACGCGCACGGCGAACGTGACGGTGCCGAGGTCGTGCCCCTCATAGGCGTGGCTGCGGCCCGGCAAGCGCGGCGACCGTTCGGCCCTGGACGGTGCCAACCGCCAGGCTGTCCCTCGTGACCGGCGACGCGAACCGCCGGCCAGTGCGGCAGCTGTCCGGTACGACAGCGACACCGGCTCGGCAAGCGTGGCGGCAAAGTCACCCAGCCCGCATCCGAGGACGACCGCGACCGAGGGCACCTGCCGGACGTTCGAGCGGATCGCCTCGGCCGCCTCCTGCACCCGATTGTAATAGTCCATTCACGGCCCCGCGGCGATGCGGGCGTCGATCAACGCCGCGATTGGCATGCGGCTCACGGTCTCACTCGATGCTCGTCAGTATAAACGGCCGGGTCGCGGGCGGCTGCGTCGCCCACGTGAATGGCGCTGCGGGCCAGCGGGAGGGCCGCGTCGAGCCTGGCCGCCGACCGGTAGTGCAACGTCAGCACAGGATCGCCTCCGGACACGCGGTGGCCGATGCGGGCGACCACTGTGATTCCAACGGCCGGGTCCACGGCATCCTCCACTCGATCGCGGCCGGCGCCGAGCGCCACCGACGCGCGGCCTATCAGTTCCGCGTCGAGCCCCGTGACGTAGCCGGATCGATCTGCCGGCACGGGATGCCGCCCCGAGGCCGTGGGCAACCGTCCATAGTCGTCGACGACGCGCGGGTCGCCGCCCTGCGATTCGACAATCGACTGAAAGCGCGCGAGTGCGCTGCCGGAGGCAATGGCCTGGCGGACGCGGCGCTCGGCATCGGGACGGTCCACGGCGACCCCTCCGAGGAGCAGCATGCGCGCGGCAAGCTCGATTGAGAGGTCCATGAGCTCCCCGGGGCCACGCCCCTTCAACGCTTCCAGACTCTCGATCACTTCGAGCGCATTGCCTACGGCGCAGCCGAGCGGCGCGTCCATCGGAGGTGATGACCGCTTCCGTTCGAACGCCGGACGCCTTGCCAATCGAGACGAGCGACTCGGCGAGGGCATGCGCGTCGGCTTCTGTCTTCATGAACGCGCCGCGACCGGTCTTCACGTCGAGGACCAGACCCTCGATCCCTTCGGCCACCTTCTTGCTCAGGATCGACGCGGTAATGAGTGGGATGCTCTCGATCGTGCCCGACACGTCGCGAAGCGCGTACAGCTTCTTGTCGGCCGGCGCCAGCTCGGCCGACTGGCCGATCATCGCGCAACCTGTCCTGGCCAGCGCGGCGTTCATCTCGTCCAGCGACAGATTCACGCGAAAGCCGGGAATCGATTCGAGCTTGTCGAGCGTGCCGCCCGTGTGATCCGAGTCCGCGTCCCGACATCATCGGCACAATCACGCCGCACGCGGCGGCGATCGGCGCAACCACGAGCGAGGTTTTGTCGCCCACCCCTCCCGTGCTGTGTTTGTCCACCTTCGCGCCGGAAATGCCGCTCAGATCGAGGCGGACGCCGGAATCGACCATGGCGGCCGTGAGCGACGCCGTCTCCTCGTCCGACATCCCGCGCAGCAGAATGGCCATCAGCAGCGCCGAGGTCTGATAATCCGGCACCGTACCGGTCGTGACCCCGTCGACGAAGAACGAAATTTCTTCCGCTGCCAGTCGGCCGCCGTCTCGTTTCTTGAGGATAATGTCGACTGCGCGCATCCGGCGGGAGTATAGCGGAACGGTGCCGCCAGCATGCCGGCGGCGGACAATTCGGGATTGTCGGTCAGACTGGATGCATCCTGGAGGAACATGACTGATTGGCGTCGTCTCGAAGACCGCATGGGCGCGTGCGCGCCCTTCACCCGCCGTCCGGTGGCGGTCACATTTCTCGACTCGGCGCCTGAAGGCGTCGCGAGGTTCACGGGAAGCCAACCGTCAGGCTGTAGTTTCTGGCGCCTGGCCGCCGAAGGCCGCACCTTCTATACCGTGCCGTCCGATCACTTCAACTGCGCGGTCGGCAGTTATACGCACAGCATCGACCTGTCTCCGGAGCGGGCGGCCGAAACGACGCAGACGCTCGAATTCATGTTTCGCGTGAACTATATTCGGCCCGAAGAGGTGGCGGGGATCCCGCGCCTTCCACATACTCCGGCTGCGGTGCTCTATTCCGTCCTGGCCGACACCCCGATGCCCCCGAGCGTCATCCTGTTCGCGTGTCGTCCGGCGTCGGCCATGCGGCTTCACGAAGCGGCTATTCGGGCGGGCAAACCGGGCGCGTTGCCTCCGCTTGGTCGCCCTACCTGTATGGCGCTGCCCGCGGCGCTGGCGCACGGCACGGTCACGAGTCTCGGGTGTATCGGCAATCGTGTGTACACCGGCCTGAGTGAAGAGGATCTCTACGTCGCTATCCCAGGGGTGGACCTGCCCGACATTGCTGATGCGCTCGAGGTCATCACGACCGCAAATGCGGAGCTGACCGTCTATGCGCAGGGTCGCCGCGCGGAGCTCTCCACGGGGTAACCAGAGCCGGCGCGTTGACGCGCGCGGCCCGCAATCGGTCGGTCCGTCGTCGTGAGCTGGCCGCCCGTCTACGATAATTTCCAATGCGGACGGCATCGCGCGCTCCGGCTGGGCATCGACTCGTGCACCGGCACGTGCGGACAGCGCCGCGCTCGGGGCATGAACCGCCCGAGCGTCCCGGTGCTCGCTCGACCATCGACGACGCTGCCCGGCGCAGGCCAACGCGCGCTCAAATCGGCGTCACGGACGCGACGATCGGCGCCCGCTGGCAACGCACCGAAGTGGCGTGCGACCGGCATCGGATGTTGAGGAAAGTCATCGCCTTCCGCCGCAGACATGAGTAGCATGGACCAGTCGCGCGCGGAAGAGTCCTCGAGACCACGACGAATACCTGGGAGCGCGATTCGAGAGGCGAACATACGCGGGCGGTGGTCGAAGCCCTCGATCCCGAGGCGCTCGACATCGATCCGCTGACGTACATGTGATGGCCGTCGACGCACCCAGCCCGCTCGCACCTGAGGACACGGCCCGCCTGACCGACTTCGCGCGCGCCTGCAAGGCAGCCGCCCGGGCGGTGATGCTGTATCCAGGCGGCCATCCGGCCATCGCCACCACCCTCGGCCGGATCGTCCAGGTAACCTCCGAAGCCAGCCTGCCAGGACCATTGCGCATCAGCGTCCTCGCGGACGCGCTGCTGCTGGACGGCCGGTCGCCGCTGCGGCCGGATGCCGCGATCGCCGAGCTCGCGGCGCTGCTGCACGATCACCTGATCGGCGAGCTGAGCGTGAATCCCGGCGGCGATGTCGAGGCGTGGCGCAAGTTCCTGCTCCTGGTTGGACGGTCGCCGGAAGATGTCCGCGCCGAGGGCGGAATCGCGCGGCTGTGGACGGCGATGGCCGGGCGGCACGTCGAGCTTCGCGAGATTGACTACGCGGAAGTGCTGCGCGAGCGCCGCGACGGCGCGGCGGCCGGCCTTGATCAGGTCATCGCGAACTGCCTGCAGGGCGACGCGTTCGACCTCGACGAAGACGCCGCGCGCGCCCTGCTCGAGGCCGCGGGCGACTCCGACAAGCTGGGCGCGTTGATCCTCGAGCTCGACGCGAGCGCGACGCGGGGAGGCCGGGGAATCGGGCAGCGGACCGCGGCGCTCATCCGGCTGCTGCAAGGCATCATCGAAACCGTCTCGACCAGGGCTCCCGATCAGCTCGAGCCGGCGATGCAGAACATGGCGGCGGCCATCGGCCGACTCTCGCCCGAGATGATGGTGTCGCTGCTGTCGCATCGCGGGGGCGCGAGCGCCGGGACGCCGGCGACGGTGGACACCGTCGTCGGCCACATGTCGGACGGCACGATCGCCGGCTTCGTCGCGCGCAATGCGCTCGCCGAAGGCACCTCAGTCGACCGCGTCTCCCAGGCATTCCACAACCTGGTGCAGGACGCCGATCATCGCGAGCGTCTGCTGACCATGGCCCACGATGAGGCATCCGAGTCGCTGCTCGGCAAGATGTCCGGGTTCGAGGGCGCCTGGGACGAGGTCGCGCAGAAGATCCTCTCCAGCTATTCGGACAAGCCGTACGTGCCGGACGACTACGCCCGGGAGCTGTCGAGTGCACGCACGAAGGCGATTGAGGTCGAGAATGTCAGCGATGATCCCCCGGAGCGGGTGGCGGCATGGCTGGGGACGGTGTCGACGAGCGAGCTGCGCAAACTGGATCTGATCCTGGTGTTCGACTTGCTGCGCATCGAGGAGAATCCCGACCGCTGGGCCGCCTTGATGCGGCCGGTGGTGACGCTGATCGAGGATCTTCTGCTCGTCGGCGACTTCCAGGCGGCGGGCGAACTGCTTGACGTGCTCGTCCAGGAGGCGCGAAGCACCGCTTCGAAGGAGCGGAGCCAGACGGCCTCGAAGGCCATCGACGGGCTGGTCGGCGGCTCGATGATGCAGCACATCGTCGCCCACCTCGCGCACATCGACGACGCGCAGTTCGAGCGGGTCAAGACCATGTGCGTGTCGGTCGGCGAGGTGGTGATCCGGCCGCTCGCCGAAGCACTATCAGCCGAGGATCGCACGCGCCCGCGCGAGCGCCTGACCGCCATTCTGATCACATTCGGTTCGATCGGCCGGCGGGAGGTCGAACGCCTGAAAACCTCGCCGAACCCGGCCGTGCGTCGCACCGCGGTGTATCTGCTCCGCAATTTCGGCGGCAGCGACGCGCTGCCCGAGCTCACGGAGCTGCTCGCCGACGATGAGCAACAGGTGCAGCGCGAAGCGGTGCGGGCGATTCTCAACATCGGCACCGACCAGGCGTTCCAGGTCCTGCAACAGGCGCTGGTCGGCGGAACAGCGACCTCCCGGGAGGCGATCATGCAGTCGCTCGGCGCCGTACGCGACGAGCGCGCCGCGCCGCTGTTCGCGTACATTCTGCGCAACGTCGATCACCGGGGACAGCTCAGGTCCGTGTATCTGCGCGCGATCGAGGCGCTCGCCGCTCTGAAGGATCCGATCGGGGTGCCTGAACTGATGGCGGCGCTGCACCGCGGCGAATGGTGGGCGCCGGGGCGGACACGGCTCCTGCGCACCGCGGCGGCGGCCGCGCTGGCCCGGATGGGCACGCCCGAGGCGGACGCGATCCTCGACGAGGCGGCGCGCAGCGGCTCGCGCGGCGTCCGCCGCGTGGCTCGTGCACGACTCAGCGGCGCGAGGCGGCCACCGAGATGAAGGGGCGAGGATGACGCCGCGCACGGATCTCGCCGACGAACTGCTCCGCCGTTTTGCAGCGAGCGTGCGATCGGCTCAGCTGTACTCGAAAAGCCATCCGATCATCGTGCGGAACATGACCGCGCTGGCGGCCGCGGTGCAACCGCTCCACGCGCTCGAGCCGGCCATCGTGATCGGCATCGTCGGCGACGAAATCATCGTGGACGACACGCCGATCTCCAAGGCGGAGAACCTCGAGGCGGTCAGCCGGCGACTGAAGCTGCTCGGCGTCGAACGCGTCACGATCGACCGCGGGGTGACGGAGGAGGAGATCGCGACGTTCGTGGAAGCGGTGACGACCCTCGAACTGCGGCCCGACGGCGAGTCCGCGGCGTTCCCCGCGCTGCCGCACATTCGCGTCGGGCGCGTGACCGTCCAGCAGAAAGTCGAGGGCTCGGTCGACATGGCGGCGTTCAAGCGGCTGTACACCGAAGCGGTGTCGGAGGCCGAATCGGTGTGGGAGAGCGCGCGGACCGAAGGGCAGCCTGACGCGACCGTGGCGCGCACGATGGTTGACGGTCTCGCCCAGGCGGTGTCCCAGAATCGGACGGCCCTGCTCGCGCTCACCACCCTGAAGAACTACGACAACTACACGTTCACGCACATGGTGAACGTATCGATTCTGACCATGGGACAGGCCCGGGCACTCGCCATCGACGGATCGCTGCTCCGCGAGTTCGGGCTCGCCGCGCTCATGCACGACATCGGAAAGGTGCGCACGCCGCTCGAGGTGCTCAACAAGCCGGATAAACTGACGGACGCCGAGTTCAGCATCATGAAGCGTCACACCGTGGACGGCGCGGAGATCCTCCGCGCCACGCCAGACATTCCGGCGCTGGTGCCGGTCGTGGCCTTCGAGCACCACCTGCGGATTGACGGCACCGGCTACCCCACCGCCGTGAAGCGGCCGACGCTCAACGTCGGCACGATGCTCTGCAGCATTGCCGATGTCTACGACGCCATGCGATCACAGCGAAGCTACCAGCAGTCCTTCCCGAGCGACCGGGTCCTCGAAGTCCTGAAGCGCAATGACGGACTGCAGTTCGATCAACATCTGGTCCGGAGGTTCGTCCAGTTGGTGGGCATCTACCCGGCAGGAAACGCGGTACGGCTCGATACGGGCGAACTGGCGGTTGTGGTGAAGATCTATGCGCCTGATCCGCACAGGCCCCAGGTCCGCGTCATCGTCGATCGGACGGGTGAGCGGCTCGCCGTGCCGTACGACGTCAACCTGTGGGAGAACCAGTCCGAAGAAGGACGGCCCAGCTCAATCGCGAGAGCAATCGACTCCGTCGAGCTCGGTCTCGATCCGCTCGCGCTCTTATGAGGTACGGACCTTGACTCCATCTCACCTGAACTGGAGAGCAACACCGTGAGAATCGCAACGGCACTGGCAATGTCGATCGCTGCGATGCTGGCGCTGGGCGTTCCCCATGCCCGCGGAACCGGGCTGCGCGGCGATCGCGTCGCCGGCCAGGCCGACAGTTCCTCGTCCCTGCCGCCCAGACTGGTGGTGTTGCTGATCGTCGACCAGATGCGCGCGGACTATGTTGTTCGTTTCCGGAGCGACTGGACGCGAGGCCTCAAACGGCTTTTGGACCAAGGCGCGTGGTTCTCGCGCGCCGCGTACCCATACCTCAGCACGGTGACCTGCGCGGGCCATGCGACCGTGTCGACCGGCGCATTCCCGCGCACGCACGGAATTGCCCAGAACGCCTGGTACGATCGCGAGGCGGGGCGCCAGGTCACCTGTACCGAGGATTCGAGCGTCAGGGCGGTTGGCTATGGTGGGCGGCCCCAAGGCGGCGACAGCGGTCACGGGCTGCTCCTGCCGACCTTCGCCGACGAGATGCGAACGCAGCGGGGCTCTCGGGTGGTGACGCTTTCACTCAAGCCCAGGAGCGCCATCATGCTTGCCGGCCGCTCGGGTGACGCCGTGACGTGGCTGACCCCATCGCTCGATGGATGGCAAACCTCGTCCGCGTTCAGCTCGGCTCCGGTTGCCGCCGTGCAACAGTTCGTGAATGCCGTTCCGATCGCATCTGATTACGGGAAGACCTGGATGCCTCTGCTCACGGCTTCGCGGTACCTGGACGCCGACGCAGGCGAGAGTGAGGATCCGCCAGCAGGATGGACGGCCTCGTTCCCGCATGTCTTGAAGGGTGCCGGCAGCAGCCCGGACAACGTCTTCCTCGACCAATGGGGGCAGAGCCCGTTCGCGGACGGGTATCTCGGCCGGTTTGCAGCCGCGCTGGTTGAATCGCTGCAACTGGGCAGGCATGCCGCCCCCGATGTGCTCGGGATCGGCTTCTCGAGCCCCGACATCGTCGGGCACGCCTTCGGGCCGCGCAGCCGGGAAGTGCAGGACATCTATGCGCGTCTGGACGAAACGATCGGCGTCCTGCTCGATCGACTGGATGTCTTGGTCGGGCGGAACCAATACATCGTGGCTCTGACGTCGGACCACGGCGTGGCGAATCATCCCGGAACAGGGACGCCGCTCGGGGCTGCACGGAGGACGAGTGAGCTCGGCGAAGCTCCGGGACATGGTCGAGGCGGCCGCCCAGACGGCCGCAGGCCCGGGTAAATACGTCATGCGCGTCGGCGCGCCCAACGAAATGTATTTCGAGCCCGGCATGTACGAACGGCTGCGGGCGCGGCCGGCTGCCCTGAAGTCGGTGATCAAGCTGCTCAACGGCCAGCCCGGCATCGCCCGCGTCTTCCCGCGCGATCAACTTCGCGACGCGGCTGCCTCCCGCGATGCGCTGCTTCGCGCCGCCGCGCTCAGCTACGTGCCGCAACGGAGCGGGGATCTGATGCTGGCGATGGAGCCTGGCTGGACTTTCGCGGCCCTCGGCACGTCGCACGGCACGGCCAACCCGTACGACCAGCAAGTGCCGATTGTCTTCATGGGACCACAGGTGAAACCAGGGGAGTATCGCGACGCGGCGACGCCCGCCGACATCGCGCCGACCCTCGCGGCGTTGTCGGGCATTGCCATGCCGCGTGCCGAGGGTCACGTCCTGCGCGCGGCGCTCGTGACGACGCCCCGGAGCCAGACTCCAGGTCGCCCTTCGCCAGCGCCCTGAACGCCAAAGCCTGTCTGTTGATCACCGTGCCGGCTTTCTCGACGGGTCACCCCTGGTAGCGCTGTGGCGAGCATCACCGACGAATTTACGGCCCGCGTCTTGTCCGTCGTGCGGCGGATCCCACCGGGACGGGTGGCGACGTACGGCGACGTGGCGGCACTCGCGGGACGGCCGCGCGCGGCACGAGCCGTCGGGAATATCATGCGGAGCTGCAGCCGGCCGGACGTGCCGTGCCACCGCGTCATCGCGGCGGGCGGGCGGTTGGGCGGCTATGGCGGCCGGGAAGTGCTGAAGCGTGCGCTGCTCGTGGCCGAGGGTATCGCGATCGTCGGGGCCCGTGTGCCGTTGCAGCAGTACCGGGTGACCAGCTCTGCGGCCCTGCAACGGCCGGAAGAACGCCCGCCGGGCCTGAGTGTCGCTATTTGCTACAGTCTCGGCCTGCCGCTGTTGGATTCCCCGGTCCTGAACCCCGAAAGCGCCTGTTTGCCGTCTCATCAGGTGGCACTCCACTTGCTGACCTGTATAATTGAATCAAGGTATTGAAATCATGAACGCTGATCCGTTTCTCGACACGCAGGAGGCTTGATGAAGCACGCAGTGCTGGTAGGGACGTTGGTCGCCGCGCTTGGAGCGGGGGCCGTTTCCGTCTCGGCGCAACTTGTCGCCGCCGGCTGCCGGCGCGTCGCTCGGCAGCGTGACGTTGAACAGAAGGGTGATGGCGGATGGAAAACCGCTGGCTCCCGGCACCTATCAGGTGCGGCTCACGGGCGAGACGCCGAAGCCCGGGTTGGGCCAGTCTCCTGATGGCGAACGCTATGTCGAGTTCGTGAGAGGCGGAAAGGTTGTCGCCCGCGAAGTCGCGACGGTTGTCCCGGCGTCGGAAATCGCGCAGATCGCCAAAGGCGCGAGACCGCCGGCCGGCGGCGCACGAGTGGAACTGCTGAAGGGCGACGACTACGTGCGCGTCTGGATCAACCGCGGCGGCGCCAATTACATCATCAACATGCCGACGGCTGCTTGACGGAAGTGAAAATCTTAGAACTCAGAACTCTCGAAGGGCTCTCATGATCTGACCTTCAAGACTTGAGACTTTCAGTTCTCGCTGTTCTAGACGGCCATCACGTCGAACTGCTCGTGGTGAAGCTGGACGTCGGGTTTGATCGTGACGTCCTTCCCGATTGACTGCTGCAGATCTCGCAGCACAGCGCTCTCCTCTTCTTTCAGCGCCCGCGCGATATCGGGATTCACCCGCAGCAGGAGCCGGTGTCCGTTCAGATCGGGTCCCACCTTCTTCACCTCGCTCAGAATCTCGTAGCAAATCGTCGCGCTCGACTTGATCGCCCCGGTGCCGGAGCAGTACGGACACGGCTCGGTCAGCACCCGCTCGAGGCTCTGCTTCACCCGCTTGCGCGTGATGATGACGAGGCCGAAGTCCGACACGGCGAGCGCCTTCGAGGGCGAGCGATCCTTCTTCAGTTCCTGCTCGACGGCCTGCAGGACCTTCTGCCGGTTCTTCTTCTCCTCCATGTCGATGAAGTCGAGCACGATGATGCCGCCCAGATCGCGCAGCCGGATCTGCCTGACGATCTCCTTCGCCGCCTCGAGGTTGGTCTTGACGATCGTGTCTTCGAGGCGGCCGCTCGTTTTCTTGCCGACGTAGCGGCCCGTATTCACGTCGATGGCGACCAGCGCTTCGGTCTGGTTGATGACGATCGACCCGCCGGACTTCAGCCAGACCTTGCTCTTCAGCGCCTTGTCGATCTCGGCCTGCACGCCGTACTCCTCGAAGATCGGAAACGGCTTCGAGTACAGCTTCACGCGCGGCGCGAGCGTCGGCAGGATGCGCTCGACCAGTTCGAGGACCCGCTGGTAATCCTGCGGGCTGTCGAGGCGGATCGCCTGAAACTCGTCGGTCAGCAGGTCGCGGAGCAGCTTGCCGACCAGGCTCTGCTCGCGGTACACGACCGCGGGCGCGCGCGACGATTCCATCTTCTGGCGGATGCCGGTCCAGATCCCGTGGAACGCCTCGAGATCGCTGATGATGTCTTCCCGTGGCCGGCCGGCGGCGGCGGTGCGGATGATGACGCCGCCCGTGAAGCCGTGCGACTCGCGGAACTCGCGCACGATGCCCCGCAGCCGTCCGCGCTCGTCCCGCGATTCGATCTTGCGCGACACGCCGACGTGATCGACGGTCGGCATGAAGACCAGGAAGCGGCCGGGCATCGTGACGTGCGAGGTCAGCCGGGCGCCCTTGGTCCCGAGGGGTTCCTTGACGACCTGGACGAGAATCTCCTGTCCCTCGCGCAGGAGATCCTCGATCTTCGGCTGCGGGCGCGCGCGATCCCTGGCGTCCCTGCCGTCGATCTGCCCTCGCCGCCGGCGGCGGCCACGTCGGGCTCAGCGTCCTCATCCCCCGACTCGAGCTTCTCGAACTCCTCCAGGGTATCGATGACTTCCGTGACGTAGAGAAATCCGTCACGCTCGAGCCCGATCTCGATGAAGGAGGACTGCATCCCCGGCAGCACCTTCGAGACCCGACCCTTGTAGACATTGCCGACGACGCCGCGCTGACGCTCCCGTTCGACGAAGATCTCCGCGACCAGGTCGTCTTCGAGAATGGCCACCATCGTTTCGTGGCCATTCGAGGCGACGATCATCTCTTTGGTCATTTCACAGACTCCACCAGGCGGGAAAGGCGGGATGGGCGGAAGACGGGATGGGACGCGTCCCTCCAGCCCAACCGGCCGTTCCTGCCCTTCCTGCCGTTAATTGGTGAATCTGCGCATGCGCACGTTGAGCACCAGCCCGAAGCCGGCGAGCGTGGCGATCATCGACGAGCCTCCGTAGCTCATGAGCGGGAGCGTCAGCCCTTTCACGGGCGCCAGTCCGGCCGACATGGTGATGTTGTAGACCACCTGGAAGGTGAAGCTGGCCAGCACGCCGAGCACGAGATAGGAGCCGAGGCGATCCTTGGCCAGACGGGCCGCCTCGAGCGCGCGCAGAATCACGAACAGATACAAACCGAGCGCCGCGAGGACGCCGGCAAACCCCTGTTCCTCGGCCAGCACCGAGAAAATGAAATCGTTGTGGGCGACGGGGAGGAACCGCAACTGGCCCTGCGTTCCCTGCTTGAACCCCTTGCCCGTCAGACCGCCCGATCCGACCGTGATGCGCGCCTGGATCTGCTGGTACCCGGCGTCCTTCGCATCCGCCGACGGATCAAGAAACGTGAGAATTCTGGTCTTCTGATAGTCCTGCAGCCCGAACCTCCACGCGATAGGGGCCGCGAGGAGCAGGCACAGACCGAGCACGCCGAGCACCCGCACCTGCATGCCCGCGAGAAATGCGACGGCGATGAGAACCGGCACGAGGATCACCGCCGTGCCGAGGTCGGGCTCCTTCGCGATGAGGAGAATGGGAAGCGCCGTCAGCCCCGCGGCGATGGCCAGGTCGATCCAGCCGGGCGCGCCGCGATTCTCGCCGAAGAACTTGGCGAGCACGAGCGCGACCCCGATCTTGGCGAATTCCGAGGGCTGGATGTTGAAAGAGCCGAGCGAGATCCAGCGGCGGGCGCCCATCTGCACGTCGCCGAAGAACACGACGTAGAGAAGCACGCCGAGCAGCCCCAGGTAGATGAGGTGGGATTTGTCGGTGAAGGTGCGGTAGTCGAGCGTCGAGCATGAACACCATCGCGCCAAGCCCGATCACGATGGCGTACAGCTGCGTGACATACAGATGGGAGGTCCCGCGGGTCGGATCCGCGGTCGTGCTGTAAATCATCGCGACGCCGAGCCCGCAGAGCGCGAGCATCGCGATGACCAGTGCCCAGTCGATGTGGTAATACAGTCGGCGTTCGAACATTCTCGTTCACGTTCTACGTTCTGACGTTCTACGTTCGCCGTTCCTCCACGTTCGTCGTTCGAGGTTCGTCGTTCGCCCTTCTGGACAATGGACCTCAGCACGTCGAACGGAGAACGGATCACCGAGAACGTCATTGCGCCTGCCCCGTCGCTGCCGGCGCCGTGTTTTCCGTGACCACACGCTCTTCCCGCGGCACCGGCGGCGGCGTCTGCGGCTTGAGCGGCGGCGGCAGCGGCCGGCCGTCGCGCTTGGCGAAGAAGGTTTCCAGGGCGTGCTTGGCAATCGGGGCGGCGCTCGCCCCGTGCTCCGCGTGCTCGGCGAAGACGACGCCCGCGATCTGCGGGTTATCGCGTGGGGCGAAGAACACGAACCAGCCGTGATCGCGCAGGTCCCGTCCCGTCTTGCCCGCGGCCGCGCGACCGCCCTCGAGGGAAATCACCTGTGCCGTACCGGTCTTGCCGGCCACATCGTAGCCGGGAATCCGCGCCCGGCCGCCCGTGCCCACGCCGTTCACGACGAGCCACAGCCCGTCCCGAATCGCCTGCAGGTTCTCCGGCTTCATCGCCGACACGGACTGTGGCGCAGGCGGCGGCACCGTCTTTCCATCCGCCGCCATCGTCGCTGGCCCGGAGGAGGTGCGGCGTGACGCGGGTCCCCCCGTTGGCGATCGTCGACATCATGACGGCCATCGAAATCGGCGTCACCGAGACCTGACCCTGGCCGATCGACACCGAGATCGTCTCGCCGGCGTACCACTTTTCACCGGTACGCTGCCGCTTCCATTCCGTGGACGGCACGATGCCGGTAACCTCGTTGGGGAGGTCGATCCCGCTCTTCACGCCGAGTCCGAGTCGCGTGGCCCACTTGTTGATGCGGTCGATCCCGACCATGTTGCCGACGGTGTAGAAGTACACGTTGCACGACTGCTCGATCGCATGCCGCAAATCCATCGTGCCGTGACCGCCCCGCTTCCAGCACTTGAACGCGCGGCCGTAGAACACGCCGGCGCCGGTGCAATGGACCTTGAAGTCCGGCGTGATCACGCCTTCCTCCAGCGCCGCCGACGCCACTGTCATCTTGAAGGTCGACCCGGGCGAATAGCGGCCCTGAAGCGCCCGATCCGTCAGGGGACGGAACTCGTCGGTATTGAGGGCGGCCCAGGCCGCCCGGTCGATGCCAGAAGCGAACGCGTTGGGGTCGTACGCCGGCAGGCTGGTGAACGCGAGCACCTCGCCATTCTTCGGATCCATCACCACGGCGGCGCCTTTATAGCCGAACGCGCGATACCCTTCTTCGATCGCGCGCTGCACGTCGACGTCGATCGTCAACCGCAGCCGTTTGCCTTCTGTCGGCTCGACCTGCTCGAGTGTCCGGATTTCACGGCCGACGCTGTTGACGACGACGCGCCTGGCGCCGTCCTCGCCCATCAGAAGGGCGTTGTAGGTCTTCTCGATCCCCGACTGGCCCACGATGTCGCCGCGCCGCAGCTCGTCGTCCCGCGCCACCTGCGTTTCGTTCACCTCGCCGACGTACCCGAACAAGTGTGCCGCCATCGCGTCGGTCGGGTATCGCCTGGTCGGCACCTCCTCGACGACGACGTCCGGCAGCTCGAAATCGAGGCGTCGCGCGGTCACGGCGGCGACCTGCGCGAGCGTCGCGTCCTGGACGATGGTGATCGGACGATACGAGGGTTCGCGCCGATGCCGATCGACGATCTCGCGCACGCGCGGCTCCTCGATGCGGAGCACCGAGGCGAGCAGCCGGACGGTCCGGTTGAGGTCCTTGGTGTGCTCTCTCACGATGGAGATGCTGTACGAATGACGGTTCTCGACCAGCACGGCGCCGTCGCGGTCGAACACGATCCCGCGCGGGGCGCGCAGCGCGAGCGTCCGCTGATGGTTGTTCTCGGCGATCTCCTCGAACTTGGCGTGCTGGACGACCTGCAACACCCAGAAGCTGACCGCAAGCGCCGAGAACACCACCGTAATCAGGTACTGGAGGACCGAGAGGCGGATGCCGACGCGCCGGCGTTCTTCGTGCGAGGCCATATGGAAATTCTACCGCCGTATCCGGGTTCTGGACGAGCTCCGGCGCCGTTCCATCGCTCCCGGCAGAAGCTCGGCCACCTGAAACGCCACGACGCCGACGATGGCGTTTCCGAGCCCCTGCCCGACGACCGCCCCGTAGGGGGCGCCGAAGGTCCTCAAATCGAGCAGTTCATACAGCCCCATGAACAGGACCGCGTGCAGCAGGGTCGCGGCAAAGAACACGACAAATCGGGGCAGCGGCTGCGCGACGATGAACTGTGTGCCGATGATGCCGGCCAGAAACCCCACGACGGATTTCGCCAGTCCGCCGATGCCGATGACGCCACTCGACAGCGCGTCCTGGACGAGGCCCGCGAAGGTCCCGGTCAGCAACCCGGTCACCGGGCCCGTCGTCAGCGCGGCGTAGACGACGACGACGAGCACTAGATCGACGGCGACGGTGCCCCGGACAATGAAACGGGTCAGCGTCGTTTGCAGCGCAAGGGCGAGCGCCGTCGCCAGGACCACCCCGGCAGCTTTCACTTGCCGGTCTCATCGGCCGTCTCGCGCGCCGGGGTCGGGGTCAGCACGAGGAGGACTTCTTCGAGACTGGAGAAGTCGACCGCGGGCCTGACCGTGATCCGCCGGTAGGCGCCGGCGCTCCGTTCGATCGCCTCGACACGGCCGATGATGAAGCCCTTCGGGAAGATCCCGTCGATGCCCGAGGTGACGACGACATCGCCCATCGCCACGTCTGCAATCTCGGACACGTACTCCAGGCGCAGCAGCTCGTCGCCGGCGCCGACCACGACGCCCTGCGCCCGCGAGCGCTCGATGAGCGCGCCGGCCGCGGCGTTGCGGTCGATGATCAGCTGCACTTTCGCGGCGCGCAGGCTTGGCACGACGACGCGGCCCACGACGCCCGCCGGCGCGATGACGGCCATGTCGGGGCGCACGCCCTGCTGCGTGCCCTTGTCGACGGTCAGCGTCCGGAACTCCGGCGAGGCCCCGGATGCGATCACTTCGGCGGCCACCGTAGTCAACGTCAGCCGCTGCCGCAGTTCGAGGAGCCGATCGAGCCCGCGGCTGCGGTCGGCGAGCGCCCGCTGCTGCTGCAGCTCGATTTGCACGTCCGCCAGTTGCTGCTTGAGCTCTGCGTTCTCCGCGCGTACGTGTCGCAAGCCGACGTAGCCGCTCCAGAGATGCCTGATACCCGAGACTCCGGCGGTCATGGTGCGCTGCACCTCAGCGAAGACGCCGAAGGTCACCTGCTCGAGCACCGGCACGCCGCTGTTCGAGTTCACCTGCGCGGAGATCAAGATGACGTGTCCCAGCGTCACGGCCAGGAACAGGTACCCGGCGCGCTGACGAATGTCTAACACCGCCCTGCTCCGCTCGTGCCGTGCGTGTTCGTGGCCTTCGTGCGTTGGTGATTCAAGGCCGTCGCTAGTCGATCGAGATCTTGCGGAGGAGGTTGAAGTCCGACAACATCTTCCCGGCGCCGAGCACCACCGACGACAGCGGATCCTCCGCCATCGCGAGCGGAAGGCCCGTCTCCTCGCGCAGCCGCTTGTCGAGGTTCTTCAGCAGCGAGCCGCCGCCGGTCAGCACGATGCCGCGATCGACGATGTCGGCGGACAGCTCGGGGGGCGTGCGCTCGAGCGCCACGCGCACGGCGTCGACGATCACGTTCACCGTCTCGGCGAGCGCTTCCCGGATCTCTTCGTCGCTGATCGTGATGGTCTTGGGCACGCCCTCGATCAGGTGCCGGCCCTTGATCTCCATCGTCATCCGTTCGTCGAGCGGGAAGGCGGAGCCGACCTCGATCTTGATCGCCTCGGCGGTTCGCTCGCCGATGAGCAGGTTGTACGTCTTCTTGATGTACTGGATGATCGCCTCGTCCATCTCGTTGCCCGCCACGCGCACCGCCTTGCTGTAGACGATGCCGGCGAGCGAGATGACGGCGATGTCGGTCGTTCCGCCGCCGATGTCCACAATCATGTTGCCGGACGGCTCGGTGATCGGCATGCCGGCGCCGATGGCCGCGGCCATCGCCTCCTCGACGAGGTGGACCTCGCTCGCCTTGGCGCGGTACGCGCTGTCCTTGACCGCGCGCTTCTCCACCTGCGTGATCTCGGAGGGCACGCCGATGACGATGCGCGGGCGCACCCAGACGTTCCGGTTGTGCGCCTTCTTGATGAAGTAGGTCAGCATCTTCTCGGTGACCTCGAAGTCGGCGATGACCCCGTCCTTCATCGGCTTGATGGCGACGATGTTGCCGGGCGTCCGGCCGAGCATGTCCTTGGCGTCCTTGCCGACCGCCTCGACCCGCCCGTTCACCTTGTTGATCGCGACGATCGACGGCTCGTTGACGACGATACCCTTGCCGCGCGCGTACACGCAGGTGTTGGCCGTGCCCAGGTCGATGGCCAGATCACTCGAGAACAACGACAGCATCGAGCGAAGACTCAACGAGAAACTCCTTGAAAAGTCGAATGGGCCGTCACGCGCTGACTGTCGACCGTGGCGGCCATGCGGGAGCGGCGCAAGGGGTGAAGAACTGTGAATCGTGAACGGCCAACTGTGAACTCGCCAGACTGACTCTCTAACTATCGGCCGAAGCCGCGGCGATCTGAATACCGTTCTTCCCGGATTCCTTGACGAGATACATCGCCTTGTCGGCGGCCTGCACCAGCTCGTCGGCCGAGGCCGCCGCATCCGGCAGGGTGGCAACCCCGACCGACGCCGTCAGGCGGATATTGAGCCCATCGCTCGACAGGAAGTCGTGGGCCGCGATTCGCTCCCGGATACGCTCGCCGACGGCAAACGCACCTTCGCTGCCGGTGTCGGGAAGGATCAGGGCAAACTCGTCGCCGCCGAAACGCGCCACGACGTCGGTTTCGCGCGCGCTCCCGCGAATCACCGCGGCCGCCTCGACCAGCGCCCGGCTGCCGCACAGATGCCCGTGCTTGTCGTTGACCCCCTTGAACCCGTCGAGGTCGAGGAAGAGCAGCGACAACGGCCGGCCGCTCCGGGACGCCCGCTTCGTCTCGCGCCGCAGCACCGAGTTCAGGTACCGCGTGTTGTACAGTTTCGTCAGGTCGTCGGTGACCGACAGGGCTTCCGCGCGTTTCAACTGCAGCGCGTTGTCGAGCGCCACCGCGGCCGGCTCGAGCAGCACGCGCACGGCGCGCAGGATGACCGGCGCCAGGCGCGGCTCCCTCGTCGAGGGCATCCGGTCGAGGCCGATCAGCGCCCCGATCCGTCGCCCGCGGCAACTGAGCGGAAATGCGATCACGCACGCGACCCCCCGGTCGTTGACACGGGCGTCATGCCGTAGATCGGCGCTGACAAACTCCTCGCCGCGCGCCATGACCCAGTTCGCAATCGCGTAGACGGCCGGCCCCATGTCGGGCTCGAGGCCGCGGTCGGCGAGGACCGAGAGCTGCGCCGAGTCGTCCGCCGCGACGAGCGCCCAGCAGGGTGCCGGCACCCATGTGGCGGCACGTTGGACGATCAGATCGGCGATCTTCTCGGGTTCGAGCGTCGTGTTGACGGCGCGGACGATGTCGAGCAGGGCGTCGCGCCGTTCGACGAGGCTGCGCAGCGCGCGCTGAAAGACGCGCACGCGCGTCGCTAGATCGAGTCCCGGCGTCGTCAGCGAGATCTCTGCGGCGCGCCGCAGCTTTGATCCCGATTTTCCCGCGGGTCCCGCCGCGCGGAAGAGCGAAACCGACGCCCGACCGGGGCCGGCCGCGCGTCGACGCCCCGTCGACAAGCTCGTGGCTCGACTTTCTGGAGACATCATCCGTAAGTTCTTCTGTCCGCAGCGAATATACCACACGGCAGCCGGTAACTGCTTGCCACACCGCAAGTTCATGGCTTACGATCGGGTATTACACCCTTGCAGCCCACGGTTGTAGCTCAGCCATCAGTATTCAGCTTTCAGCTGTTGGCGGCTCCCGGGCAGCTGGCCCCGATAGCTGAACACTGAAAGCAGCAGGTTTACTCCATGACAATGCTCGACCGGATGCGCCGGCACCGAAACTGGCTCAAGTGGAGCCTTGCGCTCGTGTGCCTTGCGTTTGTCATCTTTTACATCCCGGACTTCCTCACGAATCCGACCACGGATTTGGCGGCCACCAACACGGTCGCCGTCGTCGAGGGCCACGAAATTCGCGGCGAGGAGTTCCGGCGCACCTACCAGGCGCAGCTTCAGGCGTATCGCTCGGCGTACGGCGGCAATATGAGCGAGGCGCTTCTGAAGCAGCTTGGCGTGGACCAGCAGATTCTGCAGCAGATGGTCGACGAGCGCGCGGCGCTGGCGGAGGCCGAACGACTGAAGATGAGTGTGAGCGATGCCGAAGTTCGTCTGCGCATTCTGGCCATTCCGGCATTTCAGGAGAACGGCGCCTTCATCGGCGCGGAGCGGTACCTGCAACTGCTCGCCTCACAGAATCCGCCGATGAACTCGACGCAATTCGAGGACGGGATACGCCGGGCGCTCATCGTCGACAAGCTGCGGGCCTCGGTCACGGAATGGCTGTCGGTCTCCGACAAGGAGCTCGAGGAGGAATACCGGCGGCGAAACGACAAGGTCAAGCTCGCCGTGGCGAGCATCCTGAGCGACGGCCTGCGCGGGACAGTCAGTGCGTCGGATGCCGAAGTGTCGACCTATTTCGCGGCGCACACCGACGACTTCAAGATCCCGGAGAAGCGGAAGATTCGACACCTGCTCGTCGACACCGACGCCATGCGGGCGAAGATGACCGTACCGCCGGCCGACATCGAGCGGGCTTACAACGACAACTTCGAGCTGTACTCGACGCCCGAGCAGATCCGCGCCAGCCATATTCTCCTGAAGACGAGCGGCAAGGACGAGGCCGCCGTCCGGGCGAAGGCCGAAGATCTCCTGAAGCAAGCCAGGGCCGGAGCCGACTTCGCCCAGCTGGCCACGAAGAATTCGGAAGACGAGGGCACGGCGGCAAAGGGCGGCGATCTGGATTATTTTGGCCGCGGCCGCATGGTCCCTGAGTTCGACGAAGGGGCCTTCGCGCTGCAGCAGCCCGGACAGATCAGCGACCTGATCAAGACACAGTATGGGTTTCACATCATCAAGCTCGTAGAGCGCAAGCCAGGAACGACCCGATCACTCGACGACGTGCGCCAGCAGCTGACCGACCAGTTGTCGACCGAACGCGTGCAGACTCAGGCGGCAGACCTCGCCGAGAAGCTGGCGTCCGAGATCACCAAGCCGGCCGATCTCGATTCAGCGGCCAAGAGACACGGTCTGCAGGTGCAGGAAACGCCCTTCTTCGCGCGGGACGAGCCGATCATGGGCCTTGGCCCGTCGCAGGAGGTCGCCGGCCGCGCATTCGAGCTGAAACCGGACGAGGTGTCCGGCGCCGTGCGTACGGGCCGCGGCTACGTGTTCGCGACGCTCGTCGCCAAGCAGGATCCCTACGTCCCGAAGCTGGACGAGGTGAAGGAGCGGGTGCGAGAGGAACTGGTCAAACAGAAGGCGCGGGAGGCCAGCCGGCAGAAGGCCCTGCAATTGGCGGCTTCGCTGAAAAGCGCACCGGACTTCGAGAAGGCGGCCAAGGCCTCCGGCGCCACAACCCAGACGACCGAGCTGATTACGCGCGACTCTCCAATCCCGCAGCTCGGCATGGCGCCCGCTGTGACCGACGCGGCTTTCAAGCTGTCACGGGGCGCCGTCAGCGATCCCATCACCACCGACCAGGGCTCGGTCATCATCAAGGTGCTCGAGAAACAGGAGGTGACGCCAACCGAGCTGGTCTCGAACAAAGACCGGTTCCGCGACGAGCTGCTGGCGGACCGGAAGAATCGCTTCTTCAGCGCCTACATGGGAAAGGCGAAGGAAAAGATGAGGATTCAGGTGAACCGGTCGGTGATCCAGAGGGTCGTGGGGTAGATACGGATCGAACACACGAAAGTCTCAAGTCTGAAGTCTCAAGTCTGATCAGACTGGACGTTCAAGATCTCCCAGGAACGTCGCACGGACAAAGACCAGCCACGAAGCACGGCGCGCTGTTGGTCAGTGTAAGAACGTAAGCGGCATGAGCGCGAGCGGCTCCCCGCGACGGAACCGCGCCAGCGGCCCGCGAAGGGTGCGCAGCGCGTCGAGCTCCGTGCTCGAGACGTTCGCCGCCACCCACGCGCTCAGCGCCGCCTGCTCACCACCCCCCGCGAGCTCCTCCGACAGCAGTTCGTAGAGCGACCTCCGCGGCGGGTACAGCACGAGCTCGACCCCGCTGTCTTTCGCAATCTTCGCACGCTCCTTCGCCACCGCAATGGCAGCGTCGAGCCCGCCCAGCGCGTCGACCAGGCCGTTGTCTTTCGCCTGCCGGCCGGTCCACACCCGGCCCTGCGCGATCTGATCGATCTTCTCCGGAGTGCTGTTGCGCGCTTCAGCGACCTTCTCGATGAACTGGTCGTAGAACGCCCGCAGCTGCTCCTGGACCTTCTTCGCCTCGTCGGGGGTGTACCGGCGCACGGGCGAGTTCATTTCGGCGCGGCGGCCGGAGCTGACCGAATCGATTTTCGCGCCGAGCTTTTCGTAGACGCCTCCGGTGACGAACTTGCCGCCGAAGATGCCGATCGATCCCGTGAGCGTGGAGGGCTGCGCGACAATCGCGTGCGCCGGCATGGCGATGTAGTAGCCGCCCGAGGCGGCCAGGTCCGACATCGACGCGACGAGGGGACGGTCCGCGCGCTCGTTTCTGGCGATCATCAGCTCGCGCCAGATGGCGTCGGACGCCCCGGCGGAGCCGCCGGGGCTGTCAATCCGCAGCACGATCGCGCGAATCGAGCTGTCGCCGCGGGCCGCGCGAATGTACTTGATCAGCGTGTCGGCGCCGACCGACGCGCCGTTCAACGGGTCGGAGCCGCCGCGCCCGCTGACAATCGCGCCGGCCGCGTAGATCACCGCAATCCGAGGTCCCCGATCGAGGCCGAGGGACCGCGCGCTGACGCGCGCATAGTCGGCCGTATCGATCTCGGGGCCGGTCGCGCCCTGCCCTATCGCCGATCGCAACTGCTCCCGCACCTGATCTTCATACGCGACGGCGTCAATCAGCCCGGCGCGCAGCGCGTCTCCTGGCAGAAAGGGTCCCTCGTCGATCAGCGCTCGCACGGCGGCCTCGCTCTGCTTGCGCGCCTGGGCGATGCCAGTGATGATCTGCCCGTACAGGTCGCGATTGAGGGAGAGGTCCATTTCGCGGTGCGCCGCGGTGTACCCCTTTTCGGTGAACGTGTTCGAGGCGGTCTTGTAGTCGCCGATGTGGCGGAGATCTGGTTCGACCCCCACTTTCTCGAGCGTGCCGCGCAGGAACAGCGCATAGGTGGCGACGCCCGTCAGCTCGAGCTCGGTCGACGGCATCAGGAACACTTTGTCGGCGGCGCTCGCCAGGTAGTAGTCGCGCTCTCCGCCGTACTCCAGGTACGCGTAGACCGGCTTGCCTGACTGCTTGAAATCGAGGACCGCGTCGCGCACTTCCTGAATCTTGCCCCAGAACGGGGTGGTGAACCCGGTCGGCTTGAGCAGCACCGCGCGGACGCGCTCGTCGACCTTCGCCTTGCGCAGGTTGTCGATGAGCGAACGAACGGTCGGCGTGCGACGCGCCCCCGCTCACATAGCCGATGATGTCGAGCGGCGCGATCTCGGCGAGATCACCGCCTACCCTCAACATCAGGGTGGCGTTGGCCGGGACGGCCGGCTCGCGTCCCAAGAGAAAATAGAGGGCGAACAAGCCGGCCACCGAGATGGCCAGCGCCATTCCAAGGAACGTGAAGAAGATAGTGAATCCGCGGCGGGCCATATGCTGTCCTCGTGAAGGCGTGAAGGCTGTCGTCAATTCGAGTATAGCTGCCTTCCCGCCTCGAAAAGACCAGTATCGTCTCCGTCTGTGTCCAGCGTTTCAGCCATCAGACGATGGAGACGCGCGTACTCGCTGGCTCACGCCCTTCCGAGCCGAGCCCAGCTCGGCACAGCGATAGGCTGAAACCTCATGAGGAGCTTGAGTCCAATTGCTTGTGACGCAGGGGGCGAACGAGCAGCGTCAGGACGAAGCCGACCGCGAGCAGTCCGGCGAGCACCTGGAGCGGCGTGTCGTAGATGTGGATCCGGTCGGCCCCCGGAGCGAGCGCGCCCTTGGCGCGGTTGGAGAGTTCCGTGATGATCACCGGACCCGCCACCGCCGCGGCGCTCCACGCCGTCAGCAGCGCGCCGTGAATCGCGCCGACGTTGTCGGGGCCGAAGATGTCTGCGAGAAACGCCGGGATGGTGGCGAACCCGCCGCCGTACATCGTGAAGACGGCAAAGAGGCTCACCTGAAACACCATCCAGTTGCCGCTGGCGGCCAGCTGCGGAATCAGCAGGAAGAGGATGAACTGCGCGAGGAAGAAAATCGTGTACGTGTTGCGGCGTCCGATGTAGTCGGAGCCGGAGGCCCACAGGAATCGCCCGGACGCGTTGAAGATGCTGATCAGCGACACGACGGTGGCCGCCTGGAGTGCCGTGCGGTCAAACATGTCCTGCATCATCGGTGACGCCTGGGCCAGAATGCCGATCCCGGCGGTGACGTTGATGAAGAGGATGCCCCACAAGAGGCAGAACTGCATCGTCTGGATCGCCTCGTTCCGCGTGACGCTGCGATCGGCGATCATCGCGCGCGTCACGGCCGCCGGGGTCCATCCCGCCGGCTTCCAGCCAGCGGGCGGGCGCTCGAGCAGGCGGGAGCCGATCAGCATGATCGCGAGGTACGTGGCGCCAAGCGTGATGACCGTGTTCGCCACGCCGATGCGGTCCATGAAAAAGACGTTGAGAAAGCCGGCGAGAAAGGCGCCGCCGCCGAAGCCCATGATGGCCATCCCGGTGGCCATCCCGCGACGGTCCGGAAACCACTTCACGAGCGTGCTGACGGGCGAGATGTACCCGAGCCCGCAGCCGATGCCGCCGATGACGCCCATACCGAGGAACACGACAACCGGCTGCCGGATCGCGAGACCGAGGCCGCCAATGATGAGGCCCACGCCGAAGAACAACGCGGCGGCTGTGGCCGCCACGCGCGGGCCGCGACGCTCGACCCAGGGTCCGCCGAACGCCGCGCTCAGGCCGAGCAGGACGAGCGCGGTCGTGAATGTCGTATAAGGCGGGCTGAACCACCAGGGCTCGTCGGGAAACAGCGCCTGGATCGGCCGGTTGAACGTGCTCCAGGCGTAGACCGACCCGATGCAGATGTGAACCGCAACGGCTCCGATCGGAATACGCCAGCGATTGGGCGACATGGTGGAGATTCTCCTGAACGACGCGCCGCATTATGTGATGCGCGGCAGTAGACTATCACCAGAATTCGCCCACGCTCCCCTTGACCCCGACGCGCCTGCCCAGAGCCGTACTTCACCTGCCGAGGCGAGCGTTGCACGGACTAGCAGGCTGCTGAAACACGCAGCCTGAAGTGAGAACTTAGAACTGCGAAGTTAGAAGGCCGCATGTTTTGGGCAGTTCTTCACTTTTGACTTCTAAGTTTTTTCACTTCTAACTTCAGGTTGCTGGCTCTTTCAGCAACCTGCTAGTGCCGCCGAGGCGCGCTGCAGCTACAATGCCGTGTTGGCCGAGGTATTTCGCGACGTTGATGTCACCCGTATCAGGAGCGGCGCGCGCTCGATTGACGTCGATCGCGCGGCGACCGAGGAGCCTCTCGAAGTACGTCTGCACAACCGGCCGTTCGCTGTCATCATGCGCACGCCGGGTGCCGACCGCGACCTGGCTGCGGGCTTCCTGCTGGCCGAAGGCGTGCTGAAGAGCGCCGACGATCTCGGCATCATCGAGTACTGCACCGATCCGACAGCGGATCACCCCGAGAACATCGTCAATGTCAGCCTCACGAACCGGTCGGGTGACGCGGTCGATCGCCTGCTGGCCGAACGCCGGAACGTGACGACGAATTCGTCCTGCGGCTTGTGCGGCCGCCTGACGATCGAATCGCTTCGGACCGACGCGCCCCCTCTCTCCGCCGCTTGGACGATCGCCTGGTCGACGCTCGTCGACATTCCCGATCGCCTCCGCCTGGGCCAGGCCGTGTTCGATTCGACCGGTGGTCTTCATGCGGCCGGCTTGTTCACGCGCGAGGGACAACTCGTCACGATCGCCGAAGACGTCGGTCGCCATAACGCCGTCGACAAAGTGGTCGGTCGGATGCTCATGCAGGAACGGCTACCCCTGTCGGATTACCTGCTGTTTGTCAGCGGGCGCACGTCGTACGAAATCGTGCAGAAGGCGTTTCTTGCGGGCATCCCGATCGTGGCCGCCGTGTCGGCGCCGTCGAGCCTCGCAGTCGAGCTGGCCGAGGACTGCAGCATGACGCTCATCGGCTTTCTGCGCGGGACGAACTTCAACATCTACTCGCACCCCGGGCGCGTCCTTTCGTAAAGCGGATGGTCATCGCGAGCGCCTGGTAATCGGACATTCATGGCCCCACTTGATTCCGAAGTCGATGACATCGTCACGCGCGTGGTAGGCAGCCTGAAGGACCAACCTGGCGCGCTGCTTCCGATCCTGCATGCGATTCAGGATGCGCTCGGCTACGTGCCGCCGGCGGCCGTGCCCCTCATCGCCGATGGGTTGAACCTGTCGCGCGCCGAAGTCCACGGCGTGATCAGCTTCTATCACTACTTCCGCGACACGCCGCCAGGGCGTCACACGATTCACCTGTGCCGCGCGGAAGCGTGTCAGTCGATGAACCAGCGGGGTCTCGAAGCGCACGCGAAGACGGCGCTCGGCATCGATTTTCACGGCACGACCGCCAACGGCGCGTTTTCCTTCGAGCCTGTCTACTGCCTTGGCAACTGCGCGTGTTCCCCGGCCATGATGATCGATGGCGAGCTCTACGGCCGCGTGACGCCGGACCGCTTCGACGACATCGTCTCACAATGGGAGAAGCGCTGATGCCGCCTGTCACAATCTACGTGCCCCGTGACGCCGCCGCGCTGTCGCTTGGCGCCGACGACGTCGCGCTCGCGATCGCGGCCGAAGCGGCGTCGCGCGAGAATCGACATCCGCCTGGTGCGCAACGGGACGCGCGGCATGTGCTGGCTCGAGCCACTCGTCGAAGTCCAGACGCTCGGCTGGCCGCGTCGCCTACGGGCCCGTGACGCCGGGCGATGTCCGCGGGCTTTTCGACGCCGATTTCCTGAACGGCGGCACGCACCCGCTTCATGTCGGCGACGTCGAGTCCATCCCGTATTTCGCCAGACAGGAGCGGCTGACGTTCGCGCGCGTCGGCCTCACCGATCCCGGTGAGCCTCGAGGACTACCTCGCGCACGACGGCTACAACGGCCTGAAGCGCGCGCTGGCGATGAGCCCGGCGGACATCGTGAAGGAGGTGACCGACTCCGGCCTGCGCGGCCGCGGCGGCGCGGCATTTCCGACCGGCATCAAGTGGAAGACGGTGCTGGACGCGCCGTCGGACCAGAAGTACGTCACGTGCAACGCCGACGAAGGCGATTCGGGCACGTTCGCGGATCGCATGCTCATGGAAGGCGATCCCCTTCGTCCTCATCGAAGGGATGACGATCGCGGCGTCGCCGTCGGCGCGACGCAAGGCTACATCTACCTGCGGATCGAGTATCCGCACGCGCATCGCGCGCTGAGGGAAGCGATCGCCACGGCCTACGCAGCGCGGCTATCTCGGCGCGAACGTGCTGCGGCAGCGGCAAGCGCTTCGATCTCGAGGTGCGGCTTGGCGCCGGGCGCCTACATCTGCGGCGAAGAGACGTCGATGCTCGAGAGCCTCGAAGGCAAGCGCGGCGAGGTGCGTCCGCGCCCGCCGCTGCCCGCCGATCAAGGGACTGTTCGGCAAGCCGACGATCGTCAACAACGTCATCTCGCTCGCCAGCGTTCCGATCATTCTGGACAAGGGCGGCGCGTTCTACCGCGACTTCGGCGTCGGCAAGTCGCGCGGCACGCTGACGATTCAGCTCGGCGGCAACGTCAAGCGCGGCGGCCTCATCGAGAAGGCGTTCGGCCTGACGGTCCGCGAGTTGCTCTACGACTACGGCGGCGGCAGCGCTTCGGGCCGCCCGATCCGCGCGGTGCAGGTCGGCGGACCGCTCGGCGCCTTCCTGCCCGAGTCGCAGTTCGACACACCGCTCGACTACGAGGCGTTCAGCAGCATCGA
Source organism: uncultured Acidobacteriota bacterium (assembly GCA_963745495.1). GTDB lineage: Bacteria > Acidobacteriota > Vicinamibacteria > Vicinamibacterales > CAVVIG01 > CAVUXJ01. The sequence continues at coordinate 339,073 of CAVUXJ010000007.1, forward strand.
GGCGCTCGTCGGCCACGGCGGGATCGTCGTCTTCGACGACACGGTCGACATGGCGCAGATGGCGCGCTACGCGATGGAGTTCTGCGCCATCGAGTCGTGCGGCAAGTGCACGCCCTGCCGCATCGGTTCGACGCGCGGCGTCGAGGTGATCGATCGCGTGATTGCCGGCCAGGATCGCGCGCCAACCTCGCCCTGCTCGAGGAACTGTGCGATACGATGGTGAATGGCTCGCTCTGCGGGCTTGGGCGGTCTGACGCCCGTATCCCGTGCAGAGCGCCTGAAGCATTTCCGGGAGGACTTCGAAGCACGGTCAATCAGAACCCGGAGCCTGAGGCATGTATTCCATCGACTCACACCGACCTCGGGACACCCCGCGCGGACCGACGCCGGACGCACGCTGGTCACGCTCGAGATCGACGGCCAGCCGGTCACCGTGCCCGACGGCACGTCGATCATGCGGGCGGCCGCGTCGATCGGCCAGCACGTGCCGAAGCTCTGCGCGACCGACACGCTGAAGGCGTTCGGCTCGTGCCGTCTGTGCCTGGTCGAAATCGAAGGCCGCCGCGGCTATCCCGCGTCGTGCACGACACTCGTCGCCGACGGCATCAAGGTGCGCACCGAGAGCCCCAAGCTCACGCAGCTTCGCCGCGGCGTGATGGAGCTCTACATCTCCGATCACCCGCTCGACTGCGTCACGTGTCCGGCGAACGGTCACTGCGAGCTGCAGGACATGGCCGAAGAGCTCGACGTCACCGAGACGCGCTACGGCCTCGACGGCGCCAACCATCAGGCACGCGGACAAAGACACGAGCAACCCCTACTTCACCTTCGATCCCGACCATGTGCATCGTCTGCTCGCGCTGCGTGCGGGCGTGCGACGAAGTGCAGGGCACGCTTCGCGCTGACGATTCAGGGCCGCGGGTTCGCTTCGAAGGTCTCGGCGAGCCAGAACGAGTCGTTCTTCGCCTCCGAATGCGTGTCGTGCGGCGCCTGCGTCGAGGCGTGCCCGACCGTCGCGCTGACCGAGAAGTCGCTCATCCAGCTCGGCCGTCCGCAGCGTACCGTGACGACGACGTGCGCGTATTGCGGCGTCGGCTGCTCGTTCAAGGCGGAGGTGAAGGACGAGCAGGTCGTGCGCATGGTGCCCAACCGGGACGGCCACGCGAACCACGGCCACGCGTGCGTCAAGGGCCGGTTCGCCTTCGGCTATGCCACGCATCCCGACCGCATCACGACGCCGATGATCCGCAAGTCGATCGACGATCCGTGGCAGCAGGTGAGCTGGGACGAAGCGATCGGGCACGCGGCGAGCGAGTTCCGCCGCATTCAGGCGAAGTACGGCCGCGACTCGATCGGCGGCATCACCTCGTCGCGCTGCACGAACGAGGAGACGTTCCTCGTGCAGAAGCTCGTGCGCGCGGCGTTCGGCAACAACAACGTCGACACGTGCGCGCGCGTCTGCCATTCGCCGACCGGCTACGGCCTGAAGAGCACGATCGGCGAGTCGGCCGGCACGCAGGCCTTCGACTCCGTCATGAAGGCCGACGTCATCATCGTCGTCGGCGCGAATCCGACCGAGGGCCATCCGGTGTTCGCCTCGCAGCTGAAGCGGCGGCTGCGGCAGGGCGCCAAGCTCATCGTCGTCGATCCGCGCGAGATCGCGCTCGTGCGGACGCCGCACATCGAGGCCGACTACCACCTGCAGGTCCGGCCCGGTACCAACGTCGCGCTCTTCAACGCGATCGCCCACGTCGTCGTGACCGAAGGGCTCACCAGGGAACGAGTACGTCGCCGAGCGCTGCGAGGTCGATTCGTACGACAAGTGGAAGGCGTTCGTCGCCGAGGAGCGCAACTCGCCCGAAGCGACCGCGGCGTCCACGGGCGTGACGCCCGAGCTGGTGCGCGCGGCGGCGCGTCTCTACGCGACGGCCGGCAACGGCGCCATCTACTACGGTCTCGGCGTCACCGAGCACAGCCAGGGCTCGACGATGGTGATGTGCATCGCCAACCTGGCGATGGCCACCGGCAACGTCGGACGCGAGGGCGTCGGCGTCAACCCGCTGCGCGGCCAGAACAACGTGCAGGGCTCGTGCGACATGGGATCGTTCCCGCACGAGTTCAGCGGCTACCGTCACGTGTCCGACGACGCGGTTCGCGGCGAGCTTCGAGAAAGACTGGGGCGTGCCGCTGCTCGCCGAGCCGGGCCTGCGCATCCCGAACATGTTCGAGGCGGCGCTCGACGGCAGCTTCAAGGGCATGTACATCCAGGGCGAGGATCCGGCGCAGTCCGATCCGGACACGCAGCACGTCACCGCCGCGCTCGCCGCGATGGAATGCGTCGTCGTCCAGGACCTGTTCCTGAACGAGACGGCGAAGTACGCGCACGTCTTCCTGCCGGGTTCGTCGTTCCTCGAGAAGGACGGCACGTTCACCAACGCCGAGCGGCGGGTGTCGCGCGTGCGCAAGGTGATGGAGCCGCGCGGCGGCTTCCAGGACTGGGAAGTCACGATGCTGCTCTCGAACGCGCTCGGCTATCCGATGCACTACCGGCACCCGTCGGAGATCATGGACGAGATCGCGCGGCTGACGCCGACCTTCGCCGGCTTCTCGTACGAGAAGCTCGACCGACTCGGCAGCATCCAGTGGCCGTGCAACGACAAGGCGCCCGAAGGCACGCCGACGATGCACGTCGGCGAGTTCGTGCGCGGCAAGGGCAAGTTCTTCGTCACCGAGTACGTGCCGACGACCGAGCGCGCGACCCGGCGGTATCCGCTGCTGCTGACGACCGGCCGCATGCTGACGCAGTACAACGTCGGCGCGCAGACGCGGCGGACGCAGAACGTCGTCTGGGCAGCGGCCGACGTCCTCGAGATCCACCCGCACGACGCCGAGGTCCGCGGCATCACGCAGGGCGACCTCGTCGGGCTGACCAGCCGATCGGGTGAAATCGTGCTGCCCGCCGACGTGACCGACCGCGTGCGTCCGGGCGTCGTCTACACGACGTTCCATTTCCCGGAGTCTGGCGCCAACGTCGTCACGACCGAGAACTCTGACTGGGCGACGAACTGTCCCGAGTACAAGGTGACGGCCGTGGAGATCGTCAAGGTGAATCAACCCTCGGCGTGGCAGAAGCGATTCCACGACTTCACCGAACACCAGCTCCAGCTACTGAAAGGGCGCCAGGCGACGCACGCGTGAGGACCGAACGTCTCGTGTCGATGGCCAATGACATCGGCGCGTTCTTCAACGCCGATCCTGACAAGGCCGCGGCCGCCAGCAACGTCGCCAGCCACATCAAACGCTTCTGGGATCCGCGCATGCGCCGGGAAATCATCGCGCACTATCGTGAAGGTGGCGCCGGCCTCGATCCCGTGGTCCGCTCCGCGATCGGTTTGCTGGCCAGCAGCAGCCTAGACAAGCGGCAACCGAGGCTGACGGGATGTCGCCTCAACGGCGCGCTGATCGGCAGCGCCACCCCGACATGTCAGCACCATCTGCATGGGCACGCGAGGGCCGCGCAGTATCCGGCGGATGGTCAACCGCAATCAAGGTAGCGGCACGAGAGCGCTGATCGGCGTCTCCTCGAAGGCGTCAAACCCGCGGGGTATGCCGTGCAGCCTCGAAATCACGATGCGGTGGCCGTCGCCGTCTTGCAGGGCCGCGCCGACTGGGGAGTGACCCTGGATATTCATTGCCAGACGTGCCGATCTTGGCTTTATCCCGGTGCAGGAAGAACACTGCGACTTCGTGGTCCCGAAATCGCGCGCCAATCGCCCGGGAGTCCTGGCTTTCAAGAAAGTGCTGCACGAGCCGCGTGTCCGCGAGGCGCTCGGGCGTCTGGGAATGAAGGTCTAATCCGTGAACAGCGGCGGAATCATCCTCTGCGGCGGCCTGTCGACGAGGATGGGCACTTCAAAGGCGCTCCTGCCTTTTGGGGCCGAGACGATGTTGCAGCGCGTCGTCCGCCTGCTCTCTACTGTCGTCTCCCCCACCGTGGTCGTCGCTGCGGCCGAGCAGTTGCTGCCCGACCTGCCGGCCGACGTGATCGTCACCCGCGACGAGGAGCAAGGCCGCGGGCCGTTGGAGGGACTGCGTGCCGGCTTGAAGGCTCTGCCCGAAACGGTCGACAGCGCATACGTGACGAGCTGCGACGTCCCGCTGCTCGTTCTCGATTTCGTGCGCCGCATGATCGATCTGCTGGCCGATCACGACATCGCGGTAATGGAAATCGATGGCTTTCCTCATCCGCTGTCGGCGGTCTATCGACGCAACACACTGCCGCATGTGGAAGCATTGCTGGCGCAGAATCGACTGCGGCCGGTTTTTCTGTTCGATGCGGTCCGAACCCGCCGCGTGCAGCCGGCGGAGATGATCTCCGTGGATCCGGAACTGCTGACGCTGCGGAACCTCAACACCCGGGAAGACTATCTCGCGGCGCTGTCGATCGCCGGCCTCGCGAATCAGATGTAATGCAGCCCCGGTGAGTCGGATGTCGTAGTGTCCAAAAACCCGATCGACGCCACAACCGACCTGTTTTGATAGAAGACAGCACTTCAGATCCGGCGACCATGCGGCCCGGAACCGCCTGAACCTACTGACTGCCGGGCAGCACGAGTAGGGCAACGAGCGCGACGGGGCCCAGCACGACCATGCACATCCCCCAGCGCGTCAGCAGGGACGTCATGCGCACGCGCTCGTCCTCATGAGCAGAGGCAATCAACGTGGCTCCCGTGGTGGAGAACGGCGACACGTCGACGAGCGAGGCACTCACGGCGAGCGCGCTGATGAGCGCCCAGCCCGCGACGTGTCCGCCAGCCACCAGAGGCACGGCCAGTGGCACGACCGCGGCGAGGATCCCTGTCGTCGAGGCAAATGCGGAGACGAGCGCTCCGACCATGCAGATGACGAGGCTGGATAAGATCGGCGTGCCGATGTGACTGGCGGCCTCTCCGAGCAGATCAACGGCGCCCATGGTCTGCAGCACGCCAACAAAGGTCAGAATGCCGCCCACCAGCAGGACGGTCGACCAGTCAATCCTGGACACCGCGGCCTTCGCGGACACTGGGTCGATGAGGGCGAGCACCGCGCCAAAGCCGAACGCGAACACGCCAATGTCCGGGTCGAGACCAGCCGCGGCACAGGCGACCACCGCGACAATGAGTCCGATCATGCAGGCGATGGTGGCGATCTGGTTGCGCTCGAAGGGAGCGCTCACGAGCGCGTCTGTTGCGCCCGAACCGGCACGGGACGCGGACAAGGTGGCTCCCCGTTCGAGGGGCCTGCGACCGCCAAAGATGACATACGCTGCGATCAGCACCGAGAGATTGACCACGAGCCGCGACCGTGAAGAGCGTGGACGGATTGAGATCGACGTTGGCCTGCCGGGCGGTGCCGTAGCTCACCATCCCAAAGAGGCCGGTTGGCGCGAACGCACCGGCACTCATACCGCTTCCAATCGCGAGGGCCATCAGTACTGGGTCTATTCCTTCCCTCCGAGCCGCCGGCAGACCGAGGGGCGCCATCACCAGGCCGGCCAGCGGCGAACCCATGGCGACGATGCCGGCCGTGAGGACGAAGAACACGAAGGGCAGGATGGCCGAATGCTTCCCCACGTGACCCAGCACACCCTTGATGACCCGATCGATCGTGCCATTCACGCGGGCGATGGCAAAGAAGTAGGTGACCCCGACCAGGAGGACCATGATGCTGACGGGGAAACCGCCCACGACGTCCTGAAGCGGCATCCCGGCCAGCCACACGCCGACGCCACAGGCGGCCGCGAACATGATGATGCCAACATGTACGTCGCGGAGCGCCGCGATGGCGAACGCAGCGATGAAGATGCCGATAGCCGAAAGCGAAGCGACCATTCCAGTGTTCCCGTGTGAGAGTATCCGCTTTCTCCCCGACAGTCTGAATTTGAGCAGCCGACTAACATCGAGCATGAGCCAGGGCGCGCACTACACTCCAGCGCCGTCGGCTGTTTGCCCACGCTAAACGAACGCCAAACGGCCCAGCAATCCATTGCGCGTCGTGGAACCCTCGAAGGACATTGACCACGGTCTCTTCACCTCTTGCGCGGCTCAAGCGGAAGCCGCACGACATCGATCACCGTCAGATTCTTTGAGCCAAATGAGAATCGAATTGTCTACTGGCCTCTGCCACGGGCGAGAAAGTGGCTGACGGTCGTGATGTTCAGTCCCCGGAACGTCCCCAGCTCCAGCAGGTGCCGGTCGCCGGTGATAACTGCCTCTGAAACAGGGCGATGACACGAACCGTCGATGTCAATCCATCGCCCAATGAATCTGTTCAGCGCACCGGAACGGGCAGCGCGTACGACACTGCCGCGCCGGGTCCGACCGGAATTTCGAGCGCCACCCAGATCGCCGTCAGGACGGCGCCCCCGAGGAAGAACGCGATGCTCAGGGGCAGCAGCAGCGCGAGCAGCGAGCCCAGGCGGAAGTCCGGAATCCAGCGCCGGCAGAACGTCAGCGTCAGCACAAAGTAGGGATTGAGCGGCGAGATCAGGTTGGTGACGGTGTCGCCGACCCGATAGGCCGCCGTGGTCATTTCAGGGGAGATGCCCAGCAGCATCAGCATCGGCGCAGCCACCGGTGCCATCGCCGTCCACTTCGCCGAACCGGAAGCGATCAGGAAGTCGAGCCAGGCCGACATGGTCGTCAACATCGGCAGCAGCAGCGCCGGCGGCGCATGCATGGCGCGCAGCTGGTCCGCGCCGACGATCGCGGTGATCGGCCCCAGGTTCGACCAACCGAACATGGCCACGAACTGGGCGGCGAAGAACACGAGCACCAGATAGGGCAGCATGCTTTCCAGGCCCTTCGCCATCATCGCCACGACGTCGCGATGGGATCGGACCGTGCCGGTGACCGCGCCGTACGCCCAGCCGGTGGCGAGGAAGAGCAGCAGGAATCCGGGAGTCAGAGCCGCGAAACAGCGGCGTGAGGCGCTGGCCCGGTGCCGCTGCCTCGTCGTACAGCGGCGTGAAGCCCGGCCAGAGCGACAGCGCGGCGAACAATGCGACGACACCCAGCGCGGCCAGTCCCGCTGCCCGCAGGCCACGCCGTTCCGCCGTCGTGAGCTGCGCGGCCTGCCGTTCGCTCGCGGCCGGGCCGTCACCGTGCCAGGCTCCGAGCCGCGGGGCGACGATGCGCTCCGTCACGATCCAACCCAGGCCGGTGAACACGACGGCGATCCCGATGCCGAACCACCAGTTACCCACGGGATTCATCGTCCAGCCGGGCTCGATCAGCCGAGCACCGGTTTCGGTGATGCCCAGAATCAGCACATCGTACTGGCCCGGCAGCAGATTGCCCGAGAGGCCGACGCCCACCCCGGCGAAGCCGACCACGAGTCCCAGGACGGGATGCCGTCCAGCGCCAGCGAAGATCAGACCGGCCAGCGGCACGAAGACGACATAGCCGGCATCGACGGCATGGCAGGTCAGCATGCCCGTCAACATCACCGCAGGTACGAGCGCCCGCTCGGGTACGGCGCTGAGGCCTGCGCGCACGAGCGCGGCGAACAGGCCGCTGCGATCGGCCACACCCGCGCCCAGCATGATCGTGAGCACGAGGCCCAGCGGCGCGAACCCGGCATAGGTGCGCGGGATCTCAGTAATGAGCAACTGCAGCGACTGTTCCGACAACAGGCTCTTCACGCTCAGCGTTTCGCCGGTGACGGGATTCACCGCCGACCAGCCCGCAGCGGCGCCAACCGCGGACATGGCCATCAGGACCGCGATCAAGCCGACGAAGATCAGCACCGGATCGGGCAGGGCGTTGCCCAACCGCTCCACGCCATCCAGAAAGCGATTGCGCTCCTCCATTGGCTGCGTCCCTGTGCTCGCATCTACGGCGAGCACCGGGAACGCGACGCTAGTCTGAACGGTCAACGACCGAGTCCGGCGGCTTGACAACCTTCGGATTACTTCCCAGGGACCGAGACGGGTGCCGGGTGTAAGGCCCAAGTGTGGCGCGACTATACGGGGCTGAGCGGTTGCGAGAAGGGATACTTCACGGTCACTTCTTCCCTTCGGGATGCGAGTTCATCGTGGTCTGTTCCAGATAGGCGATGAGATCGGCGCGCTCGGCGGGGTTGGTGATGCCGGCAAACGCCATGCGGTTGCCCTTGATGAAGCCCTGCGGATCGGCGATGAACGTGTCGAGCGTCGCTGGCGTCCACGTGACGCCGCTCCGCTTCATCGCGGCCGAGTAGCGGAAGTCCTCGAGCGATCCGGCCTTGCGGCCCATGAGGTCCTTCAGCGTCGGGCCGTCGGTATCCCTCTCGTCCCCGAGGCCGTGACAGGCTGCGCACTTGTCGAAGGCGGCCTTTCCGCGCTCGGGGTCGGCCGCACGGACCGATCTCTGCGTGCTTGCGATGATCAACGCAGCCATCGCCGCGACCGTCCAACCGGCTGCAACGGCCCGCATTCAGGCCAGCAGTCCGGGCCGCTGCCGATACCGCGTCTTGATGGCATCGGCCGTCCAGTACGCCAGCGCGCCGACGGGCCCGGTCGGGTTGTAGGCGGAGTTGTGAGGGAACGCGCTCGCCCCCAGGACGAACACGTTGGGAACATCCCAGCACTGCAGGTACCGGTTCACCGCGCTGTCGCGCGGCGACGTGCCCATGATGGCGCCGCCCGTGTTGTGCGTCGACTGGTACGGCACGATGGAGTAGTCGCCGACCGTGCCTGGCCCACTCATGCTCGTCGGGTTCATCCGTCGCGCGATCTCAGCGGCCTTCTGGTCGACGAAGCTGATCACCTTCCTGTCGTTCTCGAGAAAATTGTACGTGAGCCTCAGCAGCGGCTGACCGAACACGTTCCTGTACGTGGGATCGAGGTCGTAGTGGTTGTAGCGGTTCGGCATGTTGCTCGCGGTGACACCGATATTCATCGACCGCAGGTACCATTTCGCCGTCGCCTTCTTCCAGTCGGCACCCCATCGCGGCGTTCCCGTCGGGAACGGGGCGGTACCCGATCGGCCGGCCGTTGCTCTGCCCAACCGCGATGGTTGCGCCTCCGATCGCACCGAACTGGGCGCGATCGAACTGCTCGTTCGCGTGAAAGTCATCGAGCACCGTCCCGAAGGAGCCTGTCGCCATGAACGGGTTGAAGATCTTGTCTTCGAAGAAGAGCGTGACGCCGCCGCCACGAGGCTGGTAGCAGTAGTTCCGCCCCACGATCCCCTTCTGCGAGGCCGGATCGTACGGCGTGCCGATGCTCGACAGCAGCATGCAGGTGCACGTTGTTGATCGCGTAGGCGCAGAGCGCGACGATCGCGGCCGGCTGCTCGTACTCCTCGCCGGTCGAGACATTCGTGTACAAGACGCCAGTCGCTTTGCGCTTCGTCGAGTCGAGGAGCACCTTGGTCACCCACGCGTGCGTGCGCAGTTCGAAGTTCGAGCGCGCCATCGCTTGCGGGATGACGGTGATGTGCGGGCTCCCCTTCGCGTTGGCCTCGCAGCCGAACCGCTCGCAGTGGCCGCAATAGACGCAGGCGCCGAGCCGCGCGCCGTCCGGGTTCGTGTACGCGCGCGACGCGTTCGCAGACGGGCGCGGGAACGGATGATACCCACTCTGCGCCGACGTCTCGGCAAATATCACCTGAGCGTAGCTCGATTCGAGCGGAGGCAGCGGATACTCGCGCGCACGGGCTGCCTCGAACACGTTGCCACCGTCCTGTCTTGCTCCTTGCAGGTTTCCTGCCTTACCGCTCACACCGGCGGTCCGCTCGAAGCGGTCGTAGTACGGCTCGAGTTCCTTGTACGAGATCGGCCAGTCCTGGGCCGGCATGTCGGGCGGAATGAAGGCTTTGCCGTACCGCTGCTTCATAATGCGAGCGCAGCGCGTGGTCGATCGAGGACCAGCGCCAGGTCGTCGCCGTTCCAGTGCACCCCCGCGCCGCCGACTCCCTCGCCGGGCAGGAACGAACCCAGTTCTCGCATGGGCAGCGCCGTCTCGGACTGGCGATTGCGGAACGTCAGCGTGTCGCGAGCCGGGTTCTGCATCAAGCGCGTGGCGAGTGGCGAACCGCAGCTCATCGCGGATGAGGGGGATCGAAAAGTCGGGGTTGGTGGTGCGCATCCCGCCGCGCTCCAGCGCGACGACGGTCAGGCCGGCCCCGCTCAGCTCGCTGGCCAGAATGCCGCCCGTCCATCCGAGCCCGACGATGACGACGTCGACTTCCTTCAGACGTGTGGCCATCGCGTCCTCACGAAAGATCGACGATGCTCATCGGCTCGACGTCGTACCGCTTGTTCTGATAGGTCTTGATGTGCTCGGAGTAGATCGCAATCACGCCGGGGAAACCGATCATCTTCCAGGCGACCTTGTCACGGTTGCCGCCGTAGATCGGATCCGCAAAGAACCCCTGCATCGTCAGGTTCAGAAGGAGCCCGAAGAATTGCTCGCTCGGCAACGTACCGAGCGGGACGGCGCCCCGCTCGAGCTCCTGCAGCAGCGCGATCTGCTGCTCGCGCGACAGCCGATCGAATTCCCTCTGATACGTCTTGCGGCAATGCGCGTTCGACTCGGCGATGCCAGCGCGGAAGAACTGCGCCGGCGGCATCGGCAGCTGATAGCCCTGCGTGGGCGTCCCTTTCCGCCAGGGTCCCTGCATGTACAGCCGATCTCCGCTGCCCCACGCCCCGGCCAACTGGCGGTCGATGAAGGTTGCGACACCGCAGTCGGTCCCGCTTGGAGTGAGGTCGTCCGCCGGGATCAACCGATCGACCGCCGCTTCGACGAATGCCGCCTCAGGCGGGGAGAGGAAGATGTAGGCGTGAGCGGTTTCGGCTGGTTGCGTCGGGGCGGCAGCTGCGGGAGGACGGCGTAGCCTGCGGCTCGGCGACCGCATCGGCCGACACCATCGCCGCCACGCCCGTGGCACCGACGGTGCCAAGGTGTTTGAGGAACGCACGCCGATCTGGCTGTTCAGACGAAGACATGCGTTACTTGCCGCGGTCGATGACGAACTCGCGACGGATGGCCGCGACGTTGACGGTGCCGGCCTGCCGCATGGTCGTCATCAGCTCGCGTCGCAGAATCGCCAGCACCGCCTCGACCCCTGGCTGACCGAAGGCGGCGAGGCCCCACACGTAGGGCCTTCCAATGCACACCGCACTTGCACCGAGCGCGAGGGCCTTGAAGATGTCGGTGCCGCGCCGGAAGCCGCCGTCGATGAGCACCGGAATGCGCCCTGCCACGCCCTCAATCACTTCAGGGAGGCTCTCGATTGTGCCGCGGCCGCTTTCTTCCGCACGGCCGCCGTGGTTGGAGACGACGATTCCGTCGACGCCGTGTTCGACCGCAAGCGCCGCGTCCTCCTTCGTGACGATGCCCTTGACCACGAGCTTCTTCGTCGTCATGTCACGGAGCCGTTTGACGAAATCCCAGTTCATGTCCGGTGGCCCGAACGCTGTGACACCGGAGACATCCAATCCCTGAGAACATCGGCTGTCGCGCTAAGTACTCGCGGAGGTCGTTGGGGTTGGGGTTGCGCGGGCCGAGCGCAGCAGGTGGGCCTCCCTGATGACATGTGCTGCACTGGCGGGAATCGCGGCGTTGTCCGCGCACCTGCGAGACCCGGTTCGAGCCTCCCTGCAGGTCGACGGTCAACACGAGCACCGGACAGCCGGCGGCCTCTGCGCGCTTGACAAGCCCGCGCATGACCGGCAACTGGTCTGTCGGATAGAGCTGATACCAGACCGGCTCACCACGGGCCGCGATCACCGCTTCCACGCCGGTCGACGTCCCGGTCGAGAGAAGCTGGAGATGCTTCCTTGCCCGTGCCGCCCGTGCCGACGCGAGCTCCCCGTCGGCGTGCCACGCGCGCTGACTGCTGACGGGCGACAGGACAATCGGTGAATCCCACGTCGTCCCGAACAGCGTCACCGACATGTCCATCGCGCTGAGGTCAACGAGCCGCCGCACGCGGAGCTGATACCGTCCGAACCCTTCGCGATTCGCGCGGAGCGTCGCATCGTCGTCGACGCCGGTCGCCATGTAGCCGAAGTGCGCTGGCGGGAGCCGCTGTCGCGCAACCGCTTCGAAGTCGAAGACATCGAGTGCGAGGTCCGGCGAGGCAATCAGCTCGTCCTGGGCAAGAAGCGACGACGCGAGACCGGGAGCCGAGAGAAGCGGGCTCGCAGCGAGAAACTTCAGGAAACGACGACGTGCGATGTTGTGCATCGGCGCATCACCTCTCACACGGGATTTCCATTCTTGGTCGCCCGGTCAGCCCAGCCGCCTTGGGAGACCAGCCGATCGCGCATCATCAAAAAATCTCAGTGTTTGAGCCGGAATTTCCAATTTGGCGGTCTCGGATCGGAGCCTTTATCCGGAATTCCCGCCTGGAATCAGAACTGGTGATTCCTTGTTACCCAGACGCGCGCGAGGGTAGCGAATTGGCACCTGACGCGTCTGTGCAATATTGCACACCCTAAAAACATCGTTTTTCTGACGGTTGTGCGCTTCAACGCCCCATTAAAATGGGCGACGGTGTATCCGCGAGAGGGACCACCAGTGCTCGAAGCGGGTGCTCGCACACGCCCTCCGCTTCGTCCGAGCTCGGTAGCTTCGCACGAGACCTCAATCTCGCGAGCCAGCAACAACTCAGAGACGTCACGCAGGCTTCACACCGAAGCGCGGAGATAGGCTGCGGACCGGACAGGCCAGGGAAGGGTGGCGTCGGGGTATGGACAGTATCGTCGCCACCTACGAATGGAATTCGCGCCGTGCTAGGCCCATGCAATATTTGCGGAGGAAAGCGGACGCTGGAGAGACATCTGCGTTTGGTTGGCGACGTTCCGCTTCTGCCATATACTCGGCTGGACGCTTTGTGCGAGCCTGTTATGCAGTGTTGTCAAGTTTTGCATACGACTGGTGATGGCTCTAAACATGGCGTTTTGAGCAGACGCACCAGCCGATCTGACTGATGAGTCTCAATCTGCCCTATGAATGCGGAAGTGGCGGAACGGCAGACGCGCTAGCCTCAGGAGGTAGTTGGACACCTTCATGGCCGTCCCAATAAACAACTGATAACAAGCAGGTTGGCCCCAATTAATGAGGGCGGATGTTGTCAAGTGTGTTGTCAAGAAACCTCGCACGCCGAAACTTCACCCGCGCGCACCTGTCTTGGAAGGACTCGCCACAACCAAGGCCGATCGCGCCGCCAACAGGTCCGCTTCACGAACCACCATGATCGCGTCGCGACGACCGTCGCGTCGCGCTGCGGCACGAAATCCTTGAACAGGATCGACCCGTTACGTCGTCGGCATGTCGCTCGTTTCGACCAGGTCCTTGACGAGCACGGGGATGCAGTGGAGCGGACCAGCGACCGGAGCTGCGGAAGGCGGCGTCGAGACGATCGGCTTCCTGCAGCGCGCGCGGATTGACTGTCTGCACCGCATTGAGCCGCGGCCAACCTTGTCGTACGCCTCGATGCGGCGCAGGTACGCCTCGACCAGCGCGCGGCACGTCAGCCGGTTGGCGCCAAAGGCCGCATGAATGTCGTCGATAGTGGCCTCCAGCAGGTGGAACGATGCCGGCGGCGCCTGAGCCTCGATGACGCCGCGCAGACTGACGATGCCCAACGCCGCCGCGAGAGCCACCATTGTTGCCGCTCGCTTATGCATGCAAGTGAAACCTTCGCCGCCGAGCGCCGCGTCCATCATCGGGCGGCCTCGATGTCTTACTTCGACCGGCCGGCAGGACCTTCGGCCAGCATCTGCACGCGATACAGCGACCCGAGCGCCGTGAGGTACAGCGTGCGGCGGTCTTTGCCGCCAAAGGCGACGTTCCGCGCCACAGACGGCAGCCGGATGATGCCCAGGTGTTTCCCGGCTCGATCCAAAACCTGGACCCCGGCGGCGGTCGAGACATAGAGCCGGCCCATCGCGTCGATCGCCATGCCATCCGCGCGGCTCCGCGGACCGACGGAGCCCTTCTCCAACTCGATGAGCCTCGCGAACTGGCGCTTGTTCGATACTCGGCCGTCGGCCGCGACATCGAACGCGTAGACGAACTCCCCTTCCGTGTCGCCGACGTAGAGAGTCTTTTCGTCGATGCTCAGCGTCAGCCCGTTCGGCCGGCGGATCTGGCCGTCGAGTACGAGCACCTCGCCCTTTGGGCTCAGGTAATGCACTGACGTTCATGACGCAGACAGTCCGCTGCCAGCGTTTCCCCCCAGCCGCAACCCGTTCGGCAGCGGCTCGCCAAATGCGCGGCTCGTATCCGCAAATGTCGCCGTCACCACTTCGTACAGAGGCCGTGCCGCGTCCAGGTCGACGCCAGCATCCCGCAGTCGTTGCCGTGCGGCATCGAATACGTCTTTCTCCAGATCGCGCAGCGGGTCGCCGGTCAGGGCGCCGATCTGAACGATCGCCGCAAAGAGCTCGGGGGTATCGCCTTGGTTCGCGATCAACTCTTCGAGCCAGCGGCCCGCGTCGGATTCCGCCACGACGCTGGTCAAGGGTCCATAGATCGGCGTGCGCGCGCCGAGCCGCCCGATCGACCAGAGCAGACTCGCGTTGTCTTCGTCACGGCGCAGCCGCCGGATCACTTCGTCGCCAATCTTCGCGCGCGTGGCGGCGTCGAGGCGTTCGAGGTTCGCGAGCAAACGCCAGCTCTCACGCTCAACCTGTGGGTTCGGCTTCTTCGCCTTCGCGCCGGCGAGGCCGAGATCGGCCATCACGCGCTGCGCGAGCTCGCGCTGCTGTCCAGCGGTGAACCCGCCAGACGCCCGCTGCCACAGGACGAGCCACTCGACCCGGTTCTGGATCGAGCTCGCAAAGCTCACACCTGCGGCGTAGACCTTCCGTGCCTCGGTGATCCGCCACGGGTCCTTGGCCGCGCCAAACCCTGGACGGATGCAGAACCCGAACAGGTTAAGCCATCGCGCCTCAAGCGGCGCCGATCGCCGGCGTCCGTCAGCGACCTCAAGCACTGCATCGGCGAGCCGCCGAATGACGACGAGCGGCCACGCGCTCTTCGCATATCCGAACTGCCTCTCGATCTGCGCGACGATGTCATCTGGCGTGACGTCGCCTGACGTCCGTTCGAACAGCGAGCGAATCAGTGTGCCCGCCGCGCTGATCGCCTCGTCCGCGATCACGACCTCGCTCGACTCACCCTCCGACGTCACGCCCTCCGCTTCGTCTATCTCCTCCGCAGCGCTCCGCAGCTGAAACTGCAGCCGCCAGCGGTGTTCGGTCGTCTTCGATCGGCACCATAGTTCCAGCGTGCCGACTTCCGTGAACGCGACCGATAGTCGGACCGGCAGCGCGACGTGGCGCGACTTCCGCCCGAAGCGGAATACGGTGACGAGCGGCGCATGATCCCGGGCGTCCACGGCGGGATCGAGAGAAACGATGTCGCCGGCGCGATCTGGGCGCGTCGTCGAGCTGTAGAGCGAGAAGGAGACGGGACGATTCGTCTCGACGGTGAACGGATGATCGAAGGTCTGTTCCGTCCCTTCCTCGGTCCCGCGCGCGAGCACGCAGACCGCCCCGATCGCTCCCGCTCCGGGCGGTGCACCGAGAGCGATGTAGTACGCGCGTCCGCTCCCCGCCTTTACGAGGGACCCTGTGCGGCCGATGCCAGCACGCAGGCGAGCATAGGTCGCCGCGCCGATGGCGACCGCGGCCTCGAGGTTCCCTGTCGCGAGCAGCCGTGGTGTTGCCCCGAACCAGCCGGCCAGCGCCTGCGCGACCCGCTCGCGAGCGGCCGGCGGGGTGAAGAAGCCACCATTGAGCAGCACGAGATCGGGACGGATCATTCGCCGTCCGGCCGTCAAGGCCACGGCGCGGTGATCGGCCGCAAAGACTGCCGCGGAGCGCACCAGAAACGCCGCCAGGTGGCGCGTGATCGCTGGATCGGTTTCGTATGGCAACCCGAGCTCGCGCAAGCCGGCGCGGCGATCGCGGCCGCGGCTTTCTTCATCCGCCCGCGTCAGCGGCAGGAACTCGTGCAGGGCCGCCTCCACTTCATCGCGCGTCAGATCGACGGTCATCGAGTCGCCGATGAGCGACCGCCCGACGCCGAGGACCGTGATCGGCACGCGGTCTGCCGCCGCCTCGCCGAGCATCCGCTCCTTGGCCGCGCTGCACAGCCGGCGGATCGATGAGCGCTGCGTCATCGCCAGCCGTAGGTCGGGGCGGGCCTCGGCGATCCTGCGCTCGACGATCGTAGCGAGCGCGAGATCGAGGTTGTCGCCGCCGAGGAGCAGGTGATCGCCGATCGCTACGCGTTCGAACGACGGCGCCCCCGCCTCGATCCGGACCCGAATCAGACTGAAATCGGTCGTGCCGCCTCCGACGTCACAGACAAGTGCGATCTCATCGTCTTCGAGGGCGATGGCCCTCCGCTGTTCGGCCATCCACGCGTAGAAGGCGGCGATCGGTTCCTCCAGCAGCGTCAACCGGGACAACTTCGCCGCCTGCGCCGCCTCGACAGTCAGCGCACGGGCCTCTTCGCCGAATGACGCCGGCACGGTGAGCACGATCGGCTGCCGCTCGAACAGCGCCGCCTCGTCGTCGGCCGCCATCGTCGCGTTCCATGCGTCGCGCAGATGCATCAGATACCGCGCCGACGCATCAACGGGCGACACGCGCGGGGTGGAGCCGGTGCTGCCCCAGGGAAGGAAGGCTGAGTGCCGATCGACCCCGGGATGGGCGAGCCACGATTTCGCAGAGGCTACCTGCCGCACAGGCGCCAGGGCACCGCGATCGCGCGCCAGCACGCCGAAGATGGCGCTGGGATTGGGCTCCCACGGCAGCGCGATGCCGCCGGCCGCGATTTCGTCCGGTTCAGGGAAATAGAGGAACGACGGCAGCACGGGCCAGGGCTCGACGATGCCGGGCGCGATCAGCTGGGGAATGTCGAACACCTCGGCCCGCGGATGGCGCCGCCGCGTGTCCACGGCGGCGACGGCGGAGTTGGTGGTGCCGAGGTCGACACCGATCAGGAACGGAGTGGGAGGCATTTCACGCGGATCGGGACTCGCGGATGTTCAACTCCAGCTTCCAGCGATGGGCGTCGTCTTTCGCGTTGCACCACAGCTCGAGCGTCCCAGTCTCAGTGACGCGGCTCTCGAGCGTCACGGGGACGACCCCATCGTCTGCCGAAGACGCCAGTTTCGGGTCCACCTCCAGCGTTACCTTGAGCGGACTCAGCTCTTCGAGGTCGTCGCCCCAGTCCTCGATGATGGTTCCCGGCACATCGTTTTTGCGGATCGTTGACGTGAGAAATCGGAATTCCGCCGGCTCGCCGACCGACAGTCCGAACTCGCGTCCCGCGATCGACGCGCTCGTGCCCTCCTCCATCCCGAACGGTACGACGCAGAGCGCCTTCAACGGCGCCGGGAATCCCGGGACCGACGGCAGCGCGCTCTCGATGCCGATGTAGTAACTGCGCGAGGCGCCGCTCCGAATGCGAACGCCGCGTCCGCTGGTGCGTGCCAGCCCGTAGTACGCTGCCCCGCGCGCGACGGCGTGGTCCAGATCCGGCGCGTCGAGCACGTGCGCCACGTCGAGCGGAGCGAATCCCTCTCGCGTCAGCCAGCCGTTGAGCACGTCGACGATCCGCGCGCGCAATGGCTCGGCTTTCATGACGCCGCCGTTGAACAGAAGATGCGTCGGACAGACGAGCCCGCTCTGGCCGCGGCGAACCGCAGATAACGCCGGGCTGCCGGCCGCCTGCCGGGAGAGAAATCTCGCCAGGTGGCGCGTCACGGCGGGATCTGCCGCGTAAGGGAGCCCGAGCTCCTGGAGGCCCACGAGCCGGCGACGTGCCGGCATCTCGTCGGCCGCGACGCTCGGGAAGAACCCGTCGACGAGCACCGCGTTCAGATCCCCGCGGCGAAGCTCTCCGCGGATCGTGCCGCCGATCAGCCGCGTTCCCTTGCCGAGGACGGTGACTGGGTGCGTGTCCTGGTCGGGCTGCGCGAACAACGTCTCCTTCGCGACGCGGCACTGGTGCCACAACGTCTGCAGCTGCCACGTGTCGACGCGATGGCCTTCCTCCTCGAAGCGCTGCTGCACGATGCGCGCGAGGGCGAGGTCCATGTTGTCGCCGCCGAGCAGAATGTGATCGCCGATCGCCACGCGCTCGAGCGCGAGGTCGCCGTCGTGCTCCCCAACGAGGATCAGGCTGAAATCGGTCGTGCCGCCGCCGATGTCGCACACGAGCAGCAGGTCGCCGACGCGGAGCGTCCTCCGCCAGCGCTCGCCCGCGCTGTCGATCCACGCATAGCAGGCAGCCTGCGGCTCCTCGAGCAGCGTCACGCGCGCAAGACCGGCCTCGGCTGCGGCGCGAAGCGTCAGCTCGCGCGCCTCTTCGTCGAACGATGCAGGCACGGTGATCAGCACGTCCTGCCGGTCGAGCGCGAGTGCCGGCTGCCCCGCAGCGAAGCGGGCATCCCACGCATGCCTGAGATGCTGCAGGTAGCGCGCCGACGTGGCAACCGGCGAGAGCTTCAGTACTTCCTCCGGCGCCCCCCAGGGCAGGATCGGCGACGTACGGCTCGCGCCGGCGTACGACAGCCACGATTTGGCTGATGATACGAGGCGCGACGGGTTCTCGGATCCGCGCTTCCGCGCCAGTTCCCCGACGACCCACCGCGCAGCGGCGTCGTCCGGCCAGGGGAGGCAGAGACTGTCAGCCGGAAAATCGAACTCGCCGGCGACGTACAGAAAAGACGGCAGCAGCGAACCCTTAGAGACCTCTCCCGCGTTCACGAGTTGCGGGATCGCCAAGACGTCGATCGCGGTCGCGTCTTCGTCCGTCAGATCGGCGTACGCCATCGCTGAGTTGGTCGTACCGAGATCGATCCCGACGCTGTATCGTGCTTCACCAGCCATCTGTGTTTTACGCGAGCTCAATTTCAGCTGGTGCGACGATAGTGCGGCCCGTCGTCCCGAGAGGAGGAAGCTGGACGCGGGACGCGCGCCAGCCAGGATGGAGGAGCGTGCCACGGAACGGCGGCTGCCCAGCGACGTTCCCGACGAGATGGAAGGCCGAGGGATCGATCGGCTGATCCTGTCCGACCGTCACGGCTTCGCCTTCCCGGCCGGGAAGGATCGCCTCGAGCGTCACATGGCGTTCGAGCGCGCGGTGGCATCCTGCGTGGACGTCACGCGCGGCCGCGCCGATCTGCGCGTCGGAGTAGGCGGCGAGGTCCTCAAGGACAAAGTCGATGAGTCGGCCTTCGCGCTGCAGCAGGGCGAGCATCTGGACGGCACGATCCGCGGTATCTGCAGCGATGAGCTGTGCCGGCGCCTCGGCGTGAGCGGCAGGCTGGAGCGCAGCGGGCAGGCGGCCCTTGAAGAGGATGGTGAAGAACGCTGCGAACGCCAGCTTGATCCGAGTCCACACAGTCATCGCACGCTCCGCTCGTTGATTGTGACATGTGGACGTCGCTAGCGAAACTGATCGTCAAGCGCAG
>CAVUXJ010000008.1:0-43275 GCA_963745495.1 uncultured Acidobacteriota bacterium
GGCCTGTCCGCGTCGGTTGTGCAGCGGATTTCGGAGCGCGGCGCCCGGATGGCAAGGCGCGACGACCGAGGATACCGGAAGATCTGAATAGGAGTAACGCAGCCAGCCGGGATGCCCCGCCCGTAAGGCGCTGTACAACTGACGAGGACAGGCCACTAGGCTGTACCCTGTGATTGGCGATTCAGTAACAGCACCAGAAAGCGCTGAGCTCGCAGAGGCATGGATCGATGGGAATGTCTGCGTGCTCTTCGGCGTCTGCGGTACACGTCGTATCGCGGTCGTACTGATTCATCGAAGGCGAGTGTCACCGCCCCGATCCGGCAAAGGCCGCGCGCCACAACTGAGATGCCGCAGATTAGGCTGATAGAGCGGACGACCCGCGCGTTCAGGAATATCGGGCTGTTCCGAGCCCCAGTTGGCGCGGGAGAGCGGGTTGTTCGTCGCCGAAGGCCGGCTGATTGTGCGGCGCGCGATCGAAGATGGCCGCTACCGCTTGCGGTCGCTCCTCCTGTCGGAAACCGCGCGACGGGACCTCGGGCCGGTGCTCGAACGCCTTGCCGAGGATGTGCCCATTTACATTTGCGCGGCCGACGACTTCGCGACCATCACCGGCTTCGACATTCACCGGGGCTGTCTGGCGCTGGTATGCCGGCCAGCGGCTCTGACGGTGGAGAGCGTGCTGGACAAGGCGTGCGTCGTGGTCGTGCTCGAAGCCGTGGCGAACACCGACAACGTCGGCGGCGTGTTCCGAAACGCCGCGGCCTTCGGCGCCGATGCCGTACTGCTCAGCCCATCGTGCTGCGATCCGCTGTACCGGAAGGCGATCCGCACCTCGATGGCGGCAACGCTCCAGGTGCCGTTCGCACGCATGGCGGACTGGCCGCGCGGGCTCACGGCGCTCGAGGCTCGAGGATTCTCACGATCGTCGGGCTGACGCCGCGCGCATCCGCGCAATCGCTCGATCGCTTCGCCGCCACGAGGCCTGCCCGGGTCGCCCTGCTCGTCGGCAATGAGGGCCTCGGGCTGAGCCGTGAGGCCGAGGAGGCGGCGCAACACCTCGTGCGCGTCCCGATTCGTCCGGCCGTCGATTCCCTGAACCTCGTGGTCGCGGTGGGCATCGTCTTGTCAAGATTGACGGGCCTCGGCGATCGCTAATACAAACAGTTGACAGTTGACAGTCGACAGTTAACAGTAAACTCACGGTCGATAAGCTCACAGCCAATGTTGACGGTCCCGTTAAACTGCCAACTGCTGTTAACTGTCACCTGTTAACTTCCACATATCACCCCTTGGTTCAACTCGAGTACGCATCGGAACGCAAGATCCGCGAGCGCAACAAGCTTTACTACCGCTTCAATCACTGGCCGATCTGGATCTTCGTCTTCTTCATCGCACCGGGCCCGCTCACCTTCGATCTGTTCGAGCGCGGGTTCGATACGCGCATGGCACTCTGGCTCGGAGCCGTCCTCGTCGGCACGGCTGTCGCGGGTCTGCGGGGAGCCCTGCCCGGGGTCGAGCCGCGGCCTGTACATCATCCGCTTCACCGAAGATCGGCCCAACCCGCTGTACCGGCGTGTCTGCTACACATTTGCCTGGAGCGAAGTGCATCACCTTTGCGGTGCCTGAACGCGACGGGGCTGGTCGTCGCCATCGTCACGGGTCAGTGGTTTCTGAAGCAGATTTATCAGGTCGCCTACTTTCCGCTGGCGGGATCGATTTGGCTCCTCGGAGCGCTGGGTCAGCTGCCACGCGTCAAGCCGTCGACCAAGGGCGAGGGACACGAGCGCCGGTACTTTTACGGATCGGTCTGGGCCGTGTGCTGGGCGCAGCCGGTCCTCTGGCTGATGTGGCGGGTATTGCCGCGATCGCCGGTCTTCGACCTCCTCAAGTTGGCCATTTTCATCGGCATCCTCGCGTTCGTCGGCAATCTGGCGCGTCTCGGGCGTTTGCCGCGCACCCGTCCGATCGTCCCCGGGGAGCTCGCAGTGTCGGACTGAACCAATCAGAGTATCTGGTCATTTGGTTGTCTGGTTCAGTCTGGTTATTTGAATTTCAATCATTCAACGATCAGATAACGATCCACGTTCTTCACCGCCAGACATGAAGATCATGAAAGGACGCAAAACGAAGACCCACGGTCGTCTTCGTGTTCTTCGTGTCTTCGTGGTTCCCCAGTACCGGCATAGAATCTGGCCGTGGCGAAACAGGGCTGGCAGGGGTGGGACGAGTACGCGCCGTTCTACGACTGGGAGAATGCGCGAACGCTCGGTCGCGCGGATGTATCGTTCTGGCAGCGCGTGGCTTGCAAGGCGGGAGGCTCAGCGCTCGAGCTCGGCTGCGGAACCGGACGGATCTCGCTGCCGCTGGCGCGGGCGGGCGTCTCGCTCGTCGGGGTCGATCGATCCGCGGCCATGCTCGGCCGCGCGGCCGCGCGCGCCAGGACCATGCGGGCCCGCCGCAGGCGGGACGCGAGCGGAAGTCTGACGCTCGTTCGCGGCGACATTCGCGCTCTTCCGTTTCGTGCCGGTCAATTTTCGCTGGTGCTCGCGCCGTACGGCGTCCTGCAGTCCCTCCTCCGCGATCGCGATCTCGTCGCGGCGCTCGCGTCCGTCTCGCGGGTCCTGAAGGACGGGGGAGCGTTCGGTCTCGATCTCGTCCCCGACGTGCCGAACTGGCGGGAGTATCGCAACCAGGTTCAGCTGCGCGGACGCGGCATCGCGCGGCGCACACCTGACGCTCGTCGAGTCGGTCCGCCAGGATCGGCGGCGCCGCCTGACGACCTTCGAGCAGAAGTACCTCGAGCGTCGTGCAGGCCGCACGGCCGAGCACCGCTTCGAGTTGACGTTCCGAACGCTGCCGGTGCGCGCCATGGTGCAGACGGCTCGAGGCGGCAGGGTTCGTCGTCGAAGCGACGCTCGGAGATTATCGGGGGCAACCCTGGGATCGCCGGTCCGATGTCTGGCTCATCCTTGCGCGCAAGCGTGCGCACAATGGCACGCACGGTATACTGCAGGCTCGATAGGGTCGCGATCTATGCCGCATTCCAGCGTGCAGACGGGCCCAGAAGAGGCATCAACGGATGAAATTTCGATCAGCATCGATCGTACTCGCACTCGCGGTCATCGGGCTCGCGACTCCACGCACGGCTTCCGCGCAAGTGGGCGTGCTTGTCGGGCTGAACATGGCGAATGTCAATTTTGACGTCGACGGACACCAGCGTCGAGCGTCAACGGCGACCGCCGCACCGGCTTCGTCGCCGGTCTGACCTTCAACATGCCCATTCAGGACATGTTTTCCGTCGAGGTGGACGCGCTCTTCGCCCAGAAAGGCGCCAAATTCAACTTCTCGGAAGGTGGCTTCACCGACACCGTGAAGGTCAACCTGAACTATGTGGACATCCCCGTGATGGGCCGAATCAACCTGACCGGGTCCGCGACCCGCGCGCGTGCACCTGCTCGTCGGACCCTCGTTCAACTTCAAGGTCAGTGAGAAGTTCGAGGACGGACGGCGTGGAGATCGACAACGACGAGGAGATCGAATTGAAAAGTCGAGACAGCTCTGGTGATCGGCGGCGGTGTCCACGTGGGTGGGTTTCGCGTCGATCTTCGGTACGGGATAGGCTTGTCGAACATCATCAAGGACTCAGCAAGTCGAGGGCTTCACCGGGAAGAATCAGGTGTTCAGCATCCTGGTGGGCTTCGGACGGGTAGGGATTGATTTTCAGATAGCGCCTCTCCCTCCCGCCATTTCTCTACACAATCGCCCCGGTTTCGTGGCTCGCCACGGAACCGGCGGCGTCCCTCTGTGGTAAGATCCCCCACCTCCGATCTCGCTGATTTCATGGGAGTTTTGACATGTCCGGCCATTCCAAGTGGGCCTCCATCAAGCACAAGAAGGGCGCCGCAGACGCCAAGCGCGGGAAGGTCTTCACCCGCCTCATCAAGGAACTGACGGTCGCGGCCCGTGCCGGCGGGGGGGATCCCGACATGAATCCCCGCCTGCGGACGATTATTGCCGACGCGAAACAGAGCAACATGCCCGCCGACAACATCAAGCGGGCCATTCGCCGGGGGACGGGTGAAGAGCCAGGCGTGTCGTACGAGGAAGTGCAGTACGAGGCCTACGGCCCTGGCGGCGCGGCGGTCATCATCGACATGCTCACCGACAACAAGAACCGCGCAGTGGGGGAAATCCGGCACGTCCTGACCAAGCACGGTGGCAACCTCGCGGAGACGAACGCGGTCGCCTGGATGTTCACCAAGCGAGGCTACATCGTCGTCCCGAAGAGCAAGGCGAACGAAGACGATTTGATGGCGGCGATCATCGACGCCGGGGGCGACGATCTGCGGGATGATGACGACAACTGGGAAGTGCTGTCGTCGCCGGAGGCATTTCCGCAGGTGCTCGAGGCGGTGAAGAAGCTCGGGATCGAACCCGATGCCGCAGAGATTTCCATGCTGCCGCAGAACTACCTGAAGCTCGAGGGCAAGCAGGCGCAGCAGATGGTCAAGCTGATGGACGCGCTCGACGATCACGACGACGTGCGGCACGTCTGGTCGAACTTCGACATCGAGGAAAGGGAGATCGAGGCCTCGCTCGCTTGAGCATTGTCGGGCTCGACCCCGGCACGCCCCGCTGTCGTCTTCTGTTCTTCACGCCGCTCCTGCCCTCAGAACCGCGGTGGTCATGATCACGGATCCCACCAGATACACACCGTAGGCCTTCACCCAATCGATGCCGTCTCGCCCGAAGATCTTGCCGGCTTCCGACGCAAACAACGTCAGCGCGAAGAAGATTCCGGCCGATCGATACACCAGCTGCTGCGATCGTTCCGGTTCCTCCGGATCGCTGACGATCATGGCGGCCGCGGCCAGCATCAGCACGAAGCTGACGTAGTGATGCACCCAGGTGCGCTCGGAAAACCACAACATGAACGCGCTGACCGCGGCGACTTCGAGGATATAACGCCTCGATCTGAGCGTGCCGAGCGGCTTGCGCATCCACCAGAGGCCGGCGAGCGCGACACCGACCATCAGGCTTCGAACCAGCTGTTGAACGACCGCGTGGGGAAGGTCGAGGAGGTTCATGAAATGCGGCTGGACGCCTCCGTCGCGGTGCGTTTCGAACGCCGGCACATGGCTGAGCAGGCGCAGCGCGAAGCTTCCGACCGATTGGCTTGTCGCGTAGAAGACCTCGCCGCGCGTCGCGTACGGCAGAATCATGATTCGCGTCCACTGCTCGAGCCACTTCAGGTTCTGGTCCCATCCGAACACGAGCGCGGGCACGAACAGCCAGCACACGGCAACGGCGAGGACTGCGCTGGCCGCGACGATCCAGCGGCGCCTCCACGCGAAATACGCCACGAACACCAGCGGGGTCACTTTCACGGCGACGCCGAGGCCGATGAGTCCGCCCGCGGCAGATGTCGAGCCACGCGTGACTCCCGCTGCGCGAGCGCGAGGCCGGCGATCAGGGGGAGCAGCGCCAGGAAGTTGGTCTGACCCTCCTGCATATCGACGATCGACGGCCAGCCACCAACCGGAGACCATCAGCAGAATGGCAGGCGTCGTCAATCGGACGCCGGTCCTGGCGACCATCCCAGCGGCCAGCGCGAACACGAGACAGACGAGCAACAGCTTGACCGAGGCCCACGCGAACTGTGCGGCCGGGCGCGACAGCCCCGTAAACGGGGCGAACGCCATCAGGCTGATCGGCGGCGTCGGCAGCAGGTCGTCGACATAGTCCACGCGGTCATGAAGAAAGGCCGGCGTCATGATCATCCAGCGATCGAAGTCGTTGACGTGTCCGCCCTGCAGGGTCGGCGAGCTTGCGGCTCGTACGATCGTACTGTTGAATCCCGATGACCAGCGTTGTCAGGGCCGAGAGGATGACGAGTCTCCGCAGGAGCGTGTTCGGCGCGAGCCGGAGCGCGGAGCGCATGCAGCGCAGTATACTGTGCAGGTCATCGGGCTGATCCGGCACGGCCGTCCACGGCGACCTGCGTAGCACCATGCAGAACTCAGGCTCCAGAACTCCGGGCGAGGTCGAGGTTTCCACGGCGTGAAGATCTTCGGCATCGATCCCGGCTCGCACCGCACCGGGTACGGTTGCATCGAGACGGACGGCTCGCGTCATCGGGTCCTGCTGAGCGGCGCCATCACCACTCCGGCGCTCGCGTCCTTTCCCGGCAAGCTCCTCGAGATTCATCGCCGCCTGACCGTGCTCATCGAAATGAGCCGTCCCGATTGCGTCGCCATCGAGAGTCTGTTCCACGCCACCAACGTGCGGAGTGCGCTCAAGCTCGGTCATGCCCGCGGGGTGGCCGTGCTCGCCGCGGTGGAGGCAGGTCTGCCGGTCGTCGAATACAGCCCCGCGGAGATCAAGCGCGCCGTGGTCGGATACGGACGCGCCGAGAAGCACCAGGTGCAGCAGATGATGAAGCTGCTGCTCGGGCTGTCCGCGCCGCCCTCGCCGCACGATGCCGCCGACGCGCTGGCGGTCGCCCTGTGTCACGTGCATTCCATGTCGTCGCGTCCGGACGGCAGCGGCGTTGACGGCGCCGCGCGCGAAGGCGCTGACGAGCTGGCGCCACTACCGGCCGCCACGATCGTGATCGCACACCTGCGCGGACGCATTTTCGAAAAGCATCCGAACCGGATCGTCGTGGACGTGAACGGCATCGGCTACGACGTCTCGGT
This sequence comes from uncultured Acidobacteriota bacterium, assembly GCA_963745495.1. Lineage (GTDB taxonomy): Bacteria > Acidobacteriota > Vicinamibacteria > Vicinamibacterales > CAVVIG01 > CAVUXJ01. The sequence goes on from CAVUXJ010000008.1 coordinate 6,699, forward strand.
GCCGCTTTCGACGTTCTACGGGCTTGGCGAGCCGGGAGCGAAATCGCGCTGCGCATCCACACGCACGTACGCGAGGATGCGCTCCTGCTCTACGGTTTTGCGACCCCGCTCGAGCAGCAGCTCTTCGAGCGGCTGATCAGCGTGAGCGGCATCGGCCCGAAGGTCGCGCTTGCGGTCCTGTCCGGCATCGAGCCGTCCGACCTGATCCGCGCGATCGAGCGCGAGGACATCGCGCGGATGACCTCGATTCCCGGTGTCGGAAAGAAGACGGCCGAGCGGATCGTGCTGGAACTGAAGGATCGGCTCCCGCGTCCGCCGATCGGCGCCTCGGCCGGCGGCGCCACCACGGTCGAGCCGCCGGAGATCAAGCACGATGTCATCTCGGCGCTGATCAACCTGGGGTATCATCGGCCCCTCGCCGAAAAGGCCGCGGAGTCGGCCCTCAAGGGAACACCGGGCGGCGACTTCGAACAGACGTTGAAACAAGCGCTGCGGGAGCTCGCGCGGTAGCCCGATCTGGGGCCGAGGCGGCGGGTCTCGCGCAACGCCTGGCCCGCAAGAGCCGGGCCTGCATCAAGATGGACGATCGCATCGTGACGGCGGCGCGCGTCGATGAAGACGCGCAGTACGAGGCGGGCCTCCGCCCGCGCGTGCTCGACGACTACATCGGCCAGGACCGGGTGCGCGAGAATCTGCAGGTGTCGATCGCGGCGGCGCGCCAGCGTGACGAAGCGCTCGACCACGTGCTGCTCTACGGACCTCCCGGGCTCGGGAAGACGACGCTGGCCTACGTCATCGGAAACGAGCTCGGCGTGCCGGTGCGGTCGACCTCCGGCCCGGTCCTCGAGAGGCCCGGCGATCTGGCGGCGATCCTGACGAACCTCGCGGCGCGCGAGGTGCTGTTCATCGACGAGATTCACCGGATGGCGCCGGCGATCGAAGAGATCCTCTATCCGGCGCTCGAAGACTACGAGCTCGACATCATCATCGGTCAGGGACCGAGCGCACGGTCGGTGAAAGTCCCGCTTCAGAAGTTCACGCTCATCGGCGCCACGACGAGGGCCGGTCTGCTCACCTCGCCCCTCCGGGCGCGTTTCGGGATCGTCCACCGCCTCGAGTTCTACAACCCGTCGGACATCGAAGAGATCGTCCGCAGGTCGGCGCGGATCCTGACCGTCCCGATCGACAATGCCGCGGCGGGAGAGATCGCCCGGCGATCGAGGGGCACCCCGCGCATCGCCAACCGGCTGCTCCGGCGCGTGCGCGACTACGCGCAGGTCCGGGCCGCCGGCGCCATCACGAGCGAGGTCGCGTTCGCGGCCCTGAAACTGCTCGAGGTGGACGAGCACGGCTTCGACGAGGTCGATCGCAAGCTCCTCCGCACGATCATCGACAAGTTCGGCGGCGGTCCGGTCGGCATCAACACCATCGCCGCCGCCATCAGCGAGGAAAAGGACGCCATCGAAGATATGTACGAACCGTTTCTCATCCAGGCCGGCTTCCTCGATCGGACGCCACGGGGCCGCGTCGCCACGGCGCGCGCGTACGACTACTTCGGGCTGGCGGCGCCTGCCAAGGATGCACGCCTGTGGTGACCGCCGCTGGCGCTTCTCGAAAGCAACAGACGCCACGCTGCGGCGGACGGCCAACCACGATCGCGTCGCTGGCGACCTACGTTCCCCCGAAGCTGCTGACCAATGCCGACCTCGAGAAGATGGTCGACACCAATGACGAGTGGATCCTGCAGCGGACCGGCATCCGCGAGCGCCACATCGTCGATCCGGGCGTCGCCACGTCGGATCTGGGCAAGGAAGCGGCGCTCAAGGCGATCGCCGGCGCCGGCCTCAGCCCCGACGATATCGGGCTGATCATCGTCGGCACGGTGACGCCCGACATGATGTTCCCGAGCACCGCGTGTCTGCTCCAGCACAAGATCGGCGCGAGCCACGCGTGGGGCTTCGACCTCAGCGCCGCATGCTCGGCGTTCACGTATGCGCTGACGGCAGGCAGCCAGATGGTGGCGAGCGGCGCACACGACCACGCGCTCGTCGTCGGCGCCGACGTGATGTCGAGCATCATCGACTACCAGGATCGCGCGACCTGCGTGCTGTTCGGCGACGGGGCAGGCGCGTGCGTCGTGTCGGCGGCCGCACCGGGAAACGGGGCCATCCTCGACTTCGAGCATGAGATTGACGGCAGTGGCGGGCCGGCCTTGTGCATGCCGGCTGGTGGCAGCCGGCGCCCGCCTTCGCACGAGACCATCGATCAGCGGCTGCACTATGTGAAGCAGGACGGACAGGCCGTCTTCAAGTTCGCGGTTCGCAAGACGGAAGAGATCTCGCGCCGCCTCCTGGAGCGAAACGGCCTGACGCCGGCCGATCTCGACCTGTTCGTGTCGCACCAGGCCAATCGCCGCATCATCCAGGCGGCGAGCGAGAAGCTCGGCCTCGACAGCGACAAGGTGATCATCAACATCGAGCGGTTCGGCAATACCACCGCCGCCACCATTCCGCTGGCGCTCAATGACGCGGTGGACTCGGGCCGCCTCAAGAAGGGCGATCTCGTGCTGCTGGCTTCGGTCGGCGCCGGTTTCACGGTGGGCGCCGTGCTCGTGAGATGGGGATTCTAGACGCGTTCCGGCGGGACATCGCCCGCTGAGGTTCGGCTGGTGGCGCAATCGGGTGAGGACTTTGAGCGACGACTGATCGCCCTGCGGTCGCTGCGGCGTCTGCTCGACGACGCGTTTCGGGTGCCCGGGACGCGGATTCGGTTCGGGTGGGACGCCATCATCGGGGTGATCCCATGGGCCGGCGATCTCGTGACGGCGCTGATGGCTGGCGCGATTATCGTCCATGCCCACCGTGTGCGCGTGCCGCGCATCGTGCAGCTTCGGATGTTGCTCAACGTCGGCATCGATCTGGCCATCGGCCTCGTCCCTTTCGCGGGCGACGTGGCTGACGTATTCTGGAAGTCGAACACGAGGAACATGGCGCTGCTCGAGCGCCACGCGGCCGGGCCCGGTGCGGCGTCGGCTGGAGACTGGGTCTTCGTCGGCGTCGTGATCGCGTCGGTCGTGGCGATGGCTCTTGTGCCGCTCGTGTTGATCTCGTTGATGCTGCAGGCGCTCTTCGGGCGCGGGTTGTTCTGACTGGCTCGGATCTTTCCCGAATGACGGTCGTGTCCTCCGCCTTCTCCGCAGCGGTCGCTCAGGGCCACGCAGGCCCTCGCGCCCGAATATTTCTGCTCTCACCCGCCAATTGCGGCGGGGCCCGCGCGAGGCAGGTGCTGTCGCCGCGAGCAGGGTTTGCGCTTGCGGACCGGCTGCGGTCGAGCGAAGGCGCGCCACTCGGCGAGCTGTTCGCCTTCGTGAGCGGGCTCTACTTTCGCGGCAAGCTCACGTACGCTCGTCGATTTGCCGTCCCACCCGATCCGGCCGGCGCGATCTCGGGCAGCGTGCACATCATCACGCCGAACGCCGGGCTCCGCAGCCCCGAGACGCTGGTGACGGGTGCTGCCTTGCGCGGGTTCGCAGACACCGACGTCCATCCCGACAACGCGGCATACCGCCGGCCGCTCGAGCGAAGCGCCCGCATGCTCGCCGATGAGATCGGCCCCGATTGCGACGTGGTGCTGCTCGGAAGCATCGCCTCGCCGAAGTATGTCGACGTCCTGCTGACCATATTCGGCGGCCAGCTCCGGTTTCCCATCGAGTTCGTGGGGCGCGGCGATATGAGCCGCGGCGGCTTGCTGCTGCGAAAGGCGGTCGAGGGATTGGAGCTGGAGTACGTCCCGGTCGCGGGTGCCACTCGGCACGGGTCTCGGCCCCCGAAGCTTCCGGCGCTGCGGCGATAGGCGTGACGTGCTGTGTGCAAACGCCCGCGGCTGCAGCGTCGTGAGGTCGCGTAAGCGGCTGCAGCAGCCGCTGACGATCCCGCGCGATCAGGACAACGTGATCCTGTCGGTGGACCGCAAGGACGTTCGCCTGACGAACCTCCGCAAGATCTTCTGGCAGGAGCTCGGGCTGACCAAGGGCGATCTCCTGCAGTATTACGCGGACGTCGCCGCCGTGCTGCTGCCTCATCTCGCCGATCGGGCGATGGTGATGAAGCGCTATCCGCACGGTGCCTCCGGCGAGTTCTTCTTCATGAAACGGGCGCCCTCGCCCCGCCCGGACTGGATCCAGATCTGCACGATCATCACGGGTCGGGCAACGTCATCGATTTCCCGATGGTTCAGGACCGCGCGTCCTTGCTGTGGGTCGTCAATCTCGGCTGTATCGATTTGAACCAGTGGTATGCCCGCTGCGACCACGTGGACCAGCCCGACTACGTGCATTTCGATCTGGATCCCGGAGTGGGCGCCTCGTTCGATCGCGTCCGCGAGGTCGGCGCTCATCGTGCGCGAAGCGCTGGACGTGCTCAAGATGCCGTCGCTGGTGAAGACGACGGGTTCGAAAGGGCTGCACGTCTACGTACCGATCGTTCGCGGACCAGAGCAGAAACAGGTATGGACGTTCGCAAAGGCGCTGGCCCGGGAGTTGGCGACCCGCCATCCGGCGCTCGTCACCGCCGAGTACCGCGTGGCGAAGCGCCCACCCGGGCGCGTGCTGGTGGACTACAACCAGAACGCCTGGGGCCGTACGCTGGCCTCAGTCTATTCGGTCCGGCCGCGAGCGGAAGCGACCGTGTCGACGCCCGTCACGTGGCGCGAGGTTGAACTCGGCGTCCGGATTGAAGACTTCACCGTGGCGAACGTACCGGCGAGGGTTGGAACAGTCGGCGATCTGTGGAAGCCGCTCCTCGCGGCAAAGGGACGGTTCGATTTGAAACAGTATCTAGATGCCGCGTCCGGAGGTCAATCCCCGAGCAGTTCGCCGAAGCTCTTGAAGTCCTCGACGTGATCGCAAACGGCCTTCATCACCATCAGCATCGGCACCGCGAGCAGCATCCCCCAGATTCCCCAGACCCAGCCCCAGAAGAGAAGACCGATAAAGACGGCGACGGCGTTCATCCGCGCGGCGCGGCTCGTGAGCCACGGTGTGAGGGCGAACCCCTCGATTGTTGTAATCGCGAAGGCGGCCGCCGCTCGCCAGCAGCGCCATCTCGATCGTCCCGAACTGAAGAAAGGCCACAACCGCCGCCGTCGCGGTGACGATGACCGGCCCGAAGTACGGAATGGTGTTGAAGACGCCGGCCAGCAGGCCCCAGACGGCGGCCTGCTCGATGCCAATCCAGAGGAATGCGATCCACGTCGCGATGCCGACCGCCGCGCTCGTCGACACCTGCACGAACAGGAACGCTGCAATCTGGCGGTCGATGTCCTCGAGAATCTGCACCGTGATCTTCTTTCGGCTCAGCGACGGGCCGACGATCTTGACGAGCTTCCGCTTGTACAGATCGCCGCATGCGAGGAGGAAATAGGCGAGGAAGAGGACCAGCAGAACCTGCACGAGCGCGGCGGCGACGCCCAAGGATCCCCACATCACGTATGCGCTGATATTGAGCGGCGGCTGCTCCACCTGCACCCTGGTCACACCAGGCCGCGTCGGCGGGGAAGTGCTGGCCGCGTCGGCCGCTTTTTCGAGTTCCGTCGCCGCTTGCTGCACCTGCGCGATGGTCGACGTCTGGGAGCCGTCGCCGTTCCCGTTTTCCAGCGATGCGCCGCAGGCGGCGCGCGCCATCCGGCAGCTGCTGCACGATGGCATCGACCTGGTCGCGCAGTTGATACAGCAGCGAGCCCCCAACACCCACCAGGACGAGGAGCACGACAGCGGCTCCCAGGGCTCGTGGAATCCGCAGCTTCGCGAGGCCGGTGACCAGCGGGTCGAGCGCATAGCTGATGAGCAGCCCGAGGACGACCGGGATGACCATGGCCTCCGCATATTTCAGCATGAGGACAATTCCGAGAACCGCCAGCACGATCGGCGCGACGCTGCGCGCGTCTCGCGACTCGGGGAGGGCGGGCGGTGGGTCTTGGGGCTCCGCCGGAGCCGCCGCATTCAGATCAACACGCCTGAGCGTCACGGCAACGCCTCGGCTTTCTGCAGTTCCTGGTTGATCGCAACTGCCGCCTTGTCGCCCTCGGCGGCGGCGACCACGACAAACTGTGAATCGCGCGACGTCTTCCCGGCGACGAACAGACGCGCTCCGACGACGATGACATCGAACATGCGCAACCGGGAGGTGCAAGACCGTCACCAGAACCGCCCAGGTATTCGCTGCGACTCTATGTCCGATTGCGCACACGATGTCTCATTACGGGAAATTCGGTGAATCGACTCGAAAACGGCAAGATTTCACACGATTTCACTGACGATATTGCGGTCGCCCGTGCGTATTTGGCACACGCACGAGATGTCTTTATAAGTACGTTACTATACTGTTAAGTCATTATAATTACCTGTAAATTAACCAATTAGGTCCAGTAGATGACGTTACTGTCGCGCTTGGCCGGCGGATTGCTCTTCGGTAAGCGACATGGTTTCTTCGCCTGGATTCCAGCGACCCTTTCGGCTCCTCATGGTCGACGGCAGGTGTTCCCCTGTCAGTCGGCCTCCTCGGGCCTTGGGCAACAACATCATCTGGGGGGCGGCAGGAGCCTTCTAAATGGAAAAGATGCCGTACCAAGAGCACACCGAGACGGCATCGACCCTCGTTCATGCGGAGGTCGCTCCGGCCCCCGCAAGCCGTACCTGGCGGCAAGGGTTGCCGACGCTCACTGGATCGCAGGTGATCCTCCGCGAGCTGCGCTTCAGCGACGCGCCGGCGTTATTCGCCGCGATGTCGACCGCCGAAACCTCGCGCTTCATCTCGCCGCCACCGGCCACGATTGCAGGGTTCGAGAAGTTCATCGCGTGGGCGCTCTGCCAGCGTGCCGCCGGACAGTACATCTGCTTTGCGGTCGTGGCGCGAGGATCCGACATCGCCATCGGTCTGTTTCAGATCCGGTCGCTCGAGGCCGGGTTCGGCACCTCCGAGTGGGGCTTCGCGCTCGCCTCGGAATACTGGGGCACGGGCATGTTCACCGACGGCGCGGAGCTCGTCCTGAGGTTCGCATTCGAAGTGCTCGGCGCGCACCGACTCGAGGCGCGTGCGGCCGTGCTCAACACGCGCGGCACCGGAGCGCTCCGGAAGATGGGCGCGATACAGGAAGGCGTGCTGCGTCGATCGTTCCTCCGAAATGGCGAGTATCTCGATCAGGGCTTGTGGTCGATCACCGCGGAAGACTGGCTCGAGTCGAAAGCTGTCTGGGGCTCGCGCCTGGTCCATTAATCACCGCCTGGCGCTCGAGCCGGGGAGGCGGCCAGGACGTCCGGGCTACCATGAACGCCGGATGGACGTCCGCGAGTTCGACTTCACGCTCCCCCCGGAGCTCATCGCCCAGGATCCCGCGCCGGAGCGCGGCGGCGCTCGCCTGTTGCGTGCTCGATCGCGCCAGCGGTCATCTCCGCCACACATTCATTGCAGCGCTGCCGAATCTCCTCCTTCCGGGTGACCTTGTGGTCGTCAACAACACCCGGGTGTTTCCCGCGAGACTGCTCGGCCGCCGGGTGCCGAGCGGCGGCGCGGTCGAGTGCTTGCTCATCGCACGGGTGCCGCCTGGATCAGGCTCAGACGCGGCTGCTGAGAGCCGAACCGGGGCGGCCGACAGCGAGGAGAACTGGGAGGCGTTGACCCACCCGGGGCAGAAGCTCAAGCCCGGCGCACGGGTGGTGTTCGAAGGCCCGGTCGTGCTGCACGCTGAGATACTCGAACGGCGCCGCTTCGGCCGGCGACTCGTCCGGCTCCGGACCGAGGACGGCACACCAATCGAACGCGCGGTCGATCTCATCGGCCATGTTCCGTTGCCGCCGTACATCAGGCGCGGGGATGAACGCGCGGATCGCGAGCGGTATCAGACGGTGTTCGCCGCGCGACGGGGTTCGGTCGCGGCGCCGACTGCAGGATTGCACTTCAGCGAGCCACTCCTGCGGGCTCTCGGCGAACGGGAAATCGAAATCGCCGAGATTACGCTGCACGTGGGGTACGGAACGTTTCAGCCGGTGCGGGTCGAGCGGGTCGAGGACCATCGGCTCGAGCGTGAACAGTACAGCATCGACCGTACGGCCGCCGACGCCATCAACCGCGCCCGCGACGAAGGCCGCCGCGTGATTGCCGTGGGCACCACGACGACCCGGACGCTCGAGGCGGTCGCGCGCGCCCATGGCGGCCGAATCGTCGAGGGCGCCGGCGCCACCGATCTGTTCATTTTTCCCGGCTTCCGCTTCCAGGTGATCGACGGGCTGCTCACGAACTTTCACCTGCCGCGATCCTCTCTGTTGATGCTCGTGTCGGCATTTGCCGGCCGCGATCGCGTCCTGACGGCGTATCGAGAAGCCATCGCCGAGCGCTATCGGTTTTATAGCTACGGCGACGCGATGCTGATCGTCTGAGTCGAAGTTGACAGTTGACAGTTGACAGGTCACGCACATTAGCTGTCAGCTATCAGCTCTCAGCAACGACGCGTGAAAGCCTCACGATGTTGGCGGCCGAGCCGAGAGCTGAGAGCTGAGAGCTGTCATGCCCTTTTCTTACGAAGAGTTCGATCTTTCCGACGTTCGCACCTACCCGCTGAACGCCAGGACGAGCAAGGCCAAGGCCGCGGACTTCGGGCGCCCGTGCTCGCCAGGCGGAACCCTCAGCGATCTCTTCGCGTCGTTCCCGAACATGCTCGCGGCGGCGGATTTCAGGGCGGTCGTCCGCGCGATTGTGGAGGCGCGGCGACACGAGACGCGGAATTGTCTGGGGCCTCGGCGCTCACGTCGTCAAGACCGGTCTCGGCCCGATCGTCATCGACTTGATGGAGCGCGGATTCGTCTCGGCAATCGCCACCAACGGCGCGGCGATCATCCACGATTTCGAGGTCGCGCTGGTTGGCGCCACATCCGAGGATGTGGACGAGGCGCTCGGCCCCGGCCGCTTCGGCATGGCCGAGGAAACAGGACGCCTGCTGAACCAGGCGATCACCGAGGGCGTCGAGGCCGGATTCGGCATCGGGCAGGCCGTCGGAAGATTCCTGACGGATCGCCAGCCCCAGTTCGCGCGCAGCAGCGTGCTCGCGGCCGCCGCGCGCCTTGAGATCCCGGTGACGGCTCACGTGGCGATCGGCACCGATATCATCCACATGCACCCGGCGGCTTCTGGCCGGGCGCTTGGCGAGGGCAGCCTGCGGGACTTCCGCTACTTCGTCTCGAATGTCGCGCGGCTGGATCAGGGAGTCTTCCTCAATTGCGGGTCGGCGGTCATCCTGCCCGAGGTGTTCCTCAAAGCCGTCGCGCTGGCGCGCAATCGTGGCGTGGCCTTTACCGGCCTCACCACGGTCAATCTGGATTTCCTCCGTCACTACCGGCCCCTGACGAACGTCGTCTCACGTCCGACGGTCAGCTCCGGCCGCGGCTACTCGCTGGTCGGCCACCACGAGATCATGATCCCGCTGCTCGCGGCGGCGATCGTCGACGCCGATCGGTCACCAGAACCGAAGTGATGAAGCTTCGGCGAGGTCACCGAAACGCCCGGCGCGCGAAGGCGGCAGCCGGAGACGAACCGGTGCGTGCTAAAATCAAAGATTCCGGCCGGAGTAGCTCAGTTGGTTGAGAGCACGCGTCTCATAAGCGCGGGGTCGGCGGTTCGAGTCCGCCCTCCGGCACCAAATCTGGGCAGGGGGGGCAGGATGGGCGGGAGAGGCAGGAAGGGCGGAGGGGAAGAATGGTTCACGCCGTTTGATCAGCCGACTGTCCTGTACTTCATCCCCTTCCAGCCCGTCCCGCCTTTCCAGCCCCTCCAGCCTAAAGTTATGCAGGTGCTCGATCGCGTCCGGCAGACGATCCGGCGACATGACCTTGCGCGGAGCGATACTCGCGTGGTCGTCGCGCTGTCTGGCGGGTCCGACTCTGTCGCGCTCGCGCACCTGCTGCGCGAGCTCGACCTGGCCGGCGAGGTTCGCCTCGTCGGCCTCGCGCATTTCAACCATCAGCTGCGGCCGGCCGCTTCTGGCGATGAGCGGTTCTGCGCAGAGGTGGCGGCGGCCCTCGATCAGCCACTGCTCGTCGACCGGGACGACGTAAGAGATCTCGCCCGACGCGAGCGGCGGTCCATCGAGGATGCAGCGCATCGCGCGAGGCATGCCTTCCTCGAGCGCGCGCGCCTGCACTTCAACGCGGACGCGATCGCGCTCGGTCACACGCGCGACGATCAGGCCGAAACGTTTCTGCTTCGGCTGCTGCGCGGCGCGGGTGCCCGCGGCCTGGCAGCCATGCATCCGCGGCGCGGCGCGCTGATCCGGCCGCTCCTCGACTGCCGCCGCGCGATGCTTCGGGACTATCTTGCCACGCGAGGTGTGCCGTACATCGACGACGAGTCGAACGGCGATCTGAGTGTTCCGAGGAACCGCGTGCGCGCCGAGTTGCTTCCCTTCCTCGCGGAGCGGTTCAACCCGTCGATCGTGGATGTCCTCGCCGACGAAGCCGAGCTTGCGCGCGACGAGTGGCGATGGATGGCTGCGGGCGAGGACGATCTGTGGTCGCGAGCGTGCCGGCGTGAAGGGGACACGTGGCGCATGCAGGCCGACGCGCTCGCCGCGGCGCCGCTCGCGCTGGCCCGCCTGGCAATCCGGCGGGCGATGCTCGAGGCGTCCAGGGGCCGGGCGTGTTTCGTTCTCCCATATCGAAGAGGCGCTGCGGCTGGTTCGGGAAGGCGGGGCGCCGGTGGATTTGCCGGGTCAGCGAATGCAACGCGATGGCGGCGATCTCGTCTTAACAGCAAGGCCCGAGGGCGCGATCGGGCGGCCGGCAGGCACGAGCAGCCGGTCCGGCGAACCTTTTTCAGTATCCGCTGTCCATTCCAGGAGAGGTGCGGCTCGCCGAAGCGTCCTGTGTCGTGACTGTTGAGGTGGCGTCCTCCGAGGGGGCGGTAGTCGGCAACGCAAGTTCGAGCGGCGGCGCCCTCGCAGTGGTCAGGCTGGATCGATGCGGGAGAACACTGTGGGTTCGCAACCGGCGGCCCGGTGACCGGTTTCGTCCGACAGGTCTGGGTGGGCGGACGAAGCTGCAGGACTATTTCGTGAACCGCAAGGTCGCGCAGGCAGCGCCGGGACTGCGTCCCTATCGTGGTGGACGAAACTGACCGAATTGTCTGGGTGGCCGGCCACGCGATCGACGAGGACTTTCGGGTAACGGACCCCGCGCAAGCCGTGCTAGTCTTGAGACTTAAGCTTCTGGGAGGCACTGCGTGAGCTCGACCTTGAAGAGTCTGGTGTTCTGGATCGCCCTCGCCGTGATCGGTGTCCTCATCTGGAACGTCTCCACGAAGTTCCAGCAGAACGATCACCAGGTCAGTTTCAGCGAGTTCATGTCGTGGGTCGATGCGGGCAACGTGCAGCGCGTGCTGATCACCGGACAGGAGATCTCCGGCAACACCAAGGAAGGCGAGGCCTTCCACACCTACGCACCGGAGCAGTACGAGGGTCTCGCCAACAAGCTGTACGACCGCGGCATCGTGATCCAATCGAAGGAGCGGACGGCGAGTCCCTGGGCGACGCTGCTCTACTCCTGGGGACCCATGCTCCTCATCATCGGCTTCTGGGTCTTCTTCATGCGGCAGATGCAGAGCGGCGGCAACAAGGCGCTGTCGTTCGGCAAGAGCAAGGCGAAGCTCTCGTCGAGCTCGCAGAAAAAAGTGACGTTCAAGGACGTCGCGGGCGTGGACGAGGCCAAGGACGAGCTCCAGGAGATCATCGAGTTCCTGAAGGAGCCGCAGAAGTTTCAGAAGCTCGGTGGGCGCATCCCGAAGGGCGTGCTGCTCATGGGGCCTCCGGGGACCGGCAAGACGCTTGCTCGCGCGCGCGGTTGCGGGTGAAGCCAACGTCCCGTTCTTTTCCATCAGCGGCTCGGATTTCGTCGAGATGTTCGTCGGCGTCGGCGCCTCGCGCGTCCGGGATCTCTTCGAGCAGGGCAAGAAGAACGCCCCATGCATCGTGTTCATCGACGAGATCGACGCGGTCGGACGCCATCGCGGCGCCGGCCTTGGCGGCGGGCACGACGAGCGCGAGCAGACCCTGAACCAGCTCCTCGTGGAGATGGACGGCTTCGAGTCGAACGAAGGCGTCATTCTCGTGGCGGCGACCAACCGGCCCGACGTGCTCGACCCGGCGCTGCTGCGCCCCGGCCGCTTCGATCGCCGCATCGTGGTCAACCGGCCGGACGTCAAGGGCCGCGAAGGCATTCTCGTGGTGCACACGCGGAAGATCCCGATGGCCGACGATGTCCAGATCGGCGTGCTGGCGCGCGGCTCGGCGGGTTTCTCCGGCGCCGATCTGGCGAATCTGGTGAACGAGGCGGCGTTGAACGCCGCACGCTACAACCAGAAAGTCGTGCGCATGCACGACTTCGAGTTCGCGAAGGACAAGGTGCTGATGGGCTCCGAGCGGCGCTCGATGATCATCAGCGATGCGGAAAAGCGCGTGACCGCGATCCACGAAGCCGGGCATGCCCTGCTGGCCGTCCTGCTGCCGCACGCGGATCCGATCCACAAGGTGACGATCATCCCGCGCGGCATGGCGCTGGGGCTCACCCAGCAGCTGCCGGCCGACGAGAAGCACAACTACTCGCGCGATTACCTGAACGATCAGATCGCGATTCTGCTCGGCGGCCGCATCGCTGAGGAGGTCACGATGGACAGCCTCACGACCGGGGCAGGCAACGACCTCGAGCGGGCCACCGAGCTGGCGCGCCGGATGGTGTGCGAGTGGGGGATGAGCGACGCGATGGGGCCGCTCACCTTCGGCAAGAAGGAGGAGCAGATCTTCCTCGGCCGCGAGATCGCCCAGCATCAGGACTACAGCGAGGACACGGCGCTCAAGATCGATCAGGAGGTGAGGCGCTTCGTCACCAACAACTACGAGCGTGCCCAGGGGCTGCTCTCCCAGAACAAGGACACGCTCGTGAAGATCGCCGACGCGCTGCTGGCGCGGGAGGTCCTCGACGCCGAGCAGGTCAAACGCCTGGCGGCGGGCCAGCCGCTCGATGAGCCGCAGCCGGTTGCCGCCCGCGCGGCCGCGTCCGACGAAGACGAGGCCCGTCCGCGCCAGAAAGAGCGCGCCTCGATCGTGCCCTCGATCAACAAGCCGCTGCCGCAGGAATAGCGGCCGCTTCGCGGCCGAAGTTGGAAATGAGAAGTGAGAAGGCAGAAGTTGAAAACTAGACGATTCCTCTTTCCTCACTTCTCAACTTCTACCTTCTAACTTCTACCTTGTTTCCACTTCGTCCTCTCTACACCGTTCCTCTGCCTGACGATCGAAGGCTCCCGTTGGGGGAGCGGGTGCTGGTGATGGGGATCCTCAACGTCACGCCCGACTCCTTCGGCGAGCCCGTCCCGGACTCGATGCGCGTGCGGCGGTTGACGCGGCGCTCGAGATGGAGGCGGCCGGTGCGGACATCATCGACGTCGGGGGGGAATCGACCAGGCCTGGCGCCGATGCCGTCGCCGCCGCCGAGGAGGCCACGCGCGTCCTGCCCGTGATCTGCGGGCTGGCCGGCCGCCTCAAGGTTCCCATTTCGATCGATACCTACAAGGCCGACGTCGCCCGCGCGGCCGTCGCGAGAGGGAGCGGCGATCGTCAACGACGTCAGCGGCCTGCGGTACGAACCGGCGCTCGGGGGCGTCGTGGCCGCCGCGGGGGCGGCCCTCGTGCTGATGCATACGCGCGGCCGATCGAAGGGCATGTACGACAACGCGAACTACCAGGATGTGGTCGCTGACGTCATCGTCGAACTCGGAGAGAGCATTGCCAGGGCGATCGGCGCGGGCGTCGCCAGGGAGCGTCTCCTTGTCGACCCCGGGATCGGGTTTGCCAAACGCCCTGCGCACAGCTATGGTGTGCTGGCGGGGATCCCCGAGTTTGCCGCGCTCGATCGTCCGGTACTCGTCGGTCCTTCGCGCAAGTCCTTCCTGCGTGAGGCGCTGCAGGATCGGCCGGCGCCGGAACGGGACTGGGGGACAGCCGCCGCCGTGACGGCTGCCGTCCTTGGCGGCGCTCACATCGTTCGCGTGCACGCCGTCGCCGAGATGGTGCAGGTCGTCCGGGTGGCGGAGGAGATAAGGAAGTCTCAAGGCTCAAGTCTCAAATCTGAAGTCTGACATCCGTGGACTGGTTGAACGTTCTCCGGCGCACGCCGCTCGACTGGTGGGATCTGGTCGACATTCTCGTGGTGTCGGTCCTCGTCTACGAAGTCCTCAAGTTGATCCGTGGCACCCGCGCCGTCCAGATGGCGCTCGGCGGGAGCGTCCTGGTCGCCCTGTTCTACGGCTCGCAGTGGGCGCATCTCGACACCGTCAACTGGGTCGTCCGCAACCTCGTGAGTTACATCGTCCTGGCGGTGATCGTGTTGTTCCAGTCGGACATCCGGCGCGCGCTGGCGCATCTGGGCCGCGCCCCCTTCTTCCGCTACTTCGCGAAGCCCGAATCGGCCGAGGAATCGATCGAGGAGATGGTGGTCGCCGCCAGCATGCTGTCTTCGCAGCGCGTCGGCGCGATCATCGCCGTCGAGCGGCAGATCGGCCTGCGCAACTATATCGAGGGCGGCATTCCACTCGATGCCATCATGACCTACGACCTGCTGGTGAGCATCTTCCAGCTGGATGCGCCGCTCCACGACGGGGCCGTGATCGTTCAGAACGACCGTATCGCTGCGGCTGCGTGCTTTTTGCCGCTCACCGTCAATCCGAAACTGAGCAAGGAGCTGGGATCGCGCCACCGCGCGGCCATCGGTCTGACCGAAGAGAACGATTCGTTGGCCATCGTCGTTTCGGAGGAAACCGGGCGGATCTCTCTCGTCGCCGACGGGCAGATCGAGCGCGGTCTCGAGCCCGACGCGCTGCGGATCCGGCTGCGCGCGCTCATTTCGCAGGTAGGCGTCCGCAGGGCGCCGGTGTCCTCGCGCGTCCAATACACGTCATGACGCGGGCAGGTGCCTGGTGAAGCTCGTGTCGATGTGGCCGTTCCGCCATGCCGGCCTCAAGGTCATCTCGCTGGCGCTCGCCGTGGCGCTCTGGATGGCCGTGTCCGGGGAAGAGGTCGTCGAACGCGGTCTGCGCATACCGCTCGAACTGCAGCAATTTCCGCCGGGGCTCGAGCTGTCCGGCGAGCCCTTCACGTTCGTCGACGTGCGCGTGCGCGGAGGCTCTGGAACGCTCAGCCAGGTGACGCCCAGCGACGTCGTCGCGACGCTCGATCTGCGGGCCGCACGGCCGGGTCGCCGGCTCTTTCAATTGACGCCCGAGAATGTGCGGGTGCCGTTCGGTGTGGAGGTCGTTCAGGTGACGCCGAGCAGCATCGCGATCGTGTTCGAGAAGTCCGCCACGCGCCAGATCCCCATTGCTCCCGAGGTCGAAGGTAATCCGGCGCCCGGGTTCATCGTCGGCACCGTCACGACCGATCCAAAGACGATCGAGGTGACCGGCCCCGAGAGCGCGGTGGCACGAGCGACCGAGGCGGTGACCGAGGCGGTCTCGGTTGCCGGCGCCCGGTCACGCGTCGCCGAAGTCGTGAGGGTCGGGTTGCTCGACCCGCTGCTCCGGTTGAAGACTCCGCGGTCGGTGAACGTGAGGGTGGAAGTGCTGCCCGGCCCGCGCGAGCGTACGGTCGGCCAGCCCGTCCACTTGCGCAACCTCGCCCCGGCGCTGGCGGCTCAGGCGCTTCCGCCGGCCGTGGACGTCGTGCTGCGCGGCAGCCGCGAAGGGCTCAGCCGCATCGATCCAGGCGATGTCACGGCCTATGTCGATCTCGGCGGTCTGGGCCTCGGCGATTATTCGTTGCCGGTGGCGGCTGAGGCCTCCAACGATGCCGGCGTCGCGCGAATCCTGCCTCCGACCATACAAGTGCGTATCACCCGTGCCAAGGACTGACGACGGCACAGAGCCCCGCCCCGCCGGAGCCGCTCGTCTGTTCGGCACCGACGGTGTGCGCGGCACGGCAGGCCAGTATCCACTCGACGCCGCCACCGTGCGTCGGCTCGGGGCGGCGCTCGTCCGCGCGCTCCCGCATGGGACGGAGTCGCCGCGGCTGCTGGTTGGCCGCGATACCCGTGAATCGGGAGGCTGGATCGAGGCCGAGCTGGCGCACGGCGCATCAGGCGAAGGCGCGAGCGTGACGAGTGCGGGCGTGGTCCCCACGCCCGCCATCGCGTATCTGACACCGGCCGCGGGCTACCACGCGGGCGTGGTGATCTCCGCATCCCACAATCCGTTCGAAGACAACGGCATCAAGGTGTTCTCCGGCCGGGGCGAGAAATTCGCAGAGCGTGTCGAACGGGAAGTCGAAGCGATCATGGCCGACTCGTCATGGACGGCGAGGGGTGGGGAAGCCGTGCTCCTCGCGCAGGCCGATCTCGCGGGCGCCTACCTGGATCACCTGAGCACGTTCCTGCCGAGCGGCGACGCGCTGAACGGATTCACGCTCGCCGTCGACTGCGCCAACGGCGCGACGACGACGGTCGCGCCCGCATTGTTCGAGCGACTCGGCATCAGGGCGATCGTCATCGGGAATCGACCCAACGGGCGGAACATCAACCTCGGGTGCGGGTCGACGCACCCGGAGCTGCTGGCTGCGACGGTTGTCAAGGGCGGATGTCAGATGGGGGTCGCCTTCGATGGCGACGGCGACCGTGCCATCTTCGTCGATCATCGAGGGCGGATCGTCGACGGGGACCATGTGCTGCTGATGTGCGGCCGGCAGATGCAGGCCCAAGGACGGCTGAAGGGCAACGCGGTCGTCGCGACCGTGATGAGCAATATCGGCCTGGAGCTCGCGTTGCGCGATCTCGGGATCGCTCTCGTGCGGATGCGCGGTCGGCGACAAGCACGTGATGGAGGAGATGCTGGCGCGCGACCTCTCGCTCGGGGGAGAGCAGTCGGGTCACGTCATTTTCTCGGAATACCTGTTTACCGGCGACGGTCTCTGCACCGCGCTGAACGTCCTGCGGACGGTCGCGGCCACCGGGCGCTCGTTGGCAGATCTGGCGGGCGACCTGGTGAGCTACCCGCAAGTGCTCCTCAACGTTCGTGTCCGTGAGAAGGTCGATCTGGCGAGCGTGCCGGCGGTTGCGGCAGCCATCGCGCGTGTCGAATCGCGTGTTGCGGGTCAGGGCCGCCTGCTCGTCCGGTATTCGGGCACCGAGCCGCTGCTGCGCGTGATGCTCGAAGGCCAGCACCAGGAAGAAATCCGGCTCTGGGCGCAGGAGATTGTCGACACGGTGAAGGAACATCTCGGATGAATCTGGCTATCTGGTGATCGAGTCATCTGGTTATTGATTGTTCAATTGCCAGACCATTCACTCAAATCACCAAATCACCAAATCACCAGATCCACATGGTCACATGATTCGCCTGAGCGTCAACGTCAACAAGGTCGCGACGCTGCGCAACTCGCGCGGCGGCCGGGAGCCGCGAGTCCTCGACGCGGTCGCTGCGTGTCTGGCCGCGGGTGCGGGCGGCATCACCGTGCATCCGCGCATCGATCGCCGTCACATCACGCCCGAGGACGTCCGCGAGATCGCCGGCGCGCTGCAATCGCGGCGCCCGTCGATCGAATACAACATCGAGGGCGATCCGCGGCCGGATCTGCTCGCGCTGGTGCTCGAGGTCGGACCGGATCAGTGCACGCTCGTCCCGGTTGCACCGGGGGAGATTACGAGTCAGGTGGGATGGAGTCGCGGGACCGGAGGCCGCAGGTCTGCCGGCCGTGATCCATGCGCTCAAATCGAACGGCATTCGGGTCAGTCTGTTTGTCGAGCCGTGCGCGGACGCCGTGCAGTTCGCCTCGTCGCTCGGCGCCGATCGCGTGGAGCTTTACACTGAGCCGTTCGCTCGCGCGTTCGAGCGCGGCGCCGATCAGGCCGGCCGTTCCTTCGAGCTGTTACACGGAGGCGGCGCGTCTGGCGCGATCTCTCGGCCTCGGCGTCAACGCCGGCCACGACCTCGATCTGGAGAACCTCGTCTTGTTTCGCGAACTTCCTCATCTGGATGAGGTGTCGATCGGCCACGCGATCCTCTCGCGCGCGATCTTTGCCGGCCTCGAACCGGTCGTTCGTGAGTACCTGGCGGTGCTTCGCGGCGGGCGGGGAGCCCACGCGTGAGCCTCGCGGATTGTTGGACGTCGCCGCGGTTGCGGACGCTGACCAGCGCCGTGGCGTTGGTGGCGATCATCATCTTGACACCGGTGGTGCCGCAGACGGTCAGCGGGCGCACCGTCGGCATGCGAACCGAGGACGGCGTGGCGATTGCCGGAACGTTTTATGACGCGGGCCGCGGTCCGGCGCCCGCCGTCATCTTCCTGCACATGTTGACGAGATCGCGCGAGGACTGGGACGCGGTCGCCAACCGGCTTGCGGACGCGGGCCTCCATGCGCTCACGATCGATTTTCGCGGACACGGCGGTTCCTCGGCCGGCCCGCCCCCGGCCGCCGGCGGCGACCCCGATCTCACACGGCTCGTCCTGGACGTGCGGGCCGCGCGGACGTTTCTCGTCGCGCGCCGCGATCTCGTCATTGCCTCCGCGATTGGCATCGCAGGCGCGTCGCTGGGCGCCAATGTCGCCATTCTGGCAGCCGCTGGCGACCCGGCGGTCCGGAGTCTCGCCCTCTTGTCGCCGGGTCTCGACTACCGATCGCTCAGGACCGATGCGGCCCTCCGCAAGTATGGTGGGCGGCCGGCGCTGTTGCTGGCCGGCAGCAACGACCCGTACGCCCTTCGATCGGCGAAGGAACTGGCCGCGGGCGGCGGCGGCGTGCGCGAGATCAGGATCCTCGAGAACGCCGGTCACGGCACGACGATGCTCAGGGGCGACCACGATCTCGGGCGCGTGCTGGTGGACTGGTTTCAACGCACGCTGTTATGATCAGCTTTCAGCGATCAGTTCACAGCTATCAGCTCTCGGTGTTCAGCTTGGTGTGTACCGTGCGGGCGCTGTGAGCCGATGACCGAGAGCTGAGCAGCTAGAGTATCTACTGATGAAGTCTGATGCGGTTGCGTTTGGCGTCGCCGGCATTCTGTTCGGGCTCATCGCCGGATGGGTGATCGGCAGCCAGCAGGCGGCTCTGCGCCAGCCGCCCGCGGCCGTCCAGGCTGCCCAGCCGACCGGGTCCACGGCCGCGATCCTCGATCAGACGCAGGTCAATGCGTTCATCTCGGTGGCCGAGCGTGAGCCGTCGAACGCCGCGCCGCGTGTGCAGCTCGGCAACTTGTATTTCGATGCCGAGCGCTACGACGACGCGATCAAGTGGTACAGCGACGCCCTGCGGCTCTCGCCGAACGAGGTCGACGTCAGCACGGATCTCGGCATGTCGTACTACTACTCCAACCAGCCGGACAAGGCACTGGAGCAGTTCGACCGATCGCTGAAGATCGACCCGAAGCACACGAAAACACTCCTCAATGTCGGCATCGTCAAGGCAGTTCGGCAAGCAGGATCTGCAGGGCGCGCAGCAGGCGTGGGAACAGGTCATCTCGCTCGCCCCGCAGAGTCCTGAAGCCCAGGCAGCCAGGCGCGCGCTCGACAGTCTGCGCGCGGCGCATCCGCCCCCGGGCGCGGCACAGAAGCCGGGTGCCTGATGCTGGTGCGGTACATCCTGCTCTTCCTGCTTGTCGCGCTTCTCGCGCGCGCCTTCGCGCGCTTGTTCGCCGGCTTCCTCGAGGGGCTGACCGGGACCCCGCGCGGAACGCGCGTGCCTCGCCTCGGTGTCCAGATGGTGCGCGATCCGGTGTGTGGGACCTTCGTGGTCCCCGATCGCGCGGTGATGCTGGTCGACGGAGCCCGACGCGTGCACTTCTGCTCTGACAAGTGCCGCGATCAGTATCGCGCGCGTGTGAGATGAGCATCGAATCGTCGCTGCGGGCCGACATCGTCGAGGTCGGCCGCCGCATGTACGCGCGCGGCTATACCGCCTCGAACGACGGCAACATCAGCGTCCGGTACGGCGCCGATCGCCTGCTCATGACCCCCAAGAGCGTCTGCAAGGGGTTCATGACGTCCCGACATGATGTGCGTCACCGACCTGGAAGGGCGGAAGCTCCAGGGCGATCGCGACCCGTCGACCGAGATGCTGATGCACCTCGAGGTGTACCGCCAGCGCCCCGACGTCCAGGCCGTCGTGCATGCGCATCCGCCGATTGCGACCGGCTTTGCGGTTGCCGGTATTCCACTCGACCGCGCCGTCCTGGCCGAAGTGCTCACGACTCTTGGCAGCATTCCGATTGCGGAGTACGCGACACCCTCAACGACGGAGCTGCCGAAGGCCGTGCGCAAGTACATCAAGGCCCACGACGGGATGTTGCTCGCCAACCACGGCGCGCTGACAGTCGGCGGGGATCTGTTCGCCGCGTACTTCAAGATGGAGACGATCGAGCACTTCGCAAAGATCAGCCTGGTCGCCCGCCTGTTGGGTCGCGAGAACCTGATCGCGCGCGAGGAGGTGCTGCGGCTGCAGGAGCTGCGCGGCACGTACGGCATCGAAGCGCCGGCCCCCATCTGCGCGGATCCGCCGGACCGTGTGGATGACGGACCGGGCACGCGCGGGGACGGCCGCACCGACGACAGCGCGACCTGTCAGGTCGTACAAGCGCCCGCCGGCGGCGGGATGCGCCTCGTGCCCGATCTGCTGGATGCGAGCGAACCGATCCAGGCCACACAGGGCAATGAGGAAGCGGAAATTCGGTTAACATACCGCGAACTCTCCGCCCTCATCGAAGAAGCTGTTCGGAGCCTGAGGTAGCGGGACGTGTAGGACTAAGGGGTGGTCGGTTTACAGCTCACGGTTCACAGGTGACAGTTAACGGTCCTGTCAACGGTCAACTGTCAGCTGTGAACTAGCGAGCCTCCAAGGAGATCGTAATGGGTGAGGCGCTTGGGATGATCGAAACGAAGGGCCTGGTCGCGATGATCGAGGCCGCCGACGCGATGGTCAAGGCGGCAAAGGTCACGCTCGTCGGCTGGGAGAAGATCGGCGCCGGGTACGTGACCGCCATCGTGCGCGGCGATGTCGCGGCCGTGAAGGCCGCCACCGACGCAGGCGCTGCGGCGGCGCGCCGGGTGGGCGAGCTGGTTTCGGTCCACGTCATTCCCAGGCCGCACGCCAACCTCGAGGAGGCGCTGCCGATCGGCAAGGCTGCGAGCACGAAAGCCTAGTCGGTGCTCCTCGCGAAAATCGTTGGGACCGTGGTCGCGACGCGAAAGGATCCGCGGCTCGTCAGCAGCAAGCTGATGGTCGCGCGGCCGGTGGATCCTCGCGGCAAAGCCGAGGGCTCGTATCTGGTAGCCGTCGACACGGTCGATGCCGGAATCGGCGAGACCGTTCTCATCGTCAGCGGCAGCTCGGCGCGGATGGCGGCCGGCATGAAAGACAGCCCCGTCGATGCCGCGATCGTCGGCATCGTCGATACGGTCGACATTCACGAGTAGAGAAGTAGGGAATTGGGTAATTGGATAATTTGGTAATCGAGTAATTGTTGTGTTCGACTGCCAAATCACCCGACTGCCAAATCACCCGATGACCAAATTACGCGATTATCCGATTATCTGATGCACCTGGCCCGTGTCATCGGCGAAGTGGTCGCCACCTGCAAAGACGACAGACTGGTCGGCATCAAGCTCCTTGTCGTCCAGCCTCTGACGCCCGAGCGTCAACCGGCCGGCCGGCCGCTCGTCGCGGCGGATTCCGTCGGCGCCGGTGTCGGCGAGGAGGTGTTCTTCGTGCGGGGCAAGGAAGCCAGCTTTCCGTTCCACCCCGCCGAGCCCCCGGTCGATGCCGGGATCGTCGGCATCGTCGATCATTGGACGGTAGAGAGATAGGAAATCTGCAATAAATCTGAAGTCTGAAACCTGAAATCTGTAATTTCCTGAGTCACTGATGCAGATCGCCCGTGTGATCGGGACCGTCGTCGCGACGCAGAAGCACCGGAAGTTCGAAGGCGCCAAGCTGCTGCTCGTGCAGCCGTTGAATCTCGACGACACGCCGCGCGGCACGGCGATGCTGGCGATCGACGGTGTCGGCGCCGGCGTTCACGAGAAAGTGCTGGTGGTGTTGGAAGGACGCGCGGCCGGGCGAGGCGCTCGGCAGGAAGGCCGCGCCCGTCGACGCTGCCATCATCGGTATCGTCGACTCGGTCGATTGCGAGGAACCGGAGATCGGCGACTCTCGTGACTGAAGACGAACTGCGCACGCTCGTGCGAGACGCAATCGCCAGACATGACCGGCCGGAGCCGCGGGGCCCTGAAATGGGGAAAGGAATATTTGTCACGCCGGCGGAGACGTGGCGCGCCCACGCCAGCCACGCACAGTTGCCGCTGGCGCGCGGCGGGGACGGAGATGGCGCCTGCCTCATCGAACCGAGCGTTCGCTGCAATCACTGCGGGTACTGCTTGTCCTTCGGACACTAGTGCGCGGGTGTCCACGCCACGTGTGCAGGTGGAACGCCGCCGAGGGCGGCGACAGTCCGAGGATCACGCCGGTCGAAAGACAGAGAAAAACAGAGGAGGACATGATGCCGAAGTTCATGGTCAAGGCGTCTTACAACGCGGAAGGAGCACGGGGGCTGTTGAAAGAGGGTGGGACCGGACGGCGTGCCACGGTGCACAAGCTTGTCGAGAGCCTGGGGGGCAAGGTCGAGTCGTTCTACTTCGCACACGGCGAGCACGACGTGTACGTGATCGCCGATTTTCCGGATACGGCCTCGGCACTGGCGGTCAGCCTGGCGGTAAACGCCTCGGGCGCCGTTCACCTCTCCACGATTCCGCTGATCACGCCCGAGGACGTTGATGCTGCGTGTAAGAAGTCGCCCGCGTATCGCGCGCCGGGCGCGTAGGTGACGCGACGGTCAGGTGACGCACGTCTCACCCGCAGGAAATGTCGAGGCCGTCATGCGTGCCCTCGCGCGTGCCATCGACGGTCTCGAGCTGCCGGCGGTCGAAAAGATTTCGAACAGCCAGAAAGAGGATCCTTTTCACGTCCTCATCGCCACGCTGCTCTCCGCGCGCACCCAGGACGCGACGACGCTTGGGGCGTCCACCCGGCTGTTCAAGGTGGCGCGGACGCCCCGCACCATGGCGAAGCTTACCGTCAAGCAGATCGAGCGCCTGATCTACCCGGTCAGCTTTTACCGCCACAAGGCGAGGCATGTACGCGCCACGTGCCGGATGATCGTCGAGCGATTCGACGGACGTGTGCCGGCGACGATGGAGGAGTTGCTGATGCTGCCGGGCGTCGGGCGAAAGACTGCCAATCTCGTGTTGATCCTGGCCTTCGGAAGCGAGCGCAACATCTGCGTCGATACCCACGTTCACCGGATTTCGAACCGTCTGGGATGGGTACGGACGCGCACGCCCGAGGAAACGGAGCAGGCGCTCTATAGGGCCACGCCCGCGAGGTTCTGGCCGCATATCAACCTGTACCTGGTCACTTGGGGACAGAACGTCTGCCGGCCTGTCTTCCCCCGCTGCCAGGAATGCGTCCTGCGCCCCTTTGCCCGCGCATCGGGGTCACTCGGGAATCGAGGGCAGGCGCTTAGGTAGTCTGAAATCCTGAAATCTGAAGTGTGAAGTCTCAAGTCTCAAGGCTCGGTTGAAACGTCAGAGTTCAGACTTCAGGTTTGAGATTTTCAAGTGGGGTGCGGATGAGCCTTCGATCGTGGCGAATGGGGGTGCTCTGTCTGCTGGCTGCATGCGCGGCGGTCTCGGTGAACGGTGCGTTCGAGCAAGCAGCGGGCGGGGCGTCGATCGTCGCAGTCGAAACGACAAAGGGAACGTTCGCGTTCACGACGTTTCCAAACGACGCGCCCTCGACGGTTGAGCATGTGCTGACGCTCATTCGCGCTCGTTTCTATGACGGCCAGCGGGTGCACCGCGCGCTCCCTGGGTTCGTCGTGCAGTTCGGAGACCCGCAGACCCGCGATCTCGACAAACGCGAGCTTTGGGGCCGTGGCCGCGCGGCCGCCAGCGGGAAGCCGATCGGCGCTGCAGAGATCACGAAGAAGCGGACCCACAAGAAGGGCGCCGTGGCCATGGCGCACATGGGCGATCCGGCGAAGGCTGACAGCCAAATCTACGTGACGCTCGAGGACAGGCCGGATCTCGACGGCCGCTACGCGGTGTTCGGCCAGGTCATCGAAGGCGACGAGGTTCCCGGCCATGCTGCAGGTCGGCGACCTCATCACGAGAATGTACGTCAGGCCCTAATCGCCGGACGGAGCTTGGCTTGGCGCTTCCGGGATTAGGCGGATCTGTGATCGACATCACGGACGGCAACGACGTCCGCAAGCTCCGGGTACCGCTGCGACGAACTCCGGCGGATACTCGCCCTCGAGCGGTTCGCCAGCTGCTGCTTGATCATCGCGGCGTTGGCGACAGATTTGGCTGAGAAGTGATTGTTCGTGTACAGATAGAGCTTCTTGACGATGTGTCGCGCAGCGTCGGCCGTTCCGATCAACTCCTTCAATTCCTCCGCGGAATACAGGTAGTCGTACCGGTCTTCCGTCTTCGCGTGACGCCACCATTGAGCCGCGTTCCGGCCGTGAAGCCGCATGTAGTAGAAGCCCCTGACGTTGGGCAGGAAATTCTGTCTGATTGAAAAGCTGAATTTCGGCTCGTCAATCTGGGTCCACGCGGCTTCGAAGCCGTTCAGGAGCGCGAGCGTGTCGCCAAAGGCGTCGCTCCAGCTTCGATGCCGGAGCTCGACCGCGACACGGTAGCCGCTGAACGCGCTCAGCAGATCGATCAGATAGGCGCGCTCGACCTCACCGTTCTTGAAGCTCGGCGGAAATTGCGCCAGCAGCGCGCCCAGTTTGCCGCGTTCGGCGAGCGGATCGACTCCGCGCCTGAACTCGTCGAGGTCCGCCTGGTTCGGGCGGGCCAGCGCGGTCAGCAGCTCGTCCTGCTCGACGGCGCCGGAGGACGCCGGCCACGGACCGCCGGAGTCTGTCCTTGAACATCCGGGGGTGCGTGAACTTCTGATAGAGCTTGACGGAAAATTCGAAGCCGGACGGCGTCCGGTCGGCCCACCCGCGCGTCACTTCCGGCCTCGGCTGACCGTAGAACGTGGAATTGACCTCGACGGTGTCGAAATGTTCGGCGTAGTAGGCGAGCTCGTCGAACGTCTTTCCGCGGGCCCGCCGCGCCGGGTAGAAGACGCCGTTCCACGTGCCACGGCCGGTGGGGTAGTTCCAGCCGGACGTGCCCACGCGAATGTTCGACACGAAGGTAGGATAATGGAAATCCAAGCGTTCAATGTTGACCGTCAACGAAATCTTCTACTCGATTCAAGGCGAGTCCACGCGGATTGGCCGCCCCTGTGTCTTCGTGCGTCTCACGGCGTGCGACCTCCGCTGCTCTTGGTGCGACACCGCGTATGCGTTTCACCAGGGCGTGAAGCGCTCGCTCGACGAGGTCATCGCGGAGGTCGAGCGGTACGACTGCCCCCTGGTCGAAATCACCGGCGGCGAGCCGTTGCTGCAGGACGACGTGTATCCGCTGATGGAGCAGCTGTTGGCGCGTGGGCGGACGGTCATGCTGGAAACCGGCGGTCATCGGCCGATCACGCGGGTGCCGAGGGCCGTCGTGAAGATCGTCGACGTGAAGTGTCCGGCGAGCGGCGAGACAGACAGGAACGACTGGGGGAATCTCGACGCGCTGGCGCCGCACGACGAGGTCAAGTTCGTCATTCAGGACCGCGCGGACTATGAGTTCGCCCGTGACGTGATCGGCCGCTACGATCTTCCGTCACGCTCGGCGGCAGTTCTCGTGTCGCCCGTGCACGGCGTGCTGGAGCCGCGCCTGTTGTCCGAATGGATGCTCGCCGATCATCTGCCCGCCAGGCTTCAGCTGCAGTTGCACAAGTACATATGGCCGCCAGACACGCGAGGCGTCTGAATCGGGTAATCGGGTAATCTGATGATCTGGTAATTGGAGCTAACGAACTGACCAAAGTCAGCATTGCGATTACCCAATTACCAGACTACCCAATTACCAGATGCGAGCAGTACTCCTGTTGAGCGGCGGCCTCGATTCGTTATACCGCCGGGGCCATCGCGCGGTCGCAGGGTTACGAGCTTTACGCCCTGACGGTCCGTTACGGTCAGCGCCACGAGTACGAAACCGAGGCGGCACGCCGCGTCGCGGCCGCGCTCGGCGTGACGGGACATCTCCAGCTCGACCTTGATCTCCGCGGCATCGGCGGATCCGCGCTGACCTCGGACATACCGGTCCCGCGCGACCGTGATCTTGCGGCGCCGGACATTCCAATCACGTATGTGCCGGCTCGCAACACCATCTTCCTCGCGCTCGCGCTTGGCTGGGCCGAAGTGCTCGAGGCGCGAGACATCGTCATCGGCGTCAACGCGCTCGACTACTCCGGGTATCCCGATTGCCGGCCTGAATTCATCCATGCCTTCGAGTCTCTCGCCGCACTTGCCACGCGTGCAGGTGTCGAAGGCGCCCGATTTCGCGTGCACACGCCGCTCATCGCGCTGACGAAGAGCGAGATCATCCGGCGCGGCCTCGAGCTCGGCCTCGATTACGGTCTGACGCATAGCTGCTACGATCCCGCGCCCGGACGGCACACCCTGCGGCCGCTGCGACAGCTGTGTCCTTCGCGCCAGGGGATTTGCCGAAGCGGGCGTGGCCGATCCGGTCCTCCTGCGTTAGAATCGCCGGACATACGCCGCCAGCCATTCCGTTTGAGCCACCCGTGAGGCGATTCTGCCGGCGACACCCGTGATGACCGATCGGCTCTACTACACGGATCCGTATGACCGCGAGTTCGACGCGACGGTTCTCGGCGTCGAGACCGCGGGCGGCCGCCGGCTGGTGCAGCTGGACCGCACCGCCTTCTATCCCACCTCCGGGGGGCAACCCTACGACATCGGGACGCTCGGGGAGGCTCACGTCGTCGATGTGGTCGACGAAAATGACGGCCGTATCTCGCATGTCGTCGACACGGCCGACACCCCGCAGATCGGCGCGCGTGTTCACGGCGTCATCGACTGGGCCCGCCGCTTCGATCACATGCAGCAGCATACGGGACAGCATCTGTTGTCGGCCGCCTTCGATCGACTCTTCGGTGTGCGGACCGTGAGCTTTCACCTTGGCGTCGATCGCTCGCACGATCGATCTGGCGCGGGAGACGACCCCGGCCGAGATGGCGGCCGCGGAAACCGAGGCGAATCGGATCGTCTGGGAGGACCGGCCGGTCGCCATCCAATTTGCGACGGCTGACGAGGCCGCCCGGCTGCCGCTCAGAAAAGAACCTCATCGTGAGGGGATCCTCCGCCTGATCGACATCGAACACTTTGATCTGTCGGCTTGCGGCGGGACGCACGTGGCCAGAACCGGCGAGGTTGGCGTGATCGCCGTCGCCTCCTGGGAACGTTTCAAGGGCGGCCAACGCGTGGAATTCCTCTGCGGCGGGCGAGCGCTCGGCCGATTCCGCTCGCTGAGGGACGCGACGGACGCGGCCGTCCGGCTGCTCTCGACATCGATGCCAGATCTGCCGAACGCGATCGAACGGCTGCAGGCGGAGACGAAGGACCAGCGCCGTGCGTTGACCGCTCTTCAACACGACCTCGTGCGCTATCGGGCCGACGAGTGTGCCGCCGCGGGAACGCCAACGCCCGCGCGGCCGGCTCGTCCTGCGCGTGGTGGATGCCGATGCCAACGGCTTGAAGGCGATGGCCTCCGCCGTGGTGTCTCGACCGGGATTCATCGTGGTGCTGGTGTCGCCGAGAGACCCGAACATGATCGTGGTCGCCCGATCGCAGGACGTGGATATCGCGTCCGGCCACATCCTGTCCGAGCTGACGGCGAGATTCGGGGGGCGGGGCGGCGGCAAACCCGATCTCGCTCAGGGCGGCGGTTTCAACGCGTCCGCGGAGACGATTCTCGACGCGGCGCGACACGAAATCCTGAAGGGAACGGAGGATACGAGAAAACGGGTTGACACGGAGAAACGGAGGTCTTCGTTGCTTCGTTTCTCCGTTGTGAATCCGTTCTCTCCGGGGTCTCCGTTACCTTCTGGCTGTCCTCGAAAACTCTGCCAGCCTGACGACGATGCGCGTCCTCGGCTGTTTCGACCGCGTCGGCCCAGCGCCCGAAGTTGTTCGCGAGGATCGAAAACACCAGCGGCTCGCCGTCCGCAGAGTGCACGTAGCCTGAGATCGCCCGCGCGTTCGACAACGATCCCGTCTTTGCGCGGGCATTTCCTTCGGCCGGCGTTCCTTTCAGACGATGGCCTAGAGTCCCGTCCCGGCCCGCGATCGGCAGCGCCTCCTCGAAAGGGCCGCGCAGGCGCGCGTCGCGCGCGCCCCGTGTCAAGATCGCCACCAGGGCGGCCGGGGTCGCGAGGTCGTAGGGAGAGAGTCCCGAACCGTCAGCGATGTGCAGGTCGTCGGGATCGATGCCCCACGATGTCAGCGTCGATTGGACCACCAGCCGGCCTGCCTCGACGGTTGCCGGCGGTTTTGAGCTGCCGAGCGTTTTCAACAGCGTTTCGGCGTACAGATTCTGGCTCAGCTTCATCATGGTCGCCGCCAGGGTCGACAGCGATGGCGAGTGCGAGGCCAGCAGGAGTGTTCCATCCTCGCGGTCTTGGCGGGTCCGCAAGCGTGTCGATGTCGACCGCGGCGCCGAAGACATCGATGCCGTTCGCTTCCAGCGCGTCCCGAAGCTGGTTCACGAAGTACTGAGTCGGGTTGTCGACCGAGACATTGCGGAACAGGGGACCACTTCCGAGCGGAATCGATCCGCGGAGCTCCACGACGGGGCTGCCAAGCAACCGTCGGACCGTCGAATGCCGGCACGGCGGTCGCCCGGGCAGTCGTCAATTGGTTGCTCAGCGCGATCGGTGCACCGGGAGCGGCGACGCCGACGAGTGGCGGTTGTCCGACCACCGATCGCGGGCACGATCGTCAGGCGGGCGGTGTTCTCGTTGAACTGCAAGCGCGCCGACGCCGGTCGCGAAGCTCCTGCCCAGGTCGTCCCACGCCCATCCCATGCCGAGGGTCTCTTCGTCGAACGCGTTGTCGTCGCCGATGATTCGTCCGCCGATCGTGGTGACTCCGCTCGCCTTCAGCTGTTCCGCCCAGCTCTGGAACAGGCGTGTGGCGGCGCCGTCCCAGTCGTCGATGCTCGGATCGCCGGAGCCGACGACCAGCAGGTCGCCGTCGAGGAACCCCGAAGGGAGCAGCGTCCCGTGTGCGATGAGGCGCGTTTCATACGAATAGGCCCAGCCGAGCCGTTCCGCGGCCGCGGCGAGGGTGGCGAGCTTCATGTTGGACGCGGGCACGAACAGCTTGCGCGGGTTGAGCGCGTAGAGCGTGTCGTTCGTTGCCAGCGATTTCACCAGCACGCCCCAGGTGGCCCGCTCGGAGGTCGGCGCAAGCAGTCGATTGATGTCCCGCTGGAGCTCGTTGACGGCGCTGCGAAGCCGGCTTGCGTTCCGGCGCTGGCTTGCCGCAGCGGGCGCGGGAGCGGCGGCGGCCAGCACGGCCAGGGGAGCCGTGGTACATCCGGCGAGGAGGAGTGCCGCGATAATCGCGGCCGCGATCATTTCGATAGCTCGTCGAGCGTCTTGTTGGCTTCGGCGAATTTTTCGGCTTCGATCTTCGCGGCGCCTGGCTGGCCGGGGACCAAGGCGTACACGTCGGCGCCGCTCGTCCCGAAGCTCACGCGCTCCTCTTTCTTGCCGTCTTCGAATTTGACGAGCACCGTGAGGGCCGGCGCGTCGAGGCCGGTCTTGGCGATGGTGGGGACGAAGGTGGTCGCGCGCATGTCCGCGAGTCCGGCCAGCAGGCCTTCGACCTTGCTTCTGTCGGCGTCCGCCGGATTCGGACTGACGCGGCGCCAGCCGTCCGGGTCTCTTCACTCTTGCCTTTCACACGCTCGAGAACCATCGTCTGTCCGTTGCGGGTGAACTCGGCGCGAGTGGCATTGAACGCGCGGAACTCGAACACGTCCTTGCGGCGGTAGTCTTCGGCGCCCTTTCTTGCAGTGTCGGCCAGAGTGCTGTCGACCGTGACGACGACCGGCTTCGATGTATCGCGCGCATAGACGGTGTCGGGACCGGCCTTGCCACCGAGCGCCAGAGCGGCGCGGGCGCTTCCGAGGTGGACGGTCACGGTCACCTCCGGCCGATCCAGGCCGTATTTCTTCAGGTCAGCGGGGGTCGCGCTGTCGGCGGCGACAGATTTCATCTGTGCCGTCTCCACGCTGCCGACCAGCGCCTCCACCAGGCCGGGATCGGCCCGGGCTTCCAGCGGTTTGATCAGCTTCCACTCGCTGCCAGCTTTCGCGAACTGAAGCGGCGGGCGTGCGGCGCCGGCCGTCACCTCCACGCCGTCGACCTTCTCGCGGTCAATCTTGAGGACCGACTTGTCACGAAAATCGAACGTGGACTTGTTGAGCGAGGCATTCTGGTTCTCCGCGACCAGGAAGACCCGCTTCTCGTCGTTGCGCCGGGCGTACATGCTGGCGCCGGTGGGGGTCTTGGCGCCGACGAGCAGGCGGCCCGAGGCCTTGCCTGTCGTTTGCCTTGAAGTCGATCTCGATGCGCGGCGTCTCGAGCCCGTAGTCCTTGACGTCGGTGGGGTTTTCGTCGACGACTCGCTCGATTTCAAGGGCGCTCAGCGCGCTCGTGACGCTCGAGGTCTCGGCCTCCGACGCGGTCGTCGCCATCGGGGCGACGAGGGACCACGCCCCCGACGTCTTCTTGAGGGTCGTCACGTCGCCCGACTCGGCCTTCACCTTCAGCTCATCGATCTGGTCGGCTTGCACCGCGGCAAAGACCTTTTCCTGTTTCGATCCGGCATCTTGTGCCGGCCGCTTCCAGGTGACGAAATAGATATAGGCACCCAGGCCGATCAGGACCACGAGCAAGGCAATCGTCGATCGTAAGCCACGCATTTAGCGTCTCCGCCACCACCGCATGATGCCCGCGCCGAAAATGAAGCCGGGAATGACTGCGAGCGCGAGCCAGTTGATCCGCAGTTGCTGGCCTGCCGTCAGCGTGATCCGGCGGTCCGCTGCTTCCTTCGGCCGGACCGAGATCAGGTTTTCCTGCTGCGACAGCCATCCCACCGTGTTCATGAACAGATCGACGTTGCCCGCGACGCCGGCCGCGGCATTGGACGCGAAGTCCGAGTCGCCGAAAACGACGACCCGGGTTTCCGGCTTCGGCGCGTCAGGCTGGGCGGGCTCGCCGGGGGTTGCCCGCTCCGACCGGCGCCGACACGGCCGCGGCGATGGCGACGGGGCCCTGCTTGTCGCCGCCGGACTCCTCCATCTTGACGGGCCGCCCTGTGAGCACGCTCTTGAGGTCGCTTTCGGCCCAGCTGTTCCGGCCGGTCTCGACGATCGCCTGAGCGGTGCGACCGCCGGCGCCGCCGCTCGCCGGTGTCACCGATCGCGCCAGCGGGTACGCCGTCATGACGTTGAAGCGCTGCGTGATCGCGTGCGGCGGGTAGCTGACTGCGACGGGCACTTCCTCGGAGGCGCCAAAGAGCCGCCCCATGCCGCTGACGTCCAGAATCGCGTCGTTGCCCACCTCGATGCCCCACTCGCGGGCGAGCGCCACGAGGTTGGTGAGCGGCGGGCTGTCCGGTTTCTGCGGCGGATCGAGGGCCAGCAGGACCTTGCCGCCGTTCGCCAGGTATTTCTTCAGCGCATCGACTTCCTGAGGGAAGAAATCGATGGCGGGGCCGGCGACGATGACGACCGCCGCGTCGGCCGGAACCTCGCCCCGCTGAGCGAGCGGGAGCGGCTCGAGCAGGTAGTTTTCGCGCTTGAGCGCGTCGCCAATCGTGTTGTAACCCGCACGCTCGGTCGAGGCCGTGTCCTTCTCGCCGTGGCCCTGCGCGAAGTAGACCTTCCGCTGCTGGCCCGACACCACTTTGATGATGCCGTTCGTGATGTCCTGCTCCGTGTCGGTCGTCGCGCGCTCGGTGCGGCCCTTGTAGTTCAAGACGATCGTGCCGTACTGCTGGACGGCATGCTGCTGGGCGACCGTGGGCTTCCGGTCCGGATCGACGTACTCGGTCTTGATCTGTTTCGAGCCGCTCTCGTACTCCCGCAGTCGATCGCGGAATCGCTGGAATTCGGTCTCGCGGTCGAACACGAGGATCTCGAGGGGCGCATCCAGCTTGGCGAGGATGTTCCGGCTCTGGTCCGACAGCGTGTACTGCTTGGCGGCCGTCAGGTCCCAGCGCTTGGTCTGCTGCTTCGCAATGTAGTTGATCGCCACGAGGATGGCGAGCACGATGAGCACGCTCGTGGCCGCCAGCGTGCCCTGACGCGTCTGCCGACGTGAGAACATGCGCGCGATCTCGCGCCACTGGCTGATCGTGTAAACGACCATGCACGCCAGCCCCGCCCACGCCAGGTAAAACGCGTACCGGTTCTGCGTGGGAAGGCCGATACGAATTGCCACGGCCGCGAAGACGAACGCCGTCCCCAGCCACCCGATGATGTTGAAAAGTCGAGTTGCCATTAGCCGCGCCACCGTTCGCTGTCGACCGACTTGGCGGTCAGAAAGAGCCCGAATGTAATAAAGCTCAGGTAATAGGCGAGGTGCGTCGTGTCGATGACGCCCTTCGAGAAGTCGTCGAAATGATCGATGAGCGACAGATAGCTGGCGAGCGTTCCCATCGTGCCGGTCGAGAAGCTGCTGAGCCAGCTGATGACCCACAGAAACAGCGCCAGTCCGAACGTCACGACGCCCGCGACCACCTGGTTTCTGGTCAGACTCGAGACGAACAGCCCCATCGCAATGAAGCAGCTGCCGAGCAGCAGCAGGCCCAGGTAGGCCGTCACCAGCGGCTTCCATTCGGGATTGCCGTAGATGAACAGGATCGCGATGTGGATCAGCGTGATGGCCAGCATGGTGGCATATAGCGCCAGCGCGCCGAGAAACTTGCCCATGATGATTTGAAAGTCGGTCAGGGGCGAGGTGAGGAGCAGCTCGATCGTCCCCGACCGTTTCTCTTCCGAATAGGTGCGCATCGTCACCATCGGCAGGACGAAGAGCACGATGACGGTCACGTTCTGCAGCATCGGCCGGAGCATCATCTCGTTGATGTTGACCGACTGGCCGCCGCCCGCCATCGCCTGCAGGCTGACCCGCATGAAGTACTGGAGCATGATGAAGTAGAAGAATCCGTACAGCAGCGCGAACACGCCGATCACGATGTAGGCGATCGGCGACGCGAAGTACGACTTCAGCTCCTTCTGCGCAATCGCCACGATATTACTCATTCGCGGTCTCTCCTGCAGGCGCCGTCGGCGCTTCTTCGGTGGTGAGCGAGAGGAAGACGTCCTCGAGGCTCATGCGCATCGGCCGCAGCTCGAGGAGTCCCCAGCCGCTGGTCACCACCGCGCGCGCGAGCTCGCGCCGGACGTCGTGGCCGCTCGCGCTTTCGATTTCGTACCCGACGACACCATCGCGGCGATCGGCTTCGACCACGCGCGTGACGCCGGACACCCGTCCGAGCGCGGGACCGACGTCGGCCGCCGCTCGCATCGAGCTGAACGTACATGGTCTCGGAACCGCGCAGCCGTGCCGTGAGGTTGTCGGGCGTATCGACCGCAACGACCCGTCCCTTGTTGATGATCACGACCCGCTGGCAGGTCTGCGACACCTCGGGGAGGATGTGGGTGCTCAGGATGATGGTGTGGTCGCCGCCGAGCTCCGTGATCAACTGGCGCGTCTCGATGATTTGTTTGGGATCCAGCCCTGCGGTCGGCTCGTCGAGAATCAGCACGTCAGGGTTGTGGATGAGCGCCTGCGCCAGGCCGACGCGCTGCCGGTAGCCTTTCGACAGGCGGGAGCAGAGCCGGTCTCGCATGTCGGCAACCCGGGTGCGTTCCATGACCGCCTGCACCCGCTGGCGACGCTCGGCCGAGGGGACCCCCTTGATTTTGGAGACGAACGAGAGATATTCCGACCACCGTCATGTCGGGATACAGCGGAGGTGTTTCCGGCAGATAGCCGGTCCGGCGCTTCGCCTCGATAGGCTGATCGGATACATCGAATCCGGCGACGATGGCCTTGCCCTCGGTCGCCGGCATGTACCCGGTGAGGACCCGCATCGTGGTGGTCTTGCCGGCGCCGTTCGGGCCGAGAAAGCCGAGAATCTCGCCGCGTTCGACGCGGAAGCTCACGTCCTGTACGGCCGTCACCGGGCCGTAGCGTTTCGTGAGGTTCTGAACCTCAATCACGGGGCGCTCCTAGGTGTCTGAATCCACGGTGCCGCCGTTCGGGGCAGCGCCGATCAAAAATGCTATCCGAATCGTGAAAAAATGGGTAGATGGGTCCGCCCCCGCGGGAATCTCCGGCGTGCCGCGGCGGCGAACCCCCGACGAAGCATAGCCTAAGCGGTTCCCGACACCTCGCCGGAAGCATAACGTCGGCGGGTCAACCTGGACTCGCCCGGAGGACGGATTCATGTCTATAGACGTCGGTTCGACAGCCCCGGACTTCACCTTGCCCAACCAGGACCGCGAGCCGGTCACGCTCAGCGCCCAGCGCGGCCGTCCGGTGGTGCTCGCATTTTTTCCGGCGGCGTTCAGCTCGGTGTGCACCCAGGAGCTCTGCACCTTCCGCGACCGGCTCTCGGCGTTGAACCTGGCGGACGCACAGGTGTACGGCATCAGCGTTGATACGTTTTTCACGTTGAAGGCGTTTCAGAAGGATCAACACCTGACGTTTCCCCTCCTGAGCGATTTCAACAAGCAGGTGATTCGCGACTACGGCGTGTTCAACGAGGACATGATCGGCCTGAAGGGCATCGCCAAGCGCGCCGTCTTCGTGATCGACAAGGACGGCATCGTCCGCCACAGCGAGGTGCTCGCCGACGCCCGGAACGAGCCGGATTACGACAAGGTGTTTGCGGCGCTGAAGCAGCTGGCGTAACCCCTCGTCTCACCGTTCCCGCCGGGACCGATCGGGGGTATACTTGAACATATGAGCAGTTGTTCATACATTGAGGCGCCCCCCATGGCGACTAGCCGGCCCGTGCGCGCACCAGAGCTGGCGGAGGCGTGCGCCGCCTTTCACCTCGATTCACGCAAGGTATCCGCGCTTCGGAAGGCGATGCTCGGGATCCCGTCGGTCGCGGCGTTGGCCGAGACCTTCAAGGTCCTCGGCGACGTCACCCGCGTCCGGATCCTCGACGCGCTGTCGCGGTCGGAGCTCTGCGTCTGCGACCTCGCGCAGCTGATCGGGCTGAGCGAGTCGGCCGTGTCGCATCAGCTCCGCCTCTTGCGCGGGATGCGCCTGGTGCGCGCCCGGCGCGACGGGCGGATGGCGTTCTATACGCTCGACGATCAGCACATCGTACGGCTCTTCGAGCAGGGCATGGAGCACGTCGAGGAGCGCCGGTAACGAACCATGACCACCTGCGCCGTCTGCGAGCTGCACGCCGAGTCGACCTTCAAGATCGAGGGGATGGACTGCCGCGAAGAAGTCGCGATGATCGAGCGGCGGTTCAAGAACCTCCCGGGCCTCGAAGACTTTTCGGCCGACCTGGTGGGCCAGCGGCTGCACGTGAAGTACGACGCGACGAAGGTGTCGGCGTCGGCGATTGTTGCGGCCGTCGCCGATGCGGGCTTGCGCGCGTGGCTGGAGCACGAAGAACCGATCGCCGCCGGTGGACAGGCGGCGAGGGGACGTCGCGTCCTGCTGGCGATTTCCGGCGCGGCTCTCGGCCTCGGACTCCTGGTCGATGCTGCTCGGCGCTGGCCGTCCCGCTGGGGCTCATCCTGTTTGGCCTGTCGATCGCCCTGGGTGTCCCGCCCACCCTTCGGCGTGCATGGCACGCGCTTCGCCTGCGATCGCTCGACATCAACGTGCTCATGCTCATCGCCGTTGCGGGGGCCATGCTGCTCGGCGAGTGGTCCGAGGCGGCGTCGGTGGTGTTCCTCTTCGGCGTCGCCCGCGCGCTCGAGGCGCGCACCCTGGAGAAAGCCCGGACCGCTGTCCGCGCCGTGATGGACCTGGCGCCGGCCGACGCGCTGGTGCGCGACGAAGCGGGCGAGCGCAGGATCGCGGTCGATCTGCTCACGCCGGGCGCCATCATCGTCGTGAAACCGGGCGAAAAGCTGCCGCTCGACGGCGAGGTGCTGGCCGGCGCGAGCAGCGTCAACCAGGCACCCGTGACCGGCGAGTCGCTGCCGGTTGACAAGGGGCCCGGCGACGAGGTGTTTGCCGGCTCGATCAACGGGCGCGGCGCCCTCGACGTGCGGGTGACGAGGCACCGGCGCGATTCGACGCTGGCCCGCATCATTCATCTGGTGGAACAGGCGCAGGCGCAGCGCGCCCCGTCCCAGACATTCGTCGAGCGCTTCGCGCGTGTCTACACGCCCGCCGTCATCGTGCTGGCGGTGGCCGTCGCCGTCGTGCCCCCGTTGTTCGGTGTTGGCGCCTGGGAAGCCTGGATCTACCGCGCCCTGGTCCTGCTGGTCGTCTCGTGTCCCTGTGCGCTCGTGATCTCCACCCCTGTTTCGATTGTGGCGG